>JBEBSD010000025.1:0-77979 GCA_040394475.1 Telluribacter humicola | reverse complement strand
TCCGTGTTAAAACACCCTCTGTGAAACTCCGTGTTAAAACACCCTCTGTGAAACTCCGTGTTAAAACACCCTCTGTGAAACTCCGTGTTAAAACCCTCTGTGTACGTCCGTGTTAAAATGCCCTCTGTGAAACTCCGTGTTAAAATGCCCGCTGCGCAGCTTCTCTATCAAATTTCCATTTTGTCAGAATTTAGTACTGATCCCGAAATTCACAATCCCTTTATACCCGTAGCCAAGTTCGGCAAATGCACCTACTTTTCTGCCGTAGCGGATGCCGATCGGGGTCAGTTGGAGTGTAACGAAAGGGGTTCGTTTTTCGTTCGTAGCCGGATTTCTCCGGTCGAATATAAAAACACCTCCCAAACCAGTAACCGCATAGAGCGACACCGTAGCATTTTCCATATACGTAAACGTAGGTTCTACCGCAACCATGGCGCCGGCATAATCATATACCTGCGTTTTCCAATCGGAGTTGAATAATCCTTTTTCCGTTTTGTTAAAGGTAAGCCCGGATGCAAATCCCAAAGCGAATTTCCGGGAGCTCCTTCTCTTATAGGTAACATATATACCGTTGGAACGCGGATAGGCCCGGCTTCTTTCCTGCAGAAAGAGTACGGAAAATGTATTCAGGGCCACTTCGTACGCAGCCATTTCGGTGGATTGCCAACCGACGCCGACCCGGAGTTCATTTCGGTCTACCGGCTGACCGGAGCTGTTCGATGCCAGGGCCGCTCCCACCAGGATCATAAAAAGTTGCTTTTTCATACGGATTTCCGTTAAATGGGTGTTGATGGAGGTAAATGGAAAGGTAACAGAAAACACCTTAACAAGGTTAAACTTATCCTTTAAATAACTATATTGCCCTACAACAAGAATTTAACTTGTCGTACGACAATAATTTAGATTGTCACCTGACAAGCCTACAACGAGCCGGATCTCCATTGACAACTAGCTGTTATGGAAAATACAAAACCCTTAAAGCGGATACTGGAAGCTATCAGCAACATTGCTCCATCACCTGAAAAGGAGGCGCTGCTGGCGGGTTTTCAGCCGTATGTGATTCCCAAAGGACGAACGCTGATAACTCCCGGCCAAGTGAGCCGCACTATTTACTTTATTGAAAAAGGGGTGATGCGAACCTATTATACGAAGGGAGAAGACGACATTACTTCCCTGTTAATCGCCGATGGCGAGGTGGTTTGCATTGCGGCAAGTTTTTTCCGGCAGCAACCTTCTGGTGAAATTCTTGAAACACTCGAAGATTGCCATGTTTATTCTTTGTCCTATGAAAGTTACCGGGAGCTTCTCCTGCTTGATGCCTGTATTGCAGCGCTGACGATCCAGCTGCTGGAGCAGCAGCTCATCAGCTTCGGGGAACAGATAAAAATGTTCAAATACCTTTCTGTCGAACAACGCATTGCACATTACCTGGCCCGTCCCTCCTCGGTTTTCCGCCGCATTCCCGACCAATACATTGCCACCTATCTGGGCACGACCGGTGCGACCTTCAGCAGAAACCTGAAAATCCGGTTACGGGACTGAGCGCTGCGGAAAGCCCTAGAACAACAATCCTTCGTCTTCCGCACGGGAAGGCGGGATGTAGGTGTCCGTGCTGTCGCTATCCATCCCTCCGCAATCCATAAAGTAATTGTCCGGTTTCCGGAAAGGGGCCTTCCCGTAGCTGACCAGTGTCGGGTCGCTGTAGACTTTTTGCATGTAGGCTCCCCAGGCCGGCAACGCCATCCGGGCACCCTGGCCGAGGGCCAGTGTCCGGAAGTGGATACTCCGGTCTTCTCCGCCGACCCATAACCCGGAAACCAGGTTTTGGGTGATCCCCATAAACCAGCCATCCGACTGGTTCTGGGTGGTTCCGGTTTTGGCCGCTATTTCATTTCCGGCTGTTACCCCATAGCGTGCCAGACTCGAGGAAGTCCCGCCTTCCACGGCTCCCCGCATGAGGTAGATCATGTTATAGGCAGTTGCCGCACTGATTTCCTGGTTGGCTTTTGGGAAAAACTCCTGCAGCAGATTCCCGAAACGATCTTCAATCCGGAGAACGGTCAACGGGTCGGTACGGTTCCCTCCGTTGGCAAAGCTGGCATACGCCCCCACCATTTCGTAAACCGACACGTCACTGATCCCCAGGCAGAGCGACGGCTTGGCTTCCAGGTCGCTGGTGATGCCCATGCGATGGGCGTATTCCACCACCGCGTTAGCTCCCACATTTTTAATAATCCGGGCCGATACCGAATTGACCGATTGCGCCAGCGCCTGCCGCAGGGACAAGTGGGCATAGGAAAACTTGCCGTTGGAATTTTTAGGACTCCAGCCACCCGGCACACCGTCCTGCGGCCCGAAATAAATCGGTTCGTCCACCACATGCGAGCACGGGGTAAAAATACCCTTGTCCAATCCGGCCAGGTAGACAAACGGTTTAAAAGTAGATCCCGGCTGCCGTTTTCCCTGCTTTACGTGCTCATACTTAAAATATTTGAAGTTGACACCACCTACCCACGCTTTCACATGCCCGTTATTCGGATCCATCGACATCATGCCGGTCCGTAGAAACCGTTTGTAATAAGCGATCGAATCCATCGGACTCAGCATCACCTCCTTTTCACCCTCATACGTAAATACTTTCATCTTATAAGGCTTCTTCATCACCTTCCAGGCCTCTTCTTCTCCGAGGTCCTTTTTCAGGCTGATAAACCGCGGCGACCGCTTGGCCGCCGTTTCGAGGAAGCCCGGAATTTCCTTGCCATTCCGGTCGATCCAGGGATTTCGTCCTTTCCAGTGTTCATCAAACAGTTGCTGCTGCTGTTTCATGTGTTCAAATACGGCATCTTCCATATAACGCTGCATCCGCGAGTCAATGGTCGTATAAATCCGCAGCCCGCTGGTATACAGGTCGTACGACGTCCCGTTATCCGCATTGAATTTAGCCAGCCAGTCGCGGAGATAGGTCTTCATGGCTTCCCGGAAATAGGGGGCAGGTCCGGTGATATGGCTTTCCACCCGGAAATTAATCCCCAGCGGCTGCTCCTTGAGTTGTTCAAACGTGACATCCTCCATATACCCGTATTTATTCATCTGGCTCAATACGGTATTTCTCCGGACCAACGCTCTGTCCGGGAACCGGAGCGGATTCCAGAACGTCGGGTTCTGCAGCATCCCGACCAGCAGGGCCGACTCGGTTTCATTCAGGTCCCAGGTATCCTTGTTGAAATACGTTCTGGCCGCCACCTTGATTCCATAGGTATTGTTCCCAAACGAAACCGTGTTCAGGTACATCATCAGGATTTCCTTCTTGGTGTATTTCCGCTCGAGGATCACCGACAAAATCCACTCCTTCGTTTTATTAATAACGGTCCGCACAAAGGGAACCTTCCCGAGTAAGCCCTGGTATTCTTTCGTCCGGGTGCGGAACAGGTTTTTGGCTACCTGCTGGGTAAGCGTGCTGCCTCCCCCCGAGCTGGTTTTTCCGGTAAGCACCCCCTGCACTACCCGCAGGAGACTCCGGGGATCAATTCCCGAATGTTTCAGAAAGCGGACATCCTCCGTGGCCAGCAACGCCTCTACCAGCTTGGGCGACACCTGGTCGTGCTCCACCGCTGCCCGGTTTTCAATAAAGTATTTCCCCAGCGATTGATTGTCTTCCGAAATCAACTCCGATGCCAACTCGTTTTTGGGATTTTCCAGGGTCTTCAGGTCCGGCATCGGACCGAACAACCAGAAAAAATTAAACCGGACCGCAGCAATGTACAGGACAAAAAACACTAATCCGAAAATGGCAAACTTCCAAAAAGACTTAATTGTACGTCGGTATTTTCCCGGCAACATTTCAAACATAACAAAGACGATATAATCGGCAATAATAATCTAGTTTCTCGGTAATAAGGCTGCCTGCTCCGCCACCGCAAGCATCTCGCGTGTACGATCGATATAACTACTCTCGGGGTACAGGCGCATAAATTCCAGTATAGCGGTCCGATAGGCCTCGACACCATCCAGTTTTCCTATAATAAACAAGCGGAGCAGGGCAAAACGGTCGGCAATAGGGTTATCGCGGTACAAGGGCAGTGCATTATCGACTGCCTTCATGGCTTCCTGGTTTTGCCCGGAGGCATACAATTCATAAATCCGCTCATACACCTCATTGGCAGGGCTATCCGGTTTATCCGTGGCCGATTGGCTCAGAAACCTGACATACGTTGAGGTCGGGAATTCCGCCAGGAGACGGTCCCGCCACAGGTCCTTCGAAGGGTCCCCTTCGGGGAGGCAGAGGTAGGTCAGGTAATAGACCTCCTGCCGGTATTCCGTCTGCGGATAATCGTGCAGCAGGCGTTCAAAAGCGCTCAATGCTTTTTTCGATTCGTTAAAGGAAATCCAGTAAATCTTCCCCAGAGAATACAACGCATTTTCCTTTCTTTCATGCGAGGCTGTCATAGCCGAATCGCTCAGCGGGATCATCCGCTTCATATCCTGATGCAGGGTTTGCCATTCTTCCGAATTTTTCGCAATCTCCCGGAAACCGGCAGCTACCTCTTCCGGCCCGGCGGCTGTTGAATCGGTTGCGGCGACCGCACCGTCTCCGGCAAAAGAACGTCCTGTCCGGTTCTGCCGGCGCCAATCATCTTCCAGCTTACGGTTTCCCCATCTGGCGGTAAATTCACTTTTCCCCTGGCTCACCTGCGCCGGGTCATACAGGAGCCATCTCGGGCCTGTCACGGGAGACGCAGGTTCGTTTCCCCGGGCATTGGCTGCAGCCAGCGCCGCCTGTTCCTTTTCATAGGCTTTTTTCCGTGCCGCCTGATCCGCTTCGATAATCCCGTCGATCCGCGCTTCCAGCAGATCCGGGCTCAGCCCCGCCAGTTGCTGCAGGCTGTCTTCGGTACGGACAATCGTCAGCTGCGCCACAAACTGGTCCAGCACGTTTTTACGCTCGGTCAACGATTTGTGCGCCGGCTCGCTTGCCGGCAGGAGGGCCATAGCACTGTCGAAATATGCTTTGGCAGGTTCGTAATACTCCAGCTGCTCCAGGTGGATCCGCCCCATCTCCATGTAGGTATACGGGATTTGTTTGGTATCCGCACCCGGCGTTTTAACGGATGTCTGGAAGTACTGAAGCGCCTGGAGGTAATCTCCTTTCTGTTCGGCAACCTTCCCCATCGTATAATAAATTTTATCCCTGAGGTCCGCATTCTTACGATCCTTCAGCATTTTGGCGAACCCTACCTTTTCAATGGTAAGCCCGGTATGGAGCAATGCCTTATTCTGAAGCGCATTCATGCCGGCAAAAAAAGCCAGGTCGTAAAGCGGTTTGTTTTTAGCAACCCTGCTGTAATGTTTATTGGCCAGGCCATATTGGTCCAGGGCATCATAAAGCTGGCCCGCGATGTAATGAAGACGCGCTTTACGCGGCGATTTTCCAAGCAACGGCAGGGTTTCCTCGAGAATAGCGACCGCCGTCAGGTATTCTTCCGTCCGTTGGTGCAGATAAGCTTTGGTAAGGTAAAACTCGATCGTTGCTTCGCTGTTCAGCGCCTGCTCCCGTAAATATTCGGATACGCTCAACGCATTGGCAAATTCTTTTCGTTCGATATAAGCCCTCATCAGCACGGTCAGCGCCTCATTCTTATCGGCTGCATCTTCACTTTTCGAAAACACATACCGGAGCGCCTCCACCCCGTCTTCCCACTGGCCCAGATACAGCCTGGCCTTTCCCAATAAGGTATAGCTATTATCGAGCCACTTGCTGTTCTGATGTTTTTCGGCCACGATAGATGCTTTTTTGATCGCATCTTCCAGGTATTCCCGGGAGGACATGGCCAGGACCGAATCCATGGGCAGCAGGATAGGCAGCATCAGGTTATAATTCTCCTCATAAGCGGCCGCCATCCGCTGTTCTGCCGAGTCTAAATTGGCCTTTGCGATAAAATACGCGTTGTAATTGGCCGAAAGGTTATGAAACGCCACGCTCATCGGCTTTTGGCTATACTGCGAGCAGGAAGACACCAGCAACCCCGCAATGACCCCCACAAGTGTCGGCACTCCAGTCAACTTCCCGAGAAAGGCACGAATCCGGTTCAATCTGGTTAATAAATTTATTCCGTAATCTGTTTATTGCAACGTAAAATTAGCTAATTCCGTATGGAAAACCGGTAAGTGCCTGCTGAAATTAATAGAGACCCTCGCTTTCCGCCCGTGGCGCTCATCGGTTTAACTCCTTTCCCCGTCGGTTTTGCCCTGCACCGGTCGTTCCCGGCCGCGCTTCCATTAGCATCAAAACGGCGGCGGGCTCACCCTTGGAGAGCCCGATTTTACGCATGATCCCGGGCGACTCCTCCGAATTGGATGCCCAATACTACGAAATCCTTTTGTTATACATTTTGAAGAGGTAATTCTTCTTCCTAACTTGCACCGCATTTTTGGATTTGCATTTTATTTTTGTCAGAAATTTCCGAAAACCTAATAAATTCAGAAGCTCTTGGAAATGTGTAAAGGGGAAAAGCCTTTGTAGTGAATACGATGCAAAAACGAATCAACCGGATACTGACCATGCCCGTAGCATGTAAGTCAACTATTGTTAATGAAGGAGCAGATTGACAGTAAAAATCTCCCGAAGCATATTGCCGTGATTATGGATGGGAACGGGCGCTGGGCAAAAAAACAGGGAGCTGCAAGGGTTTTCGGGCATAAAAATGCCATTAAATCCGTACGGGAAGTAACAGAAGGATGTGCCGAACTAGGCATTGAATACCTGACCCTCTATGCTTTTTCAACAGAAAACTGGGGAAGGCCCCGGTATGAGGTCAATGCGCTCATGGAGTTATTGGTGTACACCATCCGTGAAGAACTGCCCACACTGTTGAAAAACAATGTTCGTCTTGCGATGATCGGCGATATTCACCGTCTGCCTGCCAGTTGTGCCAAAGAGCTGCTGACGGCCATCGACAAAACCAGCGGCAGCACCGGGCTTGTCCTGACGCTCGCGTTGGGTTACAGCGGCAAATGGGATATTGTCCAGGCAACCCGGCAGATTGCCTCGGAAATTGTTTCGGGCTCCGTGCAACCCGAAGACGTAAATGAACATCTGATCAACAGCCGGCTGTCTACCCACGGATATCCTGATGTTGACCTCATGCTCCGCACAGGAGGCGACCACCGTATCAGCAATTTTATGTTGTGGCAGCTTGCCTATGCAGAGCTTTATATTTATGACGACCTCTTATGGCCCGATTTTCGCAAAAATCACTTGTATAAGGCCATTTTATCGTACCAGCACCGTGAAAGGCGATTTGGAAAGACGAGTGAACAAGTGAAGGAAACCGTGACAAAAGCATAATTTATGTCTATCAAAAAAATACCCGGTAATACCTCCTGGATGAAGTACAGCTTTTTACTACTGGCATGCCTCACGGCGCTCCACCATGCCAGCGGGCAGCGTGTGGGATTGGGAAGCCGCACGGCAGCGCCGGAAGCAGCGCCTGTCAGTACCGGCCTGCTCGATTATAACAATCCCAAAGAATACGAGATCGTGGAAATAACCGTTTCAGGTACCCAGTTCCTGGACCCCAATTCGATGATCTCCATTTCAGGGCTGCACACGGGTGACAAAATCCGGATCCCGGGGCTGCCGATTCCTTCCGCAATTAAAAAAATGATGGATTTCGGGACACTGGATGACGTGGAAATCCAGGCGACCAAGGTCGAGGGAGAAAAAATCTGGCTGAATATTCATATCAAAGAACGTCCCAGGCTGTACCAGGTCACTTTTTCCGGCGTCAAAAAAGGACAAAAAGAAACCCTTAACGATAAGGTAAAGCTCATTAAAGGACGTGTCATTACGCCGACGATTATTAAAAACACCCAGCTGGTCATCAAGAAGCATTACGTAGATAAGGGGTTTTACAACACGACCGTGAAGGCGGTCCAGCTGCCCGACTCGAGCCGCGGACAGGCGACCCTGAATTTCGTTGTTCACAAGGGCAAGAAGGTCCGTATTTCCAAAATAAACATCGACGGCAATGAGAAAATATCGGATGCCAAGCTTAAGAAGAAGCTGAAGGGCACCAAGGAAAAGATTTTCTACCGTTTCTGGGCGCCTTCCAAGTTTATTCCCAAGAAATACGACGAAGACAAAGACAAGCTGATTGCTTACTACCGGAAAAACGGTTTCCGGGACGCCACCATAGAATGGGACACCGTGGCCAAAGCAACAGACGGGGAAGCCCTCCAGGTGACCCTTAAAATTGAAGAAGGCCCGAAATACTATTACGGCGATATTTCATGGAACGGCAACTACCTGTGGCCAAGCGGCTATTTAAGCCAACGGTTGGGAATCTCGAAAGGAGACGTCTATGACCCGGAAGAACTGGATAAAAAAATAAACGGGATTCCCGGCGGCGATGTAAGTTCACTCTATATGGATGACGGTTATTTGTATTTCCGTGTGACGCCGGTGGAGAAATCGGTAAAAGGAGACTCGATCGACATCGAGATGCGCATGTTTGAAGGGAAACAGGCCACCATCAACCGGATTGTCCTGAACGGGAACACCAAAACCAGCGACCGGGTAGTGCTGCGGGAATTATTTACCCTGCCCGGGCAGAAGTTCAGCAAGACCGAATTAATCAACACGCAGCGGCAGCTTTCACAGATGGGCTATTTTGATCCGGAGAAAATCCAGATCAACCCGGTACCCAATCAGGCCGACGGCACCGTGGACATCGAGTATACGGTAGAAGAAAAACCGTCTGACCAGATTGAGCTTTCCGGAGGATGGGGAGGTTACATCGGTTTTGTAGGGACGCTCGGACTGGTTTTCAATAACTTTTCGATCCGGAATATTCCCAACCGTTCTACCTGGCGCCCGCTCCCTTCCGGAGACGGCCAGAAACTGGCTGTCCGGTTCCAGGCTAACGGCCGGCAGTTCCAGACCTACTCCCTGTCATTCAGCGAACCCTGGCTGGGCGGCAAAAAACCCATCAACTTCGGGGTAGCCCTTACCCGCACCGTGTATCGGATGACCGATTATTCGAGCCTGATGTTCGGCGGCGGCGGGCAGTCTTTAACGTACCGGGGCGCTTATTTCAACAACGGTATTACCTTTTCGCTCGGGAAACGGCTCAAGGCGCCTGACCGCTTTATGCAGCTCACGCACTCTTTGTCGCTGCAGCGTTATACCCTGGACAGTCTTGATTTCTTTTCCATCGGTTACAATAACGGAAACTCAAATAACATCACGTTCAATACCACGTTATCGCGGAATACGCTCAGCGATTTTCAATACCCCAGAAGCGGGTCGTCGTTCAGCCTGAGCGCCACCTTAACCCCTCCCTATTCGGCCTTCCGGAAGACAGACTACGCGGATCTTACTGAGAAATACAAGTGGATCGAATACCACAAATGGATGTTTGATGCCAGTTGGTTTGCCACCATTACCGGTAAACTCGTACTGAACACGCGGGCTCACATGGGATTCCTGGGCAACTACGGCGCCCGAAACGGGATCAGTCCGTTCGGAAGGTTTATTGTCGGAGGCTCCGGGCTCGCCGGGCAAGGCATGTTTGTAATGGCCGACCAGGATATTATTGCGCTCCGGGGTTATGAAGACCGCTCCATCGGGCCGCTGACCAATCAGAACAACATTGTTCCCAGAGACGGAGGGGGTGTCGTTTACAACAAATACGTGATGGAAATCCGCTATCCTGTTTCCCTTAACCCGCAGGCGACCATCTTCCTGCTCACCTTTGCGGAAGGAGGGAACAACTGGGGCAGCTACCGCGAATACAATCCTTTCGATATCAAACGGTCGGCGGGCGTCGGGGCACGGATCTTTATGCCGGCTTTCGGATTACTCGGGATCGACTGGGGATATGGATTCGACAAAATCCAGGGCCGGAACGAAAAGAGCGGCGGCCAGTTCCATTTTACAATCGGCCAGCAATTGCGCTGACCGGGGTACTATTTTTTCAGGTATAGCGTTATTATCTTTCAAAAAATCAGGTACTTGGCATGTATAGAACGTTAATTTTGCTACTTTTGTCCGCAATCGGCAGCAGCAGTGTGTACGCTCAGAAATTCGGGTATGTAGACATGGAATTTATCACCAGCCAACTCCCCGAATATGCCAAGGCGCAGACCGAGATTGATAAATTATCGGAAAACTGGGCCCGCGAAATCCAGGACAAGCTGGCAGCTATTGACGGGATGCAGCGCGCCCTGATGGCGGAAGAAGTATTGCTCACGGATGAACTGAAGCGAAAAAGGCAGCATGAGATCCGGGAAAAGGAGTTGGAAACGCGTGAATACAACAATAAGGTTTTCGGCATGAACGGCCTGCTTTTTCAGAAGAAAAAAGAACTTATGAAGGAGGTGATGGAAAAGGTGCAGCGGGCAGTGGAGAAAGTAGCGGCGCAACGTAAGCTGGATATGTTAATTGATAAATCCAGTGATTTTGTGTTGGTGTATACCAATCCGAAACATGATTATACAGACTATGTGCTGGAAGAATTGGGCATTGACCTTAAACCTTCTGCCAGCGCTGCCGTCCAAGCACCATCACAGCAACCGGCCGGCAGGACTACTCCGGGAAGGCCGGCAACCACTCCAGCGCAGCCGGCTTCCAATAACCGTTAGGCACAACCAAACCAGTAACAAACCATTTAGTAACTTTCAAATGAAAAAAACACTTTTTGCGTTAGTAGCTCTAATTGCATCATTTTCAACCCCTCTGCTAGCTCAGACGCCCACTAAAATTGGCTATACCGATGTCGAACACATTCTGGGTCGGCTTCCGGATGCCAAAAAAATCCAGAGTGAACTGGAAGTGACGCGGGCACAATTTGAAAAAACCATTCAGGACAAAATCAAAGAATTTCAGGACAAGCTTGATAAATATCAGAAGAATGCTCAGAATATGAACGACGTTCTCCGGGCGGACAGTGAGCGGGAACTTCAGAATCTTCAGAAATCGATTGAAGACCTGCAGACTAATTCCCAGCAATCACTTATTCAAAAGCAGCAACAGCTTCTGAATCCCCTGCTGACCAAAATCAATACAGCCATTCAGGAAGTGGGAAAAGAGAACGATTACCTGTATATTATTAACAGCGACACCGGTCAGAATGCCAATCCGATCCTGCTGTATGTAGGATCCGAGGAATATAATGTTACCGACATGGTGCTTACCAAGTTAGGGGTCGATCCCAAAGCAGTCGAGGCGGAAGCCAAGCCCGCAGCGCCGGCAACCACTCCTAAATAAGGTAACGCTTCCGGCCATCGATATAAAGGAATAAATATAGTATTGAGATAAAGCGAACCGCCTGATCGTGTCGCTTTATTCTTTTTTATAAAGGAAAACAGCATTACAAAATGAAACAGTTGATTTTGGCCGTTCTTAGCCTGACATTGTTCACGCAACTGCCAGCTAACGCGCAAACACAGAACCGTATCGGGCATGCAAACACCGGGTACATTATTGGCCAGCTTCCGGATATGAAACGTATCCAGGGTGAACTGGAGACGACCAAGACCCAATTGGAGAAAGTAATTCAGGAAAAAATGAAGGTATTTGAAGAGAAATACGAACGATTTCAAAAAAATGCCCCTTCTATGAGCGAAATACTTCTGACCGACAGTCAGAAAGAACTGGAGAAGCTGCAAACTGAGATCCAGGAACTGCAGCAAAACTCCGAAGTGGCCTTCCGGACCAAGCAGCAGCAACTGCTGCAACCCTTGCTGGAAAAGGTGGATAACGCCGTCAAAGAGGTAGGGAAAGAAAAAGGCTATCTGTATATATTGAACAGCGATACCGGCAATGTCGGTAACCCTGTACTCCTCTTCGCCGGCTCAGAAGAAACCAATATTACCGATTTGGTGTTGAAGAAGTTAGGGGTTACGCCTCAGGCAACCCCCGCTCCCGCTTCAACACCGAAATAATAACTGTACAAATAAAGCGATACCGGCAGAAAAGGCGACCCCTGTTCTGTCAATACGTTACGAGTAAAAGCGAGGCGATTTCCAGGCCTCGCTTTTGGAATTTACACGATTCGTATAAATTCATTCATATTGGAATAATTATATTAGCCAAAATACGTTAAGAAACATGACCGGCATGGTCAGAGCGTTCCTTTAACATCCATCGAAATGTCTTTAAAAAACATACTGTTCTTATCGTTATTGTCCTCCCTTTGCAGTCTGTTGGTTGCTACCGCTTTCGCGCAGGATGTTCCCGCTACCCCTGCGGAGGAAGGAGATGCCGCCCCGGAATCCGTTACCACCAGCCCGGTGATTACTGTACCGTATAAGCTTATTCTCCCCACACATTACGGCTGGAGCACGATCCAGGAAGGCCAAACCATCAGTTTTCAGCTCCAGACCACCGGCGGGAAAGGCGCTGCAGACCATTTTTCCATTACCAAGGGAATGGCCCCGGGAATGACCCTGGATTCGTTGGGCACCTTTACCTGGACACCGTCGTACGATATCGCCGACCGCCTGAGCAATTCAGCTGCCGTTGCGGTGCTGTTCGAAGCAAAAAACGATGCCGAGGAAGTGGCCTCTTACGATGTGGTGTTTAAAGTATTGCACGTGAACCGCCCCCCGGTCCTGGATGAGCTGAAGCCTTTTTATGTCCAGCATAAAACCCAGAATACCTATAAAATAGATCCGTTATCGGTTTCCGATCCGGACAATGATACGTATGTCTTTATTCCTGTCCTGGAAACGCTGCCGGAAGGGATGCAGTTGAGTGAAGCCGGCCTGTTTACCTGGGAACCCTCTATTTCCCAGTTCAACAACCTGAAAACCGGGAATACTTATGTCGATTTCTGGGTAGAAGACCAGCCCTTTAAAGGCAGGACAAAAGGGCGTATTAAACTGGAACAGACGCAAAAAGACCTGGCCCCCACGATCACGGTGGTTCCCAAGAATTTTGTTTACCGGGTGAAGGAGAACAGTATCATCAACATAAAGTTCTTTCTCTCCGACCCGAACGGCGATGAGGATATTTACCGTTTCAATTTTGTCTCGGACAATAAAAATATTCCGCAGAAAGCCCTGGTTAAGAATACAGAGACCAATTATGAATTTATCTGGGAACCGGGGTACGATTTTGTAAAGGAACCCCTGGATACCGTCCGGTTTAACATTACTTTTTTTGTGCTGGACAAATCGCAGAACAGAGAAGAAAAGACATTTCAGTTTGCGATCGGCAACACCATCAACGAAGACGAACGCAACGCCTATCTGTATAATCTTTATCGTGAGGCCATGGTTTCTTCCTGGAACCTCATGGAGCAGATGGTCGAAAAGGAAAACGACCTGAAGCGGAATTACCGGCGGGCCAAAAGGGGGAAAAGCCAGCGGTCGGTGCTGAGCGCAAGCCTCGGGGCAACGACCGGCTTATCACCGGTGATCGGCAAAAACAACCCCGATTTAAGGACACAGATAACAACGATCGGCGGCACCTCCATCGCAACCATCGGGACACTTGAGGCCACCGAGGTTGTAGGGAAATCGGTAAAAGACCTGCTCGAACGGTTTAATTACGTGATGGAGAAAAAGAACGAAATACAAACCAAAGGGGACGCGTTTGCGCGAGAGTTCGCCTCCAAAACAGCCCGGATTCATCCTGATTTCATTCCAAAGCTGGATGCGTTCAAGGCAACCATGAATGTGAAAGGGCTTGTTGCTCTGGAACTGGACGCCAATTGGGAAAACAAAAAAGTGGCCACCGATGCCGCGATCAAAAAGCGGTTTAAGGACTTCGCCCTGTTTACAAAATAAGGACTGCTATCGCTGTCGGTAGAAGGGTATTACGAACCATCGAAGTGCGGGCGCTGATACAGCCGCGTCAGGTAGTTTCGGGCTTATCGTCTTCGGGAGTGGCGGTACCGGCCGGATCTTTTCCTTCCGGTTCCTCTGTTGAAAGCTCAACAGGCGGCTGCTCATCGCCGGCAGGCTCCGCTGTCTCCGTGACAGCACCGGATGCCGGTTCTTCCGCTGTTTCTTCGTGGTCCGCTTCTTCGCCGTCTGTTTCATCCGTTTCTGTTTCATCCGGCGTAACGAAATGTCCCTGGAAAATCAGGATAATACATACCCCGATAAAAATACAGGAATCCGCTACATTAAAAATGGGAGTCGAATAATACTGTCCGCCCCAGATGGGAAGCCAGTCGGGTAGGAACCCTTCCCAGAAATCGACGAAAATCATATCAATTACCTGACCGTGAAACCAGGGGGTCGGCGATCCATAAGGAGCATTTCCCAGCAATACCCCATAAAATGTACTGTCAATCACATTCCCGACTGCACCTGCCAAAATCAGCGAAAGCGCCCACAACAACGTCGGGGAAGCCCCTCTGAGCGCCAGCCGCACGAGGTACCAGCCGATAACCGTCATGGCTCCCAGGCGGAATAACGTCAGCAGGAGTTTTCCATATTCATGCCCCAGCTGCATCCCGAAAGCCATTCCCGGGTTCAGTACATAATGTAATTTCAGCCAATTCCCGATCAATACAAGCTGTCCCGGAAAACCCGGCTCCATATAATAGTGTACCAGCAATTTGGTAACCTGGTCGACTACAATCAACAATAAACTGAACAACAGGTACTTAACAGCATTCTTCGCTACACTCATAAACTAATCAGGTTCTGCTAATTTTTCTTCTTTGTATTTCCTTTTGTACCAGTAAGAACTCCCGGCTGCTTTGCCCGGCGATGGAAGTATTTTCTTCGGCTCTCCGGAATAAATAGGGCATTACCGCGTCAATAGGGCCGTAAGGTACATATTTGGCCACATTATAACCAACCGATGCAAGATTAAATGAAATGTTGTCGCTCATGCCGAGCAGCTGTGCAAAATAAACATGCGGGTTATTTTTCGATATCCCCAATGCTTCCATTCGGTCGGCACAATAGGCGCAGCTGTACTCATTATGCGTTCCAAGGCAAATTGCCAGTGTTTCGACATGCTCCAGCGAAAAGTCGACAGCCTTCTGATAATCCGCATCCACTTCTTCCTTGCTTTTATGGATCGGGTTGACGTACTGATTTTCACTCGCCCGTACCCCCTCCTTTTCCATATAAGCGCCCCTGACCAGCTTTCCTCCCAGCAGGTAATTCTCCCTTCTGGCCTGCCGGTAAGCGGCCTTCAGATTATCCAGCATATCGCTCCGGTACAACTGAAACGTATTGTAAACAGTTACTTTTTCCGTATTGAAAAGGCGCATCATTTCATAGCACAACGAATCGATTACCTGTTGAATCCAACTTTCTTCCGCATCGAAGAAGATCCGCACGTCCTGATCGTACGCATACTTACATAACGCGTATACCCGTTCTTTTAGCCGGTCGAATGCGTTTGTTTCGCTTGCTGACAACTCCTCTCCGTTTTGAACTTTTTCCAGCAGCGCCACGTCCCCCAGTCCGGAAACCTTAAAAACAGAAAACGGGATATCCGCTGATTGTCCCGCCAGCGCAATGGTCCTGAGGATTTCCTCCCGGGTAGCGTCAAAAGAAGCTTCATTGCCTTTCCCCTCCACTGAATAATCCAGGATTGTCCCGATTCCGGCCGCTCCCAGCGTCCGGATGGTCGTCCGGCACTCATCGATGGTTTCGCCGCCGCAGAACTGCTCGAAAATAGTCCGGCGGATCAGTCCGCGTACGGGCAGGTGCAGGGTCAATGCAAGCTTAATGAAGAAGGTTCCCAGCGCAACCAGCCAGGGCTGATTCATCAGGTAGAACAACACGTACGTCTTTTTGAGACTGGCATCTGACCTTCCGGAAAAAGCAATGACCACATCATCAAAAACAGGGGTCCGGTAATTCCCGTTATTAATTGAAGCCATATATACCTGATAAATTGGATCGTTTCAATTAGCTGTTGACCTTTATAAAGAATCACTTCGGGCAAATTGCTTCTTTTCTTACAAACTACAAATTTTTATATAATTATTTGCCCGGATCGGGCGCAAAGATCGAGATTAATTAACTTATTGTTTTATAAATAATTACCTTTGCACCTCAAATCACAGTAAAAAAGGAAACAAAGGTACTCCAATTCCTTAAAATGCGCGAAAAGCGGATCAAAATTGTGAGCATTATTGTATTATTGCCAGATAACATTTAATTCACCAATGAAAGCTACTCTCGATATTCTTCCGTTAAGCAGTTGGATCGAAACAGATGGGAAGCCCCTGATTATTGCCGGCCCTTGCAGCGCCGAAACGGAGGAACAGTTTTTGGAAACCGCTACCCAGATTAAAAATGAAGGTTATGCCAACGTACTCCGGGCAGGTGTATGGAAGCCGCGCACACGGCCGGGCAGCTTTGAGGGGACCGGGGAGCCTGCGTTACCCTGGTTACAGGAAGCTAAAAAACAAACCGGTCTTCCGGTAGCTGTGGAAGTAGCAAACCCCCAGCATATCGAACTGGCACTGAAATACGGTGTCGACATTCTGTGGGTTGGGGCCCGCACCACGGTGAATCCCTTTAATGTTCAGGAACTGGCGGATGCCTTAAAAGGCGTAGATGTGCCGGTGCTGATTAAAAACCCCGTTAACCCCGATCTGCAGCTGTGGATTGGTGCTTTCGAGCGTTTTAACCGTGCCGGTATCCGCAAAATAGGGGCTATCCACCGGGGTTTTTCCAATGCACAGGAAACACGCTACCGGAACTCGCCCATGTGGCAGATTGCTATTGAGCTCAAAACCATTTTCCCGCAACTGCCGGTGATCGGAGACCCCAGCCACATGGCGGGGAAACGGGCTTATTTGTATGAAATCGCCCAGCGTGCGATGGACCTCAACTACGACGGTCTGATTATCGAATCGCACCGTGACCCGGACAATGCCTGGTCGGATGCTTCGCAGCAGCTTACACCGGCGGCGTTGGGCAGTATGCTCCATGAGCTGAGTGTCCGCCATAAGGAATACGGCACCGACTATCAGTCACAGCTTGAGGTGATCCGGGCCAAAATCGATAACCTGGATCGTGAACTGCTGGAAAACCTGGCCGCCCGGATGTCACTCATCGAACGGCTGGCAGAATATAAAAGAGATAATAACGTATCGGCTTACCAGGTGGACCGGTTCAGGGAGGTGCTTAAAACCCGGGCCGACTGGGGTAAAAGCCTCAACCTCTACCCCGATCTGGTGGATGAGTTGTTCAAGTTAATCCACATGGAATCCATACGGAAGCAAACAGAAGTAATGAGCCAGACCAAAGCACCGGTCTGATCCGCTTCATAATTTCGATTAGCGACCCTTACAAAGGCGATTGCACCCGGAAGGGCGTAGTCGCCTTTTTGACTGAACAGGCCCGGTTCCAGCCTGCGGCCGCATTAGTTACCGGTATTTCGTATCTGCCGTGGCAAGTACCCGAAATGCTTCTTAAAGGCGGCACTGAAATGCGTCGCATGCCGGTAGCCCAATTGCCTGGCAATTTCACCGATGGGCTCGTTTCCATCTACAATCATCTCTTTTGCCTTCTCCATTTTAAAGGTGTTCAGATACCCGAAAACCGTTGTTCCGAACACTTCCTTAAAATGTTTTTTCAAATGGTATTCATTTGTTCCCACCTCCCGCGCCAGGGTACGCAGCGAGGGTAGCCGGTCCAGATCCTGCGTCATAATCTGCATGGCCAGGATTACCTTTTGCCGGTCCCCGTCCTTTACGCCGTCCGCCCCCTCGCAGACGGAGCATTCCACCTCCAGCTGCAGGAACAGCAGCTCATAAAGCTTCGCCCTGAGAAACAAGGTATGCGGGACCGGTCGGGCCAGGTGTTTTTTGGTTTCATACAGGATCGTCTGCATGCCCGAGGTGAGCGGGCCGAAGCCGCCTTCCGGCAGGGAACCCGAAACGGCATTCTGCAACGTCGCCTCCAAAGGGTGTCCTTCCGGAAGCAATTCCCGGGTTTTATCGAGCGGCACCCCCAGCAGGTAGGCATCCAGCAGCCCCTCGCCGTATAACTGGTAGGTACCTTCCGGCAGATAACGGATGCATTGCCGGAAAGCGCTTAAGGTAAATTCCTCCGATCCCCTGCCTATACGCAGGGCAGGACCAGGATTGAACGCCAGTAAAACCATCCCATGCTCATTTATGATTTTACCAATTACCTCCTTCTCGGCCCGCCCCTGAAAATGGGCCATGATCGCCCCCCCCTCGTCGGCGCCCTTTGCAAAGTATACGGCTCTGTCCCTATCGCTGCAGACCTCCGGGAAACTCCCGGCCCGGTCCAGCCGGAAACGACATTTGTTAAAACAAAATTGACTTTTTTCAAGATTTAATACTTCCAAACCCGGAGCCGCCGGCCGCTTTACGGCAGCCTTTGTCTTTTCTCCTGATCCCGTCATTGTTTTTCCTTTATTTGTCATTTTAGAATGAATACAGATAATACCTTTGCAAAGTTAATCTTATTTAGACAATCTATAAATTTCATACGAAAAGAAAGTCAACTCTCATTAAGTAAGGCAATTATGCTAAAACAACTATCTCTTCTCTTCCTTGCGCTCTCCTTTTCAATGAGCGTTTCGGCCCAGGATCGTCACAGCGGACACCGCCCCATTCACGGCGTTGTACTTGACCGTTCCGGCCACATGCCTCTCCCGGGAGCCAGCATCACGCTGAAAGGCGGCAACCGCGGCACCATTACCGACAAAGACGGCAAATTCGAGTTGCACGCCAAAAAGGGCGAAATCCTCGTAGCTTCCTTTATCGGCTTCCTTCCGGAGGAAATCCTTATCACCGATAACGCGCAGCCGCTCACGATTACGCTCCGTGAAGATACTCACCAGCTTTCCGAAATAATCGTCACCGGCGCCTTAGGGATCAAACGGTCCGCCCGTGAGCTGGGAGCATCTGCCCAACTAGTCGACAACGAGACGATTAACCAGGGAAAAACGGTCAACCCGCTATTCGGGCTGGCCAGCAAAGTCGCCGGCTTACGCATCAACATGTATGACAGTAAGGTAGATCCGGCTGCCCAGATTACCCTGAGAGGAACGCGCTCCCTGCAGCGGACCTCCGGGATCGACGGCCGGAACCCTAATGCCCCGATTTACGTGGTCGATGGTGTTCCTATTCCCGATATCGGCCGTCTCAATCCCAATGACATCGAAAGCATTACCGTGCTGAAAGGGGCCAATGCCGCCGCTCTTTACGGTTCCGAGGGTGTAAACGGCGCCCTGATGATTACCACCAAAACCGGACGCAAGGGCCGTGGAACAGTGTCGCTGAGCAACACCACTACTTTTTCCCATGTATACCTCCTGCCCAAAGCGCAAACCACCTTTGGTCAGGGAAGCAACGGAATTTACAGCCCCACAACCCATGAAGCCTGGGGACCTGCATTTGACGGAAGCCTGAAAGACTGGGGGCCTGTGCTGCCTAACGGCGAGCAACCGCAACTGCCCTACCAGGCTCCTGCTACCGACAACCGCCTCGCGCTTTTTCAAACCGGCGTGAACCTTCAGAACGATGTTTCCTTTTCCGGCGGCGATGAGGTGAGCACCTATTTCCTTTCGGCGCAGCATGTCAATCAAACCGGCATCATGCCGCGTGACAAGAACACCCGGATCAACCTGCGATTCAACGGTACGCGCGCCTTCGGAAAGTTAAAGACAGCGTATAACCTCAATTACGTTTCCAATAAAAAAGACATCACACCGGATGGCCCCTGGATCGGCGCCTACCGGATGCCGGCCAATTTCGATTTCGATTTTATAAAAGACTGGCAGGATCCCAATTCTCCCGGGAACCTTAATAATTATTTTATCCCTGCCGGAAGCTGGGTCCGGAACCCTTACTTCCTGATCGACAATATCCGGGACCAGAGTAATCAGCAGATCGTAAACGGTAAAATAGATCTTGAGTATCAGTTTGCCGAGTGGTTCAATGCCCTTTACCGGGTGGGTATGTACAGCCTGAATGACCAGACCCGGAGCTATACCCGGAAGTTCCAGACCAACCGTGCCAACAATACCAACGGGGCCGTCAACGATGGCAGCAATAACTACCAGCGGCTGAACAGCGACCTGATCCTCAATTTCAAAAAGGATTTTGGTGATATTTCTACCAGATTACTCCTCGGTCAGAATATCCGCTCCGATTATCGCAAAACCCATAACCTGAGCGCCGGCAACCTGCTTTACGCCGATATCCTCAATCAGGGAAGCCGCGTAGGAGAACTGACCGGGTCGACCACACTGACCGAGCAACGTTCAGTAGCAGCTTACGGAGAACTGGTAACCGGTTATAAAAATTACCTTTACCTGACGCTTACCGGAAGAAATGACTGGGTATCCACGCTGAGCAAAAACAACCGGTCGTACTTTTATCCGGGAGTCAGTGCTTCGTTTATTGCCAGCGAGGCGATCGAAGGGCTCCGGAACGTTTCCCATCTTTCGTTCCTGAAGCTATATGCTTCCTGGAACAAAACCGGTAACGTAACGCTCACTCCCTATCAGCTGAACAACACCTATTCCCAGGCAAACGGATTTCCCTTTGGCAACCTGGCGGGTTTCCTTCCGGCACTCACCAACCCGAATCCCAATATCCGCCCGGAATTCGTTACATCCTTTGAAGCAGGAGCGCAGATCGGGTTATTCAACAACCGCCTCAATATCGAGGGCGCCTACATTTTCTCTGATTCCGACGGACAGATCTTCAACGCGCCGGTGTCGCGGGCAAGCGGCTACAATTCTGCCTATGTCAATGCCGGCCGGCTTACCAACAGCATCGTGGAACTGACCGTCAGCGGAGACGTAGTCCGGACCGATAACCTCCGCTGGAACCTCGGTTTTAACTTTGCCCATAACAAAAACATCGTACAGGAGCTCTATGCCGAAAACGATGTCCGGTTCCAGGCAAACTTCCGCCAGTCGTACAATTTTGTAGGAGAGCAATACCCCAGCCTTTGGGTAAGCGATTACAAACGCGATTACCAGGGAGAACTATCCAAAGCCAGCACGCCCGAAGCACCGGTCTATATCAATCCCAAAAAAGGGAATGTAGTGGTAGATGCCGATGGCAACCCGATCATTGCTACCGATAATGTGATCCTGGGAACGCTGATCCCGCCCTACCTGATGGGCTTCAATACCAAACTCGATTACAAGGGATTCAGTCTTGCCGCTCAGTTTGATGCCCGCCTGGGCGCCTGGATGTACTCAGAAGTAGTACCGGCAATGTATGAATTCGGGACGCACCCCATTACGGCCGAATATGGCAGGGGAGACAATTCGTTTGTCTGGCCTAACTCCGTCGTCGAAACCAGTCCCGGCGTATTTGTACCCAACACCAACGCAGTACCCAGCTCCAACAAAGAATTCTGGAAAAAACAGGGCGAGGTCCAGAGCAATACGGCAGTCAAATCCGACTTCTTTAAACTTCGGGAGGTGACTGTCAGCTACCAGCTTCCTACGTCCCTGCTGGCACAGCAATCGTTTATCCGCGAAGCCAGCATCGGGCTTGTTGCTACCAATCTGTTCATTGTCCGTCACAAGGACAACGATTTGGGCGACCCGGAATACCTCTATAACAACACGGATGGTTACTCCAGCTTCCGGCAGATCCCGCCTATGAGGACCTACGGCTTCAATGTAAATTTCCGGTTTTAACCACTCCGATAATTCTAAAGTAAAACACCATGCGTATACAACAAGCCGGCTCATTTATCATCGCCGCCACTCTTTCACTCCTGATGCTTACGTCCTGTGAGAATTTTCTGGACGTAAACGAAGATCCCAATAAACCCGGCGCCCCGACATTGCCCCTGAGCGCAAAGTTCCCGGCGGCGCTGGTAGCGACCGTCAACCAGGAAGCGCTTCAACTCAATCAGATCGGAGCGCTTTGGGGCGGTTACTGGGGGACGAACAATGACGGCATCGGGTCGTTCTTCGACCTCAAAACGTACAACGGTCCGGGGATCCGCAACCAACGGGATGGCATTCCTGTCTGGGAAACCGGTTTCAATAACCTCCTGTATTTTGAGCTGATCAAGGAAGAGGCTACCGCCTCAGGAGATCTGTTCTATTCCGGCACCTCAAAAATCATGCAGGGGTGGCTGTTCCTGCGTCTTTCCGACGTTTATAATAACATCCCGTTTGACGAGGCCGCCAAAGGAACCGATTTCAACACCCCGCACTACGAAGCCGGCCAGGTCGTTTACGAAAAATCGCTGGCGCTTATTACCGAGGGCATCCAGGAAGTAAAGAACTCTCCCGAAATCGGTGTCAGGGTCGACGACGTCCTGTTTAAAGGGAACCGGCAGCTATGGGCGAAATTCGGCAATACCATTAAGCTGCGTGCCTTGATCCGGCAAAGCGAAGTGGCCAACGCCGCTTCCATCCAAAGTGAAATCGCCAGGATCACCCAGGAAGGCAGCGGCTTCCTGGGTACGGGGGAAAATGCGTTCATCAATCCGGGGTATCAAAATACCAGCGGCAAGCTCAACCCTTTCTGGGAGAGTTATTACCGGGATGTACAGGGGAACGCCACCAACAATTACCACTTCATCCGTCCGACCCAATACCTGGTTGACCAATACACCCTTCGGAACGATCCCCGGCTGAGCCGTCTTTATGTTGCCGTAGACGGCCAGTACAACGGCGTTATTTTCGGGAACCCGAATGCGGGAGATCCGCAGTACTCCCGTGAAAACACCTCCTCTTTTAAAGGTCCAAACGAAAACAACAGCGCCCCTACGGGTCTGTTCAGCAAGTTTGACCAATCGAGTGTGTTGTTAAGTTCATTCGAAGCCCTGTTCCTGCAGGCCGAAGCCGCACAGCGGGGATGGCTCAACGGAACTGCTAAAGTGTTTTACGATCAGGCTATTGCTGAATCCTTTAACTACCTTTCAGTTCCCGCCACTGAACTCACTGCCTATCTGAACCAGGAAGTTGTCGATTTCGAAGCGGCACCGGATAAAATCGCCCGGATCATCGAACAGAAGTGGCTCTCGCTGAACAGTGTCAGCAGCATCGAGGCGTGGAACGATTACCGTCGTCTGGGCCTTCCCGATTTCCCGGCAACGGCGGCCTCGGGAGTTACCGGCCGGCCATTACGGTTAATGTACCCGGAAACCGAACGGGGTACCAATGCTGAAAACGCCGCAGCCCAAGGCAGCGATCTCATGACCCAGGACAGGGTCTGGTGGGATAAAAACTAACCGGTTGCTTATATCCCGCCGGCAGCTGCCGGCGGGATATACCGTTTAAATAAGCTCCTGATCTTAAGGCTGATCACTCCCAGAACAGCCTCCTTGAAGATTCCCTTCGACATTTTTGAATTCCCTTTCGTACGGTCCGTAAAAATGATCGGGACCTCTTTGATATCAAACCCGTATTTCCAGGCATTGAATTTCATTTCAATCTGGAAGGCGTAGCCGACAAAATGGATTTTATCCAGATCAATCGTCTCTAATACCTGGCTGCGGTAGCAGACAAAGCCGGCAGTAGGATCCCGAAACGGCATGGAGGTTATCAACCGCACATAATACCCGGCAAAATACGACATCAGCACTCTTCCCATCGGCCAGTTCACCACGTTGATACCCGTCACATAACGAGACCCTACCGCAACATCGTGTCCGTCCTTACTGCATGCTTCATGCAATCTTACCAGGTCATCAGGATTATGTGAAAAATCGGCGTCCATCTCAAAGAGATACGCATACCCCTGCGCAAGCGCCCATTTAAACCCATAAATATAGGCGGTACCCAACCCGAGTTTACCCGATCGCTGGAGGAGGTGCAGCCTCCCTTCAAATTCAGCCTGCAACCTGATTACCTCCTGGGCTGTACCGTCCGGGGAGCCGTCGTCTATAATCAATACATGAAACGGAACAGACAAACTGAACACCTTCCTGATAATTGCCTCTATGTTTTCAATTTCATTATAGGTAGGAATGATGACGACCGAGTTACTCACGTGTTGTTTCAATTTTATCTGTAGGTAGGTTTTTATCTGTTTCAATGTGACTGCTGTCAGCTACGACCGTACTGTCCAGTCTTGCTGACACTTTTTCATAAATACCGGCAAACACTTCGGGACGTGCAACATAATACCGGTAGCTCTGATTATACCTTGCCGTATCCACGTTATATTTCTGCCAGATTTCCTTTTGCAATTTCGCGAACACCATTACGGAAGAATCCAGGGATTTCAGCCCCATAGTAGCAACCTTTGCTTCTGCTAAATGGATATCGGCCAGAATCGATGCCATTTCGGACTTCCCGATGATCTCTTTAGGGGCTTTGTCCTGTTTCGAGCAAGCTAACACCAAGACCAGCAATCCTAAATTAACAATTCGCATAGGTTTTAATTAAGCCCTATCTTTGTGTGGTTTCCGACAAAAATCGTAAAATTATTTAAATAAATAAAGATTCGATGTTTAAAGAGTTCCTTGCCAAACTGCACCGATATGAAATCAGGATCCGTAAAGCGGTGAATAATGCCCGGCAAGGCAACTTTCATTCGGTGTTCAAAGGATCGGGGCTCGATTTTGCCGATTTGCGCCTTTATCAATACGGAGATGACATCCGGACGATCGACTGGAATACGTCTGCCAAAGGGCATGGGGTCTATATTAAAATTTTCAAAGAAGAAAAAGAGCAAACCGTATTTTTCCTGCTCGATATCAGCGGCTCTCAACTGGTAGGAACGCCTTCCCGGCTGAAGATCGACAGGGCCAAAGAAATATGCGGGGTACTGACGCTCGCCGCCATCAAGGAAGCCAGCCAGGTCGGCCTGCTTTGCTTCTCTGACCATAACGAACATTACGTTAAACCTTCCGGAGGCATGAAACAGGCTTACCGGATCGTCAGCAGCCTCTACCAGATCAAGCCGAAGTCGCTGGGAACCCGGCTTTCCCAAGCCATCCTGCAAACCCTCGATATACTCAACCGTCGCAGCCTGATCTTCCTGATATCAGATTTTGTCGATACGCAATACGAATTTCACTTAAAAGCCCTGGCCAGAAAACATGACCTTATTGTGATCCATGTAAACGATGAACGGGAAACACAGCCTCCCTCACTGGGGATTGTCCCGGTAGTCGATATCGAATCCGGCAAAAGGACCTGGCTGAATACCTCTTCGCCCTTTTACCGGAATTTTCTGACCGACGAGTTTGCGAAGCGGAAGACCGACCTGGAATTACTCTGCCGGCAAAACAAGGCCGACTACCTTTCCGTAGCGGCATCGGGCGACTATATCCCTGCACTGATCCGGCTTTTCAGAGTACGTCGTTATGTAAAAGGAAGTCCCAAACATTAACTTCAGTCACTTGCATTATTCTGTAAAATCCGTTCTGTTTTGTATGCTGGCGTTCGTATCACCGGTACTTTCCGGGTGGGGGCAAACGCTTCCGAAAGGCGCCATTATGCAGGATACCGTACGGACGGGGGTTGATTTCTCGTATGTACTCAGTTACCGTCATCCTCCGCATGAGGAAGTTTTTTTTCCGGACTCCAGTTTTAATTTCTCTCCCTTCACCTTTGTGGCCCAACAGATTTTCAACACCCGGACCGATTCGACCGGAAGCCTGGACAGTACGGTCTACCAATTCATTTCCTTTGAAATAACGCCTGCCATAACGCTCAGTCTTCCGGTTTTTGTGTGGAATGGGAAAGATTGCACAGCCGTCTACCCCCTTACCGACAGCGCGTTGGTACGGCTTTCCGTCGACCGTCAGGGAATCGACACCCTCCGATTTCAGAGCGCCATGGAAATTGTTCCCGTTAAGGAACAGATAAACTACTCTCTGATCGTTATCCTGACGGGTCTGCTCGGCCTGATGGGGTTTGGCATTTACTGGATTTTCGGGGAGAAAATCAACCGACAGTGGCGGGTATTTCGCCTGCGGCGGCGGTATCGCGACTTTACCAGAAGTTTTAACCGTCATTATCTCAATGCCAAAAACAAAGAGAGCATTCCCGACGTTGAACTCGCATTGGTACTCTGGAAAAAATACCTGGAACGCCTGGAACAACAACCATTTACCACCTTTACTACCCGGGAGATTTCTGACAGCATTCCGGATAACTCCCTGCGGTTTGCGCTCAAAGATATCGATGAAATTATCTATGGGTTTACCAAATCGCGGGATATCGGCAACTCGCTGCTCATCCTGGATACCATCGCCCAGAAATTGTACCTCCAGAAAAGGAAGGAAATCATCACCACCCAGTAAGCATAACCCGGCCGAGACAGCATGCAGACGGATGAATTTTTAACGGATACAATGGACTGGCTTTCGCTCAGGTGGTTTGACTGGCACCTGCTGCGGAGCTACCATTGGGACCACCCTTATTTTCTCTATGCACTGCCGGCGATTCCGGTGTTGTTCTGGCTGCGGCATGTGCTGCACCGGAAGGAAAAACAATATTATACGGTCAGCTTTATTCACAAAAGCAGGTTGACCGACTGGGTAACGCTCCTCCGGTTCGTAACGCCGGTATTCCTGGGCCTCGGTGTTTTCTTCGTGGTGCTGGCGCTGGCTCGTCCCCAAACCGTTACGACCAAAGCCGACCGGTTTTCGGAGGGAATTGACATTACACTGCTGCTCGACATTTCCGATTCGATGATGGAGAAGGACCTGCTTCCCAACCGGTTGGCGGCAGCCCAATCGGTGGCACGGCAGTTTATTGCCGGCAGGCTGCAAAACCGGATCGGGCTGGTGATTTTTGCCGGGGAAGCGTACTCCCTCTGCCCGCTCACGACTGATTATGAGCTATTGAACCAGTTCCTGAACGATGTCAAGCCGTCAATGATCCCCGAAGCCGGTACTGCCATCGGAAGTGCCCTGGCTGTGGCCATTAACCGCATGCGTGATTCGAAAAGTGAAAGCAAAGTAATTATCCTGATCAGCGACGGGGATAATACATCCGGCAACCTGGATCCGTATACCATGGCCCGGATTGCCTATGCCTATGGCATCCGGATCTATACCATCGCGGTCGGCAGAATTACCCCGAGACTCCCTTCCGACTCCCTCGCCCCCCCTCAGACTGCTGCAGTAGCAGAGAACGAGCTCCGGCGGATTGCTTCTGAAGGAAACGGGCACTACTATGCCGCCACCGACAATAAGGCCCTCGCCAATGTATTCGCCGAGATCAATCAGCTGGAAAAGGTGAAGTTCAGGGATACCAGCTTCAAAGAAATCAGGGATTATTACCGGGTATACCTGTATTGGGGAATTTTATTCCTTATTGTATCCCTCGGCGCCAAATGTACGTTTATGACCAATATCCTGGAAGATTAATGCTGAAATCTTATTATAACCATTCTCTAGTGGAAGCGGGACTTGACGAAGTCGGCAGAGGATGTCTCGCCGGGCCGGTCGTGGCGGCCGCCGTAATCCTCCGCCCCGACTATACCCATCCCTTCCTGAACGACTCCAAGCAGCTGACCTTCCAGCAGCGCGAACAGATAGAAACCGATATTCTGAGAGAGGCTGTCGATTGGTCAATTGCCGAAGTTTCACATACCGAAATCGATCAGATCAACATTCTGAAAGCCAGTTTCCTTGCCATGCACCGTGCGGTAGATCATCTTACTACCCCCCCGCAGCACCTGCTCGTCGACGGGAACCGCTTTATCAATTATCCCATGATTCCACACACCTGTATCGTGAAGGGGGACACGCATTATTTTTCCATTGCCGCGGCATCGGTACTGGCCAAAAATTACCGGGACAGGCTTATGAAGCGGCTCTCTGAACACTACCCGCAATATGGATGGGACTGTAATGTAGGATACCCGACCCGGCAGCACCGGAGGGCCTTGCTGGAATACGGACCGACACCCTATCACCGGATGACGTTCCGCCTGCTGAAAGAGACGGATCAGGTCCTGGGGCGCTTGTAGAGGGGTACGGTGCTGCAGGGTTCACCAAACATAAGACTTTGTACGACCGGCTTCAGCTTGCGGGTAATCGCCACATAGGCCGAAGTGGGCACCGGAAACTTGCTGCACCCCTTTACGACGACCCGCTTATCGCGGTATGCTTCAACATCTATCCCGTTCAATGCCTGGTAAAAAAGAGCGTCTTCGAGGGAATCTATCCCGCCGAATACCACCTGGTGCGCATAGGGTTCCAACTGGAGCGCCAACAGCATATAGGCCCAGGTTGGGACAATGGCATCTTCCGAACACGTTATGGCCACATTTTTCCCCTCATACCGGCTCCAGTCATGTGTTTTCAAAAATTCCCGGAAATCCTTTTCCCGTAAGATTAATCCCTGAAACAGGTTGTCCTTTATATCGTAAACAACCCGCTCCCCCGGGTGGTAATATGCTTCCAGATCGAGGGATACAATCCCGCTGTTCGCTACCCGGTTAATGATGGCTTCTGTTTCCATTTGTTCAAATCACTTGGTAAATACCCCTGTGTCCATAACAACCGCACCCCGCAAAATGTTCTGCCCTTTCCCTAAATAGTCGTATCCCCATCCGCGGGTCCGGTCAGCACCAGTGATCCGATACCGGCACACCGCTCCAGGAAGTGTTCCTTTAAAGTATCCCTGACCGCCACCTCCAAACCGCATGTCAGTTCATAGACCGGATGTTCGGCAGACAGCTCCATCTCCTTTACAATCTTCATGACGGCATTCATCTTTTCATAGGGGAACGACAGGAGGTACCGGGTAGTACGAAAACGCGTTACGACAACCGCTTCGTCCAAAGCTGCTTCACTGGCGCTCTTATACGCATGGATCAGGCCGGGAACGCCCAGCAGCGTCCCGCCGAAATACCGAACCACCACCACGAGCACATCCGTTAATTCACGGGAATAGAGGGTGTTGAGGATCGGCTTTCCGGCTGTTCCCGCAGGCTCTCCGTCGTCACTGGCCCGGAACCGCACCTGATCAAGCCGGTAGGCATAACAATGGTGAACCGCTTTAGGATGCAGTTCCTTCAGCTGCATCCTGTAATCCCGGACCTCCGTCTCGTTCCGGACGGGGTAAACAAAACTCAGGAATTTACTTCCCCGGTCCTTAAACAGCGCAGTTGCCGGAGCTTCAATGGTCAGATAGGTATCGTCAGATTGCACGGGAGGTGAATTTATGCCGGATCAATGCCAGGCAGTATACAAAAGCCACAACAGCCAATCCTGCATTGACCTCGAAGGCAAGTTTCAGGTTTTCGAACTTATTGGCAACTATAAAGGCAGCAACCCATGCCCCCAACCCGATTCCCATTTCCATCGACAAATACATGGTAGACAACGCTCTTCCCCGGCTGCTGTCATCACTCAGATCCACCGTCCAGGCAGCCAGCACCGGTGATAAAATGCCCATTGCCACTCCGTACAGAAACGCTCCGGCCAGAAACATCAGCGGCCCGGCCGCAGCGGCCGTGATCAACATCGCCACCGCCAGACAGGCGCTTCCCGCCAATCCCCCTTCTACGCGCCCGTAGCGGTCAGACGCCCTCCCCGCCACCAGCCGGCTCAGCAGGGAGGCAAGCGTAGCGACCAGAAAATACAGCCCCAGATTCTTAAATCCCAGGTAACTGCTGAAATCCGGAGTGAGTGTTGCCACCGCGCCAAAACTGAAATACGTGAGGAATATTACCAGGGACGGATGAAAAACAGCCCGCTCAAACACATCTTTCCGGTTGATCCGTACCATACTCCAGGAAAGCTTTTCCCGTTGAGGCAGGGTTTCCTTCATATTGATCAATGTCACAATCGATAGCAACGCCAGGATAGACGAGGTATAAAAAAGGGCATCAATGGAGTAATGCCCGGCAATCCAGCTGCCGGCTGCAGGAGAAATGGCGGAGCCCATCCCCGCACAAAGTCCGTGTATTCCCAACGCCTCTCCCCTGCGGCCGGGAGGAACGATATCCGCCACATAAGCAGCAGTGCCTGTGGGCTTGAAACCTGTTGAAAAACCATGTACGAATCGTAACAATAAAAACGGGAAAATGGTGGTCAGCAAGGGGTACAGAACCCCACAAAGCACACAGACCGCCGAGCCTACAATCATTACCGGGACTCTCCCGATTTTATCGGTGAGCCGCCCGCTGAAAGGCCGCGATATTCCTGCCGTAATGGTAAACAAGGCAATAATATACCCTTTAAACTCCGCCCCTCCCATGGAAGTGAGGTACCCCGGCAATTCCGGGATAAGCATGTTAAAGCTTGCAAAAAACAAAAAGGAACTGAGAGTGAGCAGCCAGAACTGTCGTGTATAAAACCCTGAGGGCGGCACTGCTTGCATAGAGAGCACTGAAAATCAAAGGATGAAGGCCCAACGTCCTTTATAACCTTTGCTGTATGTAAACTTAAGAAAGACCGGGAGGAGCTTCAGGAGGGATTCTGAACGTGAACCCTTTTACGGACAACCAGCAATCCCCGTCTTTTTAACAGGTAGGCGACCACCATATAGACCCCGAACAAGGCGAGATAAATAAAAATGGAGGTAGTATTGGTAACATCGCCGTGGTAGATAAAGAACAGGAAAACATTCACAATGGTCACCAGCCATAAGATGAAGGACGCCTGAAAATGGGACAGCCCGTTGTTGAGCAGGATATGGTGCATGTGATTCCGGTCGGCAACAAAGGGTGATTTTCCTTTGGCCAGCCGGACCAGGAAAACCCGGAGCGTATCGAAAATCGGCACGATTAAAATCACCAGCAGGATAATCGGTGCATTTGAAAGGGCATCCGGCTCGTGCCTTCCTACCACGTTCAGCCGGAGGAACTCCACACTGAATACCGAGAGCAGGAACCCCACGACCAGGGAACCCGTATCTCCCATAAAGATCTTACTGGTCTTTGAAAAATTAAAGCGCAGGAAACCCAGTAAAGCGCCCGACATCGAGTAGGCCAGGCAGGCGAACACATAATGCGCCCCCAGCATAAACCAGGTTCCCAGGACCAATCCTGCAATCAGGCTGATTCCGCCGGCGAGTCCGTCAATACCATCGATAAGGTTAATGGCGTTGATCAGGGCAATAAACACAAAAATTGTGAGCGGGATACTGATCACGTCCGGAATGAAATACCACCCGAAGATGCCATAGAGGTACTCGATTTTAAAATTTCCGAGAACGACCAGCGTCAGGGACGCCGAAATCTGGATCAATAGCTTTTTAGTAGGATCCAACGCCAGAATATCATCTTTCAGTCCCAGGAAAAACAGAATCGTCAGCCCCACCATCGACAGCCCTGCCAGGTTGGCCGGCACCGTTTCATCGGCGTGAGGCCACAGAAAAAAAGCAATCAGGGTTGCTGCGAAAATAGCGATGCCGCCCAATGTGGGGGTCGCGTTCTCATGCGAACTCCTGAAGCCAGGCTTAGCATTAAGGTTCAGCAAGTTAGAGAGATTAATAATGACCGGGATTGAAATAATAGAAAGAAAGCAGCCGATAAAAAAAGATAAGATGCACTGGTTCACCTTGTGTTGCAGCAGGCTGGAGAGCACCCCATTTGCAAAAACATCGGATATAACTGCTATTTCCATATCTTCTTTTACTGTCGACTCGGTGGATATAAGTCCTTTCGGACGCCAAATATCGGAATTTAATAATGTTATTTCAATCAAATTTCAAAAATCAGACCGCTAAAATGAGTAAACGGTACCTCTTCCGGAAACCGGCATTTTTCATCAGAATCATCGCAGAAACTGCCCTATTTTCCGCAGCGGTTTTAACCAGTGCGTCCAAAAGTTCGCCTCCAGCCCGTTCACCTTCCACGCTTCCCGATCCTTCCGGTTGGCCTTCCAGCGATTGCGCCACGACGTATTGCTCACTCCGCCTACCCGCATTTTGACCAACACCCGGGGCAGGTAACTTAGGCGGATTTTATACCTGTGGATCAGGCGAAGCATCAATTCATAGTCTGCTGCGCTGCCCATATCCAACCGGAAAAGGCCATACCGCTGATAGGATTCCCGTTTGACGAAAAAGGTTGGATGCGGCGGCATCCATCCCCACAGGAAAGCGCCTTCCCGGTACTTTCCGGAAACCCACTTTCGGGTTACATGACCGGACGAATCGTTCGACACATACCAGAGATCCCCGTAACAGGCCTCACACTGTTGTGTTTGAAATGCCGCTGCTACCTGCGACAATACCGTCGGCGAAGCGTATACATCATCGGCATTCAAAACACCTACCACCTCGCCGGTTGCATATCCGATCCCTTTGTTCATGGCGTCATAAATCCCCTGGTCGGGCTCCGACACCACCCGGGTAATCCGATCGGCATACCGCTGCACTACTGACAACGTATCATCAGTTGAGGCACCGTCCACAATGATATATTCAATATTAAAATAATCTTGCCCAAGCACCGACGCTATACACTCCTGTATAGTCTTCTCACCGTTGTAAACGACCGTAATAATTGATATTTTCACTTTTGTATACGATTCGAAAGTGGCCGCCGCAGAAAACGGGGTTTCATTCACTTATTTGCCGGTTCTTATACCATACCGCCGGATTGCCCTGATAGATTCCATACGCCTTCAGCTGTCGTGTAGCGACAGATGCCACTGTCAGCACGGCATGGCTTTCACAAACCACTCCCGGACAAACTACCGCCCGGGCCCCGATCCAGACCCCGTCTTCCAGGAGAATAGGGGCTACAATCAGATCAAATCCTACCTTGCTGTAATTGTGATTCCCGGTCAGCAGCATTGCCCCCTGCGAGATGCAAACATTTTTCCCGATCCGCACTTGGGTGAGGTTGTCAATCCACACTTTTTCTCCTATCCAGGTATTGTTTTCTACACACAGAAACCACGGGTATTTAATGAGCACCTTGGGTTTAATGACCACTCCGCTCCCGATGCGTGCCCCGAAACCCCGGAGCAGCAGCACTTTTAAAAAATTAGGAACCGGAGCATAAGTGTTGATAAGCAACCGGCCTGCCACATACCACAGGACCCTCCGGAGAAACCCTCCGGGCCGGTACCAGTCATTATTGTACCGGGACAGATCGGTTGGGATTTCGGACATCTTTTCCATGTTCATCTTTAAAATACCGGATAATTGCTTCCTTATCTTTGCCGGCTCTCTGATAGACCTCGTAAAGCTTTGCATCGACGAGGAACCGGTACCAGCCCCCTTGCAGCATATGCCAGATCAGGCCTTTTATACCATCTAAAAAACCAAGTCTGATCACATACCGGTACCCGAAGTACAGGAAGGGCCGCGTGAACAATGGCAACCCGGCATACTTGATTTTCAGATACCTTGTCCGTTGTTCCTGGGTTCCCCATAGCGCCGGTTCAACCGTCGATTTTTCCTCAAAATTATACTTAATATTCAGCAAATCAATAACTTCCCGAATGGCATAATGATTATGTTTTTGTGTCCACCAGGTCAGATTGTTCAAATTATGATCGACGAGATCGTATTTCAGGTTCGATGTTGTTCCCGCCGTCAGTTTAATATGTTCATCCATCCACAGCTCTTCACAGCGCCCTTGTCCGTTTCGCCAGATCCGCAGCAGCCAGACCGGATAGTACCCGCCCCGCCGGATCCATTGGTTCATAAAATAGACGCGGCGCTTTACATAAAAACCGGTTGCCTCCGCGGAGCTCCCGGCCGGTGCGGAGAGTACCGACTTCAATTCTGCTGCAAGCTCGGGAGTGAGGTATTCGTCGGCATCCATCCGCATCAGCCACCGGCTTGGATAGGGGTTGTGGTCGATCCCGTAGTTAAACTGAAACGCATAGGACACCCAGGGGTTTTGCACGACGACCGCCCCCCGTTCCCGGGCGATCGCTACCGTATCGTCCGTCGAAAACGAATCCACAATAAAAAACTTATCGGTCACTCCCCGGAAACTATCCAGGCAACGGCCAATATGCCTGGATTCGTTATGGGTAAGAATCAGTACGGTAAGATCAATCATACTCAACAGCACATGTATTCACCAGTTCTATCCACCTTGCATACAATTAGTGTACCGTCCCCAGTTTTTTGTATTCCTCAAGCAGTGTATTGGCCACCACCCGGATATCAAACAGCCCGGTTACCATCCGTAAGGCATTCGCAGCAATGGTACGGCGGTAGCTTTCATCACCCAGCACCTTTTCCAGGTTTTCCGTCAGGTTTGCTGCATTCAGTTCCGTAAGCGCCGCCGCCTCGTATTCCCGCGTATAATCACCAAATCCGGTCCGGTCGGAGACAATCACGGGTACCCCCGCAGCCATTGCTTCGAGCACTGCGATTGAAAACCCTTCCGAATAGGTAGGCAGCACAAACACGGCAGCATCGGCCAATGCCTTCATTTTCAACTCTCCCGTAAGCATTCCCACCAGTTTCACCGCCTCCGTCAGGTTGTGTGCTTCCAGAAAAGCCCGGGTCGCCGCCTCATAGCCGTCGTCCGGGCCGGCGAGGATCAGCCGGGCATCCGGGTGCTGCTGATGGTATTTTTCAAAAGCCGGTAACAAGAGGTCCAGCCCCTTCTTACGATTCAGCCTCCCCATGAACAGGATTGTTTTTCCCGTATCCTGCAAGTGAAAATGCTTCAGAAACAGCCCGCGCTCCGGTAAGGAGCTGTAGTCGTCCAGGCGCATCCCGTTGGGGATAATCTTCAGGTTGCGGGGAGGCGCGCCCAGGTACAGGGTCACATCTTCCTCCTCCTCCGAATTATTCACCTGGATCAGATCCGTTTTCCGCAGCAGCCGCTTCTGGTAGAGCGCCGAGACGAGGGACTTCTTCCAGCCGCTATGGCGGATGGCCCACCTGTCGAGCAAACCATGGATCGTAATCACCCGCGGCACTTTATTGGGAATCAGAAAAGGCGCCAGGCTCCCGAAATGCCAGATTCCGTGAATGTGTACAATATCATACTCCCGGATATGTTTTTTCAGATAACCGTACAATTCCAGCGAAAACTCCCGGTAGATCCGGCTGATTACCGGGGTACGCAGACAGGGAATAAGCGTTGCGCCTTCCGGCACCGGATACAGCTTATCGCCGGGCGACATCGGACTTAAAATAGCCACCTGATGCCCTTGTCGCAGCGCTTCCGTCGTATGGTCATAAATAATCCGCGCCGGCCCTCCGATTTCCCAGGTATAGGCGCAGATGTTCAGAATTTTCATGGATGCTTGCTCCGTTGACTTAATGTAACATAGGTAAGAACCATTGCCGCCGCAACTTTTTCGACGGCAAAACGGCTCACCAGCTCCCGGGACTTCCCGGAAAAAGCGGCCAGCTCCGAAGGAGAAAGGCCTGTAAAATAACGCATATGGGCGATCAGGCTTTCCCGGTCCTCCGGGTTGAACACGAACCCGTTCTTCCCGTTTTCCACCAGGTCTTCCACACAACCGCACCGTTCGGACACAATGACCGGCATTCCGCATACCAGCGCCTCGTTCACCACCAACCCCCAGGGTTCCGATTTGCTGGGCAGAACCAGCACGGTGGCCCTCGCCAGCCATCCCGGCACTTCATACCAGGGAACGCCGCCCGTAAACCGGACCCTCCCCGGGCAGCGCCGTTCCGCCCACATTTCCAGCTCCTGCCGCTGCGGGCCATCCCCCACGATCAGCAATCCCCAATCCGTTGACGTCCTGTCGACCAGGGCCGCATAGGCTTCCAGCAATAACAGCAGGTTTTTTTCTGCGGCAAGACGGCCGGTATAAATAAAATAATCTGCTCCGGTATACTGTTCCCGCGCTTTCCGGTACGTCGCCGCTACCAGTGTATCGTCAATCACGGCGGCATTTTTAACCGGAATGGCCGCTTCCGGAACACCCAGGCTCATCAGGTACTGTGCCGACGATTTCCCGAAACAGAAACAGGCGTGGGCCGCCGCGGCAATCCATCGCTTCACCTGTTCCTTATACCCTGACCGCTGATGATCTTTCGCAGAAGATTCCGACGACAGCACCACTTTCACCCCACTCAGCCGCGCATAGAACATCAGCGCTACCTGCGCCCAGTCGGCATACCCCGTTACATTCAACACCGTAGGCCTGAATTTCCGGAATTCCCGAAAAAGAGCCGTGACCCGCGACCACAGCCCTACTTCGTCGAGGCTTTTCCGAAACAATACTTCATACGGATACGCATACTCAACGGACGAATCGCTCTGCATGGTCTTTCGCGCCGATTCATACAGGGCAATGTGGACGACCCGAAAGGCGGCATCCGGATAATTTCGCTGAAGCTCCTCATAAATCCCCGCAAAAAGCCGGGATTTATAGTGTGCCCACAATTGATTATGAATGATTAAAATACGCATCACATAGGGGCTTTCAGGTACTCCAGGAAAAGCGGGTACAGGTTACGCGCCAGAAACGCCTGGCCGCGGGAATTGTAATGGATGACGTCCCCGCTCCGGTAGTTGGACAGCCGGGGTCCATGCTCCAGTTCTGCTACCAGCCGCACGCCGTGATCGTCAGCAAAACGAATAATCTCATGCCCCTGTTCATTGTAAGCTCCCGCTTCCACTTCCGATATCTCCGGGTGAAGGTAAATAAAAAACGGAATTCCTTCCCGCTTCGCAATTTCTTTCAATTCCATAAATCCGGGATTAAACCCATCTCCGTCCTTCCGGATTCCGCCTTCGGAAACGGGAGCAAAATACTTGGCCTCCGAAACGGAAAAATCCCTGAAATACAGGGGATACAGGTAACGGTCCCAAAGCTCCAAAAGGGCAAGTCGATACTGCCTGTCGGGAAGATTCGGGTCCACGCCCACTATTTTTTCATGGGTCATACGATCGTGCGCATCATGGCTGCTCGCCACCAGGCACATTACCCGCGCTCCGAATAATCCGTGTGCCTGCAGGTAGGCAGCCCCGTTGTCGGGCCCCCACGAACCGGCTGAAATATTGAGTACCCGTACGGGCTGCTCCAACGCCCCGGACAAGCGGCTTTCCAGAAGGGTTGACGCCAGGCTATCCTGATCGGTCAGGCTCCCTCCGTTGACAACCGAATCACCAATCAGCAGCACCACTACCGAATCAGCAGACGACAGCTCCTTACTCCGCATCGACAGCGAGTTGGTCCGGATATGATTCCCGAATCGTTTCACTTCCTGATTGGGCGCATAGATGTACTCGTACTGCGGATGGGCGACATAGAGCGGGGCATTGCAAAAACCGAATGCATACCGCAATACCAGCTCGATGCCTGCTGCAATCAGTAAAAGTGCAACCAGTAACCTCTTTATTATTCGGGACATACTAAATTCCAGTAAAAGCCCGCAAAGTTAGTCGTTTTGAACTTGTGACAAAACTCCGCTATTGCGCTTTTCGCCCCCGGAGCCGGCGCCACAGCTTTGAAGGCCACGCCGGATCCATACAGGGTTTCTCAATCAGCAGGAAAAACACGGCGCTGCCGATCAGCACCGGCGGCACGCACAACAGCGTCTTTATCAGCATTTCAACGGCATAGGACTCCGAGAACTGGTAACGCAGCAGCACTTTCATAACGGCCGTCAGAATCGGTTGATGCAGCAGGTAAATCGAATAGCACATCCCACCGATCAGTGACACCCACCGGATACTGAAAACCGCTTTCCAGAAAGGGTTTGTAAGCACCACATAATAGAACACAAGAATCAGTACGGGAAATGCCATCGCGTAATACACCTCCTCCTGCTCCGCTATGAAATGCGTCCGCACATGCGGGAACCCGATCACACCCGCAAAAAGCAGGCCGCCCGCCACCGTAACCACCCACGACTCCGAATTGACGGCCGGTCGCTTCAGGTACAGATCTGCCAGTAAAATGCCGGCCAGAAAATACTGAACATAATGAAACAGGTAATATACAGGAGTCTGATACGAAGCCTGGACCCAGGGAAGCAGGATGATCATCGCCGTCAGCGCGATCCTGCGACTGGTTTCCGGCAATTTCAACAACAAGAACAACAAGGGAGCGATGAGGTAAAAATGGACTTCCAGCTCGAGCGACCAGGCTACCGACAATAAAAATGACGGCTTTTCATAGACAATATTATGACTGTAAAAGACACTCGTCAGAAAACTCCGGAACGCAAACGGGAAGTCCATCTCCGTCAGGATCATAAACATCACCAGCATCATCAGCAACGCCGCTATATAGGGCGGCTCCAGGCGCGTCAGCCTCCGTTTGAAATACCGGCCCAGCGAGGGGGACTTCGTACCGGACAGGTAAGCTCTGGCAAACGGGAGGGCCAGGATAAACCCGCTGATCACAAAAAAAAGCTCCACGCCTTTCCGGCTTTCGATCAGCCAGCGGCGCAGGCCTTCGTACTGCTCCGTGTCCGTAAAAACAGCCGTACTGCTGAACTCGAAAAAGGAATGAACATGGTGCAGGAATACGAGCAATATCGCTAAAAAGCGCAGGCCGTCAATTTCAGGGATCAATTTTCCATGAACAATATTCCGGGAAAAAAATCGGGCGAACGTATGGTGGACGGGAGCAGACAATGAAACGGGTATAATGCTTTCAGGTGAATGTATAATTGCCTACACAGTAGCCAGGCCGGTGGCTTGCTTTTTCTTTTCTTTTTCTATCGGACCTAAATAAGGCAACCCTAAAAACCGTATAAACAGCACATAGGGAAACCAGTAAGCGATATCGTAAGGACGTCCGGAAGAAATCAGCAGCGCCGGGAAATACATAAAAAAGGAAGCCAGGAAAACGGCAAAGGCGCTGCGTTGAAATTTGATTTCCCGGATAGAAAAATAGAAAAAATAGAAATTCAACGCCATGAAAACCGCTGCGCCGATGATGCCGTGATTTCCGAGCATCTCAATTGGCGGAACGTCCATAAATTCTGTCTTATACCCGTTGCCGATAATCAGCACCTTTGGGTCGTCCAGCGCCCTCTCGAAAAACTCGAAGCTGTCGATCCGGCCCATTGCCGAGGCATCTACCTCCACATCCTCCCCCGTTTCCAATCCGAAGGTGGTGAAAATGACGTTTTCAAACCGGGTCCCCAGGACGTCCCAGTATCCCAGAATGATACTATAGACTCCGTGAAACCGCTTGATGAGGTAATTGATGAGTCCTATGACTACCAGTACAATGGTCAATACGCGAAGTGTAAAAAGCTGCCGTATGGAGCTTCCCAGCGTGGAGAAGTTAAACCGCAGGAAAAAATGGGTCGCCATAATAATGCCCGTTCCCAACAGGCAGGACTTGGACTGGGTCAGGATAATTACTGCAAAGGCAAATAATACCGACAGGATAAAGAATACCTTCACCAGTACCTGTTTGTATTCCCCGATCAGCACATAGGCCGTCAGCAGGCAGATCAAGGCATTCCGGGCAGCCAGGTGGGGATTTCCTCCTTCCTGGGCATTTTCATTGGCAAACGTCACGGCCGCACGCATTCCGAGGGTCCAGCTGGGGTTGGTCAGCAACGAGTAAATCAAGGTCAGGTTGTTCAGGAATGACATGGCAAACAAGACCAGTACCAGGGTCTTCTGAACCTCATTCGGTACGTAGAGCAACAAGATAAAAAACAGGAAGGTCAGCCCAAAATTGGCAATATCGGTAACCCCTTTCCCCACCCCGTTGAAAAAGAAAAAGTAATAGACCAGGATCCCGAAAAACAGCATTCCGAGCTGGAAAAGCAGCATATTGGGTTTATAAGCCCTCAACGAAAGCCTTGTCGGGAACATGATCAGGAGTGCGGCAACGAAAAACACCGCGGTAAAAACACTGCTCGCCGGACCGATGCCTAGGGTGTCCCGCACAAAGAATATAATCGGAAAACCATTGACCATCATCGATATCCCTACCGAGTACCTCAGGTAATGAAAATTCTGTATCAGGGTTGAAAAATTCATTCTTTCCTGGATCGTTCTAACCGGTGCCTTATATAGGCAATATCCCTCTCTGCTATCAAGTACGCTGCCTTTCTCAGGCGGCTGTAAAGATACCGTAATTTTGTGGGAACTCTGCTGTCCAGAATCGCCCCGAACTGTTCCGTGACCCGTAAGTGCTCTGCCTTCCCGACGTGGGCGATGGTGGAAGACTTTGCCTCCTCATGTACCCGGAGCGCCCCCGCCAGTCCGGCCACCCGTTGTACGCGCACCGACGGTACGGCCGCATAGCGGGTGATAAATTCGTAATCGAAGGCAAACCCGTAAGACGGGTCAAATGCGCCGTACTGTTCTACCAGGCTGCGCCGGAAAAAAAGCGACTGGTTGTGTACCTGCATCCCTTCGATCACCTGGCTCGTAAGGCTGAAGGGAATCGTTTTCAACAATTCGGTCACCTCATCGTCTGCTGTGATCATGTACAGATCGCCGTACAGCATGCCGGCCTGCGGGTATTTCCGGGCGGCTTCTGCAAAACGAAAAAATGTCTCCGGAAAATACACATCGTCCGAATTCTGAAAGCTGATCCAGTCCCCCGTAGCCCGCGCCAGTCCCTTGTTCAGCGCGTCGACCTGTCCGTTATCCTTTTCACTCACCCAGTACGAAATGTATGGCGCATACCGGCGGATTACGTCCACACTGCTATCTGTTGATCCGCCGTCGACAATGATGTATTCCAGGTTGGGATAGCCCTGGTTCAGGACGCTCACGATGGTCCGCTCCAGGAACACACCCTGGTTATAGGAGGGTGTTATAACGGTGAGTTTGGGGAATCGGGTGTCGGTCGCCGGTCCCTCCACCGGCCGTTGCAAGAACGCGCGTAACTGCTGTGTACTTTCAATGAGGGGTAACATGGCTCTTTGGTTAAATATCGGTATTCTTTACAAAATGGACCAGCTTATGCAGCTGTTTTACCGCGCGTTTCCGGACTCCCCGGTTCGGTGAGATCACGGCCGGTTTGCCGTAACCCGCCGGTCCGTCCTGCTGCGGCCGACCTGCTTCCAGGAGGTATTCTTCCTGCAGCTGCTTCCAGACCGGGTTATTACCGACCACGCCCGTATGGTCCGACCACACCGGGTGATAAGAACTACAGCCCGTAAAATCAATCGACACCAGCGGACTTTCCCCGCTCCGGATACCGTCAGTTGTGATCAGCAGCCGCCGCTGCAAACTATTATGCAACCCCACATGCCACCCTTCATGACGGACGATCTGCGTGTCCGGCACAAACGTAGGGACATAATTAAGCCACAACTGGTCCAGGCACATGCCGTTGCAAAGATCAAAATACGCACGGTCTGCAGTGCGTGCCGACCACCATTCCAGTAAACGGAGCACAGCCGGTTCGGGCCGTGCCATCCAGGCGCCGGAATGAAACATCCCGATATTTAAGATACGTTTATCATCCAGGAACCCCGACGGCGGCAGCCGTTCTGTGATATGCGGGGTAAGGTAAAATGCTGCAGGTGTTTCCAGAATGGCCTCCGGGCGGCTATAGAGCCGGGCAGCGGGAGCCATAAACACCAGGTATTCGGCCGACGCATACGCCGACAGCAAATACCGGGCAAACCAGGGACGGGTAGCTGCCACCAATTCAAAATCATAGTAGCGGCCGCTCATCGCATCCAGCTTGTCAAGTCCGATGTCCTCCACCCGCAATACCTGCACGGTATCCGGGACCTGCGGAGCGGTACCCGTGTCGGCCCAACCCAATACAAAGGTTGCCTCCGGACAATGCGTTGCCACACTCCGGGCCAGTACGAGCGCTTCCGGAAACTGCAACCGGTTACAAACTGTATAAAATAACTTCACGTCGTTTTCAAATTAGTCATCCTGCCACTGCTTCAGGTTTCCCGGGTGAATGCCACAAACGGCAAACGGCAACTCCCTTCCCGGCGTTTCCTCTGCTCCCACCGAGAAATAGGTCCGCACAACAGGTGTGGGACTGCGCAATGCGGGCCAAAACCCTTTGGCCTTTTTCAGCCAGAACTGCCTGTCTCCCCCCTTTCCTGTACCGCCTGAAATAAACCGGTGAACCGCTCTTCTCTCCTTTTTTGCCAGGGAATGAAACCGGTCTACATTGCGCAGGGAGAATATTCCCCGGGCTCCGGGGATGTAGTCATACCCCTGTTTACACCAATATTTCAGTTCATTTTTTACAATCCATACCTCCGGTTCCAGGAAGAGCAGGTTTTCACACCAGCCAAACCGGTCATAAAAATCCGGCGACAGCAATAACTGTGCAAATCCTTCTACACTTTCAAAATTAACCGCATCGAACCGGTACACAATACTATTTTCAATCGTTCCGGCTATTTCCGGGGCTGCCTCATTTTCTGCGGTGATGAATACAACCGAAAACCCCTCCAGCATATCCATTGCGCGTACCAGACACGCCTGCGCCGCCCCCGACCACTCGTTTCCGAACACCGGCACCACTACTGCCACCAGCTCTCTCATCAGAACGTATCCAGTTTATCCGCCAGCTTTTCCAGGGGCGCACTCAACCACTTTCTTACCCGCTGGTAACGACGTACTTCAGGCGGTTTTATATAGCTGCACGGGAAAGTCCGGTAATATTCCTGCCCGTTTGCCTCCAGCCGCCGGCCATAATAAGCAAAGAGGGTATGCAAGTCGGGGCGCTCCCCCAGCACAAAACGGTCCTGGTACTTTGATAACACCTCCGGCCTGGCCGGGTCATAGCCACTGTAATGAAAAAAGAGCAGTTCAGATTCCTCGTTTACATAGTACGTATCCTGCTTCCTGGAAACCGTACGCTCATGCAGGTTCCAGTACGCAACGTTGTACCCGGGATGCCGCTCGATATACGTTCCGGGCACAAAAACCGGCAGGAAATTCATCCAGTTCTGGTCTACAAACAGTCCCTCACACAGCGCAATCAAACATTCATACCGTAACTTATCTTCCCACCATTTTACAAATACCCTTGCGGCCTCCGTTTTCCGGAATGCCACAAATCCCAGGTTATACACACCGGTATTCAGGTGATGCAGCTCATTCGGGGTTTTACGGTCTTCGACAGGCGTAAGCACATGCGGCGTAAGAACGGCATCCGATGTATCCAGTTGCTGCAGCAATGCCGTTAACGGTTGAAATACTATGATATCCGGATCAAAATAAATGAGCTTTTCCGCCTGCGGAAATTCCTTCCAGAAATAACTGAAATAAAACGGCTTCACCGCGGTATTCAATTCGGTAATATTGTAGCGGCCGCACATTTCCCCGAATCCTTCAATCCCGATTTTATGGATCTCCAGCAATTCGTACCGGGGCTCTTTTCCCGTATCAAACTGCACATGATCCAGCCGGTCGACCAGCCCGACAAAAAACCTGATTCCCGGATTTGTGACGGCGAGAGATTCGCCTAATGTGTGTGCCTGCGCTAAATAATTAATTGAACAAATTGTAAAGGCAATCGTCATTGATCCAGCTTTTCTGAAAGAGGCAAAGTTAGGTACTTTTGAATGATTGCCATTATTTTTTCGACACTAAGGCCTGTTTTATGCCGTTCCAATACTTTAGTGCGCGCCCTTTGTCCGAGGCTCACTCTTTCCTGCTGGTCCACTACCAGCCGTATCACCGCCTCGGCCGCTGCGGGAATGTCCATATAGGGCACCGTACTTCCGGCATCGTTCTCCACCAGCTCCGGCGCTCCGCCGGCCCCTTCAAAGCAGACGATCGGCCGTTCGTTCAAAGCGGCCTCCATCACCACCAGCGGGTAAGGATCTTCCCGGGAGGAGAGCAACAGGATATCGAAGCGGCTGATATAATCCAGCGCCTGCGAAGTCGGGGGAATCAGCAGGATCCGGTCTTCCAGCCCCATCCGTTTGATATCCGTTTCTATCAGCTGAAAAATCGCGTGCTGCCTGCCTGCCCCTACCCACACAAAATAGACCGGCAGCGGGGCCGTCCGGGCGATCACCAGCTTGGCTATCCAGTTAAACACGTCATTGCCCTTGCGCCATTCTGCGTTGCCGCATCCTCCGATCACGATCGCATCCTGTGGGATCTTGTGAGCTGTTTCCAGCAAATCCCGCTTTGCATTCCCGAAGCTCCTGTCAATGTAATCATGGTCAATTAAGGTAAGAATACTCACCTCATTGGCCGGAAAATCGAATTCTCTGCTGTAATAGTCGGCTACTGCCTGCGCAACGGCAATCAGATGGTCTGTCTTTCGCAGCAGGAATTGCAGTTCTTCCCGCTTTGTATACATGGTGGCCGACATCTCCAGCTCATGGGCAAACAGGATGACCGGCAATTCGTGCAAAAAGCTCAACGCCTGGTAATAAATCCCTGCATTCGCAATGGAATTGATGAACACCAGTCCGATATTTTCCTTTTCCAGCTCCTTTATCAGCCGCTTCCTCCGCCTGTTCCGCATTTTGCGTTCGCACATATGATAAAGCCCCACTTTAAAAAGCAGTTTATCTACCATAGGATTCACCACACACGAAGGTTCCGACGGCAGCCGTGTGGTGGACACAACCTTTTCAAATTCATCTTCCACAACCCCGCCATCACACAGCAGCAGGTGCATCGGCACCTCTTTCTTCTTCAATATCTTCAGCAATTGAAGAAGAAGCAACTGACTTCCTGCCCTGTTGGCATCATGGCTTACAAAAAGAATCTTTTTCTGCATCAGTAACTACGTGCTATCCACTCCACTTCACGCCGCTCTCCGCCCTTAAACTTCTTATCCATATCGCTTTTCAGTACGCTTCATAACTTAACTTGCCGGGCACCTTTTTCGCGGGATTTCCCACGTAGACCCCCCATTCCTCCGTATCCTTGGTCAGCGCCGATGCCATCCCTGCCAGTGTGCCCGGCGCGATGTTCAGATAGTCCCGGACCGTGGCATTGACCCCGAAAAAGCTATAGGAACCCACATCACAGTGGCCCGACAGTACCACGTGCGAGGTAAAAAAGACATGGTCCCGTATCCTTCCGTGGTGACCGATATGGTTTCCGCTCCAAAGCACTACATTGTTGCCGATGGTTGTATAGGGCTGTATGGTATTATCTTCCAGAATGAAACAATTGTCCCCGATCAGCGACCTGTCGAAGACCGTCGCCCGGGAACTGATATAGGAAATGAACGAATAGCCTCTGGCCTTTGCATCCAGGTACACCTTTTCCCGGTTCCGGTTCATATTCCGTCCGGTCATCGGGGCGAAAAAGGCATACGTTTCGGGCGGGAACAATTGTTCTACTTCCTCAAATGCGACCACCGGGAGCCCCTTAAACTGTTCTTCTTTCAGATATTCCTTATGTACTGCGAATGCGACTACTTCGTGTTCCGAATCGTTTTGAAGATAAAAATGAGCCAACTCAGCAGTATCTAAAACACCGAAGATTATTACTTTAGCCATACGGGTGACAGGTGGTTAGCGGATAAATCCAACAAACTTGTAAAATATCTCTGACAAATGCAATAATTATACCAGCCTGTACTCCTGCAGCAATATTTTTACTTCTGCAACCGTATTGAACATCAATACATCCAAAACAGACAACGCCGGTACAAATTGATTTTTGAATTGCGTATATTCTCCAAATCCCGTCTCTATAAAACAAAGCTCGATCCCCTGTCCGGCAAACACGCCTTTATCATAAAGGGCCATGCCACCCGAGGGGTTGATGTAAACCGTTGCGTGTTCCTGTTTACAGATATCCAGGATACGCTCCTGGCTTTTCAACATCACATTTTCGTAAACTGTCGAAGAAGGGACAATAGTGGTTGTCAGCTGCAGGTAGTCACTTATTTCCCGGATACTGAAATGGCATAAATCGGCTATAGACTCCGGCTCATACTCCAGCATTCCGGTGAGTAACGGGTACACGGTGTCAAACATTTTTGCCTTTTGGTACGACTGCTGTACCGTTTTCAGCATTTTTTTCCTCCAGGCAGGGTCCGGCAGCACCTGGATCTCCCGGATCCGTTTGTTCTGACTGGCTTCTTTCAGGGGAATGGTAAACATTCCGGCCTTGCCCCCTGCAAGCAGGTTATTCCGGTTCACAAATCCCCGGTTAATAAAATGAACATCATCGTACAGCACAAATTTATCCACTGCGCCGATCAGTTGGAAATAGCCGATGTACGGTAAAAAATAGGGTTGCATGATCGCCAGCTTCATCCTGTTACTTTCGTTTTACTGTGGCTATTTTAACTTCCGCAGGTAATAATCCTCTCCTTTCACGATCATGTCTTGCATGGTCGTATCGGTTCCCAACCGAATATCCCCCGGTCGGGGCGGCAGCACATTTTTTGAAAAAAACAGGTAATCCGCTTCCTGCGGAATGGGCTGTAAGCCCTGCTCGAAAGGATTGATGGAAATCAGCTTGCGGGTAAGATTTTTCCCATAAAGTGGATATTCAAAGTCATCGTTGATCGTTCCCAGCGCAACCGTGGCATCCTGCGGTACAAGGGAATCGAAACGGGCATAGGCCGGATAGGTATCCGGCCGGGCAAATGTCTGCAGCCTGACCCGTTCGGTCACAAAAGCCGACTCGTAGCCATAGGCCGGCAGGGGCAGGCACCGGATATTCAGGAAAACCGTCATGAGCGCCGAAATACACGCCAGGACCACCACTCCCCCCACGTACCCTTTCCAGACCACCCGTCGCGGCTTCAGCAGCGACAGCCGGTGATGTGAAAAAAGCAATAGCAGGAAAAGCACGCCAAACAGCCCGGATTCCATAAAATAGCGTCCCTTAAAAGGATCATAGGGAGCGGAATAGGCCAGGGCCAGGAAATGCAGGACGAAGGCCAGGGCCAGGAACCAATGCAGCCGCGATCCCAGCACCCGGATAAATACCAGCAATATAAGGGGCAGGATCATCGCGAAGCCCCAAACTCCCCAATACGGATTAGCGTTGTAAAATTCGAATCGGCGCTGAAAACTGAAGGGCACGATGGAAAAGTCCGTTTCTTCGTCCAACCGCATCCCGGCCTTGTCTTCCAGCTTAACCAGCGGCTGCCGCATCCATTTGTTGAGGTCATACCCCCACTGAGCATTCCGGATACCATCCAGGTTGGCAAAATCATACCCGTACCGCACGACATTCCGGCTCCCCTGTTCCAATAAATTGGCGAGTGTCCCGGCTCGTTCTACCGACTGGTGCTTTAACGCCGTAGGCGGACCGATGATATGCCCGAAAACCTGCAGGTTGCGGATGTACCCGGTAGGCAGCGTATAGATGAAAACCCCGGTTACGATTGCCGCGGCAAGGGTCAGAAACCGTCTCCTGAAGACCTCAAACGAAGGCGCCATGAACACGGTGTAAACCATCACCACAAAGACTGAGGGGAGTAACAGGACAAAGGTAACTTTATGTCCAAGCGCTATCCCGAAAACCATCCCCGAAAGGTAGAGGTATTTCACCTCCCGGGTCACATGGTAGCTGAACAGGAAATAAAGCAAACAAGCCAGGTAAGCCGTCAGTACGCTATCCGTTTCTGTAGTAACCGCCTGCATCAGGAAGTCCAGGAACATGCTGAAGGCCAACGCGCAGAAAAAACTGGCAGAGAGATTCCGGCTGATCCGCTGTGCGCTCCCGAAAACAGCTATGACGGCGACCCAGTAGGCGCTGTGATGAATCAGCTTAAACGCATTCTCTATTTTTCCACTGATCAGGTAGGAATAGATCTGAATGCTGGTGACACTCTTCGGATAGGTATCCATATTCCAGTTGGTCCCTCCGAAATGCGCCATGGTGCCCCGCTGTATATAGCGGATAGCCCTGTTCAGGTGCCCGGTCATACTATCCCACTCATTGGGAACGGTAAACAGGACAAGCAACAGGTTCGTCACGCTGATGATCCCCAGCGTCGCGAACAGGGTAATGAATAAAAACTTCAGGTAAGGGGTCAGGTCATTGAACCAGGAGCGGAAGGTTTGGACACGGTTGGCTATCAGCGCCCGCACCGAATAGGGAGCGGTTACACACAGCTTTCCCCAGATCCATGAATGGATCCCGATGGCCGCAAAAGTACCGGCAATCCAGGCCCAGACATTGGCGGTCAGGTGCAGGGGCGACAAGGCAAAGCCAACCGGAATGACACTCCCGACAAACAACAGAAAGGAAACGAGCAGCCATTCTGTCAGGGAGGCCCGTGCAATTTTCTTAGCCGTAATGCCAGCAACATACAGAAAAAGAAGCAACGCCGCCCAGTATAATACAATCATGAAGTCTCATTTAAACGGTTCCTTTATGTACCGTATCATTTATAATTGTTGAAATACGCGCCACATCCGATTCCGGTAGCCCGACATAAAGGGGAAGTGCCAGGACACGTGCCGACACGTCTTCCGACACCGGGCAGGAGAACCGGCCCGGCACAAAGGGAAGGGTGTTCAGCGACGGATAAAAGTACCGGCGTGCGCCGATATCATTTGCCAGCAATGCTGTTTGTACCGCTTTCAGGACCCTCTCCGATTCCAGCAAAACCGGATAATAGGCATAATTATAGTCCACTCCCTCCCGGATCTTCGGCTTTGTCAAAAAGTTCCAGTCGAGCACTTCGTCATATCCGTTAAAAACCTCCTTTCGGGAGGCAATAATATCCGGGACGTGCGGAAGGTTGCACAACCCCATAGCCGCATGAAATTCCGAATTTTTACCATTAATACCCGCATAATGATATTCCTCATCGCCCCGGTGTCCGAAGGCGCGCAGCAGCTGGAACTCGTTATGCAGCTCCGGGTGATTGGAAATCAGCGCTCCGCCTTCGATACTATGAAAAACCTTGGTGGCATGAAAGCTGCAGGTGGCCACGTCGCCGTACCGCAGCAGCGATTTCCCCTTATACGTCACACCAAATGCATGCGCGGCATCGTAAATGACGATCAGCTGATGCTTACGGGCAATTGCCGCAATCCGCTCCACGTCACACGGATTGCCATACACATGTGTCGCCAGGATTGCCTGTGTTGCCGGCGTGATGGCTTCTTCCAGCTTTTCGGGGTCTATATTGAGGGTTTCCGGATCAATATCCACGAAAACCGGGTTACAGTTTTCCCAGAGAATTGCATTGGTAGTGGCACAATACGAAAACGGAGTCGTGATGACATCCCCTTTAATTTTGAAAGCCTTGAGTGCAATTTGCAAGACGACCGTTCCATTACTGCAGTAATAAAGATGCTCGGCACCCAGGTACTGCATCAGTTCCTGTTCCAGTTGCTGTAACAGCGGGCCATTATTCGTCAGGTGTCCCCGCTCCCAGATCTCGTTCACATACCTGATATACGCTTCCTTCTCCGGAAGGAAAGACTTGGTCACATTAATCATTCACTACGGGTTCGGTTTGGGAGATAGAGAAATTAAGTTGCGGACGGATATACCCGGGCCATTTCCCATACCAGGTAACACCTTCCCGGTAGTCCTGGATATCGAAAGCAATCGCTTCCTCCTGGTTGTACACTACCTCACTGGTGTTCTTCACAATCATCAGCGAGATCACATACGAGCCATCATTCAGGAAATAGCCGGGAATTTCACATGTTGCTTCAATAATTCCCTTCGAAAACTCCTGTGCCTGTGTCCCGACGTTGAAAATACATTCCCCCGTATAGGCATACAAATGCAAACTCAGGTTCAAAACAGCCGTATCTTCCAGGTTCCAGAACTCACAGCTTACTTTCATGGAGGTGCGCACGTCGATATGGCGGAGCTCCCCGATATAATCCGGAAGCAGCCGGAGACTTTTCAGGCGCACCCTTTCATTACCGGGCGCCTTTGAAATATCATCCCAAACGTGTTCCAGACTGGTTTTAGAGACCCTGCTGAGGTAGGTAGACACGATATGCGTCGTATCTCCTTCATCCATCAGGCGCCCTTTTTCAAAATAGAATGCCCTGTTGCACAATGCCTGTACCGCGGTCAGGTTGTGGCTGACAAAAATAATGGTCCGGCCACTTTCCGAGACATCCCTCATCTTTCCCAGGCTTTTCTTCTGGAACTCGGCATCTCCTACGGCAAGCACTTCATCGATAATGAGGATCTCCGGTTCGAGATGGGCTGCAATGGCAAAGCCCAGCCGTACGTACATCCCGGAAGAATACCTTTTCACCGGTGTATCCAGAAAACGTTCCACCCCGGCAAAATCGACAATGGCATCAAAAGAATTCTTTATCTCGGTGCGGGTCATTCCCAGAACGGCGCCGTTCAGATAAATATTTTCCCTCCCGGTCAGTTCCGGATGGAAACCCGTTCCCACCTCCAGCAGGCTGGCCACACGGCCGCGGATGGCCACTTTCCCGGTAGTAGGCTTGGTAATACGGCTCAAAATTTTCAGCATGGTCGATTTCCCGGCGCCGTTATGCCCTACAATACCAACCCGCTCCCCTTGTTTGATTTCGAAACTTACATCCTGAAGGGCCCAGAAATCTTCCTTATCGTTAAAGTCAGCCTGCCCGTTATTCCTCCGGAACAGATTTTCCATCTGTTCCGAAAACCAATCCCGTACGCTGCTTCCCCCTTTTGACCGCTTATGGTCAATGACGTACTTTTTGCTAATATTTTCTGCTGTAATTACCGGCATTATTCAATTGCTTATCCCACTCAAATATGATCAACAAACGAACTCTCTTTTTTCCGGAAATAGACAATAGACACGCACATGGCAATGCCGGAAACAATAATCGTACTGTATAAACTTTGCGGATCAAAGAATGCATTATCACCCAACATACACCACCGGAACCCGTCTATTAGGCTTACCAAAGGGTTCATGATGTAATACTGGTACCACCGGGAATCCATTCCGAGCTGTGAACTGCTGTAGGCGATGGGGCAGGCATAAAAGCCTACCTGCACCAGAAACGGAATCAATTGTCCGATATCCCGGAAGCGTACATTCACTGCTGCAAAAAACAATCCGAAACTCAGTGACGTAACGAACGTAAGTAAAATAAAAAAAGGCAGATACACAAGATTGGTACCGGGCCAGTAGTTGTAATAACCGATGCTGATCAGGAGAAAAAGGGAAAAAGTGATCAGAAAATCCACAAACCCTACCGAAACGGCGCTCAGGGGCATGATCAGCCGGGGGAAATACACTTTCGCCACCAGGTTGGAATTGATCACAATGCTATTGCTGATTTGTGTAAAGGTATTGGAAAAAAACGTCCAGATCGTAATGCCTCCCAGGACCATCAATGGATACGGAATACCCACGTCGCCCTTCAATTTGGCCACCACACTGAATGCAAATGTCATGACGATCATGGTTGCCAGCGGCCGGATCACACTCCAGGCGACCCCCAGGACCGTTTGTTTATAGCGGACCGAGATATCCCGTTTCGATAAAATCCACAGGAGCTGCCGATGTCTCCAAAGATCCATCCAATACTCCTTTTCCCCACCATCCGATTTAATAATAACCGTTTTCCCCATTTGCATTATTGCTTCCTTTCAGCCATAGCGGCGTCGTAAGAAGTTTTTAGATAGATAAAAATTAAGGATATCATGAATCCTATCAGCAATCCTATTTTTTTCTTCTGCCCCATGTCCAGCTTTAAATCAAGCGGTCGTTTGATGGGTTCTATAATGGTAAACAACGGCGCCTCCCTTACCAGCGACACCCGCGTTTGCTCCACGCCTCCCAGCGCTTCCAGATAAAGCTGCTGGATAAACTCACTGTTCCGGGTCAGCTGTTTCACACGCATTCCCACCTCCGGGTTCACCGCAATGGTACTATAATCGGTGGCATACGCCAGTTTGCTTTCAGATCCGGACAGTATTTTCGCCAGTGAATCGACCCGGTTTTCCAGCAGGCGCAGGGTCCTGCGGGTTTTAGTGGTTTGTATTTCCGAATAAAATTCATCCACCGTTTCCAGCAGGATGTTGGCCCAGGCCCTCGACAGGTTTTCATTAATGGTCGTAACGGCCAGCCTCATAAAAGATGATTTCCGGTTCGGCTCATCAATAATCGTCTTTTCCGCGGCATCCATGATCAGGTCGTTCATGACCCGGCGCTCTTCCAGGCTAAAGCTGTCGACAAGCGCCGATTTAAACTGAAAATCATGCCAGTTGGTTTGCTTCTCCCAACGATCTTCTTTAATGCCGCTGGAATCAATATAAAAATTGGCCATCAGCACTTTCTGTCCGTTGATCTCCACTTCCTTCAAAAGCGCACGCTCCAATACGGGACCTGATTTTACCCAGATAAAAAAGTTCTCTCCTGTAAAGATATTGGCGTCTCCGCCGCCGCCCATTCCAAACAAACTCCCCAGCCCGGACGGGAACCCGCCCCCGGTACTGCTGCCCGCACTGCCCAGGTTAAAGGTTACCTCGGCCTCATAGGATGGGGGCTTTTTCATAAAGAAATCCAGCGCCCAGCCTATCCCGAAACCAAGAACTGTAAAAAGCAGCACGTATTTCCAGTTTCGCAGCATTGCATTCCTTGCTACGATTAAGCTGGCCATTACGTCTTTCAGTGTAAACTGATCGTCCGAAACTTGTGGGGAAATATTTGACATTACAGTTTATAATTACAATCTACGGAACGCCAAAACAGAAAGGATCAACGTCATTAATGTAGACGACACCTGGATACCGATATTAAGCAATTGCAACGGAGAAACTTCAGTACCGCCCTTCACCGGTACCACGATTTCGGCTCCCGGTTCTACCCTGGGATAAATATTGAACACCAGGAACCTGCGGGTCCTGTCCACCGAACCGTTCGGATACTTGATCCAGGAACTTCCCCGCATCGATTGTTTGGTAAATCCTCCCGATTGGGAAACAAAATCCAGAAATGTCATCCCGTCATTGTACTTGACAGTGGTCGGGTAAAGAACTTCCCCTGCCACCTGTACCGTCTCCAGCCGCTTGGGGATGCGTATCACATCGTTTTCCTGCACGATCAGGTCGTCCTTCGATCCCCTGTTCCTGAGCAGCTTTTCCATCTTGATCCCGATGTTTTCCTCCACGGTCTGATCCTCTTTGGCGTTGGACGAACCGATCATCAGATCCTGATTAAGCGCTTTCTTGGCCTCATCGGCTTCCTGTAAATCAATATCTTCCCGGATAGTGGTCCGGATCAGCGTCGCTCCAGGTAAATAGGCGAGTTCAGTCAGCCCTCCCGCCCTGGCGACAATATCACTGATTTTGTCGTTCCGGTTCAGAATGGGATACGCCCCGGCGCGGAGAATCCCGTCCCCCTCAATCCGGACGTATTTCTGTTCCTGGTACGACGGAGATTTCCGGATCAGTACCTCGTCGAACGGGTGGAGAATCAACCCGCTTTCACTGCCCCCTATCGACAAATCCCGCCCCAGGCTAACATTAAATACTTCTGCAATCTGTGCATCGGCGAACTTCGCCTCCACATCTCTTTTACGGCGGGTAACCTGTATGTTCTTAATATCCGCCGACTCCCGCAGGCCATCGGCTTTCAGAATCAGGTCTTCCAGCGTCATATTCGCCACGTAGGGGAATTTTCCATCATTTTCCCCGAATTTTGTATTGTTTACCTCTCCCGTAATGGTGACCACGGCCGGCTCTGTCATGTCGAAACGGGACGGGATAGTCACCACATCCAACCGTATCAGTTCCAGGTCGGGTATGTCGCCGCTCAGGATGTTCGTCAGGTTCAGCGACAGGTTTTCAATGGTCTGGTCGTCGCGCGTACGGCTCACATAGACCCGGCCGGCGAACGCATCTTCCCGAAGGCCTTGGGCAGACTCCAGGAGTGTTCTTAAGGAATGGTTCCGCTCCAGCGAATAATCACCGGGACGCATCACCGCTCCTTCGATGCTGACAATGTTTTCAAACCGGTCCAGAATCGGCTCCACGGTAACCACGTCTCCTTTCTGCAGTTCAAAAGTGGTGATTTCATCCTCCGTTACATCTACAATTTTACGCTCCCGGGAGGTAAAACGGAGGATTTTGAAATGGGCCTGATACGCATCGTCCTCAAATCCTCCGGCAAACCGGAACAAATCCGACAACGTTTCTCCCGGTTTCATTTCAAACAGGCCGGGTCTTTTCACCCTGCCGAGGAGTTCCACCCGGTTGAGCCGGTATCCTACCGAAATATTGTCATTGTCTTGTACCCGGACATTGGTTTTCAGCACACCGTTAACCAGGTAATCATAAATATCTATGCGGGCAACTACCTCATTGTCGCGGATGACTTTCACATCCCGGAAGGTTCCGATCTCGTTCGGCCCCCCTGCCAGGTACAGCGCATTGAAGGCAGTATGCAGGGAACTCAGTTCATACGATGCCGGATACATTACTTCCCCGGTGACATACACCTGCACCCCCCGAACCTCCGCCAGGGATACTTTCAGGGTCGACAAGGGAGGAGAGCCCCCTTGGCCCAGTAAACTCGGGTTATAGGGCGCGAGCTTGCCGATGAGTATTTTAGTGACTTCCTCCACCGACTTCCCGTTGACGTACACATTTCCGATACGCGGCAAGTTGATAAAGCCATCCCGGTTGACTTTGAGATTAGGAAAAGGCTGCTGGGTGGCTCCGTAGACACTGACATCCAGAATGTCCCCCACGCCGATGGCATAGCCCATAGGCGTTGCGATCATCTGTTCCTGCACCGGGGAAAACACCGCCTTTGAAAAAAGAGAATACCCGAATATCCGTTCCAGCAGTTCCTGCCGCTCCGCATCCACTTCCGTTTGAACCTTTGAGGTATCCTGCTTTAATTTATTCTGATTCGTATCGGCCTGCTCGGCTTTTACATCGGTTCCCTGTTGGTTGGGAGCGCCGGTCTGCTGCCCCTGGTTGGCCGGCAGATTGCCGGGTATAGTAGTGCCGGGGGGCAACGTCCCCTGTCCTGCAGGGGCTCCTCCTTGTCCTGCAGGAGGGGCTGGCGTAACCTGGCCCGTAGCATCCCATGTAGCAGCCAGTCCAATTAATATAACCAGTAACCTGACAACATTCCGGGAAAACTTTTCTTTTAATTGCATAATATTGTGCAAGGTAGCTATTACTATTATTAGAGTGGACCTATGTCTGATTAACTTCAATTATAATTAATAAACCAGTAATATAAATGTATCTTTGAATTATCGCTTATTAATTATCAGACAAAGTAAATTAGATTTTTCTTATTTTTAAAGGATTACAATATTTTCTCGTGGAAAGAGACTTCAAATTACATTTGTACGCTTAAACACAGGCAACCTTTTAAATTGATAAACCCATTTAAAGTAAAGATGTCAATTACTACCAACGTAAAATACGATGATGACAGTATCCGGTCGCTGGACTGGAAAGAACATATCCGGCTCCGGCCGGGGATGTACATAGGAAAATTAGGGGACGGCGCTTCGATCGACGACGGCATTTATGTCCTGGTAAAAGAGGTGGTTGACAACTCCATTGACGAACACATGATGGGGTTCGGCAAAACGATTGACTTGAAGATATCGGAGCACAAAGTGGAGGTTCGGGACTATGGCAGGGGCATTCCGCTTGGAAAGGTAGTCGACTGCGTTTCCAAGATCAACACCGGCGGCAAGTACGATTCGGGAGCCTTCCAGAAATCGGTCGGGCTAAACGGTGTGGGGGCCAAAGCCGTCAACGCGCTGTCTACCTATTTCAGGGTACAGGCGTTCCGGGACGGCAAAACAAAATGGGCCGAATTTTCCCAGGGTGTTCTCACACAGGAATCGGGCGAGGAGACTACCACTCAACGCAACGGGACGTATCTCTCCTTTGAACCTGACGGCACTATTTTCAAGCATTTCCGGTATATTCCGCAATACCTCCAGAACATGATTTGGAATTATTGCTACCTCAATGCCGGCCTGACCATCCATTTTAACGGCCAGAAATACTTTTCCCAAAACGGGCTTCTCGATTTATTACGTAATAAAACCGATGAGGATTCGATCCGCTACCCGATTATTCACCTGAAAGGAGAAGATATCGAGCTGGCCATCACACATGCCAACCAGTATGGTGAAGAATATTATTCGTTTGTCAACGGACAGTTTACGACACAGGGAGGCACCCACCTGGTGGCGTTCCGGGAGGCATTCGTGCGGGCCATCCGGGAGCATTTCGGCAAGGATTATGCACCGGAAGACATCCGTTCTTCGATCGTCGCCGCCGTCGCAATCCGGGTCCAGGAACCCGTGTTTGAGTCGCAAACCAAAACCAAGCTGGGCTCCAGTACGATCGCACCCGATCCCAGCAGTCCTACCGTGCGAACCTTTGTGAACGATTTTGTCAAGGAGCAGCTCGACAATTTTCTGCACATGCATCCGGAAACCAGGGATGCCATCAAGAAACGGATCGAGCAATCGGAACGGGAGCGAAAGGAGCTGGCAGGGGTCAAGAAACTGGCCAATGAACGGGCGAAAAAAGCGAATCTTCACAACAAAAAACTGCGCGATTGCCGGGTGCATCTGCTGGATGTAAAAAACGAACTGCATAAAGACACTACCTTATTTCTTACCGAAGGAGACTCTGCCAGCGGCTCTATCACCAAATCACGCGATGTGCAGACACAGGCGGTTTTCAGTTTGCGGGGGAAACCCTTGAACTGCTTCGGGCTTACCAAAAAGATCGTCTATGAAAACGAAGAATTCAACCTGTTGCAGCATGCGCTGGATATTGAGGGCGGGATAGAAAACCTGCGGTATAACCGCATCGTGATTGCCACCGATGCCGACGTCGACGGCATGCACATCCGGTTACTGATTATGACTTTCTTCCTGCAATTTTTCCCGGACCTGGTCCGGAACGGGCATTTGTTTATTCTCGAAACGCCTTTGTTCAGGGTCCGGAACAAGAAGGAAACCATCTATTGTTATTCCGAACAGGAGAAGCAGACAGCTGTCTCCAAACTCGGCGCCAAACCGGAAATCACCCGTTTCAAAGGACTGGGGGAAATTTCACCGGAAGAATTTGGCAAATTTATCGGGGAAGACATGCGCCTGGAACCTATTTTCCTGGACAAAGAAGATTCGATTCAGAAAATCCTTGCGTATTACATGGGTAAAAATACACCCGACAGGCAGAAAAACATTATCGAGAACCTGCGGATCGAAAAAAATGTGGCGTAGGGGCCGACCTATGTGTCGGCCCCTATGTGTCGGCCCCTATGTGTCGGCCCCTATGTGTCGGCCCCTACGTATCGGCCCCCACGTACCGGCCCCATCACAACACCCGAACCGGCCCCTACGCACAAAAGTTATTATTTAATTAAGACCTATTTAACCTGTGAATCTGAAAGGACTTCGAGATCAAATTGACACGCTGGATGATCAATTACTGGACCTGCTGAACCGCCGTATGGAACTGGTGCGGGAAGTGGGGCATGTTAAACGCGCCGCTCAAAGCGTCATCTACCGGCCCGAACGGGAACTTGAAATTTTGTCACGCCTTTACCGGCAAAACACCGGCTTGCTTTCGAAACCGGCGATTGAAGCCATTTTTATGGAAATCTTTGCGGCTTCCAGGAACCTGGAGCTCCCGGAGCGGGTCGCCTTCCTGGGACCGGAAGGGAGTTTTACCCATCAGGCTGCCGCCAGCCGTTTCGGGGGCATGAGCGAATACCTCGTCCTGCCTACTATCCGATCGGTGTTTGACAGTGTGGAAACCGGCCGCGCTAAATTCGGCGTGGTTCCCATCGAAAACAACCAGGAAGGAATCGTTCCGGAAACGGTGGACCTGCTGCAGGAAAAAGAACTGCTGATTGCTGCCGAAATTTACCTGCCCATTCACTTTACACTGGTTTCCCAGGCGGATTCCCCGCAGCAGATCAAGCGCATTTATTCGAAAGACATCGCCTTTCGCCAGTGCAGTACCTTCCTGCGTGAATACTTTGACGAAAACCAATTGGAGCTCGTACCGGTCGATTCCACGTCCAAAGCGGCGCGGCTGGCGGCTGCCCAACCCGATGCGGCGGCCATCTGCTCCCACATTTCAGCCAAGCTCTTCAGAGTGCCCGTTCTTTTTGATAACATTGAAAACAGCGATCAGAACCGTACCCGCTTTATTATTTTGTGCAAAGACTTTGTCAATCAGCCGTCGCCACGGGACAAGACGACGATCATTGCCAATCTGCCGCATACCAACAAACCGGGGATTCTGTATAATTTCCTTAAGGACTTCAATGACCAGGGGATTAATCTCATGAAAATCGAAAGTCGCCCGATCCGGTATACCTCCGGCTTCGGATTCTGGTTTTTTGTGGAATTTGAGGGAAACCGTCACCAGGAGGCCGTCGATAAAATTATGGAAAAACACGGGGCAAGTCTCAAATGGCTGGGAAGCTATGTCCGTATGGATTGAACCGGGCATCACCGGAACCACTCCCGCCCGCCAAAAACATCGCCCGTTCCCCATTGCCCATTGCCCATTGCCCATTGCCCATTGCCCGTTCCCCATTGCCCAATACCCAACCCATGAAACACCCCGTATCAGCCATACTACCGATTCTCTTCCTGCTGCACACCGGCCTGACGGTCTACGCCCAAAGCGACAGCCTGCAAAGCCATACGCTTCCGGAGCTGACTGTACAAGCTTATGGCAGCCAGCGGAGTTTACTTGAAAACACAGCCTCTGTCGGTGTCCTGACGCCCCGGGTGACCGATCGTTTTGCTCCCGTCACCTGGACCAATGCCGTCAACACCCTGCCGGGTGTCCGCATGGAAGAGCGCTCACCGGGAAGCTACCGGTTTTCTGTCCGGGGCAGCCTGCTCCGCTCCCCTTTTGGGGTCCGTAATGTCAAATTTTACTGGAACGGCATCCCCTTTACCGACGCCAATGGCAATACTCCGCTCAACGTCCTCGATTTTGCCGCTATCCAGCGGATGGAAATCATTAAAGGTCCCGGCAGCAGCTTGTACGGCGCCGGAACGGGTGGCGTGGTGCTGATGTACAGTCCTCCCTCCGGCCGGTATGCTGCCGAGCAAAGTATCGGGATCGGACGTTACGGGCTGCAAACCCGCAATACCCAACTTGATCTGGGCAATGTACAGCTCCAGTACGGTCACCAGCAGCAGGAAGGCTACCGCAGCCAAAGTAACCTGTTCCGCGACGCCGTCACGCTCACAGCGCGGAATGATTTCGGAAAGAAAGGGACCTTGTCCCTCCTCGGGCTGTATTCGGACCTGCTCTACCAGACACCCGGCGGGCTGACTTTCGCCCAGCAGGAAGCGGACCCCACGCAGGCACGGCAGCCCACACCGGCGTTGCCCGGCAGCGAATCGCAAAACGCCCGGATCTCTTCCCGGTACTTCCTGGCAGGGGCCCTGCATGAACTCAAGCTCTCACCCGCCTGGACGCAGGCGCTCTCCCTGTACATTACCACCAACAATTTCGCCAATCCCTTTATCAGTAATTATGAAAAACGGGAAGAGAGCGGGATCGGCGGCCGCAATACCTGGCAGCACCGCACCGTCCGCGGCCAGCTGGAAACAGTCTGGACCACCGGATTTGAGTGGCAGACCGGCCGGTCGGTCCAGCGGAACTACGACAACTTACAAGGACAGCCCGGCCCCCAGCAGACCTCGGAAGACATTACCGCGCTCCAGGGATCGGCCTTCACCCAAATGGAGCTAACCCTGCCGCATAACATTTCGGTAGCCGGCGGACTGAGCTATTCCCTCATGCGCTATCTCCATGAAAACTATTATCCGGGCGATTACCTGGCCCTTAAGAAGACTTTCGACGGCGCTGTAATGCCCCGCCTGGCGTTCAATAAGGTTTTCTGGAAAAACTGGTCGGCTACCTTGTCCGTGAGCAGCGGATTTTCTCCTCCCACGCTGCAGGAAGTACGACCATCCGCCGGAGGCTTCCGCCAGGACCTGGAAGCAGAAAAGGGGATGAACCGGGAACTTTCGCTGCGGTATTTCGGAAACCGGCTAACGGCCGAAATCACTGCCTACAGCTTCCGTCTGAATCAGACGATCGTGCGCAGGTCGACGGATGCGGGCGCCGAGTACTTCATCAATGCCGGAAAGACCAACCAAAACGGTATCGAATGGCGACTGGACTACCCGCTGCTCAATACCCCCGGTTTCCCGGTTGGGCTCAACCTCTGGCATTCCGGCACGCTGGCACGGTATACGTTTGAAGCGTACATTTCAGGAGACGAGGATATCAGCGGCAACGCGCTTCCGGGGATCCCCACCTTCTCCCAAACAACCGGAGCCGACCTGCTGCTGAAGGGAGGGATCGGTCTCTTTGCCGTGTACCAATATGGCGGGAAGATTTTTCTGAACGAATCCAATACCGCTGAAAACTCCCCTTACCACCAGTTTCACCTGAGAGGACGCTGGCAAAAAACCTGGGGAAAGCACTTGTACACCGAACTGAATGCTTCTTCCGAATGGGTAAGCGCCGCTGTTTATTCACTGGGTTACGACCTGAATGCCTTCGGCAACCGCTTTTATAACCCCGCTCCCAAACAGAACTGGTACGGAGGGCTGAAAGTTGGTTGGAAATGGTAGCGGTATTGCGGCCGAGATGCCGGATACGATAAAGGAGCGGTACCGCTCCTTTATCGTATTGCGAAAAACTCCTTTTCAGAGTGCGCCTTCCTTAATTTCAGTTACCACGTTCGGATCAAGCAGCGTCGTAGTGTCTCCTACATTGGAAAGTTCTCCTTCTGCGATTTTGCGAAGAATACGCCGCATGATCTTTCCCGAGCGCGTCTTCGGCAAACCCGAAACAAACTGGATCTTATCCGGCTTGGCAATGGGGCCGATCACCCTGGAAACGGTCATGGCAATATCCTTTCTGAACAACTCCGGGTCTTCCGGCTTATTTTCGGTAATCACATAGGCGTAAATCCCCTGTCCCTTAATATCGTGGGGATAACCCACGATGGCCGATTCCACTACTCCCAGGTGCATGTTGATGGCGTTCTCTACCTCTGCGGTCCCGATCCGGTGGCCGGATACGTTCAGAACATCATCCACCCGCCCGGTTATCCGGTAAAAGCCATTCTCGTCCCGCAGACAGCCATCACCGGTAAAATAATTGCCTTCATAGGTCGAAAAATACGTCTGCCGGCAGCGGTCATGGTCTCCATAAGTGGTCCGGATCATCCCCGGCCACGGAAATTTGATACAGAGGTTTCCATTAACGCTATTCGCTGTTATTTCCACACCATTTTCATCAACCAGCATCGGCTGAATTCCCGGAAGCGGGAGTGTCGCATACGTTGGCTTTTCGGGTGTTATTCCCGCCAGGGTGGAAATCATGATTCCTCCGGTTTCCGTCTGCCACCAGGTGTCTACCAGCGGACAGGCATCCTTCCCGATGTGGTGCTTAAACCATTGCCAGGCTTCTTCGTTGATCGGCTCTCCTACCGACCCCAGCTTCTTCAGCGAACTGAGCTTATGATCTTTTACATACTGCAACCCGAAGCCCATTAGTGAACGGAGTGCTGTAGGCGCCGTATACAGAATATTGACCTGGTGCTTATCCACGATCTGCCACATACGGCCGGCATCCGGGAATGTCGGCACCCCCTCAAACATCAGCGAGGTAGCACCGTAACAAAGCGGTCCGTAGACGATGTAGCTATGGCCCGTAATCCAGCCGATATCTGCCGTGCAAAAATAGATTTCGCCCGGTTCATATTGAAATACATTTGCAAACGTATACGTCGTAAATACCATATAGCCCCCACAGGTATGGACGACCCCTTTCGGCTTCCCGGTAGAGCCGGACGTATACAGGATAAAAAGAGTGTCTTCGGCATCCATCTCCTCCGGGATACAGTTTCCGTCCACATACTTTACTTCTTCTTCCCACCACAGGTCACGTCCTTTGATCATGGAGACCGGCGTCCGTGTGCGGGTCATCACCAATACCTTCTCGACACTGGAGCATGATTCCAGCGCATGGTCGACTGTCTCCTTCATCGGGATCACCTTGCTGCCGCGGTAGGCGCCATCGGAGGTGATCACCATTTTACACGTTGCATCATTGATACGGTCCGCGATCGATTTGGCCGAAAAACCGCCAAAAACCACCGAGTGGATGGCCCCTACCCGGGCACAGGCCAGGATCGCAATCGCCAGTTCGGGTACCATCGGCAGGTAAATACAAACCCGGTCCCCTTTTCCGATACCGTACTTCCGAAGGACATTGGCCACCCGGCAAACCCGGTCATACAACATCTGGTACGTCAACACCTCCGACTTGTCATCCGGATCGTTGGGTTCCCAGATAATCGCCGGCTGGTCTGCTTTTTCCGGCAGGTGCCGGTCCAGGGCATTTTCCGTTATATTCAGTTTTCCTCCCTCAAACCACTTGATTCTAGGTTCACTAAAGTTCCAGTCCAACACCTTCTTCCAGGGCTTTTTCCATTGAAACTGCTGCGCCACCTCCGCCCAGAAACCTTCGGGATCCTCAACACTTTGCTGATAGACCTGTTGATACTCTTCGTAGCTCGAAATTTTCATTGTACTCACACGCGTTAAAAATTGGTAATAACTAATGATTGACAGACTCGGAAAGCCTGTCAGGTTTCCCCTTTTCAGGCATCATCATATTCTCCCTGCAGCGAATAGACTCCAAACAATGCTAAGCCGACCAAGATAGGTAAAAATATAAAAATTATCACCGGCCAGAAAATCGGGGCATCCTCCGGGAAACCCTGGCTGATTTCCTTGGTAGCGGTTGTTAAAATATAATAGGCAATCAGAACACTCGCCAATATCCACACTCCCCCCAGAATTTTAAAGATTATTTTCATAGTGATTTACCGTTTTTTCGTATTTACACTTTTTCACGTTTCTGGCAATTCGTTTCATTCAAACTATACGTCTGCTGAGCACACGGTCCGCCGCTGCGGTCGAAGCACCCCTCACTCATTGCTATACCGGTTTTTCAGATAAATCGACCCGATCACACAGCATACCGCCGCTACGATCAGCACATAGGTAAGACCTGCCAACGGATCACCGGAAGGGTTGCCCACCGTTTTCGAATCTTCAAAAAACCGGGTGGCAATTGCCGGTGTCAGTCCTCCGAAAATACCGTTGCCTATGTGGTAAGGCAGCGACATGGAGGTATACCGGATCCGCGCCGGGAACAATTCCACCAGAAAAGCCGCAATCGGTCCGTACACCATCGTCACGAAAATGACCTGGATAAAGATCAATCCGATCATCAGCCAGAAGCCCCTGGTCCCCAAATGGGTCGCTTTAACCACCTCCAGGGCAGGCGCTTCTCCCACTTCTTTACGCACCTCCCTGACAATCGTACTGTCTGAATAGGTCTTCGAATACGTAATCAGGGTGGCCATTTGCGACGGATCATCGTCCAGCGGCGTCAGCTCCCGCTCAATTTTCTGCAGCGCAGTCACCTCCGTTTTTTTACTGATATCGGCCAACTCGTACATTTCGGAATACAGCGGCCGGTACAGCAGCACCCCCAGCGCCATCCCCCCCATCATGATCCATTTTCGCCCGATCTTATCCGACAGCCAGCCAAACAGGACAAAGAAAGGCGTGCCGAGGAGCAGGGCGATGGCAATAATATAGTTGACCTGCACATGGTCAATATTACAGGTTTTCTGAATAAAGGACATCGCATAAAACTGGCCTGTATACCAGATGACCCCCTGCCCCATAGTGGCGCCGAAGAGCGCCAGCAGCACCATTTTGAGATTGCTCTTTTTCCCGAACGACTCCTTCAACGGATTAGCGGAGGTTTTCCCTTCTTTCTTCAGTTTCGCGAAGAGAGGCGACTCGCTCATTTTCAAGCGGATGTAAATGGAGACTCCCACCAGCACCGACGACACTAGGAAAGGCACCCGCCATCCCCAGTCCCGGAAGGACTCTTCTCCCATCGTCGTCCGGGTAAGCAGGATCACGATCAGCGAAACAAACAACCCCAGTGTGGCTGTCGTCTGGATCCAGGAAGTATAAAATCCGCGTCGCTCGGCCGGGGCATGCTCCGCCACATAGGTGGCCGCGCCGCCGTATTCTCCTCCCAATGCCAGGCCCTGTACCATCCGCAGGATGAGGACCAGAATGGGTGCGGCATAGCCGATCGAATCATAACTGGGGATCAGCCCGATCAGAAAAGTAGAACCGCCCATCAGCACAAGCGTCACCAGGAAGGTGTGCTTTCGTCCTACGATATCACCCAGACGCCCGAATACCAGCGCTCCGAAAGGTCGTACAATAAAACCTGCTGCAAACGTGAGCAGGGTGTTCAGAAAAGCGATTGAAGGATTGTCCTGAGGAAAGAACTTTAGGGCCAGGATGGAGGCAAGACTGCCAAAAATGTAAAAATCATACCACTCGATCAGCGTTCCGACAGAAGAAGACGTTATGACGGTCCAGATTCCTGTCTGCTTTGGTTTTGCCATCAGCTATTGTTTCAGTAAAAGGATTTAGGTTCCCGGACTCCCCTGTGAGCAGGTTGCCGGAACACGCTGCAAAAATATAATTTTATGCAGGCAGAAATGTAACTCCCGGTAAAATATATAAAATATTTATGGAAAAGATCCAGCCTGGTGTTGCTGCACAGACATCCTTGTCCTGAAATCATGTATCTTTAATTCATGAAAGCAGCTGATCCCGTAACCGCCGTCGCACACACGTTCCTTACTCCGCAGGAGCAGGCCTGTGTGCAGGAAATGATCCGGGAAGATCCCGTCCGGCTGGCGCTGGCATTGCATAAGCGGACCGACATCGATCCGCTGAAAGTAATCCGGCAGGTAGCGGCCCGGCAGAAGGCGGTCCTGAAGCTTCCGGTCTGGTATGCCAACGAGCAACTGGTCTTCCCGGCGCCGTTGTCGGTCGAGCAGGCATCGTCCCAGGCTACAGCCGCGTACAAGGCCGCTTTGATACAGGGAGAATCCCTCGTGGACATTACCCTGGGAATGGGTGTAGACACCTGCTACTTTGCCCGGCGCTTCCATACCATTACCGGTTATGAACAAAATCCGGAACTGGCCGCGCTCACAGCGCATAACCTTGCCTGCCTGGGCGCCGTCAATGTACGGGTGGTCGCGGGCAACGCACTGGAGCACCTCCACGGAAAGGCCGACTGGATTTATGCCGACCCTGCCCGTCGTGACGAAAGACAACGAAAGGTAACACGGCTTTCTGACTGCACCCCCGATATTGCAGCAGCGCTGCCCCTCCTTTTTCAACATACCGACCGGCTCCTGATCAAAACATCCCCGGTCCTCGATATCGACCTGGCGGTAAGCTCCCTCGGGCATGTTTCCGAAGTTCATGTGGTAGGATATGAAAAAGAATGCAAGGAAGTAGTATACCTGCTCGACAAGCGCCTGCCGGCTGCGCATCCCCCCAGACTCACGGCAGTGCTGCTTCCCGGAGACCGGACGCTATCGTTCACCCGCCGGGAAGAAGAGCAGCTATCCCCGGAGTACAGTGATCCGCTCACGTTCTTGTACGAACCGCACCCTGCCTTTATGAAATCCGGCGCTTTTAAAACCATCGCCCACGCTTACAACGTCCTGAAAATAGCTCCCAGCAGTCATTTATATACCGCCGACACGTTCGTTCCGGATTTCCCCGGACGTAGTTTCCGGGTCCGTGACATTTGTGCCCCCGACAAAAAGGCAGTCGCAGCCGGGCTTGACGAGGCCCGTGCAAACCTCACTGTCCGTAATTTTCCGGCCTCAGTGGATGACCTTCGGCGAAAATTACGTCTAAAGGAAGGTGGCGATGCTTATTTATTTGCCACAACGTTGTTTTCAGGAAAAAAAGTGATCCTGGTGACAACGAAATTATGAGTCAGCAGAATGCGGAGTCGAACCGTCGGTGGGTGAGCAGAGTCGAACCGTCGGCGGGTGAGCAGAGTCGAACCGTCGGTGGGTGAGCAGAGTCGAACCCAAGACAACTATTTAAAAATCAATAACTTAAAAAGTTTCACTTATGAGAATCATTCTTTTTTTGAGCATCGCTCTTGTTTGCAGCACGCTAACTGTCGGGGCACAGACCGTTTCTCCGGCCCGTCAAAGCCTTAATAAAATAGAAGTTTCAGGTCTCAACCTGGCCACCAGCATTCCCGAAAAGCAATTACGGGAGTACTGGACCACCTATTTATCGAAATACGGTAAGGTGAAAGGAAAAAGGGGTGTTCAAACGGTTGAACGCGCTTATATCCCTTCGATTTCCTCCAGCTCGCTGAACGTTTCCAGTGCTGTCACCAGTTCCAAAAATATTTCCACCTTGTTTCTGGCGCTGAACGATGGCGGGAAGTACATTTCCAGCAGCTCGGATTCCGGTTATCTGGCTGCCGAGCAGTTTTTAAAAGAATTCCTCACGTACGCCACGGCCCAGGAAGAACTCCGCCTGGTCAAAGAAGATTTCTCCAAGTCTCAGGATGAACAAAAAAAGCTGGTGAAAGAAAAAGACCGGCTGACCAAGGAAATCGGGAAAACAGAAAAAGACCTGGAAAACCTGCGAAAGGAGCTTGCCAAGAAAGAGAGCGACCTGGAAAATTACAATACTATTCTCCAGAACAAGCAGAAAGGCGTAGAAGACGTGGAAAGCCGGAAATCGAATTAATCGCCTTCGCTACCCTGCGTAACGGCGACGCTTGTTCGCGGATCTCAGACCCGCTGTCACGCTTTCACCGTCATTGAGACGGGAAAGAGCGGAAAGAGCAGCGGCAAAGATTGAATCAACAACGTATCCTCACCCAATAAAAAATGGCCTCCGTAGCATTTTATGCGAACGGAGGCCATTTCATTTGGTGAAGGATCAGAACGAATACCGGATCGTCACTCCATACGTGCCCGGATCTCCCAGCACGGCCGCATAGTGGCCTGCGCTTCCCGCAGCGGCCAGTAATTGTTCGAAATAATCCGTATTCAGCAGGTTTCTGCCCCATACCAGTAACGAGACACCATTGGAAGCATGGAAACCCACCCGCCCGTTGAGGAGTGTATAGCCATCGATGTTCAGGTACTGCGACGGCGAAGGACTGGAGGAGAACGACGAACGGTAATACGCGTCGAGCGCCAGCACGTACTTGCCCTTCAGGCCGATCAGTTTCCCGGCGCTGCTGAGCTCACCACCCAGTGAACCGGCCCATTTGGAAATACCCGGCAGCGCGCCGCCGGAAATATCTTTAAAGGCAGATTCCCCCCCGGTCTCTTCTAACGGCACGGGTGCGTTTTTAAACGAGACGTATTTGCCATCCGTATAAGCCGCTGATCCGTTAAACGCAAGGAAATTGTTCACACGGATGTTCCCTTCCACTTCCACACCTGTCACCCGTACTTTTTCGGCATTTGCCAGGTAGCCCCGGTTCACGCCCACTTCTGCGGTTTGTACCTGCGTCTGGAAATCTTTGATCTCCGTGTTATAAAGTACTACGTTCAAAATGGATCGTGCATTCGGCCGTGTTTTTACACCTGCTTCAAAATGGGTTACATACTCTGGTTTTACCTTGGCCAGATCGGTCAGGACAGCCCCGTTGGCGGTAGGCAGTCCACCCAGGTTAACCCCCACCGGTTTGTAACTGTTAGACACCGTTGCAAACGCATTGAGTTGTTTCGATGCCCGGTAAGCCAGGGTCAACTGGCCGGAAAAGTTATTTTCATTCACGTTCACCAGGAAAGACTGACTGGAATACACGGCATTTTTTAACGCGATCAGTGCCGGGTCGGTCGTCTCAAGTCCACCGTAAGCCTGCCGGTTGTAGTCTACTTCTTTGCGGTCATAGTTAAAACGGACCCCTGGCAACAGGTGCAGTTTCTCCGTAATGGCCCAGTCAACCTGGCCGAATACAGCTGCCCCGAATGTTTCCAGGCGCGATGTTGTTTTAATGCCGTATCCTTCCAGCAAGCCCGGGGTCTGCCACAGCGGGCTGGTTGAGTTTTGTGAAAACCGCCATTGGGCGGCTCCCGATTCTTCGATATGGACCGGATCGGTCTTGAGGTCCTGGGCGATGGCGAATACGCCGATCACACCGCTCAAACGAGACGAAAACTCACCGGCATACCGGATCTCCTGGGTCCACTGCTGATGTCTGGAGGTAGCCTGCGACTTGGACAACACGGGCAAACCTGTAAAATCACGATCATTCATCGGATCCCAGTTCCAATACCGCCAGGCAGTCGTCGCCGTCAGTGTCCCCGGTCCCAGTTTCGCATCCACATTCACTGATACCCCTCCCAACGCATTACCCGACTGCCACGGGGAATCCGTATCGATTTTCCGGTCAAACGGGTTTGTGCTCGGCAGGGAATAATTGAGGTCGGCAATGATCCGGTTGAACTGCCGGTAATCCGCCCGTTTGGTCGTAACCACTCCTGCCACTACCTGGGCATAGCCATCGGGTTTCTGTGCGGACGCATCGCCTGCCAGGGTAATCTTCACATGATCCGACGGCGTATAGAGCAACTGTCCCCTGAAACCAAGGTTGTTCATATCGTTGACCGGTTTGTCGGTGCGGACATTGTACAGCACCCCATCCCGCTGGGTGCCCGAAAACGATACCCGGGCTGCCAGCTGCTTTCCGAGCGGTCCGGTAAGCGAGGCCTTTGCCTGTATATAGCCATAATTCCCGTAACTCACTTCAAAACTGGCGCCTGGCGTAAAAGAAGGCGCACGGGTAACGATATTAAAAGCCCCGGCAGTTGTATTTTTCCCGAAAAGTGTACCCTGCGGCCCCCGAAGGACCTCCACCCGCTCAATGTCAATAAAGTCGAGTGTTGCAGCCGCCGGACGCGCATAATACACCCCGTCGATATAAAAGCCCACCCCCGGGTCGATCCCGTCATTGGTAAGGCCGAAGGTAGACCCCAGACCGCGGATGTTCAGGGTGGTGTTACGCGGATTGGAAGAATACAGCTGCACAGTCGGGACCAGCTCTTTTAAACGGTTTACGTTAAACGCTCCGGCGTCCTCGGCAGCGGCGCCGCGTACCACCGAAATAGGAATGGGCACCTCCTGTGCCGATTCCTGCCGGCGCCGCGAAGAAATGACCACATCGTCGAGCCGGTTGGTAATGGCTTCCAGCTGGATCGCCACCGGTCCGCCATCCGCCACCAGTACCTCCCGCTTCAGGTACCCTACGTATGAAACCACCAGGGTAAAGGGCAGCTTCTGCCCCGTCACCAGACTGAATTCACCGTTGGCATCCGTCAGAACCCCGTTGGTTACTCCTTTAATGTAAACCGATGCACCGATCAACGGATCGTTGGAACCCGCATCGATGACCGTACCGGTAACGGTCGCATTGATGATCCGTTGCTGCTCCTGTGCTGTAAGCCATTCAGGGCTGAACAATGCCCCCAGGGCGAAAACTATTGTGAAAAGTTGCTTCATCTGTATCAAGATTGGTGTTTTTGTGTTTTTCGTTTTTTTTTCCCGTAATGCGCAGCTGCCTAAATCAAACGTACAACCCCTGCGCTACCAGGATTACCCAAGGTGTGACAGCAGGTTGCGGATCTGAGGACCGGCCTTTTTACGCAACAATTGCAACAGTATGGACGACGAAATAGCTTCATGGCCGTTTATTTGGTTCGATTCGGATGCAAATATAAAAGCCATAACACATATAGTATATAGATTTTGTAGATTATTTGAAAATTTATATTTTTCCTTTGAAATGACATTCCTTTGTCGCAACAACCGGGACTTCGCTCACCGGAATCGCGCGTCGGCATTTCCCGATCACAGCGTCACTGGCTGCAGGAAATCCCGATGGAATTAACTATGTTAGGGAAAAAATAGGGGAAAACAATGGGTTGGTTCAGGCGTATGGCAAACAGTCGCTACTATGGCATCACCGTACAGCTGCTTTTTACGCTTGTATTAGCCTTTTACCTCCTGCACGAATTTGGACATGTGATTTCCCGTACCGGCGATCCCCGCTGGTCGACCCTTTACATTTACGGCAATACCTTTCTGATTATCGCCTCTTTTCATGCACTTTCCTTCAGCCTTCTGAAAAGCATCCCCGACAAATTTCACATCCTGCTGCTGACTGCTTTTGCCGTTTATTGCCTCAATGCCTTCTTTACCTACTACTCATTCGCTTACATTTCCCGTACGCCCAATCCTTCAGAATACATACAGGTCTGTTTCAAACGGATGCAGACCGATTCTCCCTGGAAGGTATTGTTCCGGAGGGATAACTTCTTTTTTACCATGGCTCTCAATATTTCCTATATCCTTATTCCGCTGGCCCTGAAGGGAACCGTCGATACGTTCCGGTACATCAACCGTAATTTCCAGCTGCAAACCTACACCCTGAAACTGGAGCTGAACCAGCTGAAATCCCAGCTCCACCCGCACTTCTTCCTGAATACCCTCAACAATATTTACTCAATGGTAGAGGGTACCGACAAACCCGTAGCCGGCTACATTCTGAAATTGTCCGAAATAATGCGCTATTCGCTCTACGAATCCCGCCATGAAAAAGTCCCCCTGCAGCAGGAGATAGACTTTCTGACCGCCTATCTGGACCTTGAACGCATCCGCCATAACCCCGGGCGGGTACGTGTAGCGTACACGCTGGAGGGAACAACCGATCACTTGCAGATTCCACCGGTTACCCTCATTGTGCCCGTAGAGAATGCTTTCAAACACGGGGTTAACGCTACCATTCTGCATACCTGGGTGGAGATCCATTTACAACTCCGCGGCAATACCCTCCGATTGTTGGTCCGAAACAATCTTTCCGCCGGTCAGAGGCGGCAACCGGACGAGGGTATCGGCCTCAGCAATCTGGAAAAGCGGCTGGAACTGTATTATCCAAAAAACCACCAGCTCACCATCCGTGAAGAAGCCGGCTATTTTGAATTCCTGCTGATCGTTAACTTATAATGTTATTAACCACCTTTGCCCTATGCCTGCAAAACTGACCTGTATCATCGTTGACGACGAACCTCCTGCCCTGGCCTTGCTGGCATCGTACGTCAGAAGGCTTCCGGACCTGGAGCTGACGGGCAGCTATGAAAATGCCATTGAGGCCCTGCAGGCCCTTCGTACCTCCAAACCCGACCTGGTTTTTCTGGACATTCACATGCCGGAGTTTTCCGGACTGGAGCTGATCCGGTCCCTGCAAGGGGCCAGGCCGCAAATCGTGCTCACCACGGCATATCCCGACTATGCCGCAGAAAGCTACACGATGGAAGTAACCGACTACCTTGTAAAGCCGTTTCCCTTTGAGCGTTTTGTCACGGCAGTCAATAAAGTAAAACGTCCTCCCGCGAATTCATTCCTTCCGGAAAATGATTTCCTGATGTTTAAAATTGATAAAAAACTGATCCGTTTAAATCTGAATGAGGTGCTGGAAGTAACCTCTACGGGCGACTATGTACAGATTGGCAGCCAAAGCCGCTCCCCGATGATTCACTGCACCCTGCAGGAAATGGAAAAGCGGCTGGGACCAAAAGGCTATGCCCGGATCAGCCGTTCCACCCTGATACGCCTCGACGCCATTGCCTCCCTGGAAGGGAACTCCCTCATGCTGACCGACGGTCGCGACCACAAAATCGGCCCGGTCTACCGGGAGAAGCTGCTGTCCCTGTTGAACAGCCGTATTGTATAGGTTCGTCGAAAGCAAACGGGGTTTCATCGAATTTTTTTGTTTCAGGAAGGAACGTTCGCGTACTTCATGGGTAAGTATTCACCATCAAATCTGAACCATCCCATGAAAAAAACAGCCAAAGCTCCTCTTCTCTTTCCGAAAAAAGAAAGGATTCTGAACATTAACACCGGCATCAGCAAACCGAATGTAAACACCACTATTACTACGACCGGCGTCCCCGATCGTAGGTAACCGGGTATCTTTGACTCTATGCCATTAATCTGTAACACAGCAATGGGGGCATACCCTATTGCTGTTTCGTACCCTGCTCCGCTTACATTGCCCTACCATCCCGAATGAGCCGTGACGCTTCCATAACTCCCTTCGATTTTTTCCTATTCCGTATCCCCGCATTACCAATAAAGGATTTTCTGGAGCTCAATCATTGCCTGTCGCTGCATCCTGAAAACCAGGCATTTAAGGCGTTGCTAACCACATCTCCGATTTTCCTGCAAGCGCTTTATACCGCTTCTCCCCCTCTTTATGAGCGGGTATTGCAATGGCTTGCAGGCAGCCGTGTCTCAGAAGAACCCGCATTGATCAAAACCCTTTACAAATACTTCAGCCGGATCTGCAGCCGCAGCACACCCTACGGCCTTTTTGCAGGTGTTTCACTGGCCGTGTGGCAGAACAACGAAACGATCCGCTCAGAATCGGAAAGCGATGTCCTTCACATCGAGCCGAGCCTGGCGTATCTGAATACGATTATCCGAAAGATCCTTTCGAACCGCCCGCTACGACAGCAGCTCCGGTATTTTTCCAATAATTCCGCCTACCGTACGGGTCAGCAGCTCCGGTACATCGAACCTGTGCTTCAGGACAACCGGCCCGCTTACTTCCTGTCCTCCCTCGCGGGTTCCGCTGCGATCGACACTATTTTGTCGATGGCACAAAACGGCTGTTCGTATCACGCTATAAAAAAAATACTGCTCCCCTTGTCGGCATCACCCGATGACGCCGATGCGTTCATTGACGAACTCATCAACTTTCAGTTACTGCAAAGTGAGCTGGAACTGAAAGTTACCGATGAACACCCGGCAGACAGTCTGCTGACCCCGCTCCTGCAGCTACGGGAGATCCCGGATATTGCAAATGCCCTGAGAGAAATCCGGCAACTGGTTAACGCCGGAAATGCCTCATTCGCTTCCTGCCGGCAAATGGCCGCGCTCCTTAATCAAACGGGCATTGACCCGGGAAAGAATCTTCCCCTTCACATTACCTTACAAAGGGGAGGGATCCATGTCAAAAGCAACCGGCAGACCATTCGAAAGATCACCGACCAGCTTACAGACCTGATGGCGCTTAACCGTACTCCCCGTACCCCGTTCCTTGCCCGCTTCAAGGAAATGTTCTATCGAAAATACGAGGAAGCCGAAATTCCGCTGGCCATTGCCCTGGATGGAGAGCTGGGGATCGGATACGGCGACAGCGCACCTGACAACCCGTTTATAAACAACCTGTTACAAACTACCCCCGTCGATCCGGTCACTACTTTGGGCTCCTGGGACAACTTCCTCTTAACCAAGTACCTGGAGGCCCATTCACGCGGCCTGACCGACCTCGTCATCACCGAAAGCGACCTGGCGCAATTCCGGGTGCCTGTACAGCCCCCTCCAAGCTTCTACGCATTGGGAAGCCTGCTCGGTGTTCCTCAAAACGGACGGGACGACTTCCGGTTTCACCTGGCTTTTTGCGGAGGCAGCTCCGCTATCAATCTGATGGCACGTTTCGCCTCCCCGAGCGAATCACTCAAGGAAAAGCTCCGGGAAATAGTCCGCGAAGAAGAGCGGCTTCATCCGGACGTCCTGTTCGCCGAGGTTATTCACTTGCCCGATTCCGCCGTCAGCAATGCGCTTGTACATCCTCCTTTCAGAGAATATGAAATCCCGTACCTGACGGCATCCGGCGCCCCCGGGCAGCACCAGATACCCTTGCACGACCTGGTGATTTCGGTTCCCCACGGAAGAAAAATACTCCTGAGGTCTGTGAAACATAACCGAAAAGTAGTCCCCAGGTTATCCAACGCACACCGTTACACATCGGGACCGCCCGTCTACCACTTCCTCTGCGATCTTCAGCACGAGGACAGCGCACTCAACCTGTACTGGGACTGGTCTTTCCTCTCCGACCGCCCCTTCCTGCCGCGGGTAACCTATAAAAATATCATCCTGAAAAGAGCTACCTGGAACCTGACCGGAAAGGATGTAGCCGCATTGGATGCGTTCCGGCTTCAATACGGGCTGCCGCGATACGTGCAGCTCATCGAAAATGACAATGAACTGCTGCTCGACCTGGCCAATACCCTTTCATTGGAAATCCTTCAAAAAGCTTTACCCAAAACCGGGCCGCTTTGTCTTACCGAATTTCTTCAGCTGCCCGGCCGGACCGTTGCCAGCGACGGGAAAAATGACTTTTGCTCGGAAGTTATCATTCCTTTCAGCAATACCTCCGTAAGCCGCAATACCACAGTTCTGCCCGAAAAACCTGTCGTTCGTGTCCAAAGGGAATTTTGTACCGGGAGTGCATGGCTGTATCTCAAAATTTACTGCGGACAGAAGTTTGCCGACACCCTTCTGCTGCAGACGCTCCAACCGTGTATAGAACGGCTGGCCGCCAAAGGAATCATCGAAAAATGGTTTTTTGTCAGGTTCCGGGACCCTGACCCCCACCTCCGGCTTCGCCTCTATAACGGCACCCGTAACGATTTCTATCCCCATGTGCTGCAGGATATCAACCAGGTCCTGGCTCCCTACCTCGAAGAACTCCTGATCGACCGGGTTAGCACGGATACCTATAAAAGGGAGCTGGAGCGGTATGGTGCGGACGCGATCGAACAAGTTGAAAGCATCTTTCACTACGACAGCCGGATGGTGCTGGCGCTCCTCGCTACCCTGAAAGCAGAAAATCTCGATGAATACCGGTGGCTGTTGGCCTTGCGGATTACAGATCTCCTCCTGGATTGTTTCGGAATGTGTCCCGACGAAAAAACCGGTTTCTCACAGGAAATGTACCGGCACTATTTTGACGAACACGACGGAAATACGGATCTGGCTGTACGACTTAACAACAACTACCGGGACTGTCGTACGGCCATCCACGGTTTTTTCGAACAAGGTACACTAGACGGCGTTCCCATGGATGCCGTTCTGCAGCAATTGGACGAATATTCCGCCCAGGTAAGCATTTGCATTGCAGACGCACCCCGCTCCTTTACCCGGCCCCAGATAGCAGCGGTCATACACCTGTTCTTTAACCGCCTTTTTACGGAGAACCAACGTACTTTCGAGTTAGCCAACTATCATTTTCTAACCAGGTACTACAAAGGAGAGGCTGCAAAAGCCGCAAGAAATAGCCGTTTCGTCGGAACAAAATAAGCGCTTCACCGAAGGTTGCGCCAGGTTCATCGAAAAAAGTTGCTTGTACAATTATACAACAGGATCTTTACCATACAGTTTTTGTCAAAGGAATTATATCAAAATGTTATTTCATTATTTCATCGAGATATCATGGCCTGGTGAACTTGTTATCACAAGCAATTCCCTGCGCGGGTCTTGGTTGGATTCATAAATAGAATATAAGAGGTAGCAGGATATCGTGTATGGAAAGCACCTGATGTCCTGATTCGTCTAAACTTAAATGTATCACTTTGACGCCCAAGCTACCCATATTGTTCTTCCCCGCTTCTATCCGGAGCCATATCATCCCGGCCTTTTACCTGGCCGGGTTGCTTCGGGAACAATACGAGGTACATTTTGCAGTGACCGATGCAGTACTACAGGAATTAGTGGAAGCGCAGGGGTACCAGGCCACGATCATCAGCGGCATAAAGACAGGTTTAGGGATGGAAGCCCACTATCTACAGCAAAGCGGTGAAAAGATAACCCGCAGACGACTGGTACGCGCTATTCTGAAAAACGAGGTTTACCAGTACAGGAAACAGGAGCTGAACGCACTTATGGACCGGGTGCGGCCGATCGCAGTCTGGATAGATATTTTCTGCAGCACCGACCTGATCCCGCTTTATTCCAACTATAGCAATTTGCCTTTATTGTTTATCAACCCCATGTTGTCGACCTACCGGGTGAAGGGCTACCCCGCTGTAATGGAAGGCCAGTGGCCTTCGGAGTATTTTTCGGGAGCAACAATAGAGGCAGCATCGGACTGGAAGGGGTACTTCCGTAACCCGTTTGGGATGCTGCTGAAAAAGCTCTACCGTCGTCAGTTTACGGAACTGATGCGGATCTCCGGATTGGGAAAGTCTCATCCTATGGCAAAAGACCGTACACATGCCCTGCTTTTCGAGGGGATTCCGGAGTGTGTGATGGGGCCGCTGGAGCTTGAGTTTTCAGCTGAGGTTCAAAAGCCAGACCAACATTATTTCGGATTGAGCATCGAGGAAGATCGCAAGGACACCGAGCTGGATCCCACATTTCGTGAAAACCTGGCGATCCTGGAGAAGGAAAAAAGAACGGAAAACGGTTGGTGTACTGCACGTTTGGCACTTTTTACCAGGGGGCCGATCGTCCCCTACTCGACTTCCTGAACAAACTGCTGGATGCAGTGGAAACACTAACGGGTATAACTGCTGTCTTTTCGGTCAACCGGTTTGTAGCAGAAACCCTTCGTTTTCAGCGCACTCTACCTGCTCATATCCACCTGTTTACACGAGTACCCCAGTTGCAGGTGCTGGCGCTTGCCGACCTGTATGTAACCCACGGGGGGTTCGGCTCGGTTAAGGAGAGTATTTTCTACGGTGTACCAATGCTGGTTTACCCGCTTGATAGGCATTACGATCAGGACGGGAATGCCTTGAAGGTAACCTACCATAAATTGGGTCTGCGCGGCCCGTTTCACTATGAACGAGTAGAAGATATGAAGCACAAGCTATTGGAACTGCTGGATGATCCAACCTATAAGGCAACTATCGAAGTCTTCAGAGCAAAATGTCTGAACAATGCAGCTACCGAAACCCTGACCCGGCAACTATATCATTGGATAGGACATTCTCACTTGTTAGCTACCTCAAAGAATCGTGTCTATGAAACTTAATCCTTCCGAAAAAAATGCTGTAGAAGCGCTGGAATATGTGCTGCATGCCTGTCGCGTAAAGGTAACAACCTATACCATTCGGGAGCGCCTGTACCTGCACCCTGATTTCCCTTCTATGGCCGCACTGAGCGATGTGCTCAACGAATGGAAGGTGCCTCATGTGGCTGCCAGGATTTCTGTCAAGCAGCTTAGAGAAGTGCCGCTTCCGGCGCTGGCGTTCCTGGAGATAAACGGAGGGTATTTTGCACCCTTGAAAAAAGTTTCGGGCGATGGAGAAGTAGAATGGCTGGACACCGGCAGGGGATGGCAGAAAGAGAACCTTTCTACCTTTGCCCAAAAATGGAGCGGGGTAACGTTGATGCTGGAACCGGGAACGGAATCCGGCGAAAGGAACTTTAAGCAACGGAGGAGGGAAAGCGCTTTGGAAAGCGCGCGAAAACCCTTTCTGATCCTCGGCATATTGGCGCTAATTCTCGGTTTGGTTTTCTTGTTCACTGAAAATACGCAGCCTGTCTTCTGGAGCCTTAAAGCGCTGCTAGTAGTCAAACTAATGGGGACGATCGTAACGAGCCTGCCGCTTTGGAGCAGTGTCGATGCGGACAACCCCCTTCTAAGGATGCTGTGCGGGGTAAATCACCAATCTACCTGTAGCAGTATTCTGAATTCGGAAGCTTCGCGCCTGTGGGGCTGGTTGCGTTGGTCGGAGATTGGCTTTGTTTATTTCTCCGGGGGGGCACTGGCGTTGGGAGGGGCTTGGGTGACGGGGCGTTCCGAGGCTTTAGCGTGGCTGTATTTATTAAGTGTGCTGGCGTTGCCGTATACTTTCTATTCGATGTACTACCAGGACCGGGTAGCAAGACAATGGTGTACGCCGTGCCTGGTCGTGCAGGCGCTGCTTTGGGTAGAATTTTTTGTAGTAATTTCTTGGTGGAGGGATATCAACTTTACCGTCAACCTCCCAGTGCTAGCGTTGCTGATGATAGCCTTTCTAGTCCCAGCTCTACTGTGGGTGGGGATAAAAAGACCATTGAAAGAAGCCGGAAGGGTATATCCGCTTCTGAGGGAGCTAACTAAAACAAAATTTAATCCGGGCTATGTAGCAAGCCTTTTTAACCGATCTCCGGATATGCCGCCACTGTTTAGTGACATGAAGACTGTTTTGTTAGGTAATCCTGACGCGGCGCATTCCCTGACTATAGTAACCAATCCGTTGTGCGGGCCGTGTGTGTGTCTGCACGGAGAGTTAAAGCAATTATTGGCAGATACTGACGAGATCAACTGCCGTCTTGTATTTACCGGGCCACGTGATGCGCAGCGGATAGCGGAAGTATTATTGAGCCTACCTGCAGGAGAAGTTGAAAATGCACTTCATGACTGGTGTGAGGATGTTACGCGTGATGTGAGAAAATGGCTTAAGAAATGGTCTTCCGTTGAGATTAGTAGAGAAAAAAGAAGCTATCAGCTAGCCATCCACTCCCGTTGGATCCAGATAGCACGGATAAGGGCAACCCCCACTGTATTCTTAAATGGTATCACACCTGTCCAAAATAAGAACTGAAAGCGCATAAAAATGGGAGACTCTCAC
>JBEBSD010000024.1:0-78497 GCA_040394475.1 Telluribacter humicola | reverse complement strand
CGACATCCGCTAACGACCGGGATAAGCCCCGAAGGGGTGACATCCGTTAACGATGTGCACCGCCCATCGAGCTACCCTGAGAAGCGGGGTCCTCCACGGCCGACGTGTGCACCGAACACCCGACACCCGCTAACGACAGGGATAAGCCCCGAAGGGGTGACATCCGTTAACGATGGGCACCTCCCATCGAGCTAACCCGATGGAAGAAGTCATCCACGGCCGACGTGCACCACCCATCGAGCTACCCCGAGAAGAGAAGTCCTCCACGTCCGACATACACCACCCATCCAGCTAATCCGAGAGGAGACGTCATCCGCGAATAACGTCTCCCCTCCGGACCTCTTAATTAAAATCCCAGACTAAGTCCGGCCAGGAAATTCGTTCCTGCCTGCGGGAAGTAAAAGTTCTCCTGGACATGGGTACCATAACTACGATAGCCATAGGTATAGCCATTGGACTCATAAGAGGCATTGAGAAGGTTATTCACCAGAACATTCACCTGTAATTTTTTGGCCCATTTGACCGGGATACTCCACGTGATCCGCACATCATTGGTCAGGTAATGCGGAAGCTGCCGTTGGAGATTGGAAGTGTTGTCCAGAAACTGGCGGCCCACGTACTTGGTGAGCAAGGCGAGTTCCAGGTTTTGGGTCGGCATAAACGTGAGCTGGCTTCCGGCAACCGTATTCGGGGAGAACGAAATATCGGTTTTACCATGATCGATGGCATCATGTTCATCGGTATCGTAATTGAAAATGTGCTCCGTAAAAGCGTTGATCTTATTTTCACTGATGGTGAGATTGCCGGTCCATTTGACCGCCTGTGTAATGATCCAGGCCGCTTCCAGCTCTGCCCCCATCCGGTGGCTCCGGGGCACGTTCACCCGTACAGGGTTTCCAACGTCGTTGACCTGCCCGGTAAGCACCAGTTGATTGCTGTATTGCATCCGGTAGAAATTAAGATTTACCAGCCACTGGTTGCCCTGAAAGCGGTAACCGGCTTCCCAGTCGTATAAGGTTTCCTGTAAAGGGGTTTCCCCCGCCCGGGCGTCTACGAAGTCACCCCGGTTGGGTTCGCGGTTGCCTACATTGAAAGAAGCATAGAGCGAATGAGCCGGGTGGACCTCGTAATGGAGCCCCATTTTAGGGTTCCAGAAGGTATGCCGGGCGTCTACCTGCAGCACATTCTGGTCAGTGTCCGTCCCGTACACCTCGTAATTCACCTTCCGCAGCTGGACATCACCGTGTACGGTAAGCCGGGGAGTAAGCAGGTAGCTGGCCTTTGCGTACACATTGAAATCGGTTTTCAGACCATTCCCGAAATAGTACTGATGCGGATGACTGCTATTGCTGGCGTACCGTGCCCAGACTACTTTTCCGTAGTGGTCGTTATCAAACTGGTTCCATCCCCCTCCTACAGCGACATCCAGCTTCTTAAAACTGGTATAGTCAAGAGAGAAGGTGCTGCCGTAAAAATGATTGTCCAGCCAGCGCTGCCGGACGATATCGGAGCGGGTAATGGTGTCATTTCCGACAATGACATCGGGGAGCAGGTAGCGGCTCAGCCGGTCGTTGTCTTTGTATTGTTCGTAATACCCTTTGCCGCGTACGTAGAACGCATTAACGTTTAAGGTCAGGTTGGGGGTGAGGGTATGCGAGGAAAGCAGCTGGTACTGATCCTGTTGGTAATTATCTGTCTCGTTATCGTACCAGTAGGCATTGTAGGTGCGGGGATTCGCATTCAGAAGGTTATCGGCATCCCGTTCGTTCAGCCCGTTCCATTCGATGTACTGCCGGATTCCCTCCCGGTCGTTGCGGAGTTTCACTTCCGGAACACCGTTCCAGGCCTGGTAAGTGATTTCTTTCCCGGAAAATACATTTGCACGAAAATAGCTGTTCTTGCCGAAATAGGCGCCGGACAGGTGAAAAGATTTCAGGTCCGAAGAAGCGCGGTCCACAAAACCGTCGGAGCTTACCCGGGAGAGGCGTGCGTCTACCGTAAACCGGTCATTGAGCAGGCCACTGCCCACTTTAACGGTGTTTTTCCAGGTATTGAAGGAACCATAGGAATTGTTTAATTCGGCATAGGCTTCCTTCCGGAACTCGTTGGTGTTGATATTGACAGTTGCGCCGAAGGCCCCGGCGCCATTGGTCGAACTGCCGACTCCGCGCTGTATCTGGATGCTGCTGACGGAAGAAGCGAAATCCGGCATATTAACCAGGAAAGTTCCATGACTTTCAGGGTCATTGTAGGGAATCCCGTTGATGGTCATATTGATGCGGGTAGGGTCGGAGCCCCGGATGCGCATACCGGTATAGCCGATCCCTGCGCCGGCGTCGGAGGTGGTCACTACCGATGGCAGAAAGTTCAGGAGCTGCGGAAGATCCTGACCAAGGTTTTGTTTGCCCAGCGCTTCTGCCGTGACATTGCTGTAGGCTGTTCCGGTTCTGGCGCTTACCCGCGTAGCGCGGACAATGACCTCATCGGCCGTGTAAATGCTCCGCTGTAAAGCAATTGTCGTTTCCGGCGTAAGGTCGGATAGCGGGATAGACGTGGTCTCAAAACCCACAAAGGAAACGGTGAGCGCCGATAGGTTGTCGGGGAGGTTGTTAAGGGTAAACCGGCCCGATTCGTTGGTAATAGTCCCGCGCAGGGGACCTGCTTTGACAGCGGCGCCGGGAAGCGGGTGCCGGGTAAGGGCATCGACCACCCGGGCCGATACGGTTTGTTGTGCATAAAGGCGCTGACAGGTAAATAAACAGGCTGTCAGGGCCAAAAGACAGGTCGTAACTTTCAACATGATTGTCAAGTTTACGAACAGGCAAAGGGGCCAACCTATCCTCTGGTTATAAATTAAATAAGTACTAAGAGATTGGACTACCATTCTTCTCTTTTCCCTTCGCCGGCATTATCCGGATCAGGTAGTATGGGTATGATCTCAGCCCGTTTGGTGGGGCACCCCTTATGAGACGATACAAAATTAAGCTATTTTTTTAGATCTGTCGGTATGCGCCGGAGATAACCTCTTAGATCATGAGAAAGCACCAGAAAGAACTTGTTTTGTCATAGAAGAAGGCATGGATTGGGGGTAGTGACCCCTGATTTATTGACAATAACTAATAAAATAGTTTGAATACTAATAAAATAGTTATAGATTTGGACTGAAATAAATAATGCATAGTAAAATTACCTGGTAACTGGATTATGGAAATACGTTCTTTAACACGTGCGGAAGAGGAAATAATGTTAATTCTATGGGAAAAAGGGAAGGGATTTGTGAAGGATCTCCTGCAGGAGATGCCTGTTCCCAAGCCCGCTTATAACACGGTATCGACAATTGTGCGGATTTTGGAAAAGAAGGGATTTGTCGGTTACACGGCTTATGGGAAAACGCATGAATATTATCCGCTTATCTCGAAGGAGGCCTATAAAAAATTTGAGATGAAGCAGCTGATGGGTAATTACTTCGAAAATTCAGTAACTGAGCTGGTGTCGTTCTTTGTGAAGGACAAGCAGTTGGATCTTAAAGAGTTAGATGAGATTATGACCATTATCAATTCCCGGAAAAGCTGATAGGCAGCATTCTTTCTATTCAAAATCAGAACCCTATGGAATTCATTATCGGAATCGGCAAAGTGAGCTTGTATTGGACCGTGTTATACCTGGTATACTGGAGTTGGTTCAGAAAACAAACCTTATTTCAGTGGAATCGCTTGTTTTTGATAGGAGCGCTGGTGGTTTCACTCGGAATTCCCTTTTTGAAATTGCCGGAAGCTGCCCCGGTAATTACGGCGGCTTATACCGCCGGAGACCTGGAAGGACTTGTCATTAGTGCCCGGCAGGAGGCCGGCAGTGATTTTCCCTGGATGAAGCTCCTCGGAGCGGCCTATCTGGGTGGGATGCTGTTTTTCTGCATGCGGCTGATCCGTAAATTATGGGCGTTGCGGCGGATGCTGCAATCAGGAGAAAGGCTGCAATCCGGAAAGGCATACATTACCTTATTGCCTGACAACCGGATCGGTTCCTTCTCCTTTTTCAGGTGGGTAGCCGTGAGCCGTCACGATTATGAACAGCATTTCGATCCGATTATCCGTCATGAGATGGTTCATGTCCGGCAATGGCACAGCCTGGATATTCTGTTGGTCGAGATCCTGCAAATCCTGTTCTGGTTTCATCCGGTGCTCAGACTGTACAAACGATCCTTACAGGAAATACACGAATACCTGGCCGACCAGCAGGTAACCGACAGGGATCGGTATGCCCGGTTTCTGGTCAATTATACATTGGAGTACCAGGAGCTGCGGGTAGTCAATCACTTTTTTCAGACATCACTGCTCCGGAGGCGGATCACAATGCTGTACCGGTGCCCGGATTCGCGTTGGAAGGCGATACGCTACCTGGCGATCCTCCCGCTCTTATCGGGGATGCTTTTACTGACGGCGGCCCGGGAAAAGCTGTTGCCGGAGAGAGGGTTTCTGGAAATTGGCATGGTGGCGGATACGTCGTCGGCGCCTGTAACGGGCGATAGGACGGTCAGCGGGAAAATCGTAACCGAGACCGGACAACCGGTCAGGGGAGCGACAGTAATCGTGAAAGGGACCCACAAAGGGGCTCAAACGGATGAAGCGGGAAGGTTTTCCTTGACAGATGTTCCGGATGATGCAGAAATTGTGGTGTCGTATGTGGGGATGAAAACAGTGGGGCAAAAAGTGGTGCCGGGGACAGATTTTTATGAATTCTCTCTGAAACGTACCAGTAATGACCTGGAAGAGGTGGTAGTCGTGGGATTCAGTATAGCGGAAAGGCCCACTGAAAAGCAACCGCTGTTTACGGCTGTCGAGCAACAACCCGAATTCCCTGGAGGGACATCGGAGCTGTACCGGTTTTTAGCAAAGCATATCCGCTATCCGAATGAGGCTGCGGAGCACAACATCAGCGGTAAAGTATTTGTTCAGTTTGTCGTTAACCAAAGTGGAGCTATCCGGGACGTGCGAGTGCTGAAGGGGCTGGGCTATGGGATTGACGAAGAAGCGGTAAGGGTAGTCCTGAGTATGCCTGCCTGGCAGCCTGGATTGCAAAATGGCAGTCCGGTAGATGTTTTGTTTACATTGCCACTTAACTTTCAGCTGGAAGATACACGTCAGGGTAGTCTGGACAGCAGCGGGGGCCGGCTGCTGCTGGAATCGCCTGAAAAGGGTAATGAATTGTTTTCCTGGCGCGAAGGAAAATTGGGGAAAAAAGACCCGCTCTTTATTCTCGATGGAGAGGAGTTGGAGACGGTTGGGGGAAGCGGCGCTCTGAAGGAAATAGACCCGAAATCAATCGAAAGCATTCAGGTATGGAAAGGGGAGGAGGCTACCAAACGGTACGGGGCAAAGGGAATCGATGGCGTGGTGGAAATTACCTCCAAACCGAAATGAGATGGAACTACTGCTCCACTTTGTAAAGACCGGGTTGTACCTGTTGCTGTTTTATGCAGGGTATCGTTTCCTGCTGCAGGGGAAAACATTCTTTTTTCTCAACAGGGCTTATTTACTGGCAGCACTGCTGCTGTCAGTACTTTTAACGTTTGTCCGCCTGCCGGATGTAGAGCCCGTGGTGGAGGCCTCGATGCTGTGGGAGCTGGCAGGTCCCGATCCCGGGGTGGCCGGCGACGGACAGCCGGCAGCTCCTGCGGGGAAAATCTCCTGGGAATGGGTGCTGGTAGTAGTGTACGGATTGGGCGCGGGCTTTGCAGGCCTGAAGCTGTCCCGGAATCTTTACCGGTTAGTTTCCTATTTGAAAGGACAGGAAACCCTGAATATTGAGGGAGCCCGGATCATCCTGCGGGAGGACTATAGCGGAAGCTCGTTCTCTTTTTTTAACTGGGTAGTCATCAACCGGACGGACTATGAGCACCATTTTGATGCGGTATTGCGCCATGAAATGGTACATGTGCGTCAGCTGCATAGCTTGGATGTGCTGCTGGTCGAAGTCTTTAAAGTGGTGTTCTGGTGTTACCCCTTCCTGAACTGGTATAAAAACAGCCTGCAGCTGCTCCATGAATACCTGGCCGACAGTGAAAATGCCGGCCAGGATGCCTACGCCGATTTTCTGCTGGTCTATGCAATGGACAGCCCGATTTCCGGTGTTACCAATCGTTTTTTCTATCCGTCATTTTTAAAACAAAGAATCGTCATGATGTATAAACAAAAAACTTCGTTGTGGGCATTGGGGAATTATTTCCTGGCCGCGCTGCTGATAGGGGTATCGGTTCTGACTGTGGCGTCCTGTGATCCCAAAAGTACCGGGTCGGATAACCCGGCTGTCGATTCAGACGAAATGGTCTCCGCCGCGGGAGTTATCCTGGATGAGAACGGAGAAGCGCTTCCGGGTGTGAATATCCTGCTGAAAGGCCACAACCGGGGGACCACTACCAATTCCGAAGGTAGGTTTGATATGGGTATTGTCCCCAAGGGATCGCAGCTGGCGATCAGTTTTGCAGGGTACAATGGGATTGAATCCGCTCCGCTGGAGTTTCGTAGCAATAGCGTGGTCGTCCGCTTGGGAGAGGGCGACTCTAAAAGCGTCGCGGCGGTTACGGAAATACCGGCGCCGGAAACTCGTGATGAAATAGACGGCAAGCCGGTCTTTACAGCGGTAGAGGTACAGCCGGAGTTCCCGGGCGGGACGGTTGCTTTATTTGAATACCTGGCTAAAACGATCCGTTACCCGGGTGCCGCGGCCAGGGCCAAAGTAGAAGGACGGGTCTTTTTACAGTTCGTTGTTACTACTGAGGGGGAAATTCGTGACGTGATGATCTTAAAGGGAATAGGCTTTGGTTGTGACGCGGAGGCTGTCCGGGCTGTGAAGGGAATGCCGGCCTGGAAGCCGGGCAGGCAGGGGGAACAACTCGTGAATGTACGGTATACCTTGCCGGTTAATTTCGAATTGCAGGAATGAGAGGCGCCCCCGAAGGGGACATTTCAAAAACAAAGCGGCGGCCGTTTGCGTTACATGTTTTCCAGTAATGCTAACGGCCGCCTGGTAAACCGGTCAGGGTACCAATTCGTCACTCAACCGCTTCGTTTTATAGATATACTTCAGGGCCGCAACGATTCCGCCCACATGTACCGAGACAGTCCGGTTGCCGGTATCCGGGGAAAAGATAAAGTAGCCCGGAAGACTTTCCATATTGCCGTCAAAGGCAAGTCCGACCGCTTCCAGTTTGCTGTTTACCAAAGGGGAACCCGAGTTTCCGCCGATGATGTCATTGGTGGAAACAAAGTTTAACGGCGCCTGCAATAACTCGACGGGGGGATTCTTCCAGCGCTCAGGCAACGACCAGGGGAACTTTCCCTGATAAGAGTTATAACGGTCATAAAGCCCATAGAAGGTGGTATGGACCGGCGCCTCGGTACCATTGTACCGGAATCCTTTCACAATCCCGTCATTGATGCGGAGTGACATGGTGGCATCCGGAGGAATTTGCGTACCGTAGGTTTCAAAAAGCAGGCGTCCCAGTTTCCCCTGCAATACTTCCAGGCGGGTATGGGCATCCCTGGCGGCAAATACCGCTTCCATGTAACGGGGCTGCGAGATGGTGGCCAGCTTGATCAACGGGTCTTCTGAAGCCAGGATCCCCTTGGTGCCTCCCTCAATGAGTTGCGCTACATAGGCGGCGTCCCGCAGTTTCGTCTGATCATACATCGCCTGCGCTGCTTCCTGCGCCGTTTGCTCTCCGAATGCTTCGTTTACATAAACGTCCGATGCCCCCAGAAACAGCCGCGCTTCTTCCAGATGGGCGGCCAGGGTGCCAATCTCTATTTGCGGTATTTTAGGCGTGAAAGCCGCCAGCATCGGCTTTAAGGTGCCGGCCCGCTCCGGGTTGGTTTGGGACACGATGGCATAATCGATGAGCTGCTGGGCGAATACGAGCAACTCTCCCCGGAACAACGGATTAGGTTGAAAAAGCATCAGGTCATGTTGAGCGGCCTTCAGAATGCCCGATTCCTGGGAGATTTGATCCCAAACAGCATACTGCGATGCCAGCTCGGGGTTTTCCCGGACTTTTTTCTTGAAATCGGCCTGAAATGCCTTTTTACGAGCCATCAGGTAGGGATCCTGCATTCCTTTCAGTTGTCCGCCAAACGACTTGATGCCGTTTTCGTAACTGAAGATTTCGTTGGTAATGCTGTCGTTTTTAGCCTGCTGGTTGTAAGCAGCCATCACCTTGCTCCTGTTTTTAAGCGCTTCGATCAGGTAAGGATACTTATAGTCTCTTTCCATTTCCAGCTCATCAATCGTTAACAGGCGCCCGGTGGAACCGGGGTTCCCGATCACAAATACAGGCTCATTCTCCTGTGAGCCATTCGGGTTGAATTTGAAGTAATGTTCGGACTGCAGTGGTTTTCCCTGCTCGTCATATACCCGGAAAAAAGTAACATCAAGGTTGTACCGGGGATACGTGAAGTTATCGGGATCCCCGCCAAAAAAGCCCAGATCCAGCTCAGGCATAAAAACCAGGCGGACATCCGTGTAGCGTTTGAAGCCGTAGAGTGAAAATTTACCGCCGCTGTAAAGCATAACCGGCTCGATCTCCAGTCCTTTCCATTCTTCTTTCTCACTATATTCTTTAGCAATATTTTCCAGTGCCTGTTCGCGAAGGCCCATTTTTTCATCATCTTCCGCACCTTGATTTTCGATGGCATGCACGCGTTCGGTGATGTCTTCAATCCGGATAAGCTGATCGACGAATAGTTCGGGTACTTTCCGCTCTTCACCGGCACGGGCGGCATAAAAGCCGTTGGCGGAGAAATCTTCTCCTTTCTGCTGTACCGCCACCCCCGATTCCCGGGCGCAGTGATGATTGGTCATAACCAGTCCGTTGGGTGATACAAACGAGGCAGAGCAGTAAGTGGAGAAGCGAAGGGAGGCCAGTTGGGCTTTCCGGAACCAGGCGTCGTCAGTAGCAAGCTGATAGGTGCTGTTGAAATAGGAAGTCGGCGGATGGTCAAAGGTCCACATCTTCCCCATATCGAAAGGTTGGGCCTGTGTGGTATCCTCCAGTATTTTCTGACCGGATGCCGCCAGCAGAGAAAGGTTCAGGAGAAAGGTAAAAGCGAGCGCCCGGAGGCATGGGTAGTTGGTAATCATTGGGGCAATACGGTTAGAAATGACTAATAGAAGTGCTTGGCGACGGGTATCTAATGGTTATTTAACAAATTTTAAGGGATTTTGGCCCGCGGGGGAACCCGGTCATTGCGCACATACAGCTGGTTACCGCCCGCTTCGCCGATCCGGGTGTAGTTTTGGTCGATATAGACGGCCAGATCCGGAAACACTTTATAGGATTGGGTCAGTGGATCCTGGAGCCATAAGCTGTTTTTACCCGTCGCATCAATAAAAATCGCAGGGCGATTCCTTTTCAGGTCGCTCAGGTAGCGGCTGCGGTAGGCGTCACGCATGGGATGGTCGAAAACACAGCGTTCGGAATGACTTTCGGCGGTACCCTGGGGCAGCTGCGCTTCCACATAATACTGACAACGCCATCCCCATACGACCATGTTATCGCCGGGTTTCGTATACGGGAGGGCCGTTTCAACCACCGCACTGCGTTGCAATTTCCGTGCCGAAAGCTGTCGGCGTACCGATGGAAAGCGGTCGGCGACAAGGAGATCACTCAGCAGGAAGCCCGAGAGTAGCAATACGGCGCTTATTCTGAAGTAGGTGATGGTGTCCGGCGTGATAAAAAGAGCGACGCCGAAGGCCAGGGGAAAGATTCCGAGGTGCAGGTAATGTACGAACAGGTTGCCGGATTTGGTAATGGCATACAGTGATGCCAGCAGGTAGAACAATGCCGTCACAGCCGGCAATGTTCCCGTTCTGGAAAGCCGGAAGCGGGTGAAAAGCAGGGGTAACAAACAGGCGCCCGTAAAGATTAGAAAGTCAGGCGATTGCCAGAGCAGTCGGCCGAGTGTTACCGGGATGTCGAACAGGTTATTGCCTCCGGCATAAATAACATTTCCCCCGATATAAAATTGGATGAAATCTTCCCACACCTGGTTGTAAAAGACATAAGCCAGTACCAGAAGCGGAAAGGTAATGCCGCCTGCAAGGGTAGCGGCTAATGCCTGCACAGAACCGCCCTGACGGTACTTGTTCCAGCAATGATACACCGCGGCAAAGGCCAGCACCAGCGCCATTGGAACGGCCTGCAGCTTGGCGAAAGGTACCATACCGGCCACAAGACCTGAAAGAAAGCCGATCACGGGCGCCGGGGACGCTGCCAAATAGAGTTTAATGAGCAGATACAGTACCAGTGACAGCAAAAACAGGGGCAGTTGCTCGCTGGAATAATGAATGAAATCCGGGTGGCGGGTGAAGGCGAGCAGAAACAGCGGGGAAAGTACGCTGATCGTGGCAACAGCCGCTCCGCGGAGCAATGCCACCGTCTTCCAGAAAAAGAATAAGGCTCCCGACAACAGGAACAACCCAACTAATCGGGCCGTGGTATAATCGACCGGAAAGCCGATTGCGCCGGGGATGACCAGCGCGTATATATTCAACGGGCCAATGGTTTGACCATCAACCGACTGCCAATAGCCCGGGTGCTGTAGCAGTGTAAGCGTATGGCTGAGGACCTGACTTTCGTCCGGGTTTAACTCTTGATTAAAAAAAAGGAAAGGAACTCTTGCAATGACAAGAAGTGCCAGGGATGCCAGTAAAAAAAAAATAGTGCGGTGTCGTTGTCTCCCGGCAAGCAGCAGGAGCAGCAGGGCCAGCCCGTAACTAACTAATCCGTACGAAACATTGTAGATATCGATGGCAGGCATGACGGTGAACTGTTGCAGGGAGTTTCTGATAATGCCGGAGGCGCGTTAAGATAATACCGAATGGAGGAACACCATCGCTTGAAATCCAAGAACGGTTCCCCTGTCGCACCAGCACGCTGGCAGCATATACACAAAGCGATCAGGAAACGCTCAGGCGCGCGGCAATTCCGTCGTGAATCTGAGTCAGGGTTTCTTCCAAGCCGAATTCCCAGTTCCAGCCCGGGTAATGGGTTTTGAACTTGGTTAGATCGCTTACATACCAGATATGGTCGCCGATACGGTTGGTTTCCGAATAAGAATAATTCATTTTATTGCCTGTAAGCTGTTCGCACAGGGCGATTGCCTCCAGCATGGAGCAGTTGGCAAAGCGCCCGCCCCCGGCATTGTAGACTTCTCCGGGACGGGGATCCTGATAGAAATGCCAGAACATGTTGACAAGATCATGGCTGTGGATATTGTCCCGCACCTGCTTGCCTTTATAACCGAAAATGGTATAATGATTGCCGGTAATCGCGCATTTCATCAGGTACGCCAGAAAGCCGTGCAGCTGTGCGCCCGAATGATTGGGCCCGGTCAGGCAGCCACCCCTGAAAATACCCGTTTTCATTCCGAAATACCGACCGTATTCCTGCACCATTATATCTGCGGCAACCTTGGAGGCGCCGAAAATGGAATGCTTGGTGTGGTCAAGGCTGTGATGCTCGTCGATGCCATTTTCGAAATACGGGTGATTCTGGTCGATTTCCCAGCGGGTTTCCAGTTCTACCAGGGGAAGGTAATTCGGGTTGTCGCCGTATACTTTATTGGTAGAGGTAAAGATAAAGACGGCTTCGGGCGCGTGCAGCCGCGTCATTTCCAGCATGTTAAGGGTGCCGGTTGCATTCACGCTAAAATCAGTGAACGGCTCTTTGGCTGCCCAGTCATGGCTGGGTTGCGCGGCCGTATGGACGACGAATTTAATATCGGTCCCGTATTCTTTAAATATCGGTTCCAGCTGACCGACTTCCCGGATATCGGCAGCATAATGTTTGTAATTCGGGTAGGCTTCCTGTATACGGTTACGGTTCCATTCGGTGTTGCCGTCCGTTCCGAAAAAATATTGACGTAAATTATTATCAATCCCAATCACCAGGTCAAATTTATCGGCAAGAAAAGCGACGGACTCACTTCCGATTAAACCCGCTGACCCGGTTACAAGTGCTATGTTCATAAATTGTATTTTAGTTATTTTATGGATATTCCCGGCAAAATTGAAAGAACTTTGAAAGAGAGTGCAAATAAACCAAAAACCCTTAGAATTCCCAACAGAATTCAGGGCTTTCGGATTGGATTCAGTTGAGGTTTGAAAGCGCTGTACCAGATTAGCCAGAGGGTCATGACCACGATAGAAACTTGCAGAACATAGTCTGTCAGCGATTGAGAGCTTGCCCAAATGGCAGTGGGGCTGTGGTATTTAGGCATGCCCAGCCGCCACCAATAGGAGGGGTGGAGCACGCATACGACGTTATAGACGAAGAGGAAAATGAGCATGCGGGGCTGGTTCCACGGCATCACTGCACACACAAAGGGGAGCAGGAAAATAAAGATGTAATTGCTGTAGGCGCTCTGAAGCGTGATCATCAAGGTCGCAAACAGGGCAATGAAAACCCTGGAAATGCCATCGGTAGTTTCCGCATGCCGCCAGCGCCATGCCGCAATGCCCCCCACAGCGGTGGTAAGGAGTAGTCCGGACCAGTTCCAGAATTTCGCACCTACCCGGATGGTGTCGAATGTCCAGGGATTGATCACGGAAAGCAGGTTGGGCGCCCTGAGCGTATCGGCTTCTCCCACGGGTTGCAGAAAAGCGGTTCCGACCGTCGTCAGCAGCAGCAGCAGGGTGAGGCCCCCTACCAGGGCCAAAGGCCATGAAAACCGGAACTTTTCTCTTTCCAGCAGGAACAGCGGAAGCAGGAAGAGTACAAAAACAGCTTTGGTGATCAGCACGCCGAAAGCCAGCGCGAGGGAATAAGCGACCACGCTCTTGCGCCGCAGCAGCAGGGCCGCGACGATGAAAAGCCAGATCCACACATCTTCCTGTGCACCGGTTACGCAGAGTATCAGCGAGCCGGGCAGGAGGAAATACAACAGCAGATGAAACAGGATGTCGGGCTGCTTGTTCAGGTAAAACCGGTAAGAAAGGACAACGGCCAGGCCGTCCATCACCAGCATTGCCAGCACAATGACCTTGGGGTGATACCAGAAAAAGGTCCAGAGGCCGAGAAAATAAGAAAACACCGGCGAATAAGGCGACCAGAAATCACGGTACACCACCTGCCCTTCGGCTGCTTTACTGGCCATGTCCCAAAAGCCGTTTACGTCGGAAGTAGGGGAAAAATCCAGCAATATGAACAGGATCAGAAAGGGTACTAGCCGGAAAAGGAGCCAGAAAACCAGCAGAACGCCATACGCCGGCTGTAGCTTCAGCCAGCTTTGAATCGCCTGTTTCCGGTACAAAACCACCAGCATTGCCAGCAAGAGCAATCCGCAAATCCCTGATTTGGCGATGACGATGTTCATGCGGGCAAACGGGTTTCGGAACGTGTCACCTGCTGCCAGGAGCGTACCAGTATCCAGAAGAAACAAAAGACATTGAGCAGCTGCAGGGTCAGGTCGAGCAGGTGTTCAGGTTGGGCAAACATATCGAAACGCACATAGTCAGGTTGCCCGATGTAAACGTTCACAAACGGCTGTACGACCGTTAGCCAGGCCAGCAGCAACAGCATGGCCAGGTCTTGCCAGCGATCGGGATCGATCAGATGAAACACAACGGTTACCAGGAAGGCGATCACATAAGCCCCGGGCGCGCTTGCCTGGAAGATCATCATACAGCAAAACGAGAGGATGAACAAGCCCGGTAAGGTTTCGTGCACCGGGCGTTGCCGGCTTTTCCAGGCAGCGACCGACGGAACCAGCGCCGTGAAAAACAGCCCGATCCAGTTCAGAATTGTAGAATTTCCGGAAGTGATCGGTACGAAAGCTTCGATGAGAGGGCGGGTTACCGAAAAGAGATTGGGGGTCATCAGCTGCGATGTGTGCTGGATAGGCATCAGAAACTTGTCCCCGATCATACTATACAGGAAAACCAGCACCGGCACCCCGATTGCGGTCATCACCCCCAGGAGTCTCAGCGGACGCTTCACAATCAGCAGCAATGGCGGCAGGAAAAGGATAAAGGTGGCTTTCAGGGTGAGCATCGCTACTGCAAACCAGATCCCCAGCCCTGTCTCATAGTGGTCCGGGTGTTTGCGGGCATGCAGCCACATGAGGAGTCCGATCCCCCAAAACCATATTTCCTCCTGCCCGTCAACCAGGATATACATAAATGATGCCGGTAACAGCCAGTAGATATAGGTCAGCTGTAAGGCGTTTTTCCGTAAAGGCTTGTAGGCTTTATAGGTGAACCAGAGAATAAGGGACTCCATCAGTACCATTAATAAAACAATGGCCCGGGCATTGTACCACAACAGGAGCGGCCAACTGATCAGGTAAGCATAGGCCGGGGCGTGATACGACCAGAAATCGCGGTACACGAACCCGCCGGCTACCGCATGCTCGGCTTTATAAAAGAAAAACGGAATGTCGCCGCGCGGTTCGAAGTCCAGCACCAGGAAGATTCCGATCCAGGGCAGCAGCCGGAACAGGAGGAATCCTATCCCCCATACGACGTTATCGGATTGCTGCTGCCATTTTTCGAAAAGTTCCGATTTCCAGATGGTCCAAAAAATAGCACAGGTCAGCAAGGTGCTGAGCAGTAATTTGATATAAAATACGGTAAGTATCGGCATTGTTTCGTATTCTGGTCAGACCGGTCTTGCTTTCCACCGATGTGCGGGATTAGTTGCCGGATAGCGTTAAAGTGATTGAAGAAATTAGCTGCTTTTCCCAATCCGGGAGCAAATATAGTTGTTCCGTTCTAATTTAAGGCTTTCAGACAGGAAGCCGTCCTGAGATTGGCAATAGTGTGTAGCCGGGAGGCAGCGGTATCCGGCCGGAAGTAGTATTTTTGAAAGATATGCGGATCGGAAGGGTAGGGATAACCCCCCCTGTCCGCGGTTAAAAAAGGGGGGCGTAAAAGGTATGCTTGCATACGGTTTTAAAAGCAGTTAAATTTGCATTTGTCAGCTACCCGAAAATAGTCTTTCTATGAGCATTTCAACTAATATCAATGGATTGAGTTTTCAATTAAGCGAAGAACAATTGGCCGTAAGAGAGGCCGCCCGGGATTTTGCCCGGACCCAACTGTTTCCCGGAGTGATCGAGCGGGATGAAAAGCAGCAATTTGACACGGACCTGCTGCGACAGATGGGGGAAGCAGGATTTCTGGGGATGATGATATCCCCGGAGTATGGCGGAAGCGGGATGGATACGGTTTCCTACGTATTGGCGATGGAAGAAATAGCCAAGGTCGATGCTTCAGCGGCAGTGATCATGTCGGTCAATAATTCGCTGGTATGCTGGGGGTTGGAGAAATTCGGAACAGAAGACCAGAAAGTCAGGTTCCTGAAGCCTCTTGCCACCGGTCAGCTTCTCGGCGCTTTCTGCCTATCGGAGCCCGAAGCGGGTTCTGATGCCACTTTTCAGCAAACTACTGCAACGGATATGGGGGATTATTACCTGCTGAATGGTACCAAAAACTGGATTACCAACGGCGGGACAGCTGCTGTTTGCCTGGTAATGGCGCAGACACACCCGGAGAAACGCCACCACGGGATCAACTGCCTCATCGTGGAAAAAGGGGCGCCGGGTTTTGAAGTAGGACGGAAGGAGGACAAAATGGGTATTCGTGCCTCCGATACGCATTCACTGATGTTTACGGATGTAAAAGTCCCCAAGGCCAATCGTATCGGCGCCGATGGAAGCGGCTTTAAATTTGCCATGAACACACTCAACGGCGGACGGATAGGGATTGCGGCTCAGGCATTGGGCATTGCGTCGGGAGCCTTTGAAAGAGCGCTGGAGTACGCACAGCAGCGGAAGTCGTTCGGCAAACCTATTATGGAACATCAGGCTATCCAGTTTAAGCTGGCGGACATGGCGACTCGTATCGAGGCGGCTCGCCTGTTAGTTTATAAGGCAGCGGTATTAAAAGACCTCGGATTGGATTTTATCAAGGAAGCCGCGATGGCAAAGCTCTATGCCTCCGAAGTCGCGATGTGGGTGACAACTGAAGCTGTACAGGTTCATGGGGGGTATGGTTACGTAAAAGAATACCATGTTGAGCGAATGATGCGGGATGCTAAAATAACACAGATTTATGAAGGGACCTCTGAAATTCAGAAGCTGGTGATTGTTAGGTCTTTATTAAAATGAGAATAAGTTGTAATTTTCAATGAAATGGACAGGCGAAATCAGAGGGGTTGGGGGGATGAATTTGAAAATAGATATTTTTTTTCAAAACGATTGTTTTATTAGTTTTGTACAATTTATTAGTTTTGTACAAATTTCAACTCATGAAGCCATCATGTCACCCAAACATATAGACTTTTATTATGGAAGATTACAATAAAATAATTGAATCCCTGGGGGTAAAGTTTGTCCGGGCGCGTAATATTCAGATCCTGCAGCCCATTACCATCAAGAATTTTTATGACGTCCAGAATTCCCTTACCATTTTATTTGACGGAGAGGTTTCATACGGGGGAGAAGAGGTTGTCAAGATCGAGAAAGGGGATATGTTATTTATTCCGGGTGGAAAGCACGCCACGGTTACGTATGGCAACGGCGCCCTGGCCAAACCGGTATCCAACGAGGAGTTTATGACAAACCGGGATGCCTATTTCCAGGCGAGCCATGACCCGGAGCAGATCGGGAAACTTCCCAATTCGTTTGGCTTGATTTCATTTGAAGCCAAAGTATTCGATACGGTCAACTTTTTCACCTCGCTGGATATCCCGCCCTTCGTTATTAAAAAGGATGAAGGAATCGCCGCCACGATCAATCAGATCTTGTCGGAGGATATGACGGACGTTGCCGGAAAAGGGAGGATTATCAAAATCAAGACAGAGGAAGTCGTTATTGAAGTGATCCGCTATATTCTCAAGAATAAATTGTTCGTAGAGCAGCTGGTTACCAACAGTACCTATTTTAAAGATCCGAGGCTCATCGATATCTTTGCTTACATCAAAGATAACCTGGGCGGAGACCTGTCCAACAAGGTGCTGGCCAATGTGGCCAATGTGTCGGAGGATTATGTCGGACAGTATTTCAAAATGCTTACCCAGATCAACCCGCAGGATTATATTGAATACCAGCGGATGGAAAAAGCGGTTGATTTACTGCGTACCTCCAAAAAAAGCATCCGGGCGATCGGAGCCGATGTGGGCTATAAGGACACTGCCTATTTCTGCCGTCGTTTTAAAATGATGTTCGGTATACCTGCCGGTAAAATGCGTCGCAGAGAGTCGCTGATGAACGTGTAATGTTCCGATTGCCGGTTACTAAAAAAAGGGTACATGAAAATGTACTCTTTTTTTTACCGGGGAGCAGCGCAGTACAGGAAAAGTCGCAGGTTGTGGGACAGACAGCGAAAAGCTGGTTGCAATTGGTTAATTTGCCGACCCTAATTATAACGATATCCAACTAATGAACTCAATTGTCGTGTATTGCGGAGCGAATACGGGGTTTCACACGGTATATGCCGAAATCGCGTATGAAACCGGCCGGTTGCTGGCAGCAAAGGGGATAAAACTTATTTATGGCGGAGGCAATATGGGGCTAATGGGCCGGGTGGCGGACGGCGGACTGGAGCATGGCGGAACGGTGATCGGGATTATCCCGAACTTTCTGGCCAAGCTGGAAGTAGCGCACAAAACCCTGACAGAAGTGCATTTTGTAGAAACCATGCACCAGCGGAAGTCGAAAATGGTCTCCTTGTCGGATGGTGTGATTGCTTTGCCCGGAGGTTATGGTACTCTGGACGAATTATTTGAAATCCTGACCTGGGGCCAATTGCAAATCTTTCACGGACCGATAGGGATATTGAATGTGAACGGCTTCTACGATCATTTGCTGGCGCATCTGGATAAAATGCGTGACGAAGGTTTCCTGAGCCCGGAGAGCCATCGCCTGCTGCTGGTTGACACGACCCCGGAAGGGCTGCTGGAGAAAATGGAAGCCTTTGCAGCGGCCAGGCCGGAAAATAAGGAACTGGATACTTCGTTGTATCTGAAAACTCCGGCTGAAAAACGGTAAACTGACCCATTTATCATGTTTGTTCTGTTACGAATTTCCCTGTTGCTGATTGTTTTCCTTAAAAGTTACATCCTGGTCGCGCAGTCGCCCGGTGAGGTCGAGTTTTTAGGGAAAGAAATTAATTCCGAATACAATGAAATCGGTCCGGTGATTGCTCCCGATGGAAAGACGCTTTATTTTTCCCGTATCAGTCACCCGCAAAACACAAACGGCGCCAAGGGGAGCCAGGATATCTGGTTTTCGGAGTTGAAAAATAATAAATGGACGCCCGCCCGGAGGATGCCGGCAGTCCTGAACAAGGAGGTTTATAACGCGGTTTACAGTATTACACCGGATGGAAATACCCTCTTACTGAAAGGATCCTTCGAAAAAGGGGTGTACCAAACCCGGGGTTTTTCGATCAGCCAGCGAAACGCGAGAGGCTGGTCCCCTCCCCAGAAGCTTCATATCCCGGGATATGAAAAAATGAGCAAGGGAGAATTCGATTGCGGGTTCCTCTCTAATGACGGAAAGGTACTGATCCTTTCTTTTAGCGAAAAGAAAAAAAGCCGTGCCGATGATCTGTATGTCAGCTTTAAAGAAAAGGAAGGGACCTGGTCGAAACCCGTGAACCTGGGACCGGAAATTAATACGAACGACTTTACGGAAACAACACCCTTCCTGGCGGCAGACGGTGTGACGATTTACTTTTCGAGCGATCGTCCGGGCGGGCTGGGCAGCAATGATATTTATTATAGCAAACGGATTGATAAGTCCTGGAAAAGATGGAGCAAGCCGGTTAACCTGGGACCTGCAGTGAACACCGATGGATTTGATGCTTATTATACAGTAGCGGCGGCCGGGGATTATGCCTACTGGACGTCCTTTCATAAGAATTCGATGGGGAAAGGAGATGTCGTCCGGTTGGAACTGCGTGTAAAACGGGATGATACGGAGCAAAAACCGGAAACCGATACCTTACAGACAATTGCTGAAGGGAACATCCCGCTGCCCGACCCGGTGATCATGTTGTCCGGAAAAGTGCTGGATGCCAAAACCGGAAAACCATTGGAAGCAACGATTGTATTTCAATCGTTCCCGGATGGGGAAGAAGTAGGATCGGCCTCTACCAATCCGGGCACGGGAGAATATAAGTTTACGCTGCCCTACGGGAAGGTCTATACCATGCGTCCGGTTTCCCCCGATTTTATCGCAGAAAGTGAGCGTATCGACCTGACGGATGCGGGCCTGGACTCGACCGGGACAGCCTCTCGACCCCGGACATTCCGGGAGATTGGCGGGAAAACCCTGAAGCTCGTACCGATTGAAGTCGGCCAGATTGTCCGGTTGAATAACATCTTCTTTGAAACGGCAAAATCTGAATTACGCCCGGAATCCCGCCAGGAACTGGACCAGATGGTGCTGACGTTGCGTGAAAATCCGACAATGGAAGTAGAGCTTGGGGGCCATACGGACAATATCGGATCGGATGCTACCAACCTGAAACTCTCGCAGGACCGTTCAGATGCCGTACGCCAGTACCTGATCGGACAAGGGATTGGTCCGGAACGGGTAGTCAGTAAGGGGTACGGGAAAACGCGCCCGGTCGCCTCCAACGATACACCCGAAGGGCAACAGGCCAACCGACGAGTAGAGTTTACTATTTTAAAGAAGTAAGACCCAGATCGGCGTACCCTAACAAGTCAGGGGCCACCATAACCGCTACCTCGCATAACTCCTAACTCATAATTCATAACTCATAACTCCCAACTCATTTCCTGGTTTCTCTCACACCGTTTTCCACCATCCACGCAGTATAGGCAGTTTGCAGTTCGGCCACACGTTTTGGGAAGGCGTCTGCCAGGTCACGGATTTCACAGGGATCGGTTTGAAGGTCGTATAAGGCCCAGCCGGCATCTTCCTCGTCCCTAACCAGTTTCCAGTTTCCCTCCCGGATGGCTTTGTTGCCTTCATGCTCCCAACGGTAAGCGCGCGCAACCGGTTGTCCGCCGTTCCACAAATAGGAGAGGCTTTTGCCCGGGAGCGGAGGAGCCGGAGCTGCTCCGGCCAATTCAAGGGCCGTCGGCAGCAGATCAATGACATGGCCGATCCCGTCGGAATATCCGGCCTGCGACGCTATGCGGGCCGGCCAATGCAGGATACAGGGAGTGATCATACCGCCTTCATGCAGAAAGCGTTTGTATTTCCGGAACGGCGTATTGGAAACATTGGCCCAGGGAGTATCGTACGTGAGATAGGAGCCCGGGGCGCCAATTCTGGAAGCGGGATCGTTGAGTTTGCGCCGATCGGTATTTTCAGCGCAGGCGCCGTTGTCTGACAGGAAAACGATCAGCGTGTTTTCCAGTTGTCCGTTGTTTTGAAGTGTTTCCAGTAAACGGCCGATGTTCCGGTCCATGCGGTCGATCATAGCGGCGTAAACCGCCATCTTGCGAGCCCATATTTCTTTATCGGTAACGGTTTCCCAGGCAGGAATATCTTCAGGTCTTGCAGTAAGCGGGTACCGTTCATCCAGCAGCCCAAGGGCTTTCATTTTTTCATAGCGCTTGCTGCGGATACTGTCCCAACCTTGCTGGTACACGGCTTCATACCGGGAAATATCCGATTCATAGGCATGCAGCGGGAAATGGGGGGCAGTATAGGCCAGGTAGAGAAAAAACGGGTCCTGAGGCTGCTGATCCCGGTGCTCATTGAGGTAGCCGATGGCGTAGTCGGTAAAGGCGTCGGTCATATAGAAACCGTCGGGTGGTGTTTTGAATTCCGCATCGTCCCTGACAATAAACCGGGTATCTTTTTCAGCGGGAATGATACCATAATAGCCCGATGCGCCGGAAATCAGCCCGAAGTAGTGGTCAAACCCTCTTTTCATCGGCCAGTGTTCCCGCCGTTCACCTACATGCCATTTGCCCGCCATGTAGGTCCGGTAACCGGCTTGCTTCAAGGCTTCCGCGATGGTAGGATATTGCGCATCCAGAAATCCCTGGTACGGACCCGGTTGTACCGGGGCATTAAATTTGCTGACCATATGGCCCATACCGACGGTGTGGGGGTACTGTCCGGTCAACAGGCTGGCCCGGGTCGGGCAGCAACGGACATTGTTATAAAAACTCCGCAGCTTAATTCCTTCAGCCGCCAGCTTGTCGAGGTGAGGAGTATTGATTTCACCGCCGTAACAACCGATATCCGAGTACCCCATATCATCGGCCATTATATAGATGATATTAGGGCGTGCGGCGGTTTCCGTATGGTGGGTCATGGCGACTTGAGAAAAAAGAATCACCATACCGGTAAAGAGCAAGACGATACCTGCAAGCAGGGAATGTCGGCGGATTGAATTTTTCATATATAAAACTTGTTTTTGAAACTTTAGACCACAAATTCCTCAAAGGAGTACAGATTTTACCTCATCATGATCAGTGTCTTCACAGTCCACGGTAAGGACACAACCCAAGGCAAGAGCCGAAAACCGATCACCAACCGCCACAACCTAACACCTAATTATGAGTTATGAGTTCCGATAGTTGAAAATCGATAGCCGACAGCCGATGACCTAACACCTAACACCTAAAACCTAATACCTAATACCTAAAATCCAATCAGGTTCTCAGGGAACGTGATACGATCATTGGAATGTTTCATATAGCCCGTTAACTGCTTGAAAAGATCCCGGGCCCTGGCCGTATGCTGTTTATCCAAAATCAGGTTTGATCGCTCCTGGGGATCCCGGACAACATCGTAAAGTTCTACGAAAAACTCATCCTTGAAGCTATCGATGATCAATTTATACGGACCGTCCACGATACAGCGCTGGGCGCTGGAAAGAGAGCCGTTCCCGTCATATTGAATAAAAAGAGGCCGGTTTTCGGTTTTTTCTCCCTGTAATAAAGGGAGCAGCGAGCGCCCGTCCATTGATTCGGCGCCCGGGAGTCCGTTAAAGTCGAGCAGTGTCGGCAATACATCGACCAGGCTAACGGGGACATCCGATTCCTTCCGTATTGCGGGACGATTGGCAGGAAGCTTTAGCAGCAGCGGTACTTTTACCGACTCCTCATACATGCACATTTTTTGCCAGAGCGAATGACTTCCCAGCATTTCTCCATGATCGGAGGTGAATACAATCAGCGCTTTGTCATATAGCCCTTCCTCTTTCAGCGTTTGGATGATACGCCCCACCTCATCGTCCAGGAGCTTGACCAGGCCGAGGTATTTTGCCCAGATTTCCTGCCAATCGTCGCGACTGTAACGTGATCCGATGAAACCGGTCAGCTGGTAGAGCTGCAAAGGTGATTGCCCGGCGTCCCACTGTCCTACATTCTCCGGGAGCGTGAAGTCACCCGGGCGGACCATTGAAAAATAAGGTTCGGGGATATCAAAGGGCGGATGCGGGGCCAGAAACATCGCGCTTAGCATCAAAGGCTTGTTTTTGTCCCGGTTCCGGATGGCTGCAATACATTCGTTTGCCAGGTAGTGATCCAGAAAATAGGCTGGTCCTTCCTCGTAACGCTCAAACCGGGGCGTTGAGTAAGACCGTAAGCGGGTGTAGGATCCGGAGACGATTTCAGGGGCATCTGCTTTGAATTTCTTTCCCCCGGGCTTCCTGCGGTTTTGTGCTTTCATCCACCTGGTATAATCTTCCTGGGTGATCCACCTGGTTTTACTTTCGGGGTTTTTATCGATGTTGTCTACCGTAAAAAAGTGCTGTTTGCCAATATGGTAACTGTCCCATTGATCTTCCAGCAGCTGGTACAAGTTGGAGGTTCCCGAGCGGACTTGGCCGTGCTGCTCATCTTCTTTGGACCAGGGATTGATAAATCCGCCGGTTGCGTTGGGGTAGCGTCCGGTAAAAAAGGAGGCCCGGGAAGGCGCGCAAAGCGGGGCTGCGCAATAGGCACGGTTGAAACTTACCCCATCCTCTCTGAGAGAATTGATATGAGGGGTTAGCGGGCCGCCTGTTACATCTGCCCGGAGCTGGTCGGCCATGATGATGATCACAGGCGTCAGCTCCTGATCCTGTGAAAAGACCTTCCCGCTAAAAAGTGTTCCGGAAAGAACGATGAGCCATTTGATAGGTTGCATGATAAAAAATAGTTGTACACGTAGTAAGTGGATATCAGAGACTGCTTGTCCCGGTGAAATTGCCGGTACGGGCTAAGGCAGGTTATGGAGGTGAAGGTAGCGGAGGAGCCTGGATTCCAGTTCTCCGGCCTTCTGAGGGTCCCGGCTTGCGATATCATGCTGTTCACCCGGGTCTTCTTGCAGGTTGTAAAGCTCCGCAGTACCGTTTTTCCAGAATTTGATCAGCTTGTAATCCCCGGAAATGACAGCGGAATGGGGATAGCCCTTGTGGAAGCGATGGAAGAAAAAAGCATCGGAAGGACGCCTGACCAGGCCCATACCGGCGTTCCTGAGCAACGAAACGATACTGCCTCCGTCCAGATCGCCGGGAGGCGGGGCACTATTGCCGGCCAGTTCGCTGAAGGTTGGAAGCAGGTCCCAGCCGGCAACCGGGACATCCGACTGACTTCCCGGGCGGATGCCGGGGCCGGCCACTACAAAGGGAACCCGTATCCCTCCTTCGTACAGGGTCCACTTCCCTCCCCGGAGGGGCGCATTGCGCATGGGGGAAGCGAATGCTGACGGCGGATCGAGGCGGTTGCTTACCGGGGGGAGAAATTCTACGGCGCCATTGTCGGCCATCAGGAAAATGTACGTATTGTCTGCGATTCCCAACGAGTCGATGGCTTTCAGCAAGGTCCCGATGCTGGCGTCCAGGTCATAGATCATCCCTGCCCAGGCAGGATTTCCGTGCTTTTCCCCTTCTTTTTTAGTTTTAAACTTTTCAAAAGTCGCCGGCCTGGTCTCGAAATTGAGATGGGTCGCATAATGGGAGACCTGCAGGTAAAACGGATGGTTGCCGGTTACCTGGGTTTGAATGAACTGCAGGGAACGTTGCGTCAGATAATCCATTTGCTTGGGGTTGTCGAGCAGGTATTGCTGCGCCCATTTGTCCTCCTTATCCTTTGAAAAATTACCCGCTCCATTGCCGTTGTCGCCATCGCTTTCGTCATACCCGACCTGGGCGGGAGAGAGTCCTGCCCGTAAATCCCATTTGCCGAAATGGGCAGTCCGGTAGCGCGGGTCCCGGGCCTTTATTTCCCCGGGAATGGCACGGTGCTGACCGGAAGCATACCGCTCCGCGAAAGTGGTGTCACCCTGCCGGATGGAGGTTTGTCCGAACTGGATGCTCCTTCTGCTGGGAGAACAGATCGGATCCGGGGCATATCCTTTTGAAAAACGCATGCCGCGCTGCATGAACCGGTCGATGTTAGGTGTTTCATAGTAGTCGCTTTTAGACGCAGGGACCCGGTCGTCCATAGCTGTCGAAAAACAGCTCCAGCCCAGGTCATCGGTCAGGATCAGCACGATATTCGGCGGCTGGTGCGATTGTGCGGAAAGTCCGCAAGCCGCCACAAACATCAGCAAGGCGCATAACAGACAAGAGGAAAACAGAAAGAACCTTTTCATGGGGTAAGTTTTGGTATTAGGTAATAGGTGTTAGGTGTTAGGGAATAGGTGTTAGGGAATAGGTATTAGGTGTTAGGTGTTAGGGAATGGGGAATAGGGAATGGGGAATGGGGAATGGGCGATTCCAACTCATAACTCATAACTCATAACTCACAACCCATTATATTTTCCTCTTTCTTTAAACCCTTCAAAAGGGCGCATCAGACCGAATCGCGGGTACGTGTCGAACACCTCCCCGTTGCCCGTAACCCGGGGATCCTGCTGATCGGTTAACTGTTGCAGCAGCTCTTTTTTCAACCGGGCGCGCACTGCCTGCATATCCGCTTTTTCCGAAAGGTTGTTCAGGCAATAGGGATCTTCGCCGATGGCATAGAGCTCATCGGTCCCTCGTTTGGCAAAGCTTAATGCAAAAAGTTCAGGGAATTCCTGCCGGTGCCGGAGCATAAACGATTTAACCGGGGAATCATCCACGTCTTCATACCCTTCCACAATCGGTTTTAAGTCGGGATTGCCTTCGATACGAGGCTGGTTTTTAGGGGGCGGATCGCCTGCCGGCCAGCGTTCGGGAGTGAAATTGAGGATGTACAAGTATTCGTCAGTGCGGATGGCCCTGGCCGGGTAGCCGACATTATCGGGGCGGGCATGCGTGTGCCTTTCTCTGCCGGTCAGCACAAACCGGCGTGAAGTGTCCGGAGATGGATGGGGTTGCAACAGGGACAGCAGGCTTTTGCCCGTGATCCCCTTAAAATGGGCCACTCCGGCCAAATCGAGAAAAGTAGGCGCCAGGTCGATCAGGCTTACCAGATCTCCTATTCTGCGTTCACCCGCTGTAATACCCGGGCCGCATATGGCCAGCGGGACGTGCACGCCAAACTCCTGAAGGTTGGCTTTGGCATAGGGATAGGCCATACCGTTGTCGGCGGTGACGACAATAATCGTATGCTCCAGTTCGCCCCTGGCGGCGAGCAGCGCGAGCATTTTTCCCAGTTGTGAATCAAACCATTCAATTTCAAGGGCATAATCCAGCAGGTCCTGCTTCACTTCGTCGGTGGGCGGTAAGAACCCCGGCACTTTTACTTTTTCGGGTGAATAGCCGGCAGCTTTGCCGGATCCGATTTCATAGGTCCGGTGAGGCTCCTGGCCGCCGTACCAGAAAAAGAAGGGCTGATCGTCCGGCTTTGCGGTAAGGAAATCGTTGAAATTCGCCGCATAATCGATGGCGCTGATCCCACTGGTGGGAGGTTGCTCTAATTTCCGTTGATTGTAGGCCGGGCCAACCGGGTTCCGGGACCAGCCGGCATCGGCAAAATTTCCAGGGCCCCAGGCCTTGCCCGTATAGCCGATAAAATAGCCGCCGGCTTCCAGCGCATCGGTGAATACCGGGTACTTTTTAGGGAAATAACTCGAATGCGTACCTGCTTCTTCCAGCTGCCAGATAGCGCGGCCGGTAAGAATCGCGGCGCGCGACGGGCTGCACTGGGGAGCAGCAACAAAAGCTTGCGTAAACAAAGCGCCGTTGGCTGCCACAGAGTCGAAAGCAGGGGTTCTGAAGAGAGGTTCCCCATAGGCGCCGGCATGTGGGAACGACTGGTCATCCGCAATGGCAAACAAGATATTGGGTGGACGTGTCGCGGCCGGTTTTTCGGCACACCCCCCTAACAGCAATACCAATAGGAAAAGTGGGGAAACGATGCGTAAGCTTTTTTTCATGCGTATGAAAGTTGGTTTTTCGGTAGGGGCACCACAGGTTACTCAGATCATACGGCTAGTTGCCGCAGCGTTTTTCAAAGTCTCAATTCACCGACAGCAGACCGCAGACCGCCGATAGCCGATAGCTGATGGCTGATAGCCGACAGCTGACAGCCGCTTCACCGGATAGCCGGAGGCGGCTCATCTGCCGTTTCTGTAAAGATAATTCTTCCGTTTACAAGTTCCGCCAGTTTCGAGCTCTGCGGGGCGACTCCTTTGTAATGTCGTCCCTGGAATTCGAAATCCGGGTTATAGGCAGTGAAAGCTGCTTTGCCGGACCGTGACCGGATCTCCAGGCCCGGCAGCGCTGCCGGGTCCAGAGCGGCCGAAATTTTCCAATCGCCGACCGTTAGCTCTGTAATGCCGGCAAGCCTGGTTGCTTCGGTAAACAGCGGGACTGAATCTTTGGAAACCTGCATTACAGCGAGAAACCGGGTGCTTTTTACAGGAGCGCGGCTGGTTGCTTTCAGGTGCCATTGATTGTCTTCATATTTTTTATGCCGCATTCCAGGGTAGTTTCTGAATCCTTTTACCGGAACTTCAAATTTATCGGTGAGCTGCCATTTCAGCGGGGTGGAACTCCATAGCCTACCGGTGCCGTGCCCGGTGGAAACAGTGGTGGCAAACCGATGATTGGCCGTGTCCAGCTGCATACTGTCGAGACTGTGAAGCAGCCATGACCATTCGGAGGCAGCCGCAGCTTCAAGTTCGTCGTAAATCACGACCAGGTCCGGCTTCAGGAGGACGATATGGCGCAGGAATTTTTGCACGCCGTGGTTCTCCCCGGTTTCAGCGCTTTGGTAAGCGGCGGATGCATCCCCTTTCATATAGGCGATTGACTCCCCGCTCAGAAAGCGACTGAAATACCCATAAGCTTCCGCACTGTAGGGCTGGCCGTGACCGTTGACCAGGATTCCGTTATGACTTTTGGTATGCTTGCTCCAGCCGAGCCGGTGAGGGTCGTTCATGGCCACTTTATAGCCGGTCCGGTAAAAAACACGTTGTCCGCCCAGCAGGATGTTGAAGGTGTTCTGATCGGCCAGCTGGTGGCCATACGACCCGAACGGACTGGCACGCATCGTGACCATGAGATTTTCTGCAGGCTGTGTGGGGTGGGTGTGTAAGGCGGCGACACCGACTTCTCTGGACAGGTTTCCCATCGGTAAACGGATCGGACCGGCAGGAGACGGTAATGGGGCAGAATTGACCAGCCTGAACCATCGTAATACAGGCTCCCGTGCGAGGTCCGGGTCATGAAGTTCCCGTACGGTGGCGGCATACCAGTGATACCCGGGATCTTGCGTCAGCCCGGCCATGGTCGCTGCAAAGGCAGCATGGGCCGGAAGCGGCGCAAAGAGCTCTTCTGTATTGTCGCCAAAACCATCGGCTGACGAACCGGGAGGTACATGATAAATCAGTCCGTTGGCCTGGTTGCGGTACCAGGGATGTGCGGCAATGAAATCGAAACCACTATACGATTTTATTTTGGCCGGTATCTCGATAAGGGTCTCCATATTCATCCAGAAGTAAGAGGCTCCTTCTGCCCATCCTCCGTCCAGCCCGCCCAATACCGGAGCCCTGGCGAGAAAGAGCTCATAGGCATAGGTCAGCCATTGCTGCGCTTCCGGCTCGTGATGATACAAGGCGATGGCAGTTTTAAAAAACGAATTCAGCAACAGCTGCCATACGTGCCCGCTGAGTACTTTCGATTCGATACTGTTGACCCAATGGTGGTAAAAACCTGACGCCCTGCTTTTGATGGCAGTTAGCAATAGCCGGCGATCCTTCGGGGGAAGTTGATCGTAAAAGGTGTCGAATACCAGGGCCATGCTGTACATACAGGCGCCGTCGGTGAAATCGGCGCTGCCCGAAATGCCGTTGGGATCCCAGGAAGCTACTTCCATTGCCATCGCCTTTGCTTTGTCTGCATAGCGCTGGTCATGCGTCAGCAGGTAGGCCTGACAGGAAGAAAGCACCAGCTCCTGCACATTTTTACCCAGGAATACGACCGCGTCCTGAGCGATTTTCTGCTGTTGACCGGGTGTGGCGCCCTCCGCCAGGGGCGCAGCGTCTTTTTCGGTGAATAATTGTTGAGAAAGGGCTTGCCGTGCGCCGGCCAGAATGGCGGTTGCTTCCGGGTGGCGGGATAATCCGCTGAGGTCCTGTCCGGGATGATTGGGGAGGATGCGGGGATGTTCGGCCGGAAGGGAAGCGAGGAAAGCGGCAGCGGGTGGTGAAACCATTTCCAGGGCGTCCGGCGGAACTGTGAAATCCAGAACGGATGACCAGGTTTTGCCCGAGACCCGGTATTGCCAGAACCATGTACCGGTGTCTAAAGAACGATGAGGATTAAAGAAGGCGCCGGTCAGGCCGGTTGCCGACAGGGTAGAAGATGCCGGGAAACGGGCATCTTGCGAAAGCCGTACCTCATAGGTGACTCCTTTCCCTTTTTGGTAAGGCCAGCGGAGGATAGGGGCATTGAACTCCACGGCTGTCCCCGGGGCGGGCAGGGGGCGCTCCAGGAACATGGTATGAAGCGCCGGTCCCTGGGCCGGTAGACGACCCGCCAGCTGGATAATCAATAGAAAACTCAACAATATTCCGGTGCGCATAAGGGGCTGCTAATCATTAAAAGGCGGGGACTGCCGGCGCCCCGCCTGCTGTACTACAAAACCGTGTTCAGGTCGGCTATGAACACTTGCCGGCGCCCTCCAGGCGCTCCGTTGACGCAAACCTGACGGAAGTCACGGCTCCAGGCCGGATGGGGGTCCAGCTTAAACTGACTGCCGCCATGCAGGCGGCTTTCATCAGTAGCTTGTCGTGCACCACCGCCGACATCATTGGGGATCATTCCCAGGAGCAGTTCCTGATCGGTGTGCAAATCGAGTAGCCGCAGCGGTACTTCCCGGTCGGTGGCCCCCACATAGGTCTGTTTCGGATAGGCATCTGCAATCAGGTACCTGCCGTTTATTTCCACACTGGGATGCCCGCTTCCGGGATGCTTTTCCGACAGGACTTTGAAATCAGATCCGTCAAACCGGAAGCTGCAAAATAACATGTCCTGGTAACCCAGCCAGGTAGGCACACAATTCATAATGACATGCTCGCCATCCGGGTGCCAGTTGGGATGGTTACCCGAACCTCCGAGGCGGGCCGGCTGGTTCCAGTGACCGGCAGAAAGACATTGCGTTAAGGCAGTGCCATCGGTTTTTATACTGAACAGGGAAGCGTTCCGTCCTTTCCCGCCTACCTGGGCCCGGAATACCTGTAAGATCCGTGAGTTTTGACGGTTGAATTTGGAATGAAACAAGTACCCGATACTTTCCGAATACGTCTCCTTATCTTCGGATGCCTCAAAAAAAGCAGACAGCCCTACCAGTAATTTTTGTTCATTATTCACCAGGTCGGTCCGCCAGAGACCTTCTGACTGCATGTCTTCCGGCGTGAAGGGCCGGGGTTTCCCTGTAGGGCCGTCCGGAACAGCATATCCATACTGGTGGATATTCATATTCAGTAAATTCGGACTGATAATACTCCGTTCATCCGGCGCCAGGTCATATTTGGCTCCGGCATACGCCTTGACCGCTCCTGTTTCCAGGTCGATCCGGACACAAACCGGAACTTCCCCGACCAGGTCGTTGGTATAGAGGTACCGGTCGGAGTGAAAGCCCCACTGCGGATTCGCTCCAAGCTGAAACGACCATGCTTTGGTCGTAAAGACGGTCCGGATGCGCTGCTGCTTCAAATCGATCACGCAAATTGCTGCTGTATCACCCCACTGCGGTTTTTTACCCTGGTAGGGAAATTTCGTAACCACCAGGAAGTTGCCGGAAGGACTCCAGGGGCAGACATCGTAAAAGGTATGCAGGTAAAACCCGTCTTCGGGCGTTACCTGCGTAACCGGTACAGCCGGTTTACCGGACCGGAAAGGCTTAAAGGCAAATGGTATCCAGGGCTCTTCGGGAGCGTACCCCAGCCAGGCGCCCGGCGACACCAGTGCCATGCCTATTCCTGCTGACGTTTTAAAAAGAAAATCTCTACGGTTCATTCCATCAAACGAATTGGGTTGCCGGCCCGCTTTTTAGGTTTTCCGGGTAATTCAGTAACCTTCATTTTGCGTCATGGCCGGGAAAGACAAATCGATTTCACTTTGAGGCAACGGTCTTAAATAATGTTTCTCACTGATGGCATTGCTCTTTTGCGCCCAGGGGTTGTATTTTTTTACACGCTCAATCAGCTTGCCGGTTCTTTTCAGATCAAACCACCGGCAATATTCACCCATCAGCTCACGCGCGCGTTCGTCCAGGATCATGTCAATGGTAAGGTTGGCTGCGGTAGCCCGGTAGGAAACCGCTTCCAGGGAAGTTACATTGCCTGGATCTGCGGCGCATAGAGGGGCTGCTCCTTTAACTTTAAGCGCCCGGTCCAGGACTTTGTTGTAGTAGACGTCTGCTTCCCCCAGTTTGCCATTTTTAGCGCCTTTGAGAAGGGCCTCTGCCGCGATGAGGTATGCTTCGGCAACCCGGAAGACCGATTCGTTAAATGTCCCGAAGGCGTCCCCATAGGGAATATTGGGCTGCCAAAATTTCCACATCATCGGGTGCTCCCCTGCCCCGAAGCCGGATGTAGTAGGGTAGGCCCCTCCCAATTCACTGGTGTTGATGACCGCATAATGACGTTTGCCGCCCACATCTACTCCCAGATCTTCCGGCGAAGTTGCCGGATCGTTCCAGGGACGGAAGTAGCAGACGGTGTCGCCTTTGGCAACATCGATGGTCAGGTCGGCATTCAACGGGATCGGTTTGAAGTTTTTGACATCCGACAGGGCATACCCTGCTTGTACGAAATTGTGTTCGTAGCGAAGGTCAAGCTGAGGGTCAAACAATCGGTAAGTAGCCGTGGATGCAACATGTTTTGCCTGGAGGCGGTTGTAGTCGGAGGTCCGGCCGATGGAGCCGGCAAAGCTTTCGCCGCCGCCGCCGAAAATGGAGTGCAGGTTGTTGCCGCCGGCAGCATCTACCGGTAGAAACGCAGGATCTGTTTTATTGGTGAGAACATCAGCGTTGTATTGTACGGCAAAAATAATTTCGGGATTTTTATCGTTTTGACTTCCTTGATACTGCGTAAGCGGATTTTTGGAATGAATGGGAAAAAGCAGTCTGTATTCGGCGGCCAGCGGGTAAGTTTCGATTACTTTGTCGGCATATTGAAGCGCCTGGTCGAAATCGGCGGCGGATCCCCCAAGGGTGTTTGCAAAATTCCAGCCCCTGGTAAGATATACCCGCGCCAGTAAAAACTGGGCGGCTCCTTTGGTAACTCTTCCATAGTGGGAGGCGGTTACCGGCAGCACGGCCTCACATTCAGTGAGGTCACTGATGAGCTGGCTGTAAATGGTTGCCGAAGAAGCCCGGATGGCTTCCTTGCTGGGCCCGGTTGTTTCGGTTAAGGGCATCGGGACATCCCCCCATTGCTGTACCAGGTGAAAATAAGAGAGCGCACGGAGAAACTTTGCTTCTGCTACCCTTATTCCCTTCCGGGTAGGGTCCATATCGACGGCCTCCGCCCGGGAAACTACGGTATTGGTACGTCCGATTTCAGCATACAGCAGGCGCCACAAACTTTGCAGATCTTCCATGGTCGCATTGAAGCGGACATCATAAACATCGATTGGGTTCGGGTCAATGTTCCGCGAGGAAGACCAGCCACTTCCCGATGAGAAAATGTCAGTTCCGTTCAACACGAGTGTCCGGTGCTGGTAAATGTTCCGCAATAGCGGATAGCAGGATTTTACCAGGTCCTCAAAGCCTGCTTCGGTTTTATAATAGACATCGGTGGTGAGTGTTGAGACAGGTTTTTCAATCAGAAAGTCGTTACAGCCTGTAGTAATCAGGCACATGACGAAGATTGAAAGGACGGAAGCTTTTAAATTTGCCAGAGGTTTCATAGGAATTCTGTTTAGCATTCAGGGTTAGAAACTTATGTTAACGCCCAGCGTATAGGCAACTGAAGGGATGTCGTCCTGGTAAATGGAAGAATTGAACTCCGGGTCGAAACCTGTGAATTTGGTGATCACAATAGGGCTCAGGGCCTGGAGGTAGATGCGGGCATTGGACATCTTCCATTTCGTCAGCAGGTGTTGCGGCAGGTTGTAACCGGCGGTAATATCCGAAATCCTTAAAAAGCTGGCATCCTGGTAATTGATCGCGCTTCGGTAAGGATTGGCGACGGCTACTCCAAAATAGGTATTGGAAGGGTTGTCACTGCGCCAATAGTCCAGCGACGCCAGGTTGTTGTAACGGACGTTGGTAATTTCCCCGAATGTTCCGGCCAGGGTGTTGTTGCTGTATTGAACTCCGTTGCGGTAATAGATAAAGCAGGAGAGGTCAAAGTTTTTATACCGGAAACGATTGGTAATTCCGCTCAGCCAGTTAGGGAGCTGCGTACCCAGCACCACCCGGTCGTCTATCCCTTCCGTGGAAGAAATAATGCCGTCGTTGTTTTGATCGACCACCCGGACCGATCCCGGCACCTGCTTGTATTCGGCAGCCAGGGCTTTGTCTGCCGTTTGCCAGATCCCGTCAAACTCATAATCGAAATTGGCCCGGATGGGATGCCCCACGAACAGCTTGTTTCCTTTGTCAAAGCGTTGTCCGTCGCCGTACAGGCTGAGCAGTTTGTTGTTGTTTTTGGTAAAGGTAAGGGTGGTATTCCAGGAAAAATCGTTTCTCGAAATATTGACCGTATTCAGGGTCAGTTCCACGCCTCTGTTGCCGATTTCCCCGACATTGGCAATCACCTGCTCGAAGCCGGTAATGGTCGGGATTTTCTGGTTCAGGATCAGGTCCACCGTTTTCCGGTCATACACTTCGACCGAGCCGGTAACACGGTTCTTGAACAGTCCGAAATCCAGTCCTACGTTAAACTCGGTACTGCGTTCCCATCTCAGGTCCTTGTTTCCAAGATTGAGCGGCGCGAAGCCATAGGCTTCGGCTCCGTCAAAATCGTAGCCGGTGTTCAAGAGATTGGCCTGTGTCTGGTAGGGAGCGACAGTTGAATTACCCACCTGGCCGTAGCTGAGGCGCAGTTTCAGGTCGGATAGGGCATGGAGGTTTCGGATAAACGCTTCTTCAGCGATCCGCCAGGCGACGGCGACGGAGGGGAAGAACGCCCATTTATTGCCTTCGGAAAGCTGGGAAGCGCCGTCGGAACGGCCGGTGAGGGTGATCAGGTATTTGTCGGCAAAGGAGTAGTTGATCCGCCCCATATACGATAAAAGGGAACGCTCGGTTAAGGAACTGCTGAAGGAAGTGATCGTTCCGGTATTGAGTGCATACCAGTCGGAATCATAAGGTAAGTCCCTCGCGGCGGTCATATAGGCTTCATTTCGCTGGTAAAAGGTGCTTTGCAGACCAGTGAAAGCCAGTTTATGCCTGCCGCGATCCAGGTTGTAGTTGATCAGGTTATCGAGGGTATAATTGCCCATCAGGTTGCTGTTGTGCTGGGCCCTGGGCTTGGCGCCGATCTGTGATTTTGACCAGGTGCCCCGGAAATCCCCGATACGCTCATTGGAATAAGATGCCGAAAGCGACGAACGGATACTTAACCCGGGCAGCGGGATGTATTCTACATAGACATTCCCCATAAGCGTGGTTCCGGCGGTTTGGAGTTTCGAATTCTTGGGGTCGACATCCAGTAACGGGTTGGGCACCTGTTTGTCATTGATCCCCATCCATACCGCGACTCCGTCGATATTAATATCCTGGTTTTCAGAGGGGTTGGAAAGGTCGTCAAAGTAGACGGTGCCGGTAGGCCGTGCGCGGTAAGCGCCCCGCAGCGACTCCATGGAACCCAGTTCCTGGTCGCTATAGGTCACGTAAGAGGTAAACCCGGCCTTGAAATGCTTTCCGAGCTTGCTGTCCAGGCCTGCATTCAGGTTGTAACGCTTATAACCCGTGTGCAGGACATTCCCGTTTTCCTGCAGGTAGCCACCGGAAAAACGGTAGGTAGTATTCTCATTCCCTCCGGCCACACTGATGTTGTGGCTCATTTGAAGTGCGGGATCGGTAATGAGGTCGACCCAGTCGCTCGTACGGCCTGCATCTATATTGGCCATTTCAGCCGCGGTAAAAGTCGCGCCCGTTGCACCTTCCAGCAGCCGGTCGGTATAAGTAGCCTTGTAAAACTGCTGACTGGTCATGAGTTTGGGCAGCCGTGCCGGTACTTTCGAGCCGATATAGCTGTCGTAGCTCACACGGGGTTTTCCGGATGATCCTTTTTTGGTAGTAACGATCACGACGCCGTTGGCGCCTCGCGAACCGTATATGGCCGTTGAAGAGGCGTCCTTTAAGATATCCATTGATTGGATATCGTTGGGGTTAAGCGTGTTGAGGTCGCCGCCCATCAGTCCGTCAATTACCACTAAGGGCGCCGTGGAAAAATTAATGGTATTTTCTCCCCGGATGGTAATGTTGTAACCTGCTCCCGGGCGGTTACTGGATTTGGTAACGGTAGCTCCGGCGACCTGGCCTTGAATAGCCCTGGAAGCCATCACGGGGTTTCCCCGTACAATATCGGCCGACTGGACGGAAGCTACCGCGCCGGTAACGTCTGTTTTCTTCATTTGACCATATCCTACGACCACCAGCTCTTCCAGCGCCCGTTCGTCGACCATAAGCGCTACAAGCAGAGAAGTCCGGTTGCCGACTGTCAGTTCCTGGGTGAGGTACCCCACAAATGAAAATACCAGCACGGCATTCTCATCCGGGACCTCCATCTGGAAGTTTCCTTCGGAATCAGAGATTGTCCCTTGTTGTGAGCCTTTCAGCAGGATGCTTACTCCGGGTAAGGCCTCTCCCTTTTCATCTGAAATCTTACCATCGACTATTTTATCGACAATTTCCAGGGATAAGACGGGCGGGTTCTTGTCTGTGCCGGCAACGTCCGGATTCGCTGTTCTTATCGCTGGTTTGGGCTCCAGCGGATGCAGCGAAACACTGGTTTTGGCCCCGGATTTTGGCGGGCTGGCCCGTTTGATCAATACCCGTTTGTTATGGATATTATAGGTCAGGGGCTGTTCTTTGAGGATCACATCCAGGAGCTGGCGGATATCTCCTCCCGAAAAGGTGACCGTGACCGGAGCGGTTTTTTTCAGAACCTGGTTGTCATAAAAAAAAGTATAATCCGTCTGCTTTTCAATCTGTCTGAATACCGCCGATAACGGGGTGTCTTTAACCGACAGCATGAGTTTTTGTGAAAAGCCGGTTGCAATAATCATTAAGCCTGCCAGCAGGATGGAAAACGAACGCGGAAAGCGCCTGAAAGATTGTTGGTGGTAACGTATTTTAATATACGTAGATCGGTTGGGTGAAAGAGGATGCATAGTTGTTTGGGGCTAAATATGATCGGTAGCTAACATTTGAAAAGAATGAGAATACACTATCCGGATCGCCTTCCGGGACTTGAAAGGGATTACGGGTGATTCCTGAATGCTATTTCCAACAGGCAGATAGTTATTTTTCCATTGCGTTTGCGTTATAAGTTTCCGTGATTGTTCCTGGTTACGATGATCTTATTCTGATCGATTTGAAAGGACAAATCGCCGGCTTCCAGAATGGCCAGGACTTCGGCCAGGGTGGCAGTACGTTCAATTTTTCCCACAAATTCATGTTTTCCCAGCGGGCCGTCATACCAGACATCCATTTGGTACCACCGGCAAATCTGGCGCATCAGTTCCTCCAGGCTTACATGGTCAAACCGGAAATAACCGTTTTTCCAGGCGATAGCTGCCTGTGTGTTAATTGTGTTGACGGTCAGCCTTTCTTCGTCAGTGATTTTCTTACCGGCAGCCGGAATGTATTGCAGTTGCTGGCCGGGACGGAGCAGCACTTCTTTTCCGCGGATACCGCTGAAATTTACCTTGATGCTGCCTTCTACTAAGGTAGTCCGGATCGCCTGTTCATCCGAGTAGCTGTTGACATTGAATTCGGTACCGAGGACTTCCACAGTTTGCTGACCGGATCTGACCAGAAAGGGGATTCTTTTGCCATTGCTGAATTGCTTGCTCACTTCAAAATAGGCTTCTCCTTTTATATCTACTACCCGTTGCCCGCCAGAGAATTCAATCGGAAACCGGATGGAGGAGGCCGCATTTAGCCAGACCTTGGTGCCGTCCGGCAAATGGACCATGTACTGCCCCGCGCGTGGTGTAATGATTTCATTGTATACCGGTTTTCCTGTAGTGGGTTCGGGAGCCGGCTGATAAGACAGTTCTCCTTCCTGCACCTTCACCACGGTTACACCGTTTTCATCGGCGAGTATACCCGAAACTTCCTGGCTGAGATCCATCTGTTTTCCGTTAGAAAGCAGGAGGTAGGCTCTGGCAGTACCGGGCAGGACGTCCGCTACGGTGTTAGTTTGCGGATCGGCAGTCGGGAGAACGGGAGGCCACCAGTACAAGCCGGCCATGAGCAAGAGGGAGGCTGCTGCTCCGGCCCAAAGGAGCCATCGGCGGCTGTTGGACCGGAGCGGAACAGCAGTTTCATCGTCCGTTTCCAGCAAGGTGTTCCAAACTTCATCGAGGCGTTTCTCCATCTCCTCCTGATCGATGTGCCGCGGTCGTGACAGCGCGTAAGACCGGTACCAACGTTCCAGCGATCTCCTCTCCTGGTCGGTGAGGGTTCCCTGCCGGTGTTTCCGGAGTAATAGAATTGCCTTGGAAATATCCATCGATTACTTCGTTTGACTTATACTTTAAAGACAAATAGCGGTCGAGAAGGTAGTAGTGCTACCGTTTTTTTTTTAGTTTTTTTTCGGATCGCTCCGGATTGTTGCGCTCCCGCTTACAGCCAGCATAAAAGGAGCAGGTACGACCAGTCCACTTTGTCGCGGAGAATGTTGAGCGCGTTGTATACCTGTTTTTTTACAGTTTTATCGGAAATGTGTAAGGCGTCGGCGATCTGTTTGTGAGAAAATCCTTTTTTCCGGCTGAGCTCGAAAATTTCCCGCATCCGGGGAGGCAGCAGTGCAATCTCCTGCTCGATCAACGCTTCGAGCTCATTGCTCTGGACTTCCTTGTCGGTTACGTATTCACCTTCCTCCAGAAAAATTGCCAGCGATTCCAGGTAATTCTTTTCTATTCTTTTACGACCGATCATATTCAGGATTTTGTAACGAACGGCTTTGTACAAATACGGAGCAAGGCCGGTTTCGAGTACGATATGTTGTCGTTTGCTCCATAGCGTCACAAAAATATCCTGCAATACATCCTGCGCTTCTTCATGCTTACCAAGCATTTTATAAGCGTGTATGTACAAAGGCCCCTTAAAACGGCGGTAAATTTCGGCAAAAGCCACCCTGCTGTCCTTGGAGAGCAGGGACATTAATTCGAAATCGGTATGGTCCTGATACTGACCCATATAGCTAGCTGAACCTGGTATGTACGCTTTTCGGTATCGCCAAATTCTTTACAGAGTTGTCTGGTTTTGTGCCGTCCGCCGGCAAGGTGTTCCTTGAACGCGTTTTGACCTGACCCTCCCTCTATACTTGGAAAATGGCAATTCAATATATTTATAACCCTATACTGTAAAGACAAACTGTGCCCTTATTGGTAGTAGAAGGAATTGATAAATTTCTAAAATAAAACTGCAAAATCAAATAATCGGGCTATCCGTGGGGAGTGTTTTTCCGGATGTTGCCACGAAATCCTGGTTGGAGACGACGGTTTCGGCGCCGCAGAGGCGTTGCAGGCAACGCCTCTGCCGTGGCATTACGACACGGTACCGCCATCCCAAACCATCCGGTCCGGATGGACGAACGACAGGCTGCCATCGCGGTCCTGGGCCATCAGAATCATGCCGTGGCTTTCCATTCCCATCATTTTACGGGGTGCGAGGTTGGCCAGGTACAGGACTTTCCGGTTAAGAATTTCTCCGGGTTGGAAATACTCGGAAATACCACTGAGAACTGTCCGCTCTTCACTGCCGATGGTCACTGTCAGCTTGAGCAGCTTCTTGCTTTTGGGCACATTCTCCGCGGCGGTAATGGTGGCAACACGGATGTCAAGTCTGGCAAAATCATCGTATTGGATCTCCGGCTTAACCGGCTCTACGATTTTGCCCTCCAACAGGTTTTGCTGTCTGGCAGCATGAAGTTTTTGGATCTGCGCATTGATAACGTTGTCTTCTATTTTTTCAAAGAGCAGTTCCCCTTCCAGAATTGGAGCACCGGCCCGAAGGAGGTCGGGTTGCCCGGCATCCTTCCAGGAAGTCGCGGGTAATCCCAGCTGGGTTTTGATTTTTTCGGCAGTAAACGGGAGCACAGGTTCTGCAACAATAGCGAGGGAGGCCGCAATCTGAAGGGCGATATTCAGTATAGTGCCCACCCGTTCAGGATCTGTTTTAATGACATGCCACGGCTGCGTATCGGCCAGGTATTTGTTGCCCAGCCTTGCCAGGTCCATGATGGCCGCCAGGGCCTCACGAAACTTATAGTGCTCGATAGCCCCCCCGATCCGACCGGGGAAAGCCGCCAGTTCGGCAAGCACTTCCTTGTCGATGTCCTGTAAGGTGCCGGTTGCCGGGACCTTACTGTCGTGGAACTTCTGTGTCAGCACGACGGCACGGTTAATAAAGTTTCCGAAAATACCTACCAGTTCACTGTTGTTGCGGGTCTGGAAATCCTTCCATGTAAATTCGCTGTCTTTGGTTTCCGGTCCGTTGGCGGTCAGTACATACCGGAGAACATCCTGTTTGCCGGGAAGCGCTTCCAGGTATTCATGCAGCCAGACCGCCCAGTTACGGGAAGTCGAAATTTTATCCCCTTCCAGGTTCATGAATTCATTGGCCGGTACGCTGTCGGGCAGGATATAACTGCCTTCTGCCATCAAGGTAGCCGGGAAAATGATACAATGGAAGACGATATTGTCTTTCCCGATAAAATGAACCAGTTTGGTGTCTTTGTCTTTCCACCAGGTTTCCCAGCCCGCGTCACTTCCGTTTTGTTGCTGTAACCAGTCTTTGGTTGCCGAGATGTACCCGATGGGGGCCTCAAACCATACATAGAGTACTTTGCCGTCGGTGTCAGGAAGCGGTACGCGGATCCCCCAGTCCAGGTCGCGTGTCATGGCGCGGGGTTTCAGGCCGTCCTTCAGCCAGGACTGGCATTGTCCGAAAACATTGGTTTTCCATTCGGTATGACTGTTGACAAATGTCTCGATGCGTTGCTGCCACTGATCGAGGGGCAGGTACCAGTTCTTAGTAGCTTTCAGGATGGGGGCATCGCCGGAGAGCATCGAACGCGGATTCCCCAGTTCCATAGGGCTCAGGGTAGAGCCGCATTTCTCGCATTGGTCGCCGTAGGCGCCGGGGTTTCCGCAGGTAGGACAGGTTCCGGTAATATAGCGGTCGGCCAGAAACTGTCCTGCCGTCTGGTCATAGTATTGTTCGGTCGTCTCTTCGGTAAAAACGCCCTTGTCGTAGAGTGTTTTGAAAAAATGCTGCGATGTTTCATGATGAACGGGCAGACTGGTCCGGGAATATACATCAAACGAAATCCCGAGCGAAGCAAATGATTCTTTAATCTGGGAGTAGTATTTGTCTACCACTTCCTGCGGGGTCATCCTTTCTTTCCGGGCTCGTATGGTGATGGGGACTCCATGCTCATCGGTTCCGCTGATAAAGGCCACTTCCGCACCGGTGGCCCGGAGATAGCGTACATAAATGTCGGCGGGAATATAACATCCGGCCAGATGGCCGATGTGAATGGGGCCGTTGGCATAGATGAGTGCTGCGGTGACTGTATATCGTTTGGGATGTGTTTGGCTGGCCATTTAATTCGATGGTACTGTTGTGATTTCCTGCAGGCAAAGGTAATAAAATATAGGTTGGTACGGCGATCGCAATTAACCGGAATCGGCTAACTTCTTTGAATTTTGTTATTTTTGTGCCCGGCTTCCGGTAGGGCAGCCGGTTAATGAATAGTATGGAAAATCCAAAAGTGCAGTTTCGGTTTTTGTGTGGATTACTCTTAGTGGTATGGGCGTATTGTTTTGGTGCGAGTGTTGTTTTCCCCCCCTTTCTGGGATATTATACGTTTGACGAAACCTTTATAGCGGATTCCGGTGTGTTTCTCTGGTATGGAAAGACGCCGCGTATCCTGGACTGGCCCGCATCACCCAGCGTGCTGCTGTACGGAGGGATCTTCGGAATATCGGCGGCGGTTACGGTCCTGCAGCAATTGGGAGCTATTACCGGGATCATGGATGTGTTCAACCTGATCGATCAGACCGCTTACCAGTATCTGGTAGACCGGGAACCTTATATCCTGATCGGGCGCGCCTTGCAAATGGTGGTGGTGGCCGTGCTGCTGCTGGCAACCCTGCGTTTTCTGTTCAGGCAGGAACACCCGTTGCTGACACCCTTCAGCCGGTTCCTGATCGGACTATTGCTGGTTTCATCGCATTTGTTCTGGAACGGAGGAGTGGTACTGCGTCCGGAAGGATTGTCTGGAAGTATCTTTTTGTATTTGCTGTGCCGGCTGGTATTTTCCGAACGGCTGAGCCCCGGAGGAGCAGTGTGGCTGGCGGCATTATACGGAGTGGTGATAGCCGAAAGATTGCTGTTCCTGTTTTTGGCGCCGATGGTTTTCCTGGGTATTTTCTGGCTGGTGCGGGAGCAGAAGGGAAGGACGTTAGGGTATGCCGTGGGAGTATTCTTGTTGACATTTGTGGCGTTTTGCCCGTTTATACTGACCGACCCGCTGATTGTGGCGAAAGCGTTTCTCGGGGGGATCTTTGCCAAGGTGAACGACAACCCGATGGAGGCTTTTTTCAACTGGGGATTTATCCGGTCGCATTTTGAAAACCCGGTCAATTACCTGGCGCTGGCAGGCTGCGGGATAGGCGCGTGGCACCTGGTCCGGTTAAAAAAACCTTTTTATACGGTATTGGTAGTAAACTGGCTCTTGTTTGTCGTCCTCGTCCTGCGGTCGTCAAAAATTTACGATCCCCACCTGCTGCCCGCCGCACTGATCGGGCTGGTCGTCACGGGCATCGGGCTGTGGCAGGTGAGCCGGTGGTTGCCGAAGGGAAGACCGCTTGTCCCGTTCGTGTTCGCGGGGCTGATGGTGCTGTCAGAATTGGTCGTGGTTGTACGGTATCATTCCTGGGTGCGGGAAGACCGCAACATCTCTAACGCGTTCCACTGGATTCAAACCTTGCCTGCTGACACACGGTTACTGATCCCGATCGACCTGGGAATTTACCTGCCCAAAAACGATGCCTGCCTGGAGCGGGAAATGGTCGCCAACCGGTCGTTGGAGAAAAAATTGGGGAAGCTGAATTTTCTGATGGGTTCCACCCAGGTCGCCGCCTCTGACCTGCCGCTTTCGGCACAGGCCTTTGCCTTTGAAGACGAGGAATTGTTTGACGTCCAGTACCGGCTGCAACTGAAATTCGGGCAGCACGCGTCCCATCCGCGATACGATTATGACATTTACCTGGACAATTCTGTATTGGTTTACCATGCAATTCCGTTTTCTGATGGACTGCAAAACTTCAGAATGGGGGCCTATGACTATCTGGTCACCAATGAAAGCCTGGAAGGGCTCACCCCGGTCAGGGAATTTTCGGACGCTTCAGGAAATGCTGTCAACGTTTATAAGTACGATGAACAAGGTCCTGTGAGGCAGGACGAATGACCGGGCCGACCCAAACCGGTAACGCAAATGAAAAACCTGCTATTCAGAATCAATGTATTAACCGCATGGGCTGCTCTGGTCTTAATGAGTTGTACGCCCGAGGGGAACGATACTCCTGAAGGAGGGATCGCGTTGTCCTTTGATGATCGTTTCATTGAGGATTGGTATCGCTTAAGGCCACTGCTCCAGGAGTTTGATGCCCGGGTTACCTTTTATATCACGGCCGATACACTCACCGGCGAGGAGTTGCGCCAGCTGCGCGAGTTGGAAGCCGATGGCCATGAAATCGGATTTCATGGAACGGTTCATGGAAATGCCCGGCAGATGGTGCGGACGATAGGGGTAGAGGGATACCTGAAAACAGAGATTGAGCCGGGAATGGACTACCTGCGCCGGCAAGGTTTCGCTCCTGCTTCCTATGCACATCCAGGGGGAAACAATACGGCAAAAAGTGACTCCGCTTTATTGGCGTATGGATTTGTGAACCTGCGGGATGTTGCAAAAGCCGAGCGCTATTATAAAGGGGTGCGCCTTTATCATGTGCCTCCCGCCTATATGGCGCATATTTATTACCGGTTTAACAACCGGAGGAAGCTGCAGGCATTACAGATTGACCGTGAAACACGGCTGAAAACAGAAGAAATGAAGGAAGCGCTGGAAAAGGCAAGGAACGATCGCTCTGTATTGATGCTCTTCGGCCATCAGCCGCTCCCGGAAGATCCGCCTCCTGCGGCCTATGGTTTTGATGTAAACTTTTTGCGGTGGATACTGGAAGAAAGCAGCCATCTGGGGCTCCGTTACTATACCATGTCGGAACTGCAGCCGCCTCAGCGGGAGGAGAAGTGAGTCAAAGTTTCGCAATTACTTCCAGGGGAAGTTTGGTCATCCGGGCAATGAATTCAACCGATAGCCCTTCTTTTTTGAGCTCACGCGCTATCGTAAGTGCTTCCTCTTGCTGGCCTTCGGCTTTGCCTTCCCGTCTTTCCTGTTGTTTTATTGCTTCTATAACGCCCATGTCAATTTTTCCACCGGTCAGATGTTCAACGATTTGATCAAATTTACGGTTTATTTCCTGATTATCAATATAGAGAAAATTTTTCAGGAAGACGAGGAAACTAATGATCCGGTCGTGGTCGTAGTGGTGTCTCAGCAAAGCTCTGGCAATGGAAAGCCGGTCTTCCCCCAGTTCCGCGTCCGGGATTTTACCTTCTGAAAGTGCCTTTTGACAGGCCAGCACTACCAGCGCGAAAGGATTATCCATTTCCAGAAGGACCGTTTCGGTATGATTGAGGATGTCGTATGACAGGAATTGAAAATGGATTGATGTCCCGATCCCCTGGTAGCGATATGCCGTCGGCTTGTGCTGGTTCCTCCCGCCGGTGAAGACAGCGATGGTTTCCACAGGTACACGATACCGGTCCAGAAGGCGATAATGATACTGGAACAGCCGGAAGGCAAAGTCCTGTTGACTGCCCCCCTCTATTTCGGTGTGAAGCAGAATCCGTTTTTCTGTTCCGTCTCTCAGGTACACTTTCACCAGCAGATCGGCAACACGTTTACCTTTTTTGCGCTCCCTTTGAGGAATGATAGAATGGAGTTCTTTATCCATAAATGTCAGTTCCCTGGAAAAGTCGAACAGGATAGTTGCGTCCGGGTACACGAAGCCGAGAAAATCAGTAAACCATTCTTCAAAGGCCCCTTTCAGTAATTCATCGTGTTGCTTGCGTGGTTTTTTCATCGGTATAAGTCATAGTATGTGTAGATTGAAGCAAATATAGTGATTTCCGCAACGCTCTCCCGTCGTCCTGACGACGACTCTAGTTTGGCTATTTTCGTCGTCCTGACGACGAGAGCGTGAAAGCGGGCCGACCAGATCATGACGCGGAAGCGCCTGCTGGTCTTTTTACTGATCGCTGTATCAGCCTGGGTAATCTGCGGCGGACCAGTCCGTTATCTTCCGAATCGGTTGTCTTTAAACCTCAGGAGAGGCTTTTCGAAGTACTCAAACGACGCGCTGGAAAGGAGTACGGAGCCGGCTGTTACGGCTGTGTATAGGAGAAAGTTATAAAGAACGGTACTTTCAGGAGTCCCGTAGCGGTTGAGCACGTTGATTACCAGTACCACTACCACAACATGGTACAGGTAAAGCCCATAAGAGATCCGCCCGAGGTAACTGATCCACGGGTGCTCCAGGCGGATGATCGTATGAGGGTTGCACGACACGTTGACGATAAAGAAACCGAAAAAGAGCCCGTAAACTTCCATAAACCCGGTAAAGTGAACTCCTGAAAGAAACAGCACCAGCAAAGCGAGGTAGACCCCTATCTGTACGTCCTTCCGGAAGATGACAGCCAGAAAGCGTTTTTTGTCAGCATACACCGCCCATGCCAGAAAGCCCCCCAGCGCCATAATCTGTATACGGAATTGTCCCAGGAATGTCATCGCCTTTTCCAGGCGGACTTCCGCAGGATCGTTGAGGAAATACAGGCCCGTTGCCAGCAGTAATGCAGACAGGCCCAGAAAAGCAATAATGATCACAACACGGCGCTTCGGATATTTAAGCAGCCAGGGCCACAGGTAATAGAATTGTTCCTCTACGCCAATCGACCAGGCCTGGGCGCACCAGTAGGGGAGATCGTACAGCACAAAGGCAAAATTGGGCAGAACGAGTACTAAAAAAAGCAGCCTTTCCCAGTAATGCGTAGTAACGTTGGCGGTAGCACCGGGGTATTCCAGCAGCGGAATGTGCGGGAACAAGAAATAGGAAGAGAGTACAATTACAAAATAGATAGGCCAGATCCTGAAAATTCGCCGGAGGTAAAACTTTCGGGCGGCGATGTTTCCATGACTGTTTTTTTCCTGGATCAGCAGGTAGGTGATCAAAAAGCCGCTGAGCACAAAAAATAATCCCACACCAAGCCGGCCGGCATGCTGTACGATGGGAAAGTGGTAAATTGCCGGAAGACCGAGAGCCTGTTTGGCCTGCTCTACGTGGTGGATCAACACCATAAAAGCAGCGATAAAACGGACACCATTCAGGTTCGGGAAAAAACGCTTTTGGGACATGCCAATCTGTTTACAGCGGCAAAATTAACAGCTCCCCTGTAAAAAGCAGGTTTCGGAGGGTTTATTTATAACGACCGGTGAGCGGTCGTTCAGACAGCGACAGGAGATTCCGGAAATCAATCAAACAATCCATAGCGGATAATACAATAGATAGCGCGGAAACCATCTTTCCAGTTAATTTTCTTGCCCTCCTTATACGTGCGTCCGTAGTAGGAAATCCCTACTTCATAAATACGTACCTCGGGGATTCTGGCAATCTTGGCGGTTACTTCCGGCTCAAATCCGAACCGCTTTTCCCGGAGATTCAATCCTTTCAGAAGATCTGCCCGGAAGAGTTTGTAGCAAGTCTCCATATCGGTCAGGTTCAGGTTATTAAACAGGTTGCTCAGAAAGGTAAGTACAAACTTGTTGCCAATCGTATGCCAGAAAAATAACACACGGTGCGGATTTCCGCCTGCAAACCGGGAACCGTATACTACGTCGGCATAGCCATCCACCACCGGTTTCAATAGGAGGTTGAATTCCCGGGGGTCATATTCCAGATCGGCATCCTGCACAACAATGTAGTCACCGGTGGCGTGTCGGATACCGGAATGCAATGCTGCCCCTTTCCCCTGATTGTACTCGTGCCGGATGTACCGGATCTCCAGTCCCGGATGTTCGTGGATGAAACGCTGAATAATCGCTTCAGTCCGGTCCCGGGAGCAGTCATTCACGACAATGATCTCTTTTTGAAAACCTGCAGGAAGCACTACTTGAGTAAGACGCGCAAGGACCTGGCCGATGGTATGCTCTTCATTGTAGGCAGGGAGTAGTATAGAAAGTTTCATTCAGGAAAAATAGGATTGAGGCTTTAATAACAGGAGGCCAATGCGATGATATTGCTCTCTGCATGGGATTTCAAAGGTTTTACTGTCTATAAGAAAGGACGGTACATACCCATATATAACTGAATAGTTGTAGAAAAAGCATAACGGTGTGTAAGAGCTAACCAGATTGAACCGAAGATCTGTATTATCTTTCTTATTTCCAAATTTTACAGGAGCGGCTTTGTGAAGCGTGGTGCCGGATAACCTCCTGGTAATGATTAAAGTACTGGTATGGAGTAATGGGTAGGAAAAATCAGTAGCTGGCGCTACGAAAAAGCCTGCCCCTCTTCCAAAGGGGCAGGCTGTCTTTTCGCACGCATGCTAATTTTTAATCGGTTGTAAACGGGTAATTTTCCTCCGCATAGACATCGGTATAGGCTTCCCTGGAATCCGGGAATTTGGATTCTTCTGCAAACTGCACCGACTCGGCCACGATTTCCTTTATTTTCGTATTGATAGCATCCAGTTCTTCTTCGGTAGCGAACTTGTTTTTCAGGATAATGTCCCGCGTGAGCTCGATAGGATCCCGTTGCTTGTATGCTTCTACTTCTTCTTTACTGCGGTATTTCTGCGGGTCTGACATGGAATGGCCGCGGTAACGATAGGTTCTGAATTCCAGAAAAGTGGGCCCTTCCCCTTTGCGTGCGCGGGCCGCCGCGCGGGAAACCGCATCATGCACGGCCTCCACACTCATCCCGTCCACCGGCTCTGAAGGGACATCATACGCTTCTCCAATGGTATACAACTCGGTTACATTCGAAGTCCGTGCCACTGAAGTCCCCATGGCATAGCCGTTATTTTCCACGACAAAAATGACCGGTAACTGCCAGGTTGCCGCCATATTCACGGCCTCGTGAAAGGCTCCCTGACGGATTGCACCATCTCCGAAAAAGCAGATACACAACTTGCCTGTTTCCTTGTATTTCTCTGCAAACGCCAGTCCGGCGCCGAGCGGGATTTGCGCCCCTACAATACCATGTCCCCCCACGAAGCCTCTTTCTTTATCAAAAATATGCATGGAACCTCCCTTCCCTTTGGTCGTGCCGGTTTCCTTGCCAAACAACTCTGCCATGATGGCATTGGGGCTTGTTCCCAGGGCCAGCGGAAAACCGTGGTCCCGGTAGGCTGTGATGTATTTATCACCCTCTTCCAATGCCGAAACGGTGCCGGAAGAGCAGGCTTCCTGGCCGATATACAGGTGGCAGAACCCTCTGATTTTTTGCTGTCCGTAAAGCTGGCCCGCTTTTTCTTCAAAACGGCGTTGCAACAACATGTTTTCAAACCAGAACAGATAGCGCTCTTTTGAATGCTGAAGTTTTTGGGTAGAATCTTTCTTTTTTTCCTTAACGGTAGCCATGTATTTGCTTCTGGTAGTTAAAGGCAGTACTTTTCCTGCCGGTTTTATAATGGTAACTTTACACTAAATGCGCGGGGTCAGCCGAAGCAATTAGTGGGTGTAAACCTTAAAATCGGATCCGGTTCACCGGACGGCTCCCGGGGTTACTCCCCTTTGGCAGCTCCGGACAAAGCCGGTGATCTCCAGGCAATCGCGAAAATAAGCATAAACTCTGTAACAAAAAAGAAGCAGTGTGGATAGAGAAACTCTCGCTAACGCATTTTAAAAATTACGAAGACGGATATTTTGAGTTTGACCCGCACGTAAACTGTCTGACCGGGGAAAACGGAAGCGGGAAAACCAATTTGCTGGATGCGATCTATTTCCTGGCCCTCACTAAAAGCGCTTTCCATAACCAGGACGCGCTTTCGATTCAGCATGGGGGGGCGTTCTTTATGCTCGACGGCGTCTTTATTGAAAACAACCGGAAGCTGCAGATCACCGGTTCGGTCCAGCGGGGTCAGCGAAAGGTATTGATGGCCGACAAAAAGCCGTATGACAAACTGAGTGAGCATATCGGCCGGATACCGCTCGTATTGATTGCACCTGACGACACGGACCTGATCCGGGATGGCAGCGAGGAAAGAAGGAAATTTTTTGATGGGGTGCTGTCCCAGCTTGACAGCCGTTACCTGGCCGATTTCCTGGCTTACAACAAGCTGCTGGCCCAGCGGAATGCACTCCTGAAAATCTTTGCGGAACGGCGGCAGGTGGACGACATCCTGCTTCAAACCTATGATGAGCCGATGATTGCGCTGGCACAGCAGATCGGGAACACGCGGAAGTCGTTTCTAAGGCAGTTCGGTGACTGGTTTCAGCGGTATTATCAGTTGTTGACCGGCGGACGGGAAATGGTGCGGATCGGGTACGAGAGCGATACGCTGGCCGATGACTTTGCCTTACAGTTCCGGCAGCATAAGTGGATGGACCTGCAGGCACAGCGTACAGGGAAGGGGGTTCATAAGGACGATTACCGGTTTGAATCCGAAGGAGTGCCGGTAAAAAAATTCGGCTCCCAGGGACAACGGAAATCGTTTGTGATAGCATTACGGCTGGCGCAGTTTGCCTTGTTGAAGGAGGCAAGGCAGCGTAATCCCATCCTCTTACTGGACGATATTTTTGATAAATTGGATAGCCAGCGGATCCTGAAGCTGATGACGCTGATCAATGAGGGGCACTTTGGACAGGTGTTCATTTCGGACGCCCGCCCGGAACGGCTGCAGAAGATTCTGCAGACCCTTTCGGGGACCGTAAGGTATTTTGAATTAAAAAAGCCCTGACAGCTGCCGCCGGAATGCCTCTATAAAAATTTTCATCATAAAACATATTATTTTTTTGATTTTTTATAGAAACATTGCGTATCTTGTAGTCCATTAACAAGATTTCGAGTGAGTTAGCCTGAAAGGCTCAGCGTTAGCCGGAAGTAATAATGTAACAGAGAATGCAAGGTCATGAAAGCCATGGTAAGGTTGCTGGTCATTGGATTAATGGCATGCGGGTATTGCTGCCCGGCAACTTTTGCGCAGAAGTATGTTGATAAGAATAAAGACCGCTACGGATATTTCCTGGAATCGGGTAAGAAAGTACTGCGCATTCCGTTTGAAATCCACTCCAATCTGATCATTGTGCCCGTTCAGGTAAACGACAGCGATACGCTTCGTTTTGTGCTGGATACGGGGGTCAGTACAACAATTATTACCGATCCCACGGCCCTCCAGCTGAATCAGCTCCAGATGACCCGGAAAGTGATCATTACCGGCGCCGGCGAAGGAGAGCCGCTGGTGGCTCAGATTGCGATCGGTAATACGCTGCGCATGGAAGGGATGCGTGCCAATCATCAGAATATTGTACTGCTGGAGGAGGATGTCCTGCGGTTGTCGGAGTTTGTGGGGCTGCCCGTACACGGGATTTTCGGCTACGAAGTATTCAATAATTTTGTGGTCACGATTGATTTTCGTCACAAGGAGCTGACCCTGAGAGCGCCTGGAAGCTATACCTATAAGAAAAGAAAAGGGGAATTGTATCCCATCACCATTGAAGATACCAAACCCTTTACCCGCGCGGTAACGCTGCTGGCCGACGGGCGGGAACAACCCATTAAGCTGGCAATCGATACCGGGGCGGGACATGCTTTGTTACTGGACCGAAGTTCGAATTCCAGTATCCAATTGCCGGAAAAACTGGTCCATACCCAGTTGGGAAGGGGATTAAACGGGGTTATTAACGGAAATCTGGGACGTATCGAAATGGTCCGGGTCGGTAAATTCGAACTTGGAAATGTGGTTGCTTCCTTCCCGGACAGTACTTCGTTTGGAATGAAGCTGGACGATGGGGCAGACCGTCAGGGGAACATCGGATGCGAGCTCTTGCGGCGGTTTAAAGTCACTATGAACTACCACGATCAGTACATGGTCCTGAAGCCTGTAAAAAGAAGGTTGCGGGAGAAATTCGAGCACGATATGAGCGGCATGGAGATTAAAGCGATGGGGGAAGACTTTAAGGATATCATGATCACACACGTAATGGAAAATTCTCCGGCCAAACTGGCGGGTTTAATGGAAGGAGATCAGCTCTTGTTTGTGAACGATCGCCCCATCCACGAGCTGACGATGAATGAAATGTATAAGCTCATGCAGAAGGGAGATGGGAAATTTCTGGACATGCTGGTAAAAAGGCAGGAGGAAATCTTCTTTACCCGGATTCGCCTGCGCCGGCTTATCTGAGGATTAACTGTCCCGAAAAAGTCAGCCGGTTTTCTTCCGGGAGATTATGTAATTTTGGAGCATGGATCAACATGACTCACCCCGACTGCTCCTGACGCACGATGGTTCGCATACGCTGTATAACGCTGCTCTCAATCAGCACTACCACTCCCTGCAGGGATCCCTGCAGGAATCACAGCATATTTTTATCGGATTGGGACTGCTGCCCAAGATCCATGAAGGACAGGGCAGGCAGGAAGTCCGGGTTTTGGAGATGGGCTTCGGTACCGGGCTCAATGCCTTGCTAAGCTGGAAAATAGCCGACCAAATGGCCGTCTGCGTGGCGTATACGGGTATTGAGGCTTATCCGGTTTCCCTGGAAGAGGCTGGTGTGCTGAATTACGGAGAAAAAGCCGGAAAACAGGGATTTATGCAATTGCACACCGTCAGCTGGCAGGAAACACACCGCTTGTCGGCTTGCTTTTCTTTTTGTAAACAGCAACAGCGACTCGAAGCGCTTCAACCGGAAGGATTGTACGATGTGATCTATTTCGATGCGTTTGCACCGGAGGCCCAGCCGGAATTGTGGACCGAAGCCGTCTTTACCCAACTGGCAAAACAGCTGCCTGCGGGTGGGATACTGGTGACGTATTCGTCCAAAGGGGCTGTTCGCCGCGCCCTGCAGGCCTCCGGTTTCCGGGTTGAAAAACACCCGGGTCCGGGACGTAAACGGGAAGTCATCCGGGCAGTCAAAATGGAAGCGACGCCGGTTGCATTTGCCGGGTAAACAGATTTTAGCGACCTTCGCTTTCAATTGAAAACGACGACACTCAATGGCCTATTCGTGTTATTTTAACGGGGACTTTTACCCGGCTGATGCCCCTTTGCTTCAAGTCAGCGACCTTGGTTTGTTGCGGGGATACGGATTATTTGACTATTTCCGAACTTATAACGGGATCCCGTTCCGTTTCGGAGAATACTGGGAACGGTTTACCCGTTCGGCAAAGCTACTGCATCTGGAGGTCCCGGTTTCCGGAGAAGAGGCGCTTGAAGTGATCCGTGAGTTGCACCGCTTGTCGGGAGAACAGGAAGTTGCCTGCCGGATGGTGCTGACAGGCGGCTATGCCCCCGACGGGGTGCACGTGGTGGCGCCGAACTTTCTGGTCAGGGCCGAGCCCTTGCCCCTCGATAATCCGCAAAGCCGTCAAACCGGGATCAAGGTTTTGTCCTACCCATATCTGCGGGACCTCCCGGAAATAAAATCGACCAATTATGTGCACATGATCCGGATGGCCGGTGAGATGAGAAGGCAGGGAGCGGCGGATCTGCTTTACCATCAGAACGGCTTGGTTAGTGAACTGACCCGCAGCAACGTGCTGCTGTTTAAAGGGGACACCCTGGTAACACCGGAACGCAATGTATTGAAGGGTATTACCCGGAAGTTTGCCCTCGAACTGGCACAGGGACATTTTGACGTAGCGCTCCGGGATATAACCCTGGAAGAACTCCTGCAGGCAGATGAACTCTTCACAACCAGCACCACCAAGTGGGTCATGCCCATTGTACAGGTAGGGGACGCATTGATCGGAAACGGACAGGCGGGGAGCCGGACCTTGTACTTACAACAACGGATGATAGCGGCACTGCAGGCTTACGAGGGTTGAGCGGCTTTACGGAATTCGGCCAGGAGCCGGTCTTTCTCGATCGGCACGGCCCCGACCGATTCACAAACCAGTCCGCCTCCCAGATTAGAAAGGGCTGCGACATCGCGGGGAGGGAGCCCGATGGCTATGCAACAGGCTGCAATGCTGATGACCGTATCACCGGCCCCGGAAACATCGGTAATGTTGCGCAAATGTGCGGGAATATGATGCCGTTCAGAACCGAAATCTATAAAAACCCCGCGTTCCGATTGGGTAATCAGCGCGCCTTTGCAATTAAGGGTCCGGATCAGCTGGCTAACGACTCCCTCAAATGCCTCGCGGTCCTCGATGTCGAACGTTTTCTGAAAACCTTCTCTCAGCTCCTTTAAGTTGGGCTTGAACAAGGTCACGTTTTTGTAAGCCATGAAATTGCGCTTTTTGGGATCTACTACCGTAGGAACCTCATGTTCATTTGCAAAATCGGTGATAGCGGCAATGGTGGATGCGTTCAGGACACCCTTGTCGTAATCCTCAAATACGATCACATCGCAGGAGGGGATCAGCTCTTTGGCTTTGTCGACCAGCTGCTCCTGTTCGGTTAACGAGATCGAAAGATCGGTTTCAATATCAATCCGGACGATCTGTTGCGACCCGGCGATGACCCGCTCCTTCACGGTTGTGATCCGGGAGGGACTTTTGATGAGGCCTTCGCAGTTTAATTTTTTCTCCGTTAACTGGGCCTCCAGGATTTCACCCGCACCGTCAGTCCCCACCACTGTACAAATAAACGCTTCTGCGCCCAGCGCCTGAAGGTTAAGCAGTACGTTGCCGGCACCTCCGAGGCGGAATTCTCTTTTTTGCACAGAAACAACCGGTACAGGCGCCTCAGGCGAAATACGGTCGGCCCTGCCCCATATATAGGAGTCGAGCATAACATCCCCTACGACCAATACCCGGAGAGAATTGAACGATTCGAAAACCTGATCGATTGTTTTATTCATGTATATAAAAATGGGTGTTTCGTTTTATTTACGATTTCTGATCTCCGACAGCCGATTTCCGATTTCCGATAGCCGATAGCCGACAGCCGACAGCCGATAGCCGATAGCCGATAGCCGATAGCCAGCCCGCAAAGTTCTCAAATTTTCTCACCAATTCAACCCACTTTCCGCAATTCCGAGCTTTCGTGTGAATTTGGAGGATAATTTGGATTTGGAAGTGATATACCGGATACTTACTCCGACATACGGTGCGGCTGCGGGATTATTCGTTTCCAGTTGTTGCCGGGCGCTGTTGACCATTTTAAGTCCTCTGATACCGGCCAATCCACCTTCAAGCGAAATGTTGAAGACCGACAGTACATGTGCGTTGAGTGCAATCCCCGTTTTAATGTGGTGGTAATTTTCCCGGCGCAGCAACTTCTCTTCGGCTGTTTCGACCCGGAAACCACTGCTATAGCCGTTGAGACCCGCAATAAACTCCGTGTTCAGCCAATGACGCACATTGTACCGGACGGAAGCTGTAAAGGGCAGAATAGCTGTGGCCCGCCAATGTTTGTTAAATCGTTTATTGATCCCGAATACCGGAATGACGTATAGCTTTTGGTTGTAAGCCAGGATGGAGCCGTAAAAAAGCTGTGTTTGCAGGCCAAAAATGCGCATGCGGGCAGCGCCGCCCCAGAGATGCGGCTGTGGGGTGAAAAACGATTCGTTGGATTCTGAAATGCCCAGTCCTCCGCCGTACACCCAAAGCCTGTCTTTAAGGCTCGCCTGTAAGCGGATGACCCCCAGGGACACCGATTTGTAACCGTTTTCAGGTGTGACAATGCTGCCCAGGGTAGGAGATACGTGTGAGTAATGTCCGTACAGGAGCGTGTGGACGGCACGGAGATCGAATTTTTTGCGAAGGCTGAACCCGGCTTGCACCTCACTCTGAACCGGGACGAATCCCAGCAAACTGGTCCGGGTTAAGCCATAATCGGCACCCGAACCGGTAGCGGCGGGGATGTAATGCTCGGCTCTCAGTGTCGCATTAGGGTAAAAAAGCCGGCTGAGGTTCAATTGCTGGCCGAAGCCGGCACAAGGGACCAGCAGCAAAGCAATGGCCCGGGAAAGGGAGTTTAATCTCATGCGGAAGAATGAACGGGTAAATACTGGCAAACTAACGAAAAACAGGACAAACTATTGCGGATCAGGGCAGGAGACCGGGAAAGCAGCAAAGAACCGGGGAGCGCCCTGATCGCGTGAAGGAGCCTGTTGCTGCTAAGAACCACGCACCCGGATAGGCCGGAAATCGCAGAAGTTCTTTACATTTGAGTTTTTGTTTGTGTACATGAACCAAAACCTTTATGAAGCGTAGTACTGGCCTTACAGGTTTTTTATGCCTGCTCCTTTTAACCGGCCTGAATGCCCAGGAATGGAAGCCGGCCGGCGATAAGATCAAATCGCCCTGGGCAACGAACGTAGATCCCGGCAAGCCGTTGCCGGAATACCCCCGGCCCCAGTTGGTACGGGAAGACTGGGTAAACCTGAACGGCCTGTGGGAATATGCTGTTCAGCCTAAAGCCGGCGCGAAGCCTGCCACTTATCAGGGGAATATATTGGTGCCGTTTGCGATAGAATCGTCACTCTCGGGAGTGGGAAAAAATGTCGGCAAAGAGCAGGAATTGTGGTATAAAACCACCTTTTCGGCGCCTAAAAATCTGAAAGGAAAAAGGCTCCTCCTGCATTTTGGAGCGGTCGACTGGGAAGCAGAGGTGTTTGTAAACGGGCAAAAAGCCGGTTTGCACCGGGGCGGGTATGACCCGTTCAGCTTTGATGTGACCCCGCTGCTCGGAAAATCTGCTTCGCAGGAGCTGGTTGTCAGGGTGTGGGATCCCTCGGACGAAGGCCCGCAGCCCCGTGGGAAGCAGGTGAAGGACCCGCATGGAATCTGGTATACCCCGGTGACGGGTATCTGGCAGACCGTGTGGCTGGAAACTGTTCCGGAAACCTATCTGACCGGATTGAAAAATACTCCGTATTTTGATTCCAAGTCGGTCAATATCCTGCCGGAGGTGGCCGGCGCTGCAGCGGATGATCAGGTGCGCATCACGGTACTGGACGGAAGCAACGCGGTGGCGGAAGGTACAACCAGGCCCGGGCAGGATGTCGTGCTCAACATTCCGGATGCCAGATCCTGGTCACCGGCTCAGCCGTTCTTATATCATCTCAAAGTGGAAGTGCTCCGGAAAGGAAAGGTGATCGATGCGGTGAAGAGTTATTTCGGCATGCGGAAAATCAGCATGCAGCCGGATGAATCAGGGATTCAGCGCATGTTGCTGAATAATGAATTCGTATTTCAGTATGGCCCGCTGGATCAGGGGTGGTGGCCCGACGGGCTGTATACCGCACCGACCGATGAAGCCCTTTTGTTCGATATTGAAAAAACGAGGGAAATGGGCTTTAATATGATCCGTAAGCATGTGAAGGTAGAGCCGGCCCGTTGGTACTATCATTGTGACCGGTTGGGGATGCTCGTCTGGCAGGATATGCCCAGCGGCGATATGGGCAACGTGTGGGAGCAGCGCCCGGGAATCACCGGAAGAGAAACCGATAAAGACCGGACGCCGGAATCGGAAGCCATTTTTAAAACGGAATGGAAAGCGATTATGGATGCCCACTACCATTTCCCGTCCATTGTAGTGTGGGTGCCTTTTAACGAAGCCTGGGGACAGTTTAAAACGGCGGAAATTACGGAATGGACCATGCAGTACGACCCCTCGCGGCTGGTCAACAGTGCCAGCGGCGGGAATTTTGTCCCCACAGGACATATTATCGACATGCATAACTATCCCGACCCGGTAATGCCGAGACCGGATTTGTTTGGCAAAACACAGATCATTGTGTTGGGAGAATTCGGGGGATTAGGGCTGCCCGTCGCCGATCATACCTGGCAGGACAAGAATAATTGGGGGTATCAGAGTTTTAAGAACAACGAAGAATTACTTACCCGGTATACCAGGCTGATGCACGATCTGAAACCCCTGATTAAAAGAGGGCTGTCTGCTGCCGTATACACCCAGACAACGGATGTGGAAATTGAAACGAACGGGTTGATGACCTATGACAGGAAGCAGGTGAAAATTCCGGAAAGTAAATTGAAAGAATTGCACCAGGAACTGTATCAAAAATAAATCCAACGGATCGTGGCGAAGGCCACAGTTTAACCAATAGTATTTTGAAATCTGTATTGATTAACCCGGTAGAAACCCCTGTACAAGCTGTGATCCGGTTAGCGGCATCCAAGAGTGAAAGTAACCGCGCGCTGATCATCAACGCGCTGACCGGGTTCAAAAGCGAATTGTCGAACGTATCGGAGGCGCGGGATTCCCAGACGATGCAGCGCCTGCTGCGATCGGACGAAGAAGTGGCGGATGTCATCGATGCGGGCGCTACCATGCGCTTCCTGACCGCCTATTTCGCCGTAACAGGCCAGTCTAAACGAATGACGGGAACACCACGGATGTGCGAACGGCCGATTGGCATCCTGGTAGAAGCCCTCCGCACATTGGGGGCCGGTATTACCTATGAGGGAAAGGAGGGATATCCGCCGATGAAACTCGGAGGATTTGTGTATTCGGGTACGAGGGAGCTGACCGTCAAAAGTAATGTCAGCAGCCAGTTTATTTCTGCTCTCCTGATGATCGCACCGACACTGCCGGAAGGACTTGTTTTGCACCTGGACGGTGAAATAGGGTCGCGTCCCTACATCGAAATGACGCTCCGTCAAATGAGTCATTTTGGGGTAACGCATGAAGCCGATTGGGAGGCAGGCAGCATCACCGTGCCGGCGCAAACCTACCGGGCCGTACCTTTTGCAGTAGAGTCGGACTGGTCAGGAGCAAGCTATTGGTACAGTGTCGTAGCGCTTGCGGAAGAGGCGGAGGTCGAATTGTTAGGGTTGAAAAGTGATTCGCTGCAGGGCGACAGCGCTATTGCCGGTATCATGAAGGGACTGGGGGTCGCCAGTACATTTACGGATCGGGGGGTGCTTTTGCGCAAGCAGCCGGCGGCAGCATCGCTGGAGTATGACTTTTCCGGGTGCCCGGATCTGGTTCAGACCGTAGCCGTCTGTTGTGCGGCAAAGGGGATTCCCCTGCGCATGACAGGCATTGAGAGTTTGAAAATAAAAGAAACAGACCGGGTGGCCGCATTACAGGCCGAACTCCGGAAAATAGGCGCCGGGCTGCATGAACTTGAAGCAGATCACTTGTACGAAGTGGTGAGCGTCCCCGGGAGCGGAGAAGCTGGCGTCCCGGTAATCGCTACTTATGATGATCACCGGATGGCGATGGCGTTCGCTCCCGTAGGGATTGTGCGGCCGGTGGTGATTGAGGAACCAGGCGTTGTTGTGAAGTCGTATCCCGGTTTCTGGGACGATTTAAGTAAAGTAACCCAATTGCACTATGATTATTGAATGGTTGTCCCAAATCTCCTGGTGGGGATATTTACTGATAGGATTAGGGGCGCTGGCCATCCGCGATGTCCTGCAAAACCGGCACACGATTCAGCACAATTTTCCGGTGCTGGGGCATTTCCGGTATATGATCGAGTCCATCGGTCCCGAAATAAGGCAGTATATTGTCGCCAACAACCGGGAAGAGCTTCCCTTTAACCGGCGCCAGCGGTCGTGGATTTATGCTTCCTCCAAACGGGAAAATAATTACCAGGGGTTCGGGACCGACCAGGATATGTCAAGCCCCGGGTATGTCCTGATAAAACCGGCGCTGCTCCCGATCAGGCTCCCGGATGCGCATCCGCACAGTGTCGAAAACCCGGAGGATCCGTTGCATTATGCCTTGCCGTCTGCCAAGGTGATTGGCTTGTACCACCGGCGGGAAAAGCCCTATCGTCCCAAATCAGTCGTGAATATCAGTGCGATGAGCTTCGGATCCTTGTCGGCCAATGCAGTGGAAGCCCTGAACAAAGGCGCCCTGAAGTTTGGGAATTATCATAATACCGGGGAGGGCGGGTTGTCGCCCTATCACAAGTTTGGCGCTGATGTGGTGCTGAACATCGGAACGTCCTACTTCGGGGTACGCGACGAAAAGGGTGACTTCAATATGGAGAAACTGGTGAAGCTGACGACTGCAAATCCTTTTGTCAGAATGCTCGAGCTGAAACTGTCACAAGGGGCCAAGCCGGGAAAGGGAGGGGTACTGCCGGCCAGTAAGATTACACCCGAAATCGCAGCAATCCGCCATGTCCCGATGGGGCAGGATGTAGTCTCCAGGCCTTATCACACAGCCTTTTCAGGGGTACGGGGAATGGTTGGATTTATAGAGGAAATGGCTGCAGCAACCGGTTTACCGGTGGGAATCAAGGCTGCTGTCGGGAAATTGGATATGTGGGAAAAATTGGCAAAGGTCATGGTCGAAACCGGCAAGGGACCGGATTTTATTACCATCGACGGGGGAGAGGGAGGCACCGGCGCCGCGCCGCCGTCGTTCGCCGATCACGTTTCGCTGCCTTTTGTCTACGGTTTCGGAAAAGTATACCGGATTTTCCAGCAATACCGGCTTACTGACCGCGTGACATTTATCGCATCTGGAAAGCTGGGGCTGCCGGATAAGGCGATTATGGCGTTTGCAATGGGAGCAGATGTTATCAATGTGGCGCGGGAAGCGATGATGTCCATCGGATGTATCCAGGCACAAATTTGTCATACCAATCGCTGCCCTACCGGGATAACGACCAATAATAAATGGCTGACGGCAGGCCTTGATCCTACGCTGAAAAGTGAGCGGTTCTATAATTACGTCAAAACCATTACGAAAGAAATCATCGAGATCACCCAGGCATCAGGGTACGAACATCCCTGCCAGTTTACGATGGATGATGTGGATGTGTCGATGGGGGACAACAACCTGACCCAACCCTTACGGGTGGCCCACGGCTATATCAAAGACGAAGTAGCGTTTGAAGGCGTCGGAAAACTCCTCAGCTGTGCCTATCTGGGTGGAGGTGTCCGGGGAAAGTGAGAGGGGGGCTTATCCCTACTTTTGAGATTGATTGGTTTCTTCTCCGGAAAACAAATTGGTAGTTGGAAAGCATTTTCTGGTCATTCGGAAAGCGCTACTTGGCAGATTCCGGACTTGGCAGGTATTTTGTAAAAGTTTCCCCTTTTTCCAGTTAATTAAGTCTCGATTATAAACCACTTTTCTTTTCCATTGTTTCGGGTATTCTTTTTGTGATTTCTTTATACCGAGATCGATCGTATACCTATTACGGGCGGATGGAGCAAGTACTGCGAATAGCCGGGACCGGGCTGCTTCCGTCGCCGATAAAGATATGCGACGCTTTCGGACGCCGGCGATACCACTGGCCGCGCGGCTCATTAGGAACGGATTAATTCCCCTGCAATATTTGTCACATAGAAGTATTCAAAGGGTTTTTAATTTGGGGCTTGTTGGCTATATTGCAATGGTAGTAGTATTAAAACCCTGATTCTCCTGTGGATCGTTATGTTGTCATAGTGGCCTGTTTGCTGGTTGCAACAGGTGTTTTCGGACAAGACGGAGCGGACCCTTCCCGCATCCGGAATGCACAGAAAACAGAGCAGGACGCCCTTGCGAAGAATGATCCGAAATTGTTGGCGGAGGCTTATTACCTGTATGGGAAAGCCTATTTCATCGCGGGCGATTATTCGGGTTCGCAGCGCCATTTTCTAAAAGCGCTTACCCTGCTGGAACCGCACGGAGACTCATTTGAATTGGGTCGGCTGCATATTTGGATAAGTGATACGGAAGCCACCCGGCATCGTTTCGAAGTGGCGTTACAGCATACCGGCAGAGCGGAAGGGATATTCAAACGGATTGGTTCAGACGAGGGCCTGCTGAAAGCGTACAGACAACTGGCGGAAATTGGGCTGATGACGTCGCGTAAAGAGCCGTCAAAAGCTGCACCTATACAGGAGCATATCAAATTGTATGAAACACTGGCGTATCAAATGAAGGATACACTGGCAATGGCGAAAGCCAGTTCGCTGAATGGCCGGTTCCGGGCGCTATTTAATATGTCCGGGGCGACCCCGGCTCTGGAAAGTGCCCTGAAGGTATACCGGGAGCGAGGCGACGAAAACAGCACTCTCACTACACTGATGGAACTGTTAAATGCTTATACGGCAAGCGATCAGTTTAAACTTGCCGGGCAGACGCTTGAGGAGGTAAAGGAGTTATACAATAAGAAAAGAAGTTGGCCTTTTCAGGTTGAGACAATGTTCACGCGGGCTTCGGAGTTTTATTACCGGAAGACAAGCGACTGGGAAAAGGCGTATAGGAGTTCGGTTTTAACCCGGTTAACGGAGCGTGAAAGACTGAGTCATGAGCGCGACAGCATCATCAGCCGCCTGAATGTGGAATTTGAAACGGAAAAAAAGGAAGCGGAACTGGCAGCTCAACGGACCGAGCTTGACCTGAACCGGCGAAACCTCAGGATGCAAACCGGGTTAATCCTGGCGCTGGCCATGCTGTTTGCGGCTGCAATCGTTACAGGGACGATCTTTTATCGCCTCTACCGGAAAAATAAACGCATCAGCGCCATCAACGCTTCACTGGTAAGGGAACAAAATCACCGGGTTAAAAATAACCTGCAGGTAATGGCCAGCATGCTGCACCTTCAGTCCCGGAGACTGTCGGATGAATTTGCCCGGCAAGTACTCACGGACAGCCGGCTTCGGGTAGAATATATGGCGATGGTACAGCAGAAATTGTATGAAGAAGAACATCTTGCAGGAATAGATACGGAGCGGTTTATTGAGGAGCTTACCGATACGGTTCTGGCGGCCTGCGGCTATTCGGATGTGGAAACAATACTGACTATCGATGCGGTATCGCTTCCTCCCGATCAGATTATTCCAATGGGGATGATCCTCAATGAACTGATTACGAACTCCTGCAAGTACGCCTTTCCTTATAACGCTTCGCCCGAGTTGAAAATATCGTGTATCCGCATAAAAAAGGATCGTTTACGGCTGGAAGTTTCTGACAACGGAGCGCAGAATGAGGAGGACCTGAACGGGTCAGGGAAAAAGAGTTCCGCTGTTTTTCCCGGGATGATCCAGGGCGGTTCGTTCGGGATGGAACTGATCAACATGCAGGCCGGACAGCTGGATGCCACCGGTCAGTTTAGCTATCGGAATGGTCAGGCCTCTTCCGGATTGGTTTTTACCATGGAGTTTACAATTTGAATCACCTCTATATGCAATCATTGAAAATTCTTATTTTAGAAGACGAAATTATTACGGCAACCGATCTGAAAGTAACATTGGAAGAAGCGGGTCACCAGATAACGGCTATTACTAAAAATTACCAGGAAGCGATGGCTTCGATTAAGAAAAACCCTGCTGATATCGCGATACTGGATGTTATCCTGAAAAAATCCGCTTTAGACGGGATTGCTATTGCAAAAGAATTACTTGAACATAACTGGATGCCGATAATTTACCTGACTGCTAATTCAGGACCGGAAATATTTATGAGGGCTAAAGAAACCCTGCCGGCGGCCTATCTGCTTAAACCTTTCCGGCATAATGAACTCGCCTACCAGGTGGAACTGGCGTATTACTATTTTTCTCAAAGCCGGGCCGGGAACCGCACAAAGGACTATATCCCGGAGAATATCTTTGTTAAGATTAAAGATATTTATAAGAAGATTCCTAAAAAAGAAATCTTGCTGATTCAGGCGAGCCGTGTCTACTCCATCATTCATCTGACAACCAAAGAGAAAGCGGTTACCGTGACGGGAAACCTTACCTATCTCTCTCAGTATTTGCCGGAAACTAGCTTTTTCCGGTTGTCAAGATCTTATATTATCAATCTGGATCATATCGAACGTTTCGACCAGAACTATATTTATTTTAGCAATTTCAATGAAAAAATCTCAATTCCTTCGGGAAGTAAAGCGGAATTGAAGAAGGTCCTTAACGCATTGCAGAACAACCGGTCCTGAAAGCTAAACGGCTGCTTTCTCCGGCGTTTTCCTGTAAACGAGCCAAGCGGTGGGACACTAATGCGCAGCGACGCTGTATAGGTGCACGATGCGGGTACTGTTTCCGGGGAGAAGAAATTGAACTGATTGTAAACACGGCCAATAGCCTGTTTCAACGAATGGAAGTCTTCGAATTTGTAATTTAATCCCCTGCTTCATTTTCAAGCCAGCCGGGAACCCGTTATCTTTATCCCCGGAAAAGTGAAATCAGATGAATGTGTTTGCCGGAATGAATTATATAAGAATTGCCCGGTGGCTGTCGGCGTGCTGGCTGATGGTTGCGGGAGCGTGCCCGGGCTATGCCCAGAATGATCCCCGTTACCTGGTGTTGTTTACCGATAAAGCAGGTTCTCCCTATGCCGTCGACCGGCCGGAGGAGTTTTTGACCGAGCGGGCGATCCAGCGTCGCGTCAAACAGCAAATCGAACTGACAGCGGCTGATCTGCCGGTGAATCCCAACTATATCGCGGGGGTGAAAGCGACGGGCGCGTATGTCTATTACGCTACCCGGTGGTTTAACGGGGTCGTGGTAAGTGCGAACACCGAACAGCTGGAGGCCATTCGGGAACTTCCTTATTTTAAAGGGATTGAACGCGACCGGATGCTCGCGCCGGCGAACCTGGTGACCGCAAGAACCGGCGTGTCGGAACAGGCTGATAAATTCGAAAAAGTAGCGGAGCTGGATTATGGGTTAAGCAGGACACAACTGGAACTGATGGGAGTACCTGCCCTGCATAACAAAGGCTATACCGGCTCGGGAATGCTTATAGGAGTACTGGATTCGGGTTTTACGAATGCAGACAGTCAGGATTACCTGACCGATCTGTACGCCGGCGGAAGGGTGTTGGACACCTACGATTTTGTAGCCAATGAAACAAACGTCTACAACGATCACAGCCACGGTCTGAATGTCCTCAGTACGATCGCAGCCCGGAAAGAAGGTACCCTGATCGGCGCCGCATTTGACGCGGGCTTTGTGCTGTACCGTACCGAAAATGCACCTAATGAGACCCTCTATGAGGAAGTGACCTGGCTGCTGGCGGCGGAAAGGGCAGACAGTATCGGGGTAGATATTATCAATACCTCACTGGGATACTCCACGTTTGACAATGCGGCGGATGATTATACTTACGCGGACATGGACGGCCATACGGCCATTATTTCCAGAGCAGCCCGCATGGCCGCCCGGACCGGGATGCTGCTGGTGATTTCTGCGGGGAATGAAGGAAATAAGGCCTGGACCTACATTACGGCGCCGGCGGATGTCGATTCCGTTCTGACGGTGGGGGCCGTAAACGCTTCGCTTCAGCGGGCTCCTTTCAGTTCGATAGGACCTAATGCTGAGGGAACACTCAAACCGGACGTAGTCGGCCTGGGTTCGGCAGTGAGAGTGGGAAATTCCGCCGGCGGGGTGTCGTCCAGTATGGGGACCTCATTTTCGGCTCCGCTGGTAAGCGGATTTGCCGCGTTGATCTGGCAGATGCATCCGGATAAAACCGCTCAGGAAATTATCGGACTTCTTAAGTCAATGGGGCACCAGGCAGCGAATCCTGACAGTGAACTGGGCTATGGAGTGCCTTATTATGCGGTAATGGCCATAGACATGCCAACGGCGTTGGCAACGACCGTGTCGGGTAATGTCGTAAGTCTTTCCTGGCGCTATATGCCCGAAATGGACGTCGTGTATGAGCTGGAGCGATCGTATAATGGTGGAGAATTTACAAAGATAGCGACCCTTACCACAACGGCTTATGAGAGCGATACCTTATATGCATCCGGAGAATATGCGTACCGGGTGCGTGCATTGGTGGTGTACCAGCAGGCAGGGGCTTATTCGGAAATAGCACGGGTGCAGCTGGTGATCACCGCCGCCGAACCGGAACCGGAAGAAGTGTCGCTCTGGCCCAATCCGGTCTTATCCGAACTCCATCTGGGCTTTCGCGGAACGATGGCCAACGGGAAATTGACCGCAACAGTGATTTCCGTGACGGGGCAGACGATGCTCGGACGGGAATACGCTGCAGCTCCTGAAATCAGTATCCCTGTGGAAGGGCTGCCGCCCGGATTTTACTGGCTCCGGCTCCGTATCGGGAATGATACGTTTAAAACATTAAAATTCGTCAAACGATAAGGCCAGTGTCTTGCGGGCCATCCGGAGCAGGGATTCGCTGTCGTTATAATGCACCACTTCAGGCAGGGAAACCCAACGGATTTCCCGGGATTCGCTGTTTACCTGCGGAATTTGTCCGGCGGCTGCGCGGAACAGGAACCGTACATCATAATGCAGGTGTTCCGGTACGCCTGTATTTTCCGGAATGGTATGAATATCGACATCCCACAAAGGCTGTGCCTGCCGGGCAGTCAGGTCGAGTCCGGTTTCTTCCCGTGCTTCTTTCAGCGCCACTCCCAGCACGTCAGGGTCACCGTCACAATGCCCCCCGGGCTGGAACCAGCGATTGAGTTTCCGGTGATTCAGTAAGAGTACCTGTGTGCTGTCCGGTGACAGAATCCAGGCTGAGGCCGTGATATGGCCCGGTACGAGGGAGCGGTCAAAACAGCGGGAGTTAGCCCGGGTGAAATGGGTGATATCCCGGAGCATACGGGCTTCGTCGGGGTCGGAAGGGTGATGATTCTGGAGGAGCCGGAGCAGGGAATCTCTGTGCATAACGCTAGTAAATTCGATTAAAGTGGTTATTTTCGCAAAAAAACGACATTATTATTTATTAAACTCAAAAAGAATATGAAGAAGTATTTTCTGGTGTGTGCATTGCTGTTTGGTATCGTGGGTACCACACTTGCACAACGTACCCCTCAGCCAAGCCCTGGGGCGACGATTAAGCAAACCGTTGGAATTACCGATTTTACGGTTACCTATTCACGCCCGTCTCTGAAGGGACGACAGGCGTTCGGGCCGGGAACTCCCCTGGGCCCGACCGGAGAGGTATGGCGGACAGGCGCTAACGCGGCGACTACACTAGAAGCTGCTACTGATTTTACCTTTGGCGGGAAAAAGGTGCCGGCCGGGAAATACGCGCTCTTTTCAATTCCGGCCGGCGGATCCTGGACGGTGATGCTGAATGCTAATTTTAAGGATGGAATCGGCGGCTACAGCAAATCCAATGATGTGGCCAGTATAAGCGTGAATGCGCTTTCCGGACCGGCTACCGAGACGTTCACAATAGGTTTTGCCGATCTGACTGACAGTACGGCTACCTTGACGCTATCCTGGGCCGGTGTGGTCGTTCCGGTGAAGCTTGAAGTAGCCACTACTTCACTGACGACGGAAAGCATTAAAAAAGCCGTTGCTGAAAAGCCGGAAGACCCCGCTACCCTGCAGATGGCAGCCGGTTATATGCTGAACAAAGGCCAGAACCTGGATCAGGCGCTTGCGATGGCAGACAAGTCGATTGGCCTGAAGGAGACTTTTAATAACCTTTGGCTGAAGGCCCAGATTTTGAGTAAACTGGGCAAGGTCGGCGAGGCTATCCCGGTTGCGCAGAAAGCGCTCACCGTAGGGGAGGCCTCCGGAAATGATGCCTTCAAGAGCTTTTATAAAGGACAAATTGAAGCCGGGCTGAATGATTGGAAAACCAAGTTGCCGTCAATAAAGAAATAACATGGTCCGCCCCGGACGGGTCGCGCAGACAGTGAAAGTGCGGCTTTCCGACAGCGGGTCTCAAACGTGCGGATAGATCGCGCAAATAGCCGGCAGTTTGCTGCCGGCTATTTCTTTTCAATGCCCGCCAATATCCGCCGGATGTCGTTGGCGCGGGTCATAAAGTTGAGGCTGTCGGTGATTTCATCCGCGTCAATAGCCGCTTTGAAACGTTGCAGGGATTCGATATAATCGCCCAGCGCCTTGGAAACGTTGGCTTTATTTTGTTTAAAAATGGGCGCCCACATTTGGGGAGAACTCTTTGCCAGGCGAACAGTCGAGGAAAACCCCGTTCCCGCCATACGGAAAATGGCTTTCTCATTCTTCTCTTTCTCCAGGACTGTCAATCCCAGCGCAAAAGAGCTGACGTGGCTCAGGTGAGAGACATAGGCCAGGTGCAGGTCGTGCTCTTTGGGGGTCATGTAATGAATATTCATGCCAATATCCTTTAAAAAGGCTTCAACCAGCGCGACGGAATCAGGCGCGCTCTTACTCCGGTCGCATATGATGACATTCTGGCCGGGAAGCAGCTGTGTAAATGCGGAGCCGGGGCCTGAATCTTCGGTGCCGGCCATGGGGTGTACAGCGACAAATTGCCGCCGCTTGGGATGCTTGTCGGCAATTTTACAGATCAGTTCTTTAGTAGATCCGAAATCCATCACCGTACGCCCTTCCGGGATGCGGTCGAGCAGCTCGGGCAGCAGCGTCATGATCGTGTCGACTGGTGTGGCAAGCACACAGACCTCGGATGTTTCTACCGCCTCTTCAAAGGAAACAATGCGGTCTACAATGCCTTTGGCCAGGGCAATTTTCTGATGGACCCGGGAAGTGTCGACTCCTGACAGGGTCATATGAGGATATTTTTCCCTCAGGGCTAACGCCAGCGAGCCTCCCAATAGCCCTATTCCTATAATACTTACTACCATGTCGGATGGATAAATGTTAGCGGTTAATTCGTTTGACAGCTTCCAGGATGCGCTCTTTAGGCATACACAAGGACAGCCGGATATAGCGTCCGCCTTTGGGTCCGAAAATAAACCCCGGCGCAATGAATACGTGCTTGTTGTAAAGGATGTCATCTACCAACTGTTCGGCGGAGCCGATATGATCGGGGAGTTTCCCCCAGAGAAACATGCCTTCCTGGTCCCGATCCCACGTACAGCCGAGCGCTGCCAGGAATGCTTCGGCTGCTTCCAGCCGGCCCCTGTACACCTCGTTGCGTGCTGCATGCCACTCATCAGAATTTCCCAGGGCTTCGGCAGCGGCGGTTTGCAAGGCCTGAAACATCCCGGAGTCGACATTGCTTTTGATTTTCAAAACGGTCTTCAGGTAATCCTCGCTCCCGGCCATCCAGCCGATGCGCCATCCGGCCATGTTGTGCGATTTACTCATGGAATTCAGCTCAATAGCCACTTCTTTGGCTCCGGGGATTGCCAGCAGGCTCAGCGGGGCCTTTTTATGGAGGATAAGACTGTAGGGATTATCATGGCAGAGTAAAATACGATGCCGGTGTGCAAAGGCAACCGCCTGTTCGAAAAGCTCCCGGGTAGCCGGAGCGCCCGTCGGCATGTGCGGGTAGTTAAGCCACATGATTTTTGTACGGGCCGATACCAATGACGCCATTTGTTCCCAATCCGGCTGCCAGCCGTACGCTTCCCGCAGCGGGTATTCTTTCACCACAGCACCTGTCATCAGGCTCACTGCCCGGTAAGCCGGGTAGCCCAGTTCCGGGACCAGCACTTCGTCTCCCGGATCCAGAAAGGTGAGGGAAATATGGGTAATACCTTCTTTGGAACCGATGAGCGGAAGTATCTCCCGGTCCGGATCCAACGATACCCCGTAAATATGTGCATAGAACCGGGCTACTGCCTGCCGGAATTCCGGGATTCCGGTATACGGCGGGTAGCCATGAGCGGAAGTAATCCGGATAGCTTCCGTTAAGCGGTTGAGCGTATTCGCCGAAGGCGCCATATCCGGATTCCCTATACCGAGGTTAATCACATCATGTCCTTCCGCTATCAGTTTTCGAACCGCCGCCAGCTTGACTGAAAAATAATATTCGGAAGTCTGGCGGGTTCGTTGCGCAGGTTCTATAATCATTGGTTTTCTTAAAAGCCCGCAAGTTACGATATTAATTAGTACCGGATTTAGAATAGCCGTACGGAATTTTGTAAGGGGAAGGGCCTGTAAGAGGGCGTTTACCGGTAGGAGAGGTCCGTGTCGCCGCAGATCGGATGCCGCTGGCGGGAGGAAGAAATCAGACCAGCGCAGCAACCGGACGGTTGTTTAAATTAAAATAGCCTGGTAATGGATAGTTTTAGCAGGCAAGGCTCTTATTAGAAAGCAGGAGGTTCGCGTGCATCCGCCCCTGAACTGGCTGCAACCCGAAGGCTTTTTGCCGGGTGATTGATTCGGGGACGGAAGCAGGAAAGTACAGGAGGCAGTTAAACGATTGTAATCGCATCTTTCGCAGATTAATCAGGAGTGATCATAAAGATTAAGTCAGAAGTTACCGCTAACCCTTTTAACCAACCCTTATTTCATGCAAGCTTTATTTGGAGTTATTTTTCACTTTATCGGGGGGTTCGCTTCCGGTAGTTTTTACATTCCCTATAAAAAAGTAAAACAATGGTCATGGGAGTCGTACTGGCTGGTCGGTGGTATTTTCTCCTGGTTGTTTGTGCCTTTTCTTTCGGCATGGCTGACCATTCCTGATTTTATGGCCATTATTGAGCATACCGATGGCGGAGTATTGTGGCTCACGTATTTCTTTGGGGCGCTTTGGGGGATCGGTGGTTTGACTTATGGACTCGGCGTCCGGTACCTGGGAGTGGCACTGGGAAGTTCCATCATTCTGGGGCTTTGCTCCGTATTCGGAGCCTTGCTGCCGTCTATTTACTATAATTTCAACCCGACTCCGGGAAAAGATTCTCTCAATGATTTGTTGACACATGGCTGGGGGCAGATGGTCCTGCTGGGCTTGCTGGTGTGTGTCATCGGGATTATCCTGTGCGGAAAGGCAGGCGGGATGAAAGACAAGGATCTGAAGGCCGTTAATGCCGCCGCAATTGAGGAAACCGAGTTTAAAATTGGCCTGGGTTTAGTTGTTTCAATCGTCTCCGGAATCCTGAGCGCCTGCTTTGCTTTCGGGATCGACGCGGGCAAGGTCATGGCTGAAGAGGCCAATACTGCTTGGAAAGCACTGAACCCGGGAGAGGGGGAGTTCCTGTTTCAGAACAATGTGACCTATATCCTTATTTTGTTAGGAGGTTTGACGACCAACCTGATCTGGTGCGTGATCCTGAATGCCCGTAACAGAAGCTTTGGCGATTATACCAATACCAAAACGCCGTTACTTTCCAATTACATCTTTTCGGCGTTGGCCGGTACGACCTGGTTTATGCAGTTCTTTTTCTACGGCATGGGAGAAAGTAAGCTCGGAAACGGCCCCAGCTCCTGGATCCTCCATATGGCCTTCATCATTCTGGTTGCCAACAGCTGGGGACTGATCCTTAATGAATGGAAGGGCGTAACCAAAAAAACACTGACCACCATTGTGCTTGGAATCGTGGTCATTCTCGTGTCCGTACTGATTGTGGGATATGGCAATTACCTGAGGTCGCTGTAGCCGGTCGCTTTTTAATATCTTCACGCCCTTATTCCTGACAAACCATTATCCTGTGCTGAAAAAAGTAGTTTCCAACCTTGCCTTCCATGTACTGCTGGCGATTATCTGTGGAGTGATTCTGGGACATTTTTACCCGGAAACCGGCGTGAAAATGGATATAGTGGGACGTACCTTTATTGACATTATCAAGATCTTTATCGGCCCCATTATATTCCTGACCATCGTGCTGGGGATCAGTAGCGTGGAGAATATCAAAAAAGTGGGACGTGTAGGGGTGAAAGCACTCGTGTATTTTGAAATAGTCACCACATTTGCCCTGGCTTTCGGAATCCTGGTGGCCCATTATGCCAAACCGGGACGAATCAGCATGGAAGGCCTCGCGGCACAGGATGCCAGCCAGTATACCCAGGCTACGGTTGAAGAATTTAGCTGGTGGGGGTTTTTTATGTCTAATTTTACCTTGCAGGTGCTGGTGGTGGCGCTCATTACCGGAATAATAGTCAATAAATTGCCGCAGCGTATGACCATCGTGACGAAATTGTCCTGGTTGTCGGGGTACGTTTTCAAAGCGTTGCGTTTTGTGATGTACCTGGCGCCGCTGGGAGCATTCGGCGGCATATCCTACGCCGTCGGAAAATTCGGGCTTCAAACGCTGATACCACTGGGGAAATTGATGTTTTGTGTTTACCTCACGATGTTCCTGTTTGTATTCGGGGTCCTTGGGGCGATTATGCGGTATTATAAACTGAGCATTGTAACATTCCTGAAAACGATCCGGGAAGAACTCCTGCTGGTATTTGCGACCTCTTCGTCGGAATCGGCCTTGCCGTCGTTGATGAAAAAGCTGGAAAATATGGGGTGCAGCAAAGCGGTTGTCGGATTGGTTGTGCCCACGGGCTATTCCTTTAACCTGGACGGTACCTCCATCTACCTGTCGATGGCCGTTATCTTTATAGCACAGCTGTATGACGTACACCTTTCGGCATGGGAAATGGCCAGTATTCTGGGAATCCTGATGCTTACTTCCAAAGGGGCGGCAGGAGTAACCGGCAGCGGCTTTATCGTGCTTGCCTCGACGCTTACCGCGCTGCATAAAATTCCGGTAGAGGGGCTGGCCTTTTTGCTGGGTGTGGATAAATTCATGAGCGAGGCCCGGGCCATTACCAATATCATTGGAAATGGGGTAGCCACGATTGTGATTGCCAAAAGTGAAAACGAATACCATGAGCCGGAAACCCCGTCAGGTTACGAGTAGCGGATCTTGGCTGAACGTAACCAGTTGCGCAAGTTTCGGCGGTGTTTTGTAGTACGATCCGGGAATTAAATGGTATTATCACCATCTGAAAACCTTAAACCCGATTCTTTGTCATGCAGGAAAGTATGCTTTCAACAGTGGTTTTGCCACTTGCACTGGGTGTTATTATGCTGGGATTGGGCCTGTCCCTGACCGTAGCAGATTTTACCCGGGTGGTTAAATACCCCAAGGCCGTTTTCGTCGGTTTGCTTTGTCAGATGGTGATTTTGCCGTTTGCGGGCTTTTTCGTAGCAAAAGGAATGAATTTGTCGCCTGAATTGGCAGTGGGACTCATGCTGCTGGCGGCTTCGCCCGGGGGACCTACCGCTAACCTGTTTAGCCATTTGTCCAATGGGGACGTGGCGCTGAACATTACACTGACCGCTGTCAACAGTGTGCTGACGCTGTTTTCGCTTCCCTTTATCGTAGGCCTTTCGATGGATTATTTTCTGGGAGAAGCACATGCGATCCCGATGCCCTTCAGTAAAATTATTTCGGTTTTTGCAATCGTGCTGATTCCCGTTTCGGTCGGTATGCTGATCCGCCGCTACCGGCCGGATTTTTCGGGGAAATTGGAGAAACCGGTAAAAGTGGCATCCGCTTTGTTACTCGTGCTGGTGATCGTGGCGGCCATTGTGAAGGACCGGGTGGTTTTGCAGGAGTATTTCGGACAGATAGGACTGGCAGCCTTGCTGTTTAACTGCATCAGCCTGTTCGGGGGGTACTTCATCCCTAAACTCTTCCGGATCAATCAGCGTCAGGCGATTGCAATAGGAATGGAAATAGGGATCCATAACGGCACCCTGGCGATTTTCCTGGCCCTCACAGTTTTGAATAACTCGGTCATGTCGGTCCCGCCTGCGATTTACAGTATTATCATGTTCTTTACCGCCGGATTGTTCGGCTATCTGGTGAACCGTCGGAAACCGGTGGTGGAAAAATTGTAACGCGTAAGCTCCCGGCCAACCGGCCGCCTTTTGTTTGGACATATTGCGATCTCACATTTTAACACGATCTTATGAAAGGGTGCAGGTATTTTTTTGTTTTACTGTGTTGGTGTACCGGGATGACTGCTCTGGCCCAGGACCAGGTGTACTTGTTTTCCTATTTTGTGGACAATGGCCAGGATGGTCTTCGTTGGGCATACAGTGAGGACGGGCTCAGCTGGCAGCCCCTGGGGAATGGGAAATCCTATCTGAAACCGGAGCTCGGGAAAGATAAACTGATGCGGGATCCCTGCGTGATCCAGGGCCCGGATGGAACGTTCCACATGGTATGGACAACCGGTTGGTGGGACCGCACCATCGGGTATGCCTCCTCTCCGGACCTCATTCACTGGTCTGAACAGCAACTGATCCCGGTGATGACCCATGAACCTGCGGCACGCAACAGTTGGGCGCCGGAGATTTTCTATGATGACAAAAAAGAGGAATTCCTGATTTTCTGGGCCACCACCATTCCGGGACGGCATTCCGATGTGGGTGATACAGAAAGTGAAAACGGATTGAACCACCGGATGTATGGTACGCGGACCACAGACTTTCAAACATTTACACCGACGGAGCTATTCTTCAATCCTGCTTTTAGCGTTATCGATGCCACTATCTTTAGGAAAGGGAAGCTGCATTACCTGTTTGTGAAGAATGAAAACCTCAATCCGCCGGAGAAGAACATCCGGGTCACCAAAAGCCGGAAAGCAGCGGGACCGTATCCCGTGAACGTTTCGGCGCCTATTACAGGGGATTATTGGGCGGAAGGGCCGACGGTTATTGAAATTGACGGCTATGTGTATGTCTATTTTGATAAATACCGGGATAAACAATACGGGGCCGTCCGTTCGAAAAACCTGAAAAAATGGGAGGATGTCTCTCACCTGGTGACTTTTCCCAAGGGACTGCGGCACGGAACCGTGCTGGAAGTGAGCCGGCCGGTTTTTGAAAAATTAAGGGAGGTTCAATAAGGGAACAGTAAAAGAAGGTCTTGCCGGATGCTTGTCTTACCGGTCTGCGAAGGAGCCAGGATTTTATGTGCGTTCTGGTGTGCTAACGGTCGGAGTTGCTTACCTTTGCACCGTGTTAGTGTCGTACAGGAGAGGTGAAATTACACAAAAGCCGGCGGGATTTATCCTGACGGCTTTAAGCGTTTCTTCCTGAAAATATCCGGCATGACCGATGAAATCGGATTTTGTATTTTTATTAAGAGAAAGCGTTGAAAATTAACGAGTTATTGTCCCTCTATGCAGCGGATGGTTTTGTGCAAGTGCTGAATGAAAGGGTTCAGGAAACAGGAGAGGCGAATCAGCATGTACAGCTAAAGGGACTGGTAGGAAGCTTGGATGCCGTGCTTGCGGCCACCTTACAGCAACTTCACCCGGCCTGTACCGTATATATATTGAGTGACCGGGAAGAGGCAGCCTATTTTCAGAATGACCTGCAGCATTTACTACCCGAAGCAGAGGTGCTGTTCTATCCTCCTTCCTATAAGAGACCGTATGAATATGAAGAGGTTGACAATGCCAATGTGCTGATGCGGGCGGAAATTCTGAATAAGCTCAATATGGCTGGTCCGGAACCTTTTCAGATCGTGACCTACCCCGAAGCCTTGTCGGAAAAGGTGATCAACAAGCGGTCGTTGTTGGCCAATACCTTCGTAGTAAAGGTCGGAGAAAAACTGGATACCGCTTTTTTAACCGAATTCCTGGATAGCTACGGATTTGAAATTACGGATTTTGTTTTTGAACCGGGTCAGTTTTCTGTCCGTGGAGGGATCATCGATGTCTTCTCCTATGCCAGTGAACGGCCCTGCCGGATTGAGTTATTTGGAGATGAGGTGGATAGCATCCGCTCCTTTTCGCCCGAATCGCAACTCTCCCTGGAAAACGTCGGACAAGTGAATATCATCCCGGATATTCAGCAAAAACTTACCTATGAAACCCGGGTGTCTTTTCTGGATTTCCTGCCGGCGCAAACGGCTCTCTGGTTCAAGGATGCGGAAATGACCCTGGAAGTAGTGGAGCACGGCTTTGAGCGGGCCCAAAAAGCACTCGCCGTAACCACGGGCGGAGGCGTGCAGGTGGTTGCCGACCCGGAAGCATTGTTTGAGACCCGCCGGACCTTTCTGAACCGCGTCAGGGCATTCAAGACGGTAGAATTTGGAAGGAGGTTTTATTTTAAACCGAAGCAGGCAGCGAGCATTTGTAAATATACTTCCAGACCGCAGCCTGCTTTCAATAAGGACTTCAAACGGATAATTGACCATTTTTCAGAAAACCAGGCGAATGGTTACGTCAATATTATTGCTGCGGAACAAGTACGTCAACTCGACCGCCTGGAGCGTATTTTTGAAGATTTGGATCCTTATGCCAAATTCCGGGGACTGGCTACGTCACTCCGGGAGGGATTTGTCGATGAACAGGTTAAAGTCGTCTGTTATACCGACCACCAGATTTTTGCACGTTTTCACCGGTACCGGCTGAAGGACCGGTTCAACAAAAGCAAAGCCATTACCCTTAAGGAATTGAGAACACTCCAGCCGGGTGATTTTGTAACGCATGTGGATTACGGGATCGGCCGCTTTGCCGGCATGGAAAAGGTAGAAGTGAGCGGGAAAGCCCAGGAGGCTGTACGGCTGGTGTACCGGGATAACGACCTGCTGTATGTCAGCGTACATAACCTGCATAAAATTGCCCGGTACACCGGGAAGGAAGGCGCCCCGCCTGTTATGAGCAAACTGGGGTCGCCGGAATGGGAAAATAAAAAATCAAAGGTAAAGAAGCAGCTGAAAGACATTGCACACGAGCTCATTACGCTGTATTCGAAACGGAGGAAAGCGCACGGATTTGCGTTCTCTCCGGATAATTACATGCAAGTTGAATTGGAGTCCTCCTTTATCTATGAAGATACCCCTGATCAGGCAAGGGCCACGGGTGATGTGAAACAGGATATGGAGAAGCTGTACCCTATGGACCGGCTGGTATGCGGAGATGTAGGATTCGGGAAAACTGAAGTGGCTGTCAGGGCTGCGTTTAAGGCCGTTTGTGACAGCAAGCAAGTTGCAGTGCTGGTGCCTACCACCATTCTGGCGATGCAGCATTTTAAAACATTCAGCGAACGCCTGGCCGATTTCCCGGCGCGCGTGGAGTACATCAACCGGTTTAAGAGCTCTAAAGAAATAAAGGAAACGCTGGCCCGGGTAGCGGAAGGCAGGGTGGATATCCTGATCGGCACCCACCGGATACTGAATAAGGATGTCGTATTCAAGGATCTGGGGCTGCTTGTAGTGGATGAAGAGCAGAAATTTGGAGTGAAAGCCAAAGACCGGCTGAAAGAGCTGCGGGTCAATGTGGATGTGTTGACGTTAACTGCCACACCGATCCCCCGGACGTTGCATTTCTCGCTGATGGGCGCCCGTGATTTGTCGGTCATTACAACTCCCCCGCCGAACCGGCAACCCGTTACCACCGAAGTGAGGGCTTTTAACGAGGAGTTTATCCGGGACGCCATCAGCTTTGAATTGAGCAGGGGAGGACAGGTATTTTTTGTGCATAACCGGGTAACTGACATCGAATCCATTGCAAATATTATTTTGAGGCTGGTTCCCGAGGCACGGATTGGCGTGGCTCATGGCCAGATGGAAGGGGAGCGCCTGGAAAAAGTAATGATGCGTTTTATTGAAGGGGACTACGATATCCTGATCTCTACCAACATTATCGAATCAGGAATAGACATCCCCAATGCCAACACCATTATCATTAATTCGGCACACATGTTCGGTTTGTCGGACCTCCACCAGATGCGGGGACGTGTCGGGCGGTCGAACCGAAAAGCCTTTTGTTATTTGTTGACACCGGCGATCTCCACACTGACCAGCGAATCGCGGAAAAGGCTGCAAACGCTGGAGGAATTTTCGGAGCTGGGCGATGGCTTTAAGGTCGCCATGCGCGATCTGGATATCCGCGGGGCAGGTAATTTGCTGGGCGCCGAGCAAAGCGGGTTTGTCAACGACCTGGGATATGAAATGTACCATAAAATCCTGGACGAAGCCGTACAGGAGTTAAAGGAAACGGAATTCAAGGAATTATTCACGGCTGCAATGGGTCTCCCGCAGCTGGCTGTCCCGGATACACAGATCGAAACCGACCTGGCCGTGTTAATTCCCGAAACTTATGTGAAGAACATATCCGAGCGGCTGTCCCTGTATACCCGACTGGATAACATAAAAACAGAAGACGAGCTCCTGGCTTTTCACCAGGAATTGACGGATCGGTTTGGACCGCTGCCGTCTGAAGTAGAGGGATTGCTGAAAACCGTACGGATCCGGTGGATCGGAGAGTCGCTGAATGTGGAAAAATTGGTTATAAAAAACAATACAATGAAAGCCTACTTCGTTTCATCACAGAATGCCGCATTTTATCAATCTGAAGTTTTTGGCAACGTACTGGAGTTTATACAGAATAACCCGAGGAGGTGTTCGTTGAAAGATGTAAAAGGGAAATTGATCGTGACATGCCAGGAGGTAACTACCTTGAAAGGCGCTTATGATACCCTTTTGAAGATGAAGGGGTAATGATATTTTTTGAAAATAATTCGTTTCGTTACTTATCTTTGCGGGCGTCAAGTTATAGAATAGCTATTTAAGACAAAAAAGAATGTTTTACATGCGTAACATGGGGATGCGGTCATTAATACTGGTACTGGTTGTACTGGCGGGTGTGAGTTCTTGTAAGAAAAAAACACCTACGAGCCTGAGGCCGGGTAAAACGAGTTCGAAAACGGGCTTGGATTATAACGGCGAAGACGGTTTTAAGGTCGCCAAATTCAAGGCGCTTCCTGCCGGACCTGATTTGGTGTTTATCGAAGGAGGACGCTTTACCATGGGGTCTTTGGAAGAAGATGTAATGTTTTCCAGGGACAATATCGAGCGGACAGTCAGCATCCAGTCTTTCTATATGGATGAAACCGAAGTAGCCAATGTACATTACCTGGAATACCTGAACTATGTACAGCGGGATTCTTCGGAAGAGTTTTACGCCAAGGCATTACCCGATACGACGGTGTGGCTGAATCCCTTGTCATTCAATGATTCCTACATGACCATGTACCTGCGGCATCCCGGTTTCCGGTTGTTCCCGGTAGTAGGGGTTTCCTGGGCACAGGCCAGCGATTATTGTATCTGGAGAACCAACGCAGTAAGCCAGGCACGTTATTCGAAAAATGCTGCCGGTACCAAAAAGAAAGGGTTTTCGCTGCGTCGTAAGAAGAATGAGGAAGCTGTTGCAGAGGTGTCGGGAGACCCGGTCAATCATCCTTCCATAGAAAGTGGTTATGTAATGCCGCCCTACCGGTTGCCGACAGAAGCGGAATGGGAATATGCGGCCAAAGGGATGATTGGTACGCAGTATGCGGATGAAAACCAATCCAACCAGCGTATTTATCCGTGGGACGGATCTACGGTCAGGAACCCCAGAGGACGTAAGCAGGGACAAATGCTGGCCAATTTTAAGCGGGGACCTGGTGATTATGCCGGTATCGCAGGAAAGTCAAATGACGGCGCTATTATTACCCAGGAAATACGTTCCTACCCTGCGAATGATTACGGATTGTACGATATGGCAGGGAATGTGAATGAGTGGGTGTACGATGTGTACCGCCCCATGTCTTTCAATGACGTGAGCGATTTGAACTCTTTCCGCCGGGATGGCTATATGGATGATTCCACTAAATACGATACCGAGAATTTTAACTCAATCATATCTGATCGCCTGCGTGTATATAAAGGAGGTTCATGGGCAGATGTAGCCTACTGGTTATCTCCGGGTACCCGCCGATACATGGAGCAGGACTCTGCAACGGCTTATGTAGGCTTCCGTTGTGCGATGATCGCCACAGGCCGGAATAAATAAGAAAATAACCTTTATCGATAGCCGCGGTCAGTAATCCTGTGCCGCGGCTATCGTCATTATAAACAGTTTCCGGCAGCTGTGTCGCGTTAAAGTGTCGATGCAAGACTCCAGCGTGGCACCGGTAGTCAGGACATCGTCTACCAGAAGGACGGTGCTATCGGTGAGGTCCACCCCTTTCCGGACCTCAAAAATACCCTTTACGTTGGCAATCCGGTCTGTTTTTGTTTTACCCGTTTGGGTCACGGTATAGATCGTCCGTTGCAGAAGGGTGGCGTCGACGGGAATGGCAGTGATCGATGCGAGTCCTTCGGCAAAGGCCTGACTTTGGTTGAACCCTCTTTCCCGGAGCCTGCGGGGATGTAAGGGGACCGGCACAATCAGGTCGGCTTCGGGAAAGCGGCCTTGTGCCAGCAGCTCAGTGGCGTAGAGGGCGCCCAGTAAATTGCCCAACGCTTCCTGCTGTTGGTACTTTAATGCTTTCAGGAGCGACTGGACCGGTCCGCGGCGGGTATACACCAGATAGGCCAGCGTTTCGGCTACTGCAGGATAGGCCGCAAATTTGTGCGTAAGCACGGCGGCCAGATGACTGGCAGGCAATACTCTCGGCAGGGTAATCCGGCAGGAAGTGCAGATAAAAGTTTCATTCCCGGATAGGGAGGACCGACAGGCTTCGCAGCAGCGTGGAAATACAAGATCAAGAAAATCCTGCCAAAAAGCGGTTATCTTTGTCATTATGAAGCGAATTCGTGTGTATAACAAGCAAGATAGTAAAAAAGGTATTAGCTATTAGGGATAAGGTATTAGCAAAATTCCCAGACACCTACCCCCTAAAACCTAACACCTATTACCTAAAACCTGACACCTAAAACCTATTACCTAACACCTAACAAAATGAAAATTGACGAAAATAAACCCTTGGAAGCACAATGGGATAGTTTGCTGATAGAACTGGAAAACCGGATCGGCAAAAAGCCGGGTGACCTGAATGCGATTCTGTTTTTGATCGGCGTTCAGGAATTGGGACATGGAGTAAAGACTTTTAGTAAAGAACAGAAGCAGGATTTGATGCATGTTGGGATTTGTACGGTGCTGGGGCTGTCCGGCTATTATGAAGTTGAAGGGCGCGACAGTGATGGCTGGCCGCATTTCCGGCTGTCGCGAAGCTTGCCTTCGGGTGATTTATTAGCACAGGAAAGTTTGTTGAAGATGCATGTGCTGGAATATTTTAAAAGTGAACTGGGGGAAGGCTAGCGGGCTTTTTAATGGTTATCCTGTTGTTTTTTAGATAGTAGCATTCTAGGAAAGAC
>JBEBSD010000023.1:0-80034 GCA_040394475.1 Telluribacter humicola | reverse complement strand
AAAAAAAAGGAACACGGAGCTGCACGGAGAAAAAACACGGAGAAAAACACAGAGGATTAAGGAAAGGGGGCTTGTTCGCGTCTTTCGTGTTGACTCGGTGCAAAAAAGGAACACTGAGCTGCACGGAGAAAAAACACGGAGAAAAACACAGAGGATTAAGGAAAGGGGGCTTGTTCGCGCCTTTTGTGTTGACTCGGTGCACAAAAGGAACACGGAGCTGCACGGAGAAAAAACACGGAGAAAAACACAGAGGGTTAAGGAAACGGGCTTGTTCGCGCCTTTTGTGTTGACTCGGTGCACAAAAGGAACACGGAGCTGCACGGAGAAAAAACACGGAGAAAAACACAGAGGGTTAAGGAAAGGGGGCTTGTTCGCGCCTCTTGTGTTGATGGGATGCGAAAAAGCAACACGGAGCTGCACGGAGAAAAAACATAGAGGATTATGGGAAACGGACGGGTAAAGGATCCGCTGATGTGTGGTTCAGGGAACTTCCTGGCCGCTGGCTGGAAGTTCGTCTTCGTTCAGGGCTTTTCTTCGCCAGTAGTTGGCCAGGATGGACCCCGAAATGTTCATCCACGGACTGAAAACGGCGGCGGCAAGGCCTATTGTACCGAGCTTTCCCATGCTGCCGGCGAGTCCTGATGCCATACCGCCATTCTGAAGGCCCACCTCGAGCGCCATTGCCCGCGCGGAATACCGGTTCAATCCAAACAGGCGACTCAGCCAGTAGCCAAAGAAATACCCGGCGCCGTTGTGTAAAACCGAGGCCAGGAAAAGCAGAAACCCGACCTGCAGCAAATTGTCGCGGCCGGCAGCCGTAGTGACGGTGGTAAAATAAATGATCCCGAACATGGAAAAGTAGGGCATGACCTGATCCAGCTTTGGGAAATAGCGCGTAAGCAAATGATAGGCGGCTCCCGCCACAATGGCGCCGGTCATAAAGAAGAAGGCTTCGGCAGAAAGCAGTGCGGCTTCCGATAAAGCCCCCGCCAATACGCCCCACAAGCCCAGCGGCAGGCTTGCCAGTAATGCGGCACAGCACACCACTATCCATTTTACACGGACTGTCTGTGCGTGACCGGCCCGCTTCAGGAAATCGTGGAGCAGGGCTGCACCGATCGGAACGATCATGATTTTGACGATTTCCATCATCATTTCCACGAACTTAACTTCAATCAGGGCGCCCGCATACAATTTCATCATCAAAGGCGTCATGAACGGCGCTACGAGCGTGGTCATGGCTGTAACGGTTACCGACAACACCAGGTTGGCCCGCGCGATATACACCATCACATTGGAAGCCAGTCCGCTGGAACAGGAGCCGATGAGGATAATCCCGGCCGCTATTTCAGGTTCGAATTCAAAGATCCGGGTCAGCAGGTAGCCCATGAGCGGCATAATCGAAAATTGTGTCAGCAGCCCGATCACTACCCCTTTTCCCGAAGCTGCCAGTTCGGTAAAATCTTTCAGGCTCATTTGAATACCCATGCCGAACATTACCAGCTGAATGACAACCAGGATCAGCCACTTGTTACGGAGATCGAAGTCTCCCCAGTGCAGAAAGGCATCCGGGTAAAGCATTCCGGCCGTCACGGCGGCAACGATCCAGACCGTATACTGGTAGCCTCTCAGCAGCGGATGGATACCGATACCAAGGGCCAGGCTGACGACCAGCGCAAGCGCTGCGGGCTGCCAGAGGGCTTCTAAACCGGAGATGAGACCTCCTGAAAACAGTAGAAGGGAAAGCGATGCTACAGCCAGGGCTGCTTTTTGGACGAACAACATGCGGACGGACGAAAGGGGAGTTGTTTGGGAAGCAGGTATGGCGTTTAGTTAAAAGCAGCCAGGTGTTCAATAGCCAGCGCCGGACTGGAAAGAATGGGCACTTGTTTATCGGCATCGGGGAGCATTTCCACGACACGCGCCATGGAAGCCTGTGCAAGCACCAGTACGTCGACCGTTTTGCCCAGCTCCTTTAACGCATTGGCTACCAGGTCATCGTGCCGGCTTGCATCACCGTTCATCAGCGCCTCAAAAGCTCCTTCGCATAAGTAACTGGTCAGTTCAATTGTTTTGCCGGCGGCGGCAGCTCTTCGCACCACCAGGTCACTGGTGGGTTCGAGGGTAGTGGGTAGTGTCGCCACCACTCCGATGCGGCGTCCTGTTTGTACGGCAAGATCGGCCATTGGCTGGTCGACACGTAATACGGGAACGGAGCTGAGTGTGGCCGCCGTTTCCACTGCCCACCCGATCGATGAGCAGGTTACCAGTATGTGATCCGCCCCGGCAGCCTCGGCGGAAGCCACGTGACCTGCAACCCGTCTTGCAGTAGCCGGGGTGAGTACTCCTTTGTCAATTACGTCTTTGATCAGACTGTCGTCGACGATATTGAAAAAGCGGATACCTTCCAGGTGCTGCCGGATCAATTGCTGAAAAACCGGCACCAGTGTGGCGGATGTATGAATGAGTCCTAATGTTTTTACTTGCATATATTCGGATAATGGTACGGCCGGACGAGGCCCGGGATACCCCTGGCAGCCTGTTGACTGCCAGGGGCAAAACCCCGGGCCTGTTCCTCAGTAGCCGGGGTTTTGTTCCAGGTTGGGATTAACTTTTATTTCGTTGAACGGTATCGGGAAAAGCAATTTGTTGGCATCTACCTGGTAGGTCTGGGGAATAAGGTTAGGATGTTTGCCGCTTGCTTTCAGGGCGGCGCCGTAGGCATTCATGGTTTCGATCGCGCGACCGGTACGGACCAGGTCCAGCCATCTTTTGTTTTCAAAGGCCAGCTCAATTCTCCTTTCTTTTGCAATAAGGTCGCGCAACTGGCCCGGGTCGGATTCGGTAATCAGCGCGCTTTCGCTGTCAAATGCCCTGGATCTTACCTGGTTGAGGTAGCCGGCAGCCCCGCTTTTTCCCTGCTCGTTCAGGCTTTCTGCCAATAACAGCAGCACATCGGCATACCGGTAAACCGGCCAGTTGTCATTACCGTTGGCGGATGATCCGTTAGGGGCGGGCAGGGGCAGGTGCACATATTTTTTAATGAACGGCTGCGGCACAAACGTTCCGTCCGCAGCGGTATACCCGTCGGTGATGGCCGCAGCCTTCCTCTTGTCGCCCGTTTCGTAGGCGGCTATCAGGTCTTCGGAAGGGATGTTCCATCCGCCGATGCTCTGGTTGTTGAACTGGAAGCCCGCTATGGGCGAGAGGTTGGTCAGATTGGGCAGGAATGTATAGGTAAATGTGCTCTGCAATCCCAGGTTTCCCTGCTGGTACTGTACTTCAAAAATGGATTCTGCGTGGTTTTTGTTGCCGGGATCAAACACGGCAGCATAGTCGGCCAGTAAGCTGTATTCGCCCGAATTAACAATTTCCAGCAACAGGTTTTCTGCTTTATCCCATTGTTGCTGCACCACCGCGACATGGGCCAGCAGGGTTTTGGCAGCGCCTGCTGTGGCCCGGCCCTTTTCCTGTACTGCTTTGCCCGGCAGCAGAGAAGCTGCCAGTTCACCGTCCTGCACGATTTGCTCGTAAATCGTGACTTTCGGAGTGCGGGGGAGGGTCGATTTGACATCCAGGATTTCGTCGGCGCTGCCCGCTGTTGGAGTAAGCATCAGCGGGACGTCCCCAAAGTACTGTACCAGGTCAAAATAAGCCAGTGCACGCAAAAACAATACCTGGCCCTTGAGGTTCTGCCGGACGGTCTCAGCGATAAACGACGCCTCATCGATACGTGAAATTACCTCATTGGCATAAGCGATGATCCGGAAATTCCCGGACCACTTTACCGCAGCGGGTTCCGCAGTCGAATTATTGATAAAATCCGCTATCTCTTCTCTCACCAGGTTCCCCCGGTTTGAATTGTTGAACAGGTAATGGGCATTGTCTGAGCGCATTTCGCCCATGACATAGGCTTGGTTATAAACCGTTCTCAGCGGGGCATAGGTCGCATTGACTGCCTGGACAAAGTCTGCCTCGGTTTCGAAGAAATTTTCAGAGCTGATAAAATTCTGCGGGGCAATATTCAGGAAATTGCTGCAGCCGCTGACCAGTACAGCCCCCAAAAATGTAATGACTATTTTCAGTTTCATAATGAATTGGATTTCTGAATTTTAGTAAGAATAAGACCAAAAACGAATCAAAAGCCCAGGTTAAGACCTAATGTAAACGTTCTGGGGACGGGGTAGGCGCCCTGGTCCAGTCCTTGCGACAACGGGTTCTCTCCTCCTGTATTTACTTCGGGATTGGAGCCTTTGTACTTCGTGAGCACCAGCGCCTGCTGAATACTGGCATAGACGCGTACATTTTTTAACGCTTTCAGATTTTCCGGGCGCATGGTGTAACCCAGCGAGATGTTCTTGAGGGTCAGATAGCTTCCGTCCGTTACCCAAAGTGAATTGGCGTTCCGGAACAACCCGGTAGTCCCTGCCAGTGTCCGGGGGTGGATGCCGTCTCCCGGATCTTGTTCAGACTTCCAGCGTCCGCCCACAGCCCTGGTCACATTGAAGACGCCGTCGAGGTTATTGGTATATTCCAGCGCCGTATTCATGATGTCGTTTCCTACCGAACCGGCGGCAGTAACGGACAGGTCGAAGGCATTCCATGTGAAATTATTGGTAATCCCGAAGATGAAGTCCGGGTTCGGGTTGCCGATCACGGCCCGGTCGTCAACCGTGATGACCCCGTCTTCATCGACATCCCTCATTTTGACCGTCCCTACATCGGATGTCTGGAACTGCGGCGAATTTTCAAAATCTTCCCGGGTCATGTAAACACCGTCATTGATATATCCCCACAGCATGCCGATGGGCTGGCCGACCATGGTAATGTTCCGGGAGGTTCCCCCGCCGAGGAAGGCATTCGCGGTGCCCAGTTTTTCTACCCGGTTACGGAGAAACGAAATATTGAAATCGGTGTTCCACTTCAGGTTGCCGGTCAGGTTGCGGCTGCTTACTGTCAGTTCGTGTCCCCAGAATTTGAAGGTGCCGATGTTGGTCTGGAAGTTGGAAAACCCGGTATAGGTCGGCACTTCCACGTTAAAGAGCAGCCCGTCGGTCGTTTTTGTATAATAATCGTATCCCAGGGTAAGCCGGTTGCCCAGCAGCCCGAGGTCAAAGCCTATGTCGAACTGGCGGGTGATTTCCCAGCCCAGCGTGCGGTTGGCCAGCGTGGTAACGGTGTTGCCGGGAGCCAGGGTATTGTCAAAAACATAGTTGTTGGTTGCCCCGCTGTTTACGGCGCCAACGTTGGCAAAATAGGTGTAATTCCCGATGTTGTTGTTACCGGTCACCCCATAACTGGTCCGTAGTTTCAACAGTGAAACGGCGTCTATGTTCTGCATGAAATCTTCCTCCGAAATGACCCATCCTGCGGATACGGAAGGAAAATTCCCCCATTTGTTATCCGATCCGAACCGAGACGACCCGTCGCTTCTCAGCGAGGCGGAGAGCAGGTACTTTCCTTTGAAATCATAATTGATCCGGCCCAGAAAGGAAACAAGCCCCCATTCCTGTATTTCGCTGGTAGGGACAAAAGAAGTGGCTGCACTAATCGTCCGGATGCGGTCATTCGGGAAATTGGTAGCGGTGATGTTGGTCATGTCTCCCCGGTACCGCTGAACCGTAAACCCCGCCGTCACATCAAAATGATGCTCGTCGACATCCTTTTCGTACGTGGCGATATTTTCCGAAAGCCATGTGAAAAACTGCGTATTCCGCTGCGTGAGATCACCGGAGGCCCTGGGCATGGCGACATTCGCATTCCCCGAAGTGGAGGGAACATAATTGTTGAAAAAAGTTTGCCCGGTTTCTGCATTGACGGAGGTCTTTAATGTAAGACCGCTCACCGGTTCGTATTCCAGAAACGCCGTAGCAAGCAGCCGGTTGCTGCGGTCGGTCAAATCGGCATCCCGGGCAACACGATACCAGTTGGGGCCCGGGAGCATTCCCGGGGATATGGCCGTTACAGGCATGGAGCCGTCGGGATTCACAGGAGCAATTAACGGAGAAGACAGCTGCGCACTGGTAACCAGACCGCTGTTCGGACTTGTAAACGGCCCGCCATCGGTAGGCACTCCTGTAAAGATGGAAAGTGTCGGCGCCAGGTTGACGCCCATGCGGATCTTTTTATTGAACTGGTATTCTGAATTCAGGCGGGCGGAAAACCGTTTGAATTTCGTATTGATTATGACACCGTCCTGCTCGAAATAACCCAGTACTGCATTGGTGTTGAATTTTTCCCCTCCTGTTCCTATTGTAAGGCTATAGTTCTGGATGGGGGCGGTCCGGGTCACCTGGTCGTACCAGTTGGTCCCTTTGCCGTATTGCTCCGGATGCTGGTATTCCGAAGGGACGGCGCGGTTATTTTCCTCGTGGAGCTCCTTCATAAACTGGCTGAATTCACGCGCATCCATCATTTCGGGAATCCCCCGCGACGGAATCTGCTGTACGCCGTAATAGGCGTTGAACCCGATACGGGTTTCGCCGGCCTTCGCTCTTTTGGTGGTGATCATCACCACGCCGTTACTGGCCCTTGAACCGTACAAGGAAGTAGATGCAGCATCTTTGAGCACGGTTATGGTTTCGATTTCATCCGGATTGATGGTGCTGATATCGCCCGACAGGGGGAAGCCGTCTACTACGTATAAGGGTTGGTTTCCTGCCGATACCGAAGCCTGCCCCCTGATTCGCACCGACATCCCTGCGCCCGGTTTTCCGGTTGTCTGGAGTATCTGTACACCCGCCAGCCTTCCCTGGAGTTTTTGGGACATCTGCGGAACCGGAAGATCGGTGAGTTCCGCGACCTTGACCGTTTGAACGGCCCCCGTTACATTTCGCTGCGACTGCGTACCATAACCCACTACCACCACCTCTTCCAACGCCCTGTCCTCGATTGCAAGGCTCACCGCAATTTCCGTGCGGCTGCCGACGGTTTCCTCTAAAGGCGCATAACCGACGAAACTAAACACAAGGATGGCCTTATCGTCCGGTACGCTGATTTCGTAGCTCCCGTTGGTGTTGGTTATCGTACCCGTTTGCGTTCCTTTAATGACCACGCTTACACCGGGCAATGCCTCGCCGGCTCCCGTAACGGTACCCCGGACCGTACGATTTTGTGCCATCACGGCGGATACCGACAGGAGCCATGTGAAAATTATTGTTGAAAAACACCTCATAAAATGACAGTTGATTTAGGAATCGATTGAACTGAATTTTCTTTTAGCTTCATTTATTTTTATTTGATTACGAATTTATGATATAATTATGGATTTAAAAAAATATTGTGAATAGAAATTATTGTTTTTTTACTATTACAGGTGTTTTGCCGGTTCTAGGGGAACATGTAAACACAAATACGAATACAAACGAAGTTTTTAGAAAAACGGGCGTCTTTCCTCTTCACGCAGCTTTCACCGGTAATGAAAGTTGGCGGCAAAAGTGCCGGCATTTGCACAGGGGCAATTGCCGGCACGGAGTAAGCTGTTCGGGACGGGAGGGTAGATTGATACGTCAGGGGCGATCCGGCCAGGTTTCGGCGACGATGGGTTTTGTCCGGAGAAGCGCGGGCGCTATTTTCACGTACTTGATTCGTTGGCGGCGCCAGGTGTAGACAATATGCACAAACCCGTCGTTCCCCTGGATAACGGAAGGGTAGGAGTACTGGCTGATGGGAGAATCCTCAAGCACCAGCGCCGCTTCCCACTTTTTGCCGTCCCCGGACACGGCTACGTTCAGCGGCGTACGGGCGCCTTTCTTTTCCTGTTCCGGAGTCTTTACATGGTTGTAGGCGATCAGGGCCCTGCCGTCGGCAAGGATGGTTGCGTCTGTTCCGGAATTGTTGTTGGGCAATTCCGAAGCCTCCACCGGCGACCAGGTAAGCCCCTGATCCGTTGACCACGAGGTCATCACCGAGCGGTTTTTACTCCTGCAAAGCACCTGTAAATCGCCGTTCGGATACTGCACGATGCCCGGCTGTATGACATTTGTCCGAACGCCGTCATTGATGGGCCCCACTTTCCGCCAGGTTTTGCCAACATCCGGGGTTACCTCAAAATGGACCCGCCATCCGCCGCTCCCTTCCGTGCTGGACGGACACCATAATTCTCCGTTTTCCAACAGAACGGGCTTGTTCTTTACAGGGCCCAAAAAGCCTTCCGGAAGCGCCTCGGGCTGCGACCAGCTCACGCCATGATCACCGGACCGGACCAGATAACCCTTCCAGCCGGCCACGTTGGGGCCTACTTTGTAGAACAGCAGCAATTCTCCGCCCGGCACCTGGTAAAGTACCGGGTTCCAGCAGGCATATCGCAACGTATCGTTTACGATGCCATTGGCCGCTTCGACGGGAGCCGTCCAACTACTGTTTTGCTGACGGCTTACCCAAATACCCACATCCGGGTTGCGCTCTTTCGTGCCTCCGAACCATGCCACGGTCAACCCTTCCGGGGTTTCGGCAATCGTGGCGGCATGACTTTCGGGAAAGGGCGCTGCTTCAAAAATAAATTCGTCGGTCAGGATACCGGTCTTCCAGTCCTGCGCCTCCGCACAGGAAACTATTACCAGCGAAAGCATCAGCCAGTGGTAAGGAGGTCGGCTTGTTTTGATTGGAGTCCGTGTCATTCTGTTGTTGGTTTTGAAAGTTTTTATAGCGAAATCATCCGTTCATTTTTGCTGTCAGGCGTTCCAGACGGTCGGTGACGGCGGCCTTTTTTCCGTTTATCCAAAGCTGCAACCCTTTTCCTTTTCCGTAACGGGTACCGTCCCGGTCCCAGATGATGGTCAGGATATGATCCCGGTAACGCACATTGTCCAGGCAAAACCAATCCCATTTACCGGCAGGCAGCAGCGGGTTTAGTTCAATCACGTCATCTGCCCGCGGACGGAGGCCTACCAGTCCGGTGATGATCAGGTCGTTAAATGTGGAGTGGTTGTAATACCGGCTCCGTTCCTGGTCACCCTTGAGCCAGTAGCCGGTTTTTTCATCGAGGTACTCGCCAATGTAGGGCCGGCCCCGGTAATACTGTGACTCGACATACCGTTCGAGCTGCTTAAAATAGGTAGTGTCTCCGATCACCTGTTGCTCGTAGTCATTCAGCAAATTGGCCATCGCCGTCAGGGTCTGGGAAGTGGCAAACGGCCATACGGCGCCGTCCCACTCACACTGACAGCAGCCGTTTGTACGGAAAGCGGGATGGCGCATTTCTGCCGTGGTCAGACCAAAGGGCGCACAAAAACCCGCTTCCTGTTCTACCTGTGCCCATGCGGTGCTGTGCTGCGGCCGGGGGATATGAAAATACCATGGAATATAGCCAATGGCTTCCCGTGCCTGTGCGAATGGTCCTTCCCCGCGATGCTTCAGTGTTTCGAAAAAGCCGTTATCAGGGTTCCAAAGCTTATTGATGACCAGTTCTCTGAGGGTATCTGCCTTGGATTGATAGGTGGAAGAAAGGGCTTCGTTTCCTGATAGCAAGGCTATTTCCGAGATGGCCCGGGCGTTTCCATACATATAGCTGTTGATGGTGGGCCGGGCATTCTGCTCCCGCCGCCCCCCGCTCAGCGATTCTTCCATCCCGTCTTTCACATCCGTTTGCCAGTAAAGCCCGGTAGCTGTTTTCCGGTCGGTTTCCCATTGACGGAACTCTGCTTCCAGGTCGGGCAGCATATCCAGGAGAAAGGCCCGGTCTCCGGTCACTTTATAGCTGTTATACAAGGCATCGGCTGTCCAGCTGCTGAAATTTAACAGCTTTTTCATCCTGCCGCCTTCATTCCCACGGTACCAGAGGTGAATATTCTGATGGATGTAGCGGCGATCGTGCAGCCAGCGGCCTTCGTAAATGTGGTGCCCCAGCGCACAACTGATCAGGTTGTAGGCATCCGCATACGAACGGGGTACGATAAATTCGGTAATGCCAAAGCCTTTGGGCGTATCGATAATGTGCTTCCGGTAGGTCCACCAGCGGTAATAATAGATTTCTTCAAAATTGTCTTGCGGACATTCAAACAGCGGGATATTGGTTTCCATCCAGCGCCAGGATTCGGCGTTGGACACGGCATTGACCTTGTTTTCGTCTTCCATCCGGTTAAACTTTTCGACATGATGGCGGAAGTCTCCGGGGTTCAGCAGCGCGGGGCGGGTTGGGGCACAGGCTACGGAAAGCAGCCAGAGCAAGCCTGCCGGCCACCCGGTATGCCTTTGTATGACGGATTGTATCTTCATTTTCAGCATATCGATTTGAAAGGTTTGGTTCAGTGGTTCACCAATCGCTTGTAGTAAGCGATCCGATCAGGAAAGCGGCCTCAGGGGCCTTTGCTTCTGCCCCCGGCAGATCGTAGGACTGGTCCGTCGGCGTATCCGCATCCGGAAACCGCCGTACGGCTCCCGTCCGGAAGACAACGCGGCTGATATGAGCCAGCGGCGCGAACAGCACCTGGGTGCCCGTCTCCTTTCCATTGACCGACACCGTGTACAGGCGGGTACGGGTGTCGAGTTGTACCTGGATGTCGTAGGGCACGCCCGCCTGGTACTTCAGGAGATTTTTGTAACGATAGCCGGCCTTCACCCGAAGATTTCCCAAAGAATCAAATGAGATTCTTATGCCCGGTGTCCCTTTCCCGTCCTGGAACTCAATGTCCAGCAAACCGGTATCCTGCTGCTGCGGCGTGATGGAGAACCGGGCCAGCAACCGCCGGGTGGCAGGGAGCACCCGTTCGGCTTTGGCGTAGTCAAACGGGTCGCTGTCGCGCAGGGAAAGGGCTTTGCTGTCGTCGGGCGAGCGGCGGATCGCTACCGGCGCCCACAGCGGGCTGTAAAGGTTCCAGTACCGGAGCTCCCGGCCATCCGGAAGCGCGGAGAAGTTGTCGCTCACATGCTCTTCGACGCGATCAGTGACCGGTATGGGAATGGACGATACCCAGATGTCCTCCTTGTTCATACTGTAAGTGACCCATAAGTTGCCGTCCGGCGGGGCGCCGTTGCCGGCTATAATCCCCCTGACATACTGCGGGCCGTACGATTTGTAATTTCCCCCGTAACGCATGGCGGTAATTTCACCGTTTACCAGGAGCAGGTTTGTGTACTGGAGACCGTCGTCACTGACTGAAACAGCCAGCGGCCAGCGAAATTCGGAAGGGTTGTACACTGTAGCATACCGGTTGTCACTGGTTTGCTGTCCCCAGATTTTTGCATTGGCGTTAACAAATCCCGGTGCGCGGAGCGGAGCGTACTCCCAGGTTTTGCCGCCGTCTGTACTCAGGCTGGTCAGCGCGTTTTTCCAGAGTCCCACTACGCGGTTATCGGGCAGGTGATAGTAGCTGAATGCCTTGTACTGTTTTTTCAGCGGGATGAGCGGGTCGTCCCGATCGGCTTCTTCGACCCATTCCTGCATGCGCAGCGGGGAGCTCAGCAACTCTTTACAAGCGGCTACGAATCCGGCGTCGCTGCTTTCTTCAAACTCCGGGTGGCGCAGCGGTTGTTTCCAGGATTTATTCTTTCGTATAAAATAGATAGGCCCTTTGGAGCCGTCTTTGTAAACCTCGCGCACTACCCGGCCGATACCCTTCCCGTCATTGGGATGATCTTTGTCGTCCAGGGCGAAACCATAATACCCCAGTACCAGTAACCGGCCGGAAGACGCAACATGGAAGGCCATCCGCTGATGCATCACCGCATCCAGGTTGGCGGCTACGCCCGGGCGCCCTTCTTTGGCAGTGCCGTCCGGTATCGGATAAGGCGGGAAAACGACTTCCGGTTCAGACCAGTGAATGCCGTCCGGAGAAGTTTGAAGCAACGATTGGCCGGGAGGGATATGCTCTCCGACGGGGTTGCTCAGGTAGCTGATAAAAAAAGTATTATTCCAGTAGGCCAGCATCGGAGCATGATTGTAGGTCCAGCCTTTTTCCGGGGAGGGGTAGGACCGGTTTGCCCGAAACGTCTGGTAGGAATGTACCCCTACTGCCGGCGCCAGCTGACCATGGTGGTAGTCTACGTTCGCCAGGGTGGCGCCGGTATAGCGAACGGTATCCTGTGCCAATCCGGTCCCGGCAATGAGGCCCGACAGAACTGATAAGAAAAATGTTTCTTTACGTAGTTGCATGGCTCTTTCGTTCATCGATTATGCTGCTGCCTATTCTGTTTCTGTTATCCGCAGTGCCAGCCAGGGCCTGTACGGAAGCTTTATTTTCTGCCGTTTGGTGTCGAACACCCGGTAACCATCCGCTACATCCGCTTCAAAGACACCGGGGACCGGTGTAATCGTCATGTTCCAGGTATCGATGATTTCCACTTTGAATTTTTGTCCCGGAAGCGGACCGTTTTTCTTCGGAAGGTCAAATGCCCATTCGGTTTGCATCTGCTCGGCAAAGTACAGCAGGAAATAGCTTCCGCCGCCTGAAGTAACGCCTTCCGCGGCCTGTCCCTGTACACCTGCGGGCCGGACGGCGGATTGGTTAACGGCTTCGCGTCGTTTGGGATTGAACCGGGCTACCCGGTGATCTTTCCAGGGATCTGCCAGTTCCAGAGGCCCGGGGCCCTGCTCCAGCAAATCCCGCAAAAAACGGATACGGGGCGGGCTGCTTCCGATGAGCCGGCCTCCTTTGGCCCAGAAAATCGTATCGCCCGGGTTACTGTACGTTTCGCCGTGGGTTACGTAAGTGCCTGCAATCGTGCCGTGCCAGAATGCCTTTACCATCTCTTCCCCGCTCAGGTTGCCCCAACGCTGGGGCAGATCACCTTCGTAGCACACTTCGTCGTAGACCACAGGTCTGAAGTATACATCGCGCAATAAAACGGCACGACCGAAATCTTCCACCACGGAGCCGTTCTGAATGCTTGCATGCGTATACTCGGGTTTCCAGTTGTCGTAGTAAAAGCTCCCGTTATGGATGGAACAAAGGTGGCCGTAGGGATCTGCTTTTACCACCGCTTTGGTATAATCGTCCCAGTCTTCACGGGGTTTGGTCTTTACATAATCAAATTCATTGGCCAGTGACCACCAGACATTCCGGAAAGCAGCCAGCCGGGCGACAAGGTACTTGATATAATGAAGATCATTTTCTTTACCGAGACTGTCAAATCCCCAATGTCCTTTGTCATAAGGATGGAAAATGATGATATCGGCTTCGATGCCCAATGCCTTCAGATCGTCGATCCTTTTTTCGAGGTGTTGAAAAAAACCGGGTTCAAACTGTTCAAAATCCCAGGAAAAAGTGACTTTCCCGTCTGCATTCTCCTTTTTCTCCTTCAGTACATACGGGTAACGTCCGGGCTCGTTCGAGATATGGGCATGTGCATAATATTTCGGGAAAACACACATCCGGACCTTATTGAAGGGGGCATTTGCCAGTGATTGGAGCGTGATTTTTTCGAGTCCTTCATCCTGGTGGGTCCATGCATACAGCGTAGTCCCAAAGGGATAAAACCGTTTGCCATCGGCGTATTTGAAATGAAAAGTATCTGCCACTTGCACCGGGCCATGGTTGTCTCCGGAGGCGGGCACGCACGCAAAGTTCCCCTTTTTACCATTCAGCGCTTTTTCCTTACTAATTGTGCGGTAGCTCCATTGTCCCGGTTCATCCGGCATAAAACGTACCTTATAAACCCCGTTCCCATCGTAAAAGCCATCCGCCGGTACTTTCCGGTTACCTTTGACAAACTCGGCGCTAAGCTGCACCTCGCGAAAGGGGTTGCCTGTCCGGGGTCCGTCGAGCGAGAGCTCAAACCGCTCCCATTGTTCAACGATTTCCTGCGCCCCGCCGCTTTCCGGGCACAGCATTGCAAAAACAACGGCCACCACTATGAATGTCTTTCTCATTTTATTAAAATTTGCAACTAATTGACTTTTATTATCTTACGTTACTGCCCACTCAAAAAGCGATCTCCAACAGCCGAAAGCTGCTCCCAGCCCGGCTGCCCCCCGATCTCCGAAAGCTGTTCACAGCCCGGCTGATTTCCGAAAGCTGATTTCCGAAAGCCGAAAGCCGAAAGCCGACAGCCGATCTCCCATAACTCACACCCCGTTTTTTACCACATCCAACCAGCCCTTATACGCCGCTTTTACCCGATCATTCTCCAAAACAGGCTGTACGATCGTTTCCCTGGCGCGCAGGCGTTCCAGATCCGCGATGTCCTGATACAATCCCACTTCGAGTCCGGCGAGAAAGGCGGCTCCCAGGGCTGAGACCTCGGCTAATCCCGGGTTAACCACTGGTTTTTCCAGTAAATCGGCGAGTGTTTGCAGGACGAACCGGTTTGCGGAAATCCCGCCGTCCACCATGAGTTCACTGAGCAGCGCTCCGCCGTCTTCTTCTATGGCTACGATGACGTCTTTCAGCTGAAACGGGATCGACTCCAGCGCCGCCCTTACAACGTGGTTTTTGTTGCAATCGAACGTCAGACCGGTAATGGAAGCCTTCCGCGACATCTCCCAGTGCGGCGCCCCCAAGCCGCTGAAAGCCGGCACCAGGTACACGCCATTGCTGTCTGCCACTGCCAGCGCCATTGCTTCCGACCGGGAGGTGTCTTCCAATATTCCCAGGCTGTTTTTCAACCATTCCAGGGTAGCCCCGCAGGTAACGATTACGCCTTCCAGCGCATAATCGATGCGGGACCCTGTACTCCAGCATACCGTAGACACCATCCCGTTGGAAGAAAATACCGGACGGGAGCCTGTATTCATCATCAGCGAAGAGCCGGTTCCGAGGGTTGCCTTGGCGCGGCCGGCCGCAAAACAGCCTTCTCCGAATGCAGCAGCATGCGAGTCGCCGATTAACGAAGCAACCGGTATTTCCCGGGGCAGCAATCCTGCCAGGTCCGACGATCCGAAACAGGAAGAAGATGCCTGCACTTCCGGCAGGTTCAGCCCGGTCAGCCCCAGCAACCCGATCAGCTCCCTGTCCCACTGCAAGGTCGAAAGGTTGAAAAACAAGGTCCTGGAAGCGTTGGTGTGGTCGGTCAGGAATTGCCTGCCATTGGTAAGCCGGTACAGCAGCCAGGTGTCGATCGTTCCGAAATACACGAGTCCCCTCCGCATTTTTTCCCGCAGTTCCGGATCGTTTTCGCAGAGCCAGGTCAGCTTGGTTCCGGAAAAATAAGGATCGATGCGCAACCCCGTTTTTTGCCGGAATATCTCCTCCAGCCCGTCTGCTTTAAGGCGTTCACAAATAGCCACCGAACGTTTGCACTGCCACACGATTGCGTTATAAAGCGGTTTTCCCTGCTCATCCCACAATACAAAGGTTTCGCGCTGGTTGGTAATGCCGCAGGCGATGATGTCCGAGGAATCACCGCCGGCCGCCTTGAAATTCTCCAGGCAGTTACGGACCGATTCCAGGACGCCGGAACAGATAGCTTCCGGATCCTGTTCAACCTTTCCGCCTTCCCGGTAAAACGTATGCAGGCCTGCGCTTCCCCTTGCAACAGGCCTTCCCAACGCATCAAAGAGCACCGTCTTCGTCCCGCTTGTCCCCTGGTCTACCGAAAGTATAAAAGCCTGTTCCTTCTGCATAAACATTCCCATTATCACCAATTTCCAATTCCCTAACCACCTAACACCTAACACCTAAAACCTAACACCTAATACCTAACCCCCAGCTACCTCTCTTTCGAATTCGATTTATCAATAATCACCGCCAGGAGAATCACCGCCCCTTTCACCACCTGCTGCCAGAAGGGCGATACATTCAGAAGGACCAGCCCGTTGTTCAGGACGCCGATAATGATTGCGCCCAGCACAGTTCCGAGAATAGTTCCCCTGCCGCCGGATAAGGAAGTACCTCCGATGACAACGGCTGCGATAGAGTCCAGCTCATAGCTGATCCCCGCATTGGGTTGTGCCGAATCTAATCTTGATGTGACCAGTACCCCTCCGACAGCAGCCAGGGCTCCTGCAATTGTGTAGACAATTATTTTAACGCGGTTGACATTGATTCCTGAAAGCCGGGCCGCATTTTCGTTTCCGCCAATGGCGTAAATGTACCTGCCCAGCCTTGTTTTTCGAGTAAGAATCACTGCCATGAGCACTACAATTCCCGAAATCCAAACCGGCACCGGCACTCCCAGCAGCCAACCGGTCCCCAGGTACAGAAAAGAATCCCCCAGGTTACTGATCGGAAAGCCTTCCGTCCAGAGCATGGTGAAGCCCCGCGCCATGGTCAGCATGGCCAGGGTGGCTACAAAAGGCGGGACACTAAACCGGGTGATGGTCCAGCCATTGAAGGCGCCCAGCAGCGAGCCGGTCAGCAGGCCGGCCAGTATGGCTCCCAGGACCGTGAAACCGACATAGAGATTGACCGACGGGAATTCCAGTCCGCTTCTCAGCAGGCCCGCTGTCACAGCGCCGCAAAGCGCCAGCAGGGATCCGATGGAAAGATCGATTCCCGCAGTGAGTATGACCAGGGTCATGCCCGTTGACAGGCAGATGTTGACCGAAATCTGCCTCATAACATTCCAGCCGTTGGATACCGTCAAAAATTTGTCAGAAACCAGGCTGAGGGCCAGGCAAAGCAAAAAAAGCGCAATCAGCGATTGGAAACGGACCAATACGGACCGATAGGTTAATAGGTTCATGAGGCAGTCTTATAATCGGTTTTGGGAATGGCTGCTTTTAAAATAGTGTCTTCAGAGGCTTCCCCGGCTGTAAATTCAGCCGTGAGCCTGCCATCTGCCATGACTAAAATACGGTCGGACACGGCCAGTATTTCCGGTAATTCGGAGGATACCATCAGAATGCCCATATCCCGGGTAGCGGCCAGGTTCAGCATTAATTTATAAATTTCATTTTTTGCATTGATGTCAATGCCGCGCGTCGGCTCATCCAGCAGCAGCAGCAGCGGATCGGTGGCAAGCCATTTGGCCAGCACTATTTTTTGCTGGTTGCCGCCACTCAGGCTGCCGGTTTTCTGACGCATGGAAGAGGCCTTTATGGTGAGTTCATGGATGTAGCGCTGTGTGAGGGATCGGGCGCTTCCATCATCAAGCAGTCCCCATTTTTCCATCGCTGCCAGGGTGGTGATGCTGACGTTATTTTTGATGTCCAGCTCGAGGATAAGCCCGTTTTTCTTCCGGTCTTCAGGGACCAGGGCGAGACCGGCCCGGATGGCATCTGCCGGCTGACGGATCACCACCGCTTTACCGTTCATCTGAATCGCCGCCTGTACCTGTTTGGGATGCAGACCGAATAATGCTTCCAGCAGCTCCGTCCGCCCTGCACCCATAAGGCCGAAGAGCCCTACTATTTCGCCCTTCCCTACATCGAATGAAACGGTGTCCAGCAGCATCCTGCCGGTTTTTCCCGGTTCTTTACGGGTGAGGTTGCGAACCGACAGGAGCGGCGTTCTTTGCTGCTTTCGGGTTTGTTTTCCGTTGATTTCAACAGCTCTCCCCACCATTGCCGCTATAAGCCTGTCGTGATCCATGTCCTGCATGCAGCCGGATCCGGTGACGGTTCCGTCGCGCAGCACGACGTAGTGATCGGCAATGGCGAATAATTCATCGAGTTTATGGGAAATATAAACGACTGCTTTCTGGTTGCTTTTCAATTCACGGATGATCCCGAACAGGATCTCCACTTCCTTATCACTGATAGCCGAGGTTGGTTCGTCCATGATGATCACATCGGCATCGATCAGCAAGGCTTTGGCGATTTCGACGATTTGCTGTTGTCCAACTTTCAGGTCTGCCACAAGTGCAGCGGGGCTGACGTCCAGCTGCAGCCGGGAGAGCAATTCGCGGGTGCGTGTTTCCATGGCAGCGGCATCGAGCCAGCCTGAAGGCGTCGTGAGTTCCCGGCCCAGAAAAATATTCGCGGTAATGCTCAGATAGGGTATCAGATTGAGTTCCTGATGGATAATGGCCAATCCGACGTCCTGTGCATGGCGCGGCGATGAGAAGGTTACCGGGCCCCCCTTGAAGTAAATGTCCCCTTCGTAGTCGGTATACACGCCGGAGAGTATTTTCATCAGCGTCGACTTCCCTGCTCCGTTTTCCCCGATCAGGGCGGTAACTTTACCCGCTTCCAGCGAAAGGGAAACCTTGTCAAGGGCGGTAACGCCCGGAAATTTTTTTGTTATATTATGTACCGTAAGCATGGTTAGCCGGGTTGTCGGGAAAAAACAAAAAGTGAACAATCACGGTTTAAGCGTTAATTGCACCGGTAGTACTTCAATAGTCTGCAAATCCATATAAGCGCGGTTCAGTTCGATCGCGCCCGTGAAGGAAACCGTGTCTCCTTTTCCTGCCTTTTGCCGGAAGGGAGGTAATACCTCTTCGCGTATGATCCGGTTGAGTTCTGCAGAGATATCATTGATATCCGTGCTGGACGCAAAATCCTGAAGATTGACGGCCTGGAATCCATCCCTGACTGCGTTGCCTACAATATATTCGGTTGCGATGGTTACCGGCCGGCCGTTCGGGAGGATCCGCAGCCGGGTATAGTCTTCTTCTACGGCGGCAATCACCCCTTCACCCTTTACCGGGAAGTACCGGATATTCCCGATTCCGAGACTGCGGGCATAGGCGCCGAACGCACTGTCTTTGTCGGTTTCCAGCAGGGGCAGCAGCGCCGAAAGCTCCAGCGCCCCGGAAGCGCGGGCCGGCAGGGTGTTCTCCCAAAAGTCACGCGCATAGGCGGAGGCACTGAATAATGCCCCGTCTTTGACGACTTCATCCAGCTTTCTGAAGTACACCGAGTGGTACAACACGAGTGCGGTCAGCACGCAGCCAAGCAGATAGCGAACAGGTTTCATTTTTATGGTTCAGGTTCGGCCCCGTAAGCGAGGTAATTCATCACATTGCTCTTTTTAACCAGTTCTACCGATACGGGTATTTTTTGCGGAAAATCCCTTCGGCCATTCAGGTATTCGCCGGCAAAAACAGCAGCGGTATGCGCCATCAGCTGCGGGAACTGCATGCCGGTGGCGACAATCTTCCCGGCGGCGATGGCGTCGACTACGTCCGCTGCGCCGTCAAATCCGAATAGTTGTATCTTACCTGCCTTACCGGCTGCGACCACTGCCTGGTAGGCCCCCATGGCCATGGCATCATTGCCACAGAAGACGGCTTCAATGTCAGGGTGGGCCTGCAGAATAGACTCGAGCACTTCCATGGCCTTGTTGCGGTCAAAATCGGCGCTTTGCTGAGCGACCATTTTCAGGCCGGGATACTGGTCAACGACACTGTGAAAACCTTTGGACCGGCTCCAGGTATTGTTATCACCGACCAGGCCAAGCAGCTCTGCGTATTTCCCTGTTTTATTCAGCGATTCCACAAATGTCCTGGCAACGGCAACACTGCCGGAATAGCTGTCAGAAAGTATCTGTGCCGTCGCGGCATCGGCTGCGTTGATTTCCCGGTCCATACAAAACACCGGGATCCCTGCCGTACGGGCATTTCTGACGTTAATGACCGAGCCATCGGCGTCCGTGGGATTGAAAAGAATGGCGCTGAAGCCCGCGGCGATCACATTCTCAAAATGATCGCTTTCCAGGGCGGTATTGTTCTGTGAATCGAATATGCGGTAAGCATAGCCGAGCTCCCTGACTTTGTCGGCCGCCTGTTCCGCAAGAAACACAAACCACGGATTGTTAAGGGTGGAGACGATAATGGCGATCTTCTGTGGTTCGCCGGTATCGGGCCCTGTTTGACACCCGCTGCCTGCCAGCAGGAACAGGGCAATTAAACAGGCTGTTATTTTTCGGGCTGTTGTTTTCATGAAATCGGGTTAAGGAATGTGGGGTTTTGGCGGATGAACGTACCCGTTACCCGCCGGGATATACCGCTACAATAATCCTTTGATACCGGGTAAGCGCGGGACTTCCGTTGTCGGTAACCGCCAGGATAAAATGCAGAGTTTCGGGTTTTTCAACCTTGGGCGCTGTAAAATAAGCGGCGGGCTGCGTGTGATCCGTTATTTTTATGGGGTCTTTTCCCTTAAAGCTACCCGGCTCTCCGTAATAGCTCCACAGGAATGTCAGGGCGTCGCCATCGGGATCCGATGAGCCTTCAGCTTCCAACAGCACTTTTTCGCCGCTTGTTACGGTGCGGAAGTTGCCGTTTTTAACACGGGCGACGGGAGGATGATTGGCTTCCCCGTACGACTTTACAGTCCAGTCCATCCGGGCTGCGAAGTCATTTTGAAACGCTTCCCGCCAACGCCAGATAGTTGCTTTATTACTGGTATAATAGTTCCCGTCCGCAGCGATTACTTCGTCCACGGCATCGGTCCAAATCGGACGGGTTTCGGGCTCGTAAAACCATTTCTGCGTCCTGGGTGTATACCATTCGTACCGGCCGCCCCAGCCTCCGTACTCCGGGTGTTCGGGGTCGCTCAGGCCATTTTGGATCAGGTTCAGAAAAGAAGGCGTATCGCCCTCCATCAGGAATTTGGTCCAGGGGTAGGCGGCGCCGAGGGGGCCTTTGCTGCGGATGTTTTGATCCAGCCAGGGATTATCTACGCTTGCAAAGTCCGGCCCTGTGAAACGGCCGTGAAATTTATCCCCGCTGATGCCGCTCCAGGTGGCGTAATGGTAGGCCCCTGCGGCGTGGTAGCCCGGACTTACGATATAAAACAGCCCGGGGAATGTTTTACGGATCCAGGGGCCGGTATCATCCTGGTCCGAGATTGTATAGACTCTGAGTTTTGCGACAAACTCCGCCACATCTCCGGGAAGGCGCGTTTGCCGGATTTTCCACAACGCCTGCGCCAGGCAATTGCTGCCGCCCCAGACAGGAATCCATACCGGGCGCGGGTCCGGGGTGTCGACCACGTTAATGATCCATTCCGAACCTTCGGAGTCCTTACCGGGACCCACCGCGTCCATCCCGAAGGAAGGGAAGCCCGCCTTGGTCCGTTGCAGTAAATAAGCTTCTTCGGGAAATCCCTGTTCGTGCAGCAACAGATTGTCTCTTACCTTACCGTATGCCTGTACAATTTCCCGGATTTTATCGATGGCTATCCGGTCTTTCTGATGGACAGAAGTGGTGGCTATCAGGCCCTCTACCTGGAAATGACTGGAGTAGGTTAGAAACCGGATCAGTGACTGGGTGTCGTCCGGCTCATTTTCAATATCGGTCAGAATCAGTACCCGCGGCTGCGCCGGAGACTGCGCATGGACCATCGGGAAAGGTACGGAAAAGAGCAGGCAGGTAATTAACAATCGTTTCATAAGGGTCAGGTTGATGATCGCTTCAGGAGTTGCAAGGCTGTTTGTGCAATCCCGTCCGCGGATATTCCGTAATGTCCGAGAATTTCGGTCTGCGAGCCTGTGACAGTATATTCATCGGGTATTCCTATGATTTTGAACGGGTTATGGTAATTATGTTCAAGCAGGTAAGCCGCACAGGCCTCGCCAAGGCCTCCAAAGACGCTGTGTTCTTCGACCGTCAGCAAAGGCGCCCCGGATGCAGCGGCTTTCTGCAGCAACTCATAATCCAGCGGTTTGATCGTATGCATACTGATCACAGAAGTTTCCAGCTGATACGTACGGGCCAGCACGTCTGCCGACAACAAGGACAGGGCCACGGTTTCTCCGGTGGCTATAAGGGTCAGGTCGGCTCCTTCACGCAGGACGCGCCCTTTGCCAAATTCAAACGGCTGATCGGTCCGGGGAAGTGCCGGCATGGCTTTTTTTCCGAACCGGAGGTATACGGGGTGATCGGTCGCCGCGGCAAGCCGGATGGCTTCGGCTGTCTCGAACGCGTCGGCGGGGGCCGCTACAATCAGGTTATTAATAGCGCGCAAAACCGCAAAATCATGTAAACTATGATGGGTGGAGCCCAATGCGCCGTAGCTTACCCCGGCACTGATACCGATCAGCTTAACCGGGTTATCGGAATAGGCGACGTCATTTTTGATCTGTTCCAGCGCCCGGGCTGTGAGAAAACAGGCAGGGGAGACGGCAAAGACCCTTTTTCCGGTGGAGGCAAGTCCGGCGGCCACCCCTACCAGGTTTTGTTCGGCGATGCCTACTTCCACGATTTGATCCGGAAAGGCATTTCCGAAGGGCACCAGCTTTCCGGAGCCTCTTGAATCGGAAGTGACTACCAGGATATCCTTATCATGTGCCGCCAACTGGCACAGCGTTTCCGAAAATATTTCCAAATTGGCTTTGGACGGCGTTGTCAGGCGCTCAATAGTGGTTTCCACGTTCAAAAATGCGTTAATAGTGATTCGCCGGCGTCGGAAAGTTCCTCCAATGCGGCTGCGTATTGCTGAGCGTCGGGTACGCCATGGTGCCAGTTACGCTGATTTTCCATAAAACTGACCCCCTTTCCCTTAACCGTGTGTGCAATCACGAAGCTTGGCTTCCCTTTTACGAAAGGGGTGGACCCCAATACGCGTTTAAGTTCTCCGAAATCGTGTCCGTCCACGTGTCTTACTTCCCATCCGAAGGCTTCGAGCTTTTTGTCGACTGGGTCGGAATTCATCACATCCGAAGTAGCTCCGGTGATCTGCAAAGAGTTTTTGTCCAGAATGGCGCAGAGGTTGTCCAGCCGGTAATGTGCGGCCGATAGGGCCGCCTCCCAGTTGGACCCTTCAGGCAGTTCGCCATCCCCCAGCAAGGTGAAGACCCGGTAGGCCCTGTGATCCATTTTTCCGGCGAGCGCCGTTCCCACGCTTAGCGAAAGGCCATGCCCGAGCGCGCCGGTATTGTGTTCGACTCCCTTTACTTTCCGTGTCGGATGCCCGATATAATGAGACTGATACCGGCACAATGTTTCCAGGTCCGCTTCCGGGAAAAACCCTTTGGAGGCAAGGACCACGTACAACGCTTCCACCGTATGTCCCTTGCTCTGTACGTAGCGGTCACGGTCCGGGGAATTGAAATTTCCGGGACCGACATTCAGGATCGTGTTGTACAGCACATTCAGAATATCAATGCAGGACAGACTTCCTCCTGTATGGCCGGCTGCGGCATTTACTATATACTTTAAAATCTTTTGCCTGTAAGCTACTGATTGGAGCGCCAGCTCTTTTTCGGACATCATTCTCGGTTATCGGTTTGCGTTCACAAAGTCAATTATCTGCTGCATGCTGGTTTTCAGGTGAATCCCGGGGTGAGGTTACGTGCCGGTCCGGCCGAAATGGCAGACTTCCCAGCCCATATAATTTTCCAGCGCCTCCTGGAGGATACCGGCCGTATTGGAGGCATTCATGACCACATGGTGTTCAAAACCGTTCCGGCAGATATAGCGCATGAGCTCCTGCAAGTCCGGTATTTCTGCCACGGCACGGTTTCCGAATGTATGCAGCGGGTCGTCGGTCAGTTTCCCCTCGCCCAGGTATACTTTCATGATGCCTTTCGGGTCATCGGTACTGATTCTCCCGTAAGTGAGCGGCATGGCGGGCGTACGGCCCGACAGCGCGCCGTAGGTGTTTTCTTCCCCGACGGTAGTGCCGAGTATCGGCGCCGTACTGATTTCAATGTCCGGAAGGAACGACTTGGCCCAGTTTCCGCAATGAAACAACACACATTTGTTTTCGTCCTCTGCATAATTGTTGTTCCAGTCAACCAATGCGCTGGGCGACCCCGAAGCAAGCTGCATCGCATACATGGTAAGGGTGCCGGTCACATCCACCTCGCATCCGCTCGGGAGCATGTTCTGGCTCATCATGCTCATGCTGGTGCATACGTTACAGCCATGGTTTTGCTGCACGGAAGTCCAGCACTGGATGGCCGTAGCATCCAGCCCGTTCGCTTCCACGAAATCCGACAGTGCGACATCCAGCCTGGCCATTTGCAACAGGGCGTCGTCGGGCGTACGCCCGACAGGGGCGTATTCCCTTATTTTTTGTATGCTTTCTTTTACAAGCATATCGTTTGCCGAGAGCTTGCCGGCCTGACCAAGTATCTCTGACAAATCCACCGTTACGACCGAAATCCCGTTCCGCTGCAGGATTTTTTCGCTGTAGCGTACGGTATTGAAGCCTCCCGGCCGTGCTCCGACTGCACCGATACGTACGTTCCGGAGTCCTTTTACCACCCGGCAAACTCCCATAAAATCAAGCAGCTCTGCCTGGAATGCCGGGTCTGCGGGATGGATGACGTGTTTTTTTGTCAGCGTGTACTTGATGCCGAACTGGTAGAGGTTGTTGCAGGCGGATATTTTGCCGCACCACGCATCCCTCCGGCGGGCCGCATCAAGCTTGTCCAGGTCGTCCGGATAGGCTTGTACCAATACCGGAACCGTGAGGCCGGCCAGCTTAAGGGTTTCCGCAATTCCCCTTTCATCGCCGAAATTGGGCAGGACCACCCAGACGCCCATGATATCGTCCCGGTGTTTGCGAAACAGTGCGGCACACTTACCGGCATCCTGAAAAGTTTCCACGCCACCCAGCTTGGTGTCGGTCTCTTCCAGCATAATGGCCCCGATTTCCAGTTTTTCTAATACTCCAATTATTTCAGCCCTTGCATCGGCTACCAGGCGATCCGGGAAAAAATCCCGGTTTCCGATAATGATGCCCAGACTTCCTTTTGACCCTTTCATTTTCCTTGGTTAACGAACATTCTTTGATTACTTATCATTTTGCAAATCGTCGTATTCCGGAATTATCCGGCAATAATGAGTTCTATTTCATGATCCCTAAAAATCTGTTTTTGTTTTTCTTCGATACCATTATCGGTAATCACGTAATCGATAAGCGACAAGGCGCCCAGGCTGGCAAATGCACTCTTGCCTACTTTGGTCGCATCGGCTACCAGGTAGGTGGTATCTGCGGCATCGATCATGGCTTTTTTAACGACCAGGTCACTGATACTGGGGTAGGTAAGCCCGGCTTTCAAAGAGAGACCGGCGGTGGCCAGGAACAATTTCTGCACATTGATGCCTTTAAAAAAATCGGCGGCTTTCTGGCCCGTCAGCGACAGGGTAGGGGGTTTGAATTCTCCCCCGGTCATAATTACTTCAATGCCCTGTTCGGCTCCCAGGATTAAGGCAATGTTCAGGGCATTCGTGATGACGGTCAGGTTGCGGTTGGCCCCCCGCAGCTTTTTGGCAATCTCGGTAGTGGTGGATCCCGAGTCGAGGATGATGCTGTCGCCATTATGGATATATTCCAGGCATTTGGAGGCAATCAGCTCTTTCCGGTCCAGATTTTCCTGGTTGGCCAGGGAGAAATTCCGCACCTGATCTTCCACATTTTTGAGGAAAGCTCCCCCGTGTTCTTTGATGATGAGGCCATCCTTTTCGAGTTTTTCCAGATCCTGCCGGATGGTTACTTCTGTCACTTTAAACAACTTTGCCAGGTTAACGACCTTGGCGGAACCGTCTTCTTTCAATAGTTCCAGTATTTTCTCTCTTCGTTGATTTGCCAGCATAATTTTCGGTTGTATTTTGGGTTTATTGATACTTTTTGCTTAAAGTAAGCAGGGAAAGACCAAATATACACATAAAGCAATCAGTTAAACGATAGAAATTCCCCAATCACAACAAAAACCAACATCAAAAGCAAATATACGAAAATATATGAAAGTAAAACAAATGTTTTCTTGCGTAATAAGTCGCTGAGACACGGGTTGAGAGCCCTGCCCACCCGCCGGAACATACGAAAGGCGGGCCTGCTCTTCCGGAGCGCAAGGGGTTATGGTTGAAACACTTTTTTAAGGTAAGCCACGTTGGAGCCGTAATTGTACCGGGTATCCCTTGCCCTGGAAGCATCGCGGCTGCGTTCGATGACCAGCCACCCGCTCCAGCCCATTTCATCCAGCGTTTGCTTTATCCGGTACAGATCCACCTGCGGATCGTTCTCCAGCAACAGACTATCTTTATTGCTGGCATGGATCATACTGATCCGGTCTTTTCCCAGTATTTTTAATTCCTCGTATAAATCTCTGCCTGCTTTAAGCGGTTCGGATACGTTAAAGTAGATGCGGATGGCCGGAGAGCCGATTTCTTCGAGCAATGCCACCTCTTCGGCAGCGCTCAGGGCGGTTTCTATCCCTACAACGACATTGGCCTCCGCGGCCAGCGTACCCACTACCCGCAGACGGGCTATGACGGAATCCCGCACTTCGGGGTTTTTCCGAAGGTCGCATTGAACACCCAATGGCAGAAAAGCATGCCGGATGCCCATTGACAGCATGGTGGCTATACAGGCTTCTATCGACTCTTTATACACTTCTCTGTTGCAGAATGACTGGGCATAATAACCCGTCATTGCCAGTGAGAACAAGGAGATGTTCTTTTCTTCAGCAAGGGCCAGATAGGCTTGCCGGACCGAGTCGACCGCCAGCTGGTTTTGAAAGGTATTCCGGTTGCCGAGGCCGCCCATGTCGACTTCCAGTCCGTCGGCGTCCAGTGATGCCGCCAGGGGAATGGCACTGAGCTTTTGTCGTTTCAGCAACATCAGGTCGATCAGCCCTACCCGGTACCGCAGGCTGTCCCCGGGTGTTGTCCGGAAATGCTCTTTTGCCGGCGATGCACCGGATGTGTCGTCTTTTTTGAGCCATACCGCTTCAGATTGTTTCAGGGGAGGCAGTTTCACGGACTTTCCGGCCGTTACAGTAAAATCCGATGGTTGCATATCTCCCGTACGGGTGTCTATCCGGAAAACCTGATACACTCCCTTTTCACGAGACAGGTCGATGGTCAGCGGTTCTTCACCGGCTGCATATACCAGGACATTTCCCGTTGCATCGCTGCGCAACACCCATTGACCAGGACCGCTCTTTACGCGGCGCATTTCCTTTACTTCTTCCAGGATTGCCATGGAGGCTACATTGGGCAGCGACCCGCCGGCCATCAGTATTGCCCACCCGTTTTTTTCCCAACCGCCGGCCGTATAGAGCACAGCCTTATCCGGATAGCGCTGCCGGTATTCCGACACAGCCCGGTAGACCTGCTCTGCCGAGGAAGCTTTGGGCTTGAGCAGTCTGGCATGCTGCCGGGGAGCCAGGTTTTCCCCGCCCCGGGGCGCATAGACTTCCCCGTCGGACTGGTAGTGCCAATACCTTATTTCGATCACGTCTATCAGCGATGCGTAGGCCGGATCGTTCAGAATAGCGTCTTGTACGTCTTTCGTAACACTAAGACCAATCAACGGCTTTATCCCCGTTTCCTGCGTCCATTCCCGGATCGTGTTCAGCCAGAACTGCACAAAGTGTAAAGGGCCGGTATATTCTTCGCCGATCAGGTGCAGTACGCCGTTGTTTTCTTTGAAGTTGTCCAGGCACTGGCGTATGTAGTTCCGGTGGAGCTCCCGCCGGAGGGCATGCGCCGTATCATAAAATTGTTCGGCAAGAAAAATACGCTTGTCACCGGCATATGGCGGGGGTTCGGGAAATCCGGTATCGTTGATCGTGTTGGCGGGACGCCAGGGGAAGTCAGCATAATGGGCTCCGGCCTCCAGTACATTGTGCTGAAAATAGTGCTGATGGACAAGCACCAGGCTTCTTTCATCAGCAAGCCCGGCAAATTGCCTGAGCCGGTTCCAATACCAGGGATTGTACCGCGTCAGGTCATACCGGCTCATACCGTCCCATGCCGTTCCCTGGCCGCTGCGTGCAAAGGGAAGTTCATAAAAAGGCGGCCATACCTCCCCGTCCATTCGCCTGACGCGCGCATGGTCGTCCCGCCGCCGGTCGTACCAGAGGCCGTGGTTGTGCCGTATGGCCACCGTATGATTCCGGACCATCCAGTCTGCCAGGTCGTTCAGGTTATCGGTCAGTCCTGCGCCTTCTTTTCCCGGCACAAATCGTGTGAGGGCGGGAAGGGCTCCTGCCAGGGCATAGGTTTTGGCGCTGCCATTCCACCAGGGTACGCTGTGGCTGTTGCCTGTCAGCAGCATGTTCCCCCGGATCAGCCGGCCGTTGACCACTTGCAGGGGAGGCGACTGCCGCTTTGCCGGTACAGGGGCTACTCCGATTGCATCAATGCTGCTGACACCGGATGCCTCCAGAGAAACAGGCTGCCTGCTGCCGGCTGTACGGATAAATTCCTGCAGCGAGGGGGAAGCGCTTCCGGCCTGCCGGGTCAGTTCCAGGGCAACGGCTGCAGAAGGACTGCTGCTGGCCTCCGTTGCTGTTTTCATCAGCGGGAACGGATCGGGCAACGCCACGCCTCTCCGGGAAAGCTGCCCGTAATAGAGGCTCAGCGGTTTGACGTATTGATTGGAGCTGCTCCAGAAACCGTTTCCGGTAAACTGTCCCCAGCTGCCGAATGCCCAGTTTTGTGCGGTAGGGGGCTGCTCGCAGGCAATGACCGAAGCGCTGCAATTCCATAAGACACTGTTGGCGGCAGCCCAGCCGGCGCCCTGTCCGTCCTGTCCCCGGTCAGCAAGCCGCAGGGCGTTGCCGTCGATGGTAACCAGGTCGTAGAGTACACCGGAGGCCCAGCTGTCAAGTCCCCCGCTGAATCCGTTGGACCGGACTGCGGTACACTGTACAAATGCGTTAGGGCCGGGCGCACAAAACCCTGTGGCAAAATCATGGATCCCCTCTTCGGCATAGCACCGTTGAAAAAGTGTCTGCTGGCCCTCGGTGAAAAAAGTGATACGACGCTGTCCGCCGATTTCCGAAACAGGGTATTGTGAAATGCAGTCTTCTACCGTTATGCGCGAGGCATTGCCGTACACCGCAACGGCGCTTCCGGCGAAATGATGGAACACTACCTGTCTGACCCAGGCATCGGATGCATGATCAATACTGATGGCCATCCAGCGGTGCGCCTCATCTTTAGGATTACCCGGATCGTATTCGCTCACCATGCGCATGTTTTCGACTCCGCAGTTGGCAATCACTCCTTTTGCATCATAGCGGACAACGGTGGCGCCGCCAAATCGTTGGTCCAGGGCGGTCGTAAGCGGCGCATCGAGGGTCAGTGCAGCGCCGTTCACCGCGGTTACGGTCCGTCGCCATTCGAGATGCTGCCTGTCGGGCTTCCAGCCGAGGGAGGTAATCCCGCCGCCGAAATGGGCAGTTCCCAATGCGTCGATCCACTCTTTTGTGGCGGGACGCCGGATAGCCACCCTGTCGCCGGGCTGAATGGGGTGGGGGCCTTTCAGGTCAAGCGCGGCAGCATTGACAGGGACGTAGGCATTGGCCACAGAAAAGGAAGCTCCCGTTGTCGCGGCGGGTTGCCCGGCTACCCGCACCAGGGTTGTCCGGTCCTGCCCCGCTCCCAGCAAGACCGTGCCCGCGTCGTCGGTTCCGCTTCCCCTCAGGACGACGCCCGAAGTGTGGAGATGCAGGCTGCCGTTTACGGTGTGCGTCCCTTTTTGAAGCAGCACCGCTCCCCGGAGCCCCCGGTGATCCTCCGGCAAACGACTCACGTAATCGATAGCGGCCTGAATCCGGTGAGTAGCGTCTCCCGCCCGCGCAGGCACCGTAACCCTGACCGGCGCCATTGGGACAGGCGCTTCGGAGGCTTTATAGCCGCAGTAAGAGAAATCGGGGATACGGTTTCCGAGGGAATCGGGAGAATAAACCAGTTTACCGTCGTCGTGTGCCAACGGCATAACGGTCTGGGCCGGGCATCCCGCAAAATAGGTACTTCCGCAAACGGCAACTGTGCAAATGACTTTTAATACTCCCAAGGTTACGATAGGTTTTGTTGACTGGTTACCGGCCCGATCCGTTGTTCGGCACGACCTTGTCCAGTTCGACCACGCTGTTCAGAAAATCTTCAATATTGGTATACCCGCTGTTGCTCCCGGAAGCTTTGGCCGAATCGGTCGGATCGTTGGGATTAAGGCCGTTTTTGGTTTCCCATTCGTCGGGAATGCCGTCATGATCACTGTCTTTATAGGGCACGCCCTTGTATTCCGGATAACCGCCAACCTGTGATATGGCTGTAATAATACCGATTTTATAGGAATCCCTGGGTAAGCGACGGTGCTGGAATTCATTTTCCGGAAGTGTTACGTCCGGCAGCGGGTTTATTTTTCCGGTACGGACCTGTTCCACGATCCGGAGGTCTACCGCGTCGCGCTTCGGAAGGGTGGCTCCTGCATTTGCCAGGACATACGCTCTTGCCTCGCCGGCTTCCAGCAACGTGATTTTGGGCATTATAAGCGGCTTGTCCCACTTGATGGATGCTTTGTATTCCCCGGCATCGCTGCCGTTTTCAATCTGCACTCCGCCGTTCCAGTTATCACGGGTTATTTCGGGATAGCCTTCCATGATATTTCCGGCCACGTGGGCGCGGCCGTACACCCGGTAGCCCAGTTTGCTCCTGCCGCTTTCAGGCTTCAGGATCCGGTGGCCCACCTGGTTTTTGGGGGTGGCGGGACCGGGCTGAAAATAGTTGTTGATAATGTTGTACTGGGCCCGGTAGTCACCGCCGTCAATGGAACGGTGTACCCAGTTGAACAGGACGTTGTTGGCGAAGTTGAAAACGCCGTTCCAGCCGATGGAGGGATTGCGCCCGGCGTTGTTAGCCCAGAGATTCCGCATAAACGTACAATTTTCGCCACCAAGCGTACTCCCGAAGGAGTGGTTATAAGTATCCAGGGCTTCACTGAAAATGGAATTTTGAATGGTGATGTTGACCGTTCCGAATTTATCTTCTGTTTTCCCGGTGCTGTCGTTGTACATATGGCGGTACATGCTCATGTTTTCATCCAGTCCCCAGGAAGCGCTTACATGGTCGATCATAATGTTGCCGATGGGATTGCCGCCAATGGCGTCGTCCCGCCTTCCTACCCAGGTTTCACCCCGTCTGAACCGCATGTAGCGGATAACAACGTCATGCGTATTGATCCAGACGGCCTCTCCTGCCACACAGACGCCGTCGCCCGGAGCCGTTTGCCCGGCAATGGTGATGTACGGGGCACGGATAATAAGCGGGGTTGTCAGCCGGATAATACCGGCTACGTTGAAAACAATCACCCGGGCGCCTCCCTGTTCACAGGCCCAGCGCAGACTGCCCGGCCCCGAATCGTTGAGGTTGGTCACTACCAGCACCTGGCCTCCTCTGCCCCCGAAGCTGTATTTGCCGCCCCCTTCCGCGCCGGGGAATGCGGGGATTTCGGCATGAGGAAGCTCATCGTAGCGCGATGCCCATGGAATATAGGGACGTCCCTGTTTCGCTTCCTGCAATACAACAGGGTAGGCGACAGCCCAGGCGGAGTCGGAATGGGTACGGGCTGCCAGCAGCAGGGAGTCGGAAGCCCGCTGTACATCGGAAGTTATTTTAGGATATTGTGCAAACGAAATAACCGGCGCCAGGGCCAGCAATAAGATTCTTTTAATCAGGCACATGTTTTCAAGTGTTAGTTTTCAAATGATTTAATTGACAAGATTTTAAGGACATTACGGTGCGATCGCAAAATGGCGTGTGCTCTTCCCCATATCCCTGGAAGTCGCCAGGGCGATCCCCCGCTGGTCCTTATCATTGACAGCGCAGTAGAAATGGTATACCGTGCCTTCGTGCTTGATTACGAAGGATTTATGGGCAAATTTGCTATCGTAGGCTTCCGATGGTGCGATCAGGTCCCCGCCCTCCCAATCTGTCCAGTTAACCAGGTCATAGGAACAGGCAAACCGGTTGAATCCGCCCTCTTTGTTTTCCCAGAAAGCGCCGAAGTAAAACATTACCCATACATCGCCTATCTTCTGCACAACGGCGTCTCCGGTAATACCTGCGGGATGGTGGACGACAGGCTGTTCACCAAACCGTCGCCAGTGGACCATGTCATCTGAAACGGCCATACCGATGCGTTCAAACCATCGGGTTTTCAGATTGTTCTCAGCCGAATCGCCATTGGCATTGTAGTACATCACAAAGGGATAGCCGGTGGTTTTTTCCTGATCCCAGATAACGGAGCTTTTGAAAATCTTACGGTTGTCCCACCAGCGGGCATCATCGTCCAGCGCCGTAAGAACGGGCTTGTCCAGCCGGTTCCATTCATGCGGCGTCGCGGGGTCTCCGGTTGTACGGGCAATGCCGATAGCCAGGTCCCCGCGCTCGTAACCGCTGGCAGGCCCGCCGAAATAAGACATCCAGTAGCTGTCGTCAAAACGGTTCAACTGATAGCTTCCGCCCCATTCATGGTCCTGGAGGGCCACGTACCCGGCTTTTTGGTTGCCATCCCAATGCGCTGTGTCCGAAAATGACAGGATCCTGCCCTGGTCTTCCCACTCCAGCAGGTTGTCGCTCTTGGCCAGCCAGGTTTCGTAACCACGTCCGTCAAAAACAAGATAGGTCATATGCCATTTGCCGTCTGCTCTGAAAATACTCGGACAGTCGACTTTCTTTGAGTCGTCTTCCGGCACTTTCACCAACCCATATTTATAGGGTGTTCTGATCTCCTCAAAGATTTCCTGCATTTTATCTGCAGAAACGACTCTGGCATGCCGGGTGTTGCAACCCGGCAGCAGGAACGTTGACAATAACAGCAATCCTAGCGTTTTCATAAGTGGCATTAATTCAATAACTTATCGGGCTAATCTTTCCGGATGTGTACAGCATGCATAGCACATCCGGAAAGATCAGCGCCCGGGTATCCCACCGGTGTTTATTGTAACGGGTCGAATGTGCCGGGTGCACCTGTTAAGTCCGGCCAGTCCTTGGTTTGTTTTAAATAGGGGCTCCCGCTTAATATTTCCTGGTGCAAGCCGAAGAAATAGTATTCTTTATACCAGGTAAAAACCCAATCGGCGGGGCTGGTCGGATCCAGGTCGTCTTTTTCGATGATTTCAAAATGCGTATCGTATAAATAATCCAGGTATTCTTCCTGGTTGGCGATGCCCTCCGGAAAGGTCAGCGGCTCCCGTTCTGCCACCGGAGCTTCCCCACTGCTTTCCAGCAGTAGAGGGTCGTTGGCGCCAATGTATTTGTTGCCGGCGGTATCTTTTACATAGATCCAGTAACCCGTACGGCGCGTACCGTTCAGCGGTGGGATCCCCAGGCGGGCAGTGGTACCGAATTCATCCGTAAACAACAGCCACCGGCGCAAATCCCAGAATCTTTTTCCCTCGTAGGCAAACTCCACTTTCCTTTCGTTGAGGACGGCAGCAAACAATTGGTCACGGTGACCGGCGGCAGCGCTCAGGCCATAGTGACCGTCTGCGTTTTCGATCCCCGCTCTTTCGCGGATAAGCTTAATGCCTTCCAGCCCTTCCGAAAACTTGTTGGCGCCAATAGCGGATTCGGCCAGGTTCAGGATGACTTCTGCAAAGCGGAGTTCCATAAAGTCCGTACCGCTGAAAACAAAATCGGCTTGTGCCGTAGCCGGGTTGGTAGCCTTCCGAAGGTAAATACCCGACCCGTTTGCTCCTGCAGTTTCAGTACTCCGGTTGGGATTGACTGCCGACTCATTGGTAAACCACTGATAGGTCCACTGTCTGAAGGCAGGATTTCCGCCGTATGGCCATTGAGCGCCATTGTACGCAAATGTTTTGTAGAACCGCGGATCCCTGTTTTTATAAAACTTTTGGGGATCGAACGTGTATTCCGACGTCGGGTCGCCGGGGGCTTTGCCATCCTTCATCGGGAAGGCATCGACGATCTGTTTGGTGGGCGCCAGCGAACCGCCGCCGCCGGCCGTTCTCGACCGCGCCTCGTTCTCATGGCCGTTGTTCCGCTGCACCTGGTCGGAGGTCACTTTGTTGAAAACCCATACCAGCACTCCTTCGGGGTTGTCGGTTTCCTGGAACCACATGTTTCCCCATGCGGTTCCGTCTTCCTTCCCGCCTGTAGTGAACAACCCGTACCCATTGGCTTCCAACAGGTCTTTTGCCGCCAGGTTGGCGTCATATGCCTGTTGCCAGCGGGAGATATCGTCATTTCTGTTGAACAGCGGACTTGCCCATGTAAGCAGCACCCGTCCCTTCAGCGCGGCCGCCCCGCCGCTGGTGATCCGCCCCCAATTGGCGGTATTCCATCTGCCGGGCAGCATGGCCACAGCGTCGTCGAGATCTTTTACAATCTGGGCTACCGTTTCCGCCGAAGTGCTCCTGGGCACCTCCAGGGAAGTATCTCCTTCCTCCGCAATGGGGTCCTGTGCGTGCAGGACCAAGGGGACACCGCCGTATAAGCGCAGCAATTCAAAGTATTGCCAGGCGCGCCAGAACAACATTTGTCCTTTCAACGGTCCGGTAACCTCCCCGGAAAGTCCGTGGTGGTCAATCTGATCCAGGAACTGGTTGATCTGCTTCAGCCGCGTCCAAGAATTATTCGCAACACTGGGGAGCATTCGTTGACCAAAATACTGGTTTGCGTGGTTTTGGTTGATGGCTATGCCGGCCCAGGTCCGGTTAAAATCGGTTTGCCCGGCCAGTTCGTCGGTAGTTTTGGTATAGATATCGCCGTACCCGCCGTTGTTGCTGGTTTGCTGCCGTATAAATGCATTGGTATTGTCGACAGGCTGGAACAGCCGGTAAATGTAATTGACGTACGCCTCAGCCACCTGGGGATCGCTGAATACCTGTTCGTTGACCCCGGTCATATCCCGCTTTTCCTGCAAAAACTGGTCACTGCATCCCGTTACAATGGCCGTCAGAATCAGCAACCGGATAGTTATTTGTATGATTTTCATATCGATTCGGATTTTTGAAAGTCTGATGATCATTAAAACGACGCGTTTACGCCCAGTGAAAACGTCTTGAGTACCGGATAGGTGTTCCAGGAGCCCTGGGAATCCTTATAGGTGTAAGGGTTGTATAAGTTCAACGGGTTCAGCGCCGAAAGCACGATCCGGGCGCTGCTCATCTTGACCGCTTCGCTCCACGTTTTGGGGAGCGTGTAGGTAAGGTTAGCATTTACGACACGCATCCTGAAGGCGCTGACCTGCCAGAACTGGGAAACGGGGGTTGTGCTGACAGCGCCCCAAAACGGGTTCGGGTACTGGCCGTCGGGATTGAGCTCCGGGTCGTAAATACCCGACCAGTAGGCAGGGCCGTTTTGGAAAAGGCTCTGGATGTTCCGCTGGAGTACGCCCCTGGCATCTATTTCGGCCCAGCCGCCAAACGACCCGGCAATTACCACGTTAAGGCTCAGCCCTTTATAGCCCGCTTTGAGTGTGGTCCCAAAGCCATAGCGATTGGAGCTTTTTCTGACCAGCTGCACCTGGTCATTATTGTCGATGATGCCGTCAGGCCCGGCGAAGGTGCCGTCGGCTTGCAGGCTTCCTCTGATGTCGGCATAATACAGCATGCCGGGCTTGAAATCGGAGGCGTTTACCCCATGCATTTGCGTGATTCCGTATTCGGCAATATAGGTATCGATGGCTTCCTGGGTTTTGAACATACCCAGGTATTCATATCCCCATTTACCGTTGTCACCCGATTCTCCGGGTTTCGGGTTCCAGGGATATTTGATGTCCTGATCGTTGAAATTCCCCTGGTGCACCTTGTTATCGGCCCATGAGAAACGAAGATCGACGCCATAATGAAAGCCGCGGCCGGTCTGGTCATTCCATCCCAGCCCGATTTCGTAGCCGAAGAAATCCATTGCCGCCCAGTTCTGGGAAGCGATGCTGCCTCCCACGGTAACGGGTACATTTCCGGTTTTTTCGATCAGCATATTGCGTCCTACATTGTAGAAACCGTCAAGGGAAAGCGAGAGCCGGTTGTTTAAAAACCGGGCGTCGATCCCGGCGTTGTGCTTGAGCTCATCACTCCAGGTCACGGCGCGGTTGGGAGATATTTCCATTTTCATACCGATGCCGGCCGGGGTGTTGTCATTCCCAAACACTGCACCCTGCCCGTTCTGGAATGTGTAGCGCTGCCGCCATTGCCATCGCTGCGTGTCGTCTTTGCCGAGCAATCCGACCGAATACCGGAGTTTGAGATAATCCGTAAAAGCAGATTTAAAGAATTTTTCATTGGATATCTCCCACCCCAGCCCGACAGAGAAAAAGGTACCCCAGTAGTTTTCAGGGGCAAATTTGGTGGAGGCATCGCTCCGGACCATCAGGCTGGCCGAGTACCTGTTGCTGTACCCGTAGGACAGCCGTCCCACGTAGCCGAGGTTTCCCGCCTCATAGGCAAATGTCCGGCCGTCGATGGCTCCGAATGCCGTATTGAACTGGCCGTTGGTAAAAGACAAAGGCGCTTCTTTCCAGGCGTCTCCCTGTTTGGAGGTTACCTCGCTGCGTTCCACGGTTGCGAAGGCATCCAGCGAGTGCAGCCCGAAATTCGTTCCGTAGTTGACCGTGAAATTGTATTGCACCAGCCTGTTCTCTACATAAGAAAACCGCACCCTGTTATCATTCTGAAGCCGGACGGCCACCGGGTTGGCAGCGCCTTCGTAAATATGGCCGTTTTCACCCTGCCGGGTGAAATTGTACAGGGTAAAAGGCGATCCGATCCGCCAGTCGCTGCTGGTTCTGGCATTGCGCGCATAGGAGCCCCGTAGTTTTAACCCTTTCAGAAACGGTACGTCATACTCGGCATAGGCATTGATGGTGAGGGTATTCTCTACGTACTCCGTATGGTTGTTCAGTTTTTCCAGTTCGAAGAAATGATACCCCGACAGGTTGTTGCCGCTTCCGGGCAAGCGTACCGGCAGTCCATCGATGTAGGTGGGTACGTAGCGGGGCGCCATCAACAGGTTAATGTAATCGTTTTCTTCATTTTCACCGCCGATTTTACTGTTGATCTTTTTTTCATCCTGCTGGTTTCCGGATACCTGCAGGCCTACCTTCAGTCCCGTCAGCACATTGACATCGGCCCCTGCCCGGTAGGTCCATTTATCGTAATCGAGCCTGCCGATATTGCCGGTTTGTCCATAGTAGGCAACGCTGGCAAAATAGGTGGCGCGCTCTGCTCCGCCGCTCACATTGATCGCATGCCGGGTATTGCTGGCCGGCTTCCAGGCCTGATCCAGCCAGTCGTGGTTGATGGTCCTGAAATGCGCCAGTTCGTCGTCACTGAAAAAGTAGTCCTGCGGACTCGACGTCTGGTTGGCGCCGTTGGGGCCGTTGACAATGTTGATATAACGGGCCAGGTCATAGGCGCTCATCATTTTCGTCCGGTAAGCTTCGTCGTTAATGGCGTATGAGCCGCTGTAGGTAATCCTTGGCTTTCCGATAGTGCCTCTTTTGGTTTTGACCAGCACTACCCCGTTGGCGCCTCTCGAGCCGTATATGGCGGCATTGGCGTCTTTCAGAATCGTGATGCTCTCCACTTCGGAAGGGTCGAGGCTGTTGAACAGCGACGGGTCGGAGCGGCCGTCGGTACCTACCTGGATGATATCGTCGATCACATAGAGCGGATTGTTGTTCCCGCCGTCCTTAGCGAGCGAGGTGGGATTCCGGACTACCAGTTGTGCAGCGGATCCGGGCCGCGCCATGCCGCCGCTCACGGAAACCCCCAGCAAGCGGCCCGCCATGGCCGCCCCCAGGTTCCCTACCGGCAAATCTTCCACTTCTTTCATGTCGACTGCGACAATAGCGCTGTTGATCCTGGATCTTTTTTCCGTGCCGTAACCGACGATGATGACCTCTTCAAGCCCTTTGTCGTCGCTTGTCAGCGCCACCGTCAGCGGTCCGTTACCCGCTTCAATTTCCCGGGTGACATACCCGATATAGGAAAAGACCAGGATTGTTTTCGGAGAAGGTACCTGAATGGAAAAAGCGCCGTCCTTGTCGGAGATGGTCGCCACATTACTTCCTTTAATGACAATGGAAGCGCCCGGTAATATTTCAGAAGACTCCCTGTCGGTAACGGAGCCGGTGATAACCGTCTCCTGGGCCAGTAAGCCCGTCGGCGTAAGGGCTGCCGTGACCAGGAACAGTAAGATTTGTAGCTGTTTTAATTTCATAAGCTGTCCGTTTTTTAATGAGTACTGATTTTGTGTAATCCATAATTCCTTTGGTACTTCTTCTGTTGTTCCGGGTGATTTTTTCGCCTGGTTTACAGCGTCCGGCAGTTCCTGCTTCCTTGCAGTTTACTCCCTGATAATGGTCCGGTAATGGCCGCATGCGGCCGCCGGCAGCCTTTGTACCCCTGAATACAAAAAGCTGCCGATTGCCGGCAGCGCTGCCGTGAAAGCGCTGAATGACGGTTCTTTCGGGTCGGATTAGCTGACATGTTCTTTAATAGAAAGTGGATAGTTCCGGTTAAAACCCAGGTTTTAAATTACTGTATTAACCTAATTATTTCTTTGATAAAGTAAAGTTGAGCAGGTTGAAAGGGGAAAACAATGTAAAGTTTTTCTGGATTGCTGGAAGATTTTACTATTCTATATAAAAATCACCCTATCCGGGACCGGACAGGGTGTCCAAATGGTGACCGGGTCACGTTGACCCGGTCAACGTGACCCGGTCCAGGATAAGGGAAAGCGGGCGGAGCAGGAAAACCCACCCGCTCCGCCCTTTAAAGCCTTCAGTATTCCTCGTTCTGGACCAAAAGCGGATTGTTATCGAGTTCACTTTGCTGGAAGGGCAGTACGTAGTTCTTCGGATCGAATCTCAGCGGGATACCGGCAGGAGTGATAAGGGTAGGCAACTTGATATGCGCAATGTTCCATCGCTTCAGGTCATTGTACCGCTGTCCCTCGAGCGCCAGTTCAATTCTTCTTTCCCGGCGTATGTATTCCCGGAGCGTTTCCCGGGTATCGTACCTTTCCCGGTCCACCGGGGGCATCCCGATGCCGTTTCTGCCCCGTACCTGGTCGATGGCGTCGTAAACCGTGGGATCCGGTCCGCTCTGTTCGTTCCGGGCTTCGGCGTACATCAGCAGAATATCCGCATAGCGCAGGTGCACATAATCCTGGTCCGTCTGTATGGCGGTGGCGCTTGTGAACGGCGCCTTGGAAAGGTCGACATATTTCTCTACCAGGTAACCGGTAAAGGACGTATAGCTTCCGGTCCATTCCTCTCCCGTCGACGGGTTTTTCCAGACCTCTTCCGGCAGCCTTACCGTAAGATCAAGGCGGGGATCCCGGTTTTGATGGGGCATATCGGGGTCGAAAAGCGGGGATTCCGCGATGGACTTTCCGTCAGTCATTTCGTAGTCATCGATCAGGTCCTGATAGGGCTGCAGCAGCGAATACCAGCCGAATTCAATATTGACGCCGGCAGCTCCGGGACTCGTACGCTGGGGGTTGGTGGGGGCAAGGTATCGCGTGGAAAACATGATTTCACGGTTCACCCCGGGATTTGCCTGCCCTGCCGTTGTGAAAATAGCGGCATAGTTGTCGGACAAGCCGAATATTCCCCTGGCGATCACCTGCTGCAACAGCGCCGCAGCCTGGTCCCAGTTCTGTTCGGTAAGCAGTACCCTGGCTTTCAGCCCTTCCGCACTCCCTTTTACAGCCTTTCCGTCATAGGGAGTGTCGGGCAGGCTGGCGATTGCAAAATCGAGGTCTTCGTGGATGAAAGCGTATACGTCCGCTTTGTTGCTTTTGGGTAATTTGGCAGCCTCCAGCGTAGCGGGAAAGTTCCGGTAAATGACCACGCCTCCGTGCGATTGCACCAAATCAAAATAGCTCAGGGCCCTTATAAATCGCACTTCCGCTTTGTAGGAAGTTATCTGTGCCTCGGGCAGGGGCGCCTTGTCCACGTTGTCCAGAAAGTAATTGCAGGAAGCGATGGCCCTGTAAGGAGAGCTGTACATATTGGCAATGGCGCCGCCCAGCGTAGGGTTGATCCCGCCGGTAGTCATCTGTAACAGGTTGGTCTGGTTCGTATTGTCCCAGGCAAACGCGTTGTCAGACAAGCCATCCAGGTAAACCCTTTCGTATCCCAGGAAATTCTGCTGTAAACGGGAGTAAACACCCGCCAACCCACTCTGAACATCCGTTTCCGAGTTCCAGAATATCTGGCTGCTCACACTGTCCAGCGGGTTTCGCTCCAAAAAATCACCGTTACAGGACACCAACAACGGCAGCAGCGTTGCCAGCAAAAACCGTTTGATTTTCTTTATGCATTTCATAGGTATAAAAGTTATCAGCGATCAACAGTCAGTTATCAGCCGCGTGGCGGACCGCTTTCAATTCATCGATCGGCCGCATACCGCTTGTGCGCAATCCGATTCCGATAGCTGACTTCTGCTTGCTCATGCTATTTTATGAGTATAAAATTAACAACTAATTGATTCTCAATATTTAATTCACTAACCAGCCCGACCTCCGACAGCCGATCTCCGACAGCCGATCTCCGATAGCCGATTTCTGATCTCCGACAGCCGATTTCTGATAGCCGATAGCTGATAGCCGATCTCCGATAGCCCGCCTCCCCCTTCATCAGAACTTAATAGTAAGACCAGCATTAAAAATTCTCGCCTGCGGATATTGCGCAAAATTCCCCGTTGGACTGGCCCGCTCCGGATCACTGCCTTCGTATCGGGTCCAGGTTACCAGGTTTTCCGCTGATACATACACACTCAGGTCCTTTGTGCCGATGCCGGACAGCAGTGAGCGGGGAAACGAGTAGGACAGCGTAATGTTTTTTAACCGGAGATAGGAGGCATCCTGCAGGTAGTAGGTAGAACTCCCGTAAGCCGCCACCCCTGTGTAACCGGCCACATAAATGGCGGGAAGGGTATTGCTCCTGTTTTCGGGAGTCCAGGCGTCGCGCCACTTTGTTGTGGGTGCCGTACCCTGCATGAACGGATCCACGCCCCAGTTATTCACGCGGTTCTGGATACCTTCCACCCCCTGGAAGAAGGCGTTAAGACTGAACCCTTTATAATCCACGTTGAATCCAAACGAATAGATATAGTCAGGATAGACCCCTTTCACGATGGTCCGGTCGTCGCCGTCTACCACACCGTCGCCGTTTAAGTCTTTCATCTTCAGGTCTCCCGCCCTGGGTGAAGCATTGGCCGCATGGGTGGGGATAGCGGGATTCTCAATGTCCTCCTCCTGGAAGATGCCGTCCCAGACGTACAGGTAATGGGCGTCGTAGGGATGGCCCGTTTCCCGGATCGAACTTCCGAAACTGGGCACGCTGATCGCCAATACTTTGTTCCGGGCAGTAGACAGTTGCCCAAAAGCGCCGTAAGTAACGTTGCCGATGGTGTTGTCGTGCCTCACTTCCAGTTCGATGCCCTGATTTCTTAATTTACCGTTGTTAATGGTAGGTTGTGAAAGACCCAGGCTTGCGGGTACCGGCTGGGACGCAAGGATGTCAAAGCTTGTTTTCCGGTACCAGTCGAAAGTGACTGCCAATAATCCTCTCTTGAGGACCAGGTCCAGGCCAATGTCAAGCACGCTGGTAGATTCCCACCGGAGGCTCTGGTCTTTGTAGCTGTTGATCACGGCGCCCTGCTGGAGCGATTGGTTGTCAAACGGATAGTATACGTTGTTGATCGTCAGGTTGTCCTGAAAAAGATAGGTCCCGATATCCTGATTCCCGAGCGTGCCGTAGGATCCTCTCAGTTTCAGGGTAGAGAGTGCATCGATGTTGTCGGCTATAAAACGTTCGTTGGAGACCAGCCAGCCTGCCGAAAAGGAGGGGAAAAGGCCCCATCGGTAGGAAGGTGATACCTTGGAGGTGCCGTCGTAGCGTAGATTGGCTTCTGCAAAATACTTGCCCTGGTAATCATAATTGAGCCGGCCGAAAAACGACCGCATGGCCCATTCGGAAGGGCCCGGTAAAGAGGGCAGCCTCGGATGCGTAAAATATAAGGATTCACTGGCCGCGGTATAACCCCGCAGGTCGGTCAGCACCGGCGATACCGAAGTCTGCCGCCTGCCCCGCAGGTTCTGATGGCTGTGCGAGAGCTGCTCGTAGCCGGCAAGCGCGGTCACGCTATGGTCGCCGAAATGCGCGTCGTAGGTGAGGGTAGAGTAGACGGTAGGCGTTAAGGTTTTGGCATACTGATCAGTGACCCCGAGAATGTCGGGACCAAAGCGCGACAGGATGTTATCGCCGGTGACCGGGTCTGTTTCATTCAACAGAAAGGCGTCATAGTTATGCTGGTACATCTTGTAGTACTCGTCCGTATAATTCAATGCCACCTTCGAAGACCAGGTGAAGTTTTTCAGGAAGTTGATGTTGATGTAAGCCTGCCCGTTAAGGTTATACTCCTTCGTATTCTGCCAGCCCATTTCGAAGGCCTCCTGGGGATTGCGGTTACGTCCTTCGTTCTGATAAGCCCGGGAAACGATCCGTCCGCTGCCGTCCGGAAGGTAAGGCCCGTAAAGCGGGCCGGCAGCATAAACCAGCAAGGCTACATTCTCACTTGCAAAGGGCGGATCCTGGCGATTCCGGTAGGTGGCGTTTACAATGGTGCCGATTGTGATGCCTTTTGCGACCTCCGTAGAATAGTTCAGCAAGGCGTTGTACCGTTTGAAGTTGTAAACGGGCAGCATCGCGTCCTGGTCCAGGTAGCCCAAGGAGAAATTGTACGTACTTTTATCCGTTCCTCCCGACAACGAGAGCGTATGATTGACAACGGTAGCCGGGTTGAAGTAGTGGTCCATGGAATTGAAATTAGGATACCGGTTCCTGTCGGTCGCATTTCTGTAGGTATCGATATCAGCCTGCGGGTACTTGAAGGCAACACCGGAGCGCTCTGCGGCACGGTTGTACATTTCCATGTATTCCGCGGAGTTGTTGATCAGATCCGGCAGCGCAGTCGGCGTATGCACGCCCACATTGACCCGGTAGCTAAGCGTCGGTTTTCCGCTTTTCCCCTTTTTGGTTGTGACCAATACTACGCCGTTTGCGGCCCGGGCGCCGTAAATGGAAGCGGAGGAGGCGTCTTTCAGAACGGTAATGTTCTCAATGTCGTCGGGCGACAGGTTGTTGATGGAACCCGTTACGCCGTCAATGAGAACCAAAGGCGCGGTACTGCCGCCGAATGTTCCCCTGCCGCGGATCAGGAAGTTGGGATTGTCTCTTCCCGGTTCGCCTGAAGGCTGGGTTACCTGCAGGCCCGTCACACGGCCCTGCAACAAATTGGCAGCGTTGGGAGCCGGCCGTTCCGTCAGTTTTTCGCCGGAAACGGACGCTACGGATCCGGTAAGACTGGCTTTTCGCTGGGAGCCGTAGCCGATCACGATCACTTCGTCGAGACCCAGGTAGATCCGCGTGAGCGGAACCGTTAGCGGACCGGTTCCTGCGGTGGTTTCATAGGCGGCATACCCTATGTAGGAAATGACCAGTACCGTTTCCCGGTCAGGCACCTGGATTGAAAACGTACCGTCTGCTTCCGAAACAACGGCTACGTTGGCGTTTTTGACTTTTACGGTGGCTCCCGGCAACGCCTCCGAGGTTTCGCTGTCGATGACCTTACCGGAGACAGGAAGCTGCTGCGCTTCTGCCCGGAAGATACATCCCGCCAATAACCACCACAAGACTACCCATTGATTAGTTTTCATTGATTTGTCTGTTATTATTAAATACGTACTGAATAGTTGAAATGATTTTCAATAAAAGCAACCGGCCCGTATGTCCCTGTTGTCCGATACCGCTTCCTCACGCCGGATCACTCCCGGCGGCTGCGCACCGCGCTGTCCTGATTGTACTGAAGCTGCTTATGAGTAGGAGGTATAGGGCAATCGTATACAAAACCCGGAACGGGCTTTGTCCATCGTTCTCGGGGCTGCAGGTGAAGGGTCAGGTTAAATTATATCGTTATTATATATACGCAGAGCACTCAGGGCGGTCTGAAACAGACCTCATTAATACGCGATGCCCGGACAAGCCAGCCGATGGCTATGTTCTGGAGAAAAGATGAAAGGGTATACATTCAGGATCAATTTCAAAGGTTAAAATGGTTAGCAGGTTATCACTTCCAAAGCATTGGAACATCGTTTCAGTGGCTTTCCAAACGTATGAGTAAAATTACGTTTAACCCGTTCTTTGTACAATGTACGGTTTGACTGAAATGCTGGAGGATTTTACTTTTTTATATAAATTTTCCCAACTCCTGTGCCCGTTTGCTCTTAGTTGACGGGGTATTTCCCTGCCATCGGCAAATGCAGACGAATGATGGTTTTTCGGGTCGGAAGTATTGCAGGAAGGGGCAGGTTATTGCTTTTCGAGGCTGCCGTTAAAAGTATAGATTCCATTCCGTACCGTCGGGGATTTGACTACTTTGTTATTGTACCGCAGGACAAGCGGCATTCCGGCTTTTGATACAATGGTTATCTGCCGTAATTGTCCGTTGGCCCAGTCAAGGTCTATTTCGAAACCCCCTCTGGCGCAAAGCCCTTTTACGCGCCCGTCGGAGAGGGCTGCGGGTAGGGCCGGCAATATATCGATATAGCCGGTATGACTCTGCAGCAGCATTTCACCTATCCCCGCTGCTCCTCCAAAGTTCCCGTCAATCTGAAAAGGCGGGTGCGCATCCAGCAAATTGGGGTAACTGCCCGCATTTCCGGTAGCCGGACTCAACAACAGCCGGAGCAGCCGGAAGGTACGTTCGCTGTCTCTGAACCTCGCCCACAGGTTTATTTTCCAGCCGAGGCTCCAGCCCGTAGCCTCGTCGCCGCGGTACAGGAGTGATTGCCGGGCGGCTTTCATGAGCTCGGGCGTATCGTCCCAGGTGATGGCGTGGCCCGGATGAACAGCCCACAGGTGAGAGACGTGACGGTGTTTGCTCGTGGTGTCATCGACATCCTGCAGCCATTCCTGCAGCTGACCGTACCTGCCCTTCCGGTCAGGCGCAAGCTGCCGGTACGTTTCCTGCAGCAGCTTACGCAGCCGTCTGTCCTTTTTCAGCACCTGACCGGCTGCAATGGTATTTTTGAACAACTCCCGGATAAGCTGGTGGTCCATGGCCGGGCCTGCGACCAATCCTCCATGTTCGGGAGAGTTGGAAGGCGTACTGATCAGATACCCTGACACCGGGTCTTTCACCAGAAAATCGACAAAAAATAAAGCAGCCTGTTTCATGACGGGGTAGGCCCTTTCCTGTAAGAATTTTTCGTCACGGGTAAACAGGTAATGTTCCCATAAGTGCTGACAAAGCCATGCGCCTCCGGTGACCCAGATGCCGTGGTTGGCGGCATTGATAGGCGCGGTACCGCGCCACAGGTCCGTATTGTGGTGCAGTACCCAGCCGCGTGCCTTGTAGTGTGCCCGGGCAGTGGCCTGACCCGTTACGGAAAGCTCCTTTATCATCTCGAACAGGGGCTCATGCATGGGGGAAAGGTTGAGCAACTCTGCCGGCCAATAGTTCATTTCGGTATTGATATTGACGGTATATTTGCTTCCCCAGGGTGGCGTAAGCAAATCGTTCCAGATACCCTGCAAATTGGCGGGCTGCGTACCGGGCCTTGAAGAGGAAATGAGCAAATAACGGCCATATTGTGCATACAGCGCTACAAAAGCGGGATCATGTGCGGCGGCAAACTGCCGGAGCCGGTCGTCAGTAGGCAGCACCGCCTGCGGCCCCAAATCAATGTAAAAACGATCAAAATACTGCCGGTATTCCCGGATATGGGCGGTTTTTACCTGGTCGAAGGTACCTGCTGCCAGCGCTTCTTCACAACGGGCGGACGGATCGCCGGATACGTCGTCGTAGCGGATGAAATTGGTCCCCGCGGCGAGGTATACGGTGGCTTCATCTGCACAGTGCACCCGGATGCTGCTGTCCGTTACCGCGATGACGCCGTTGACGACCCTTACCTGCAAATGACTTTCGCCGGTCATTGCCCCGTGCTTTACCCGGAGCGACAGCGCGAGGGTAGAGTCGTTGACCTTGCGCAGGACAGGGCGGTTGTGCGGAGTGTCCAGCAGCGCTTCAAATGCAATACTGTTTTTTTCACTGGCAGTAAGCTGTATGGCAAGTACCTGCGCCGGCTGACTGACCAGGTATTCTCTTTTAAAGTGTACCCCGTCGGCGGTATAGGCAGTGGTGACAATGGCGTTTTCGATGTCCAGCTCCCGGCGGTAACCGCTTACCCGGGGAATCTCCCCAAAATGGAGGTGCAGGTTTCCAAAGGGCTGGTAACTTGCCTGGTAAGCGCCTACAGGAGGAGGATTGTCGTCCTGGATGAAAAATTTCCATTGTCCGTTCAGGGGGCGCTTCAGCTTCTCCCGGCCTGCCGGATAAATGCCTATGTGCCGGGTAGTGTCTTTGTACCCGGCAATGCCGCCTTTGTCGGTAAAGTTCAGTACCTGTATGGCGAGGACGTTCGGGCCGGCGTGCACCAGGTCTTTAGCGATCACGTAGCGACGAGGGTCGGGGGTGCCCGCGCTTCCTGCCAGCCGGCCGTTGACATAGGTACGGTCTTCGTCCCGCACCCGGTTCAGATCGAGTACGAGGTCCTGGCCGAGCCAGTCTTCGGGCACAAAAAAGGTTGTTCTGTACCATACTGCCCCATCCAGCCCTTCATATCCCACGGCTTCCCAGCCTTCGTACGAGGGTACCGGTATCGGTTTCCACCCGCTGTCATCAAAAGCTATTGCGGCGGGAGCAGCGGCGTCCGTTACCTGTTTTACCCAGGCTGCCCGGTCTCCTTCCGGCGATTTTTGGCCCATAAAATGCTGTCCGGCGAGCGCTTCGGCTTCTTGTTGCCTGCCTTCAAAAAGCAATTGCCGGATTTTCTCCAGGTTTTTCCAGGCATCCTCACGGTGATACTCGCGGGGGCCGCCCGTCCACAGGGTTTCTTCATTGAACTGGATGCGATCGTTTTCCACGCCGCCAAACACCATCGCACCGATACGGCCGTTGCCCAACGGAAGCGCTTCTGTCCATTTTTCGGCCGGCCGGCTGTACCAGAGTTTTAATTCCTGAGCCTGCAGGCGGGCGGGTTGCGGCAGGAGGAGCAAAAGCAGGAAACGAATCGTTGTTTTCATATTCGATAGCATTAAGAAGGGCTGTTTGCTTTACCCGGTTCCGGAACAGCCGCATTGCGCATCAGGCTACTGATAAATGATGTCTGAAACCGGCACACCGCTTCTTTCGTTGCTGAGGTAAGCCGCTTCCACACAGGCCATTGTCCGGCAGGCGTCTTCGATATTGTTTTCAGGCTGCTGCAGGATTCCGGCCCGGGACAGCTGCATTTGTTCCATAGTCCCTATGAAAGCATGCGGGAACCACGTCCCTGCTATTGCTTTCGATTGCCATTCGGGGCGGCCTTCCTGTGTTTTGGTAATGTAGTGAAACGAGTCCCCGGCGCCGTGGGGATAATTGATCAGGGCGCCCAGCGTCATTTTTATAACGCCCAGGGTCCCCTCTATTTTTATATAGGATTCCTGTCCCTGCTCCCCGAAATCGTGGTTATGGTGGGTATGAATGGCTGCGCGGACCCAGTCGCCGTAATCCAGGATAATATTGCTGCGCACCGACGCAAGCTGCGGGGATTGAGGGTGTTTAAAGGTTCTGGCGAGGACCTTGGCCGGATTGCCCAGAAAGGAACGGATCAGATCAATGTAGTGGATGCTGTGGTAAAGGATTTCCATCCGTGGTTTGTCAAAAAGAAAGCTCCACAGGTTCCAGGGCGTGTGTACATTGACATAGGCTTCGATGTCGGTAATGGCGCCGATCAGTCCGGCGGCGATCATTTTCCGGGCTTCCAGCACAAAGGGTGCAAAGCGAAGCTGGAAATTAACCCCGGCCAGCAATTGTTTGGTACGGGCACACGCCGCCATGGCCTTCGCTTCGGCCAGGCTTTCGCCCAGCGGCTTTTGAATGAGGACAGTGGCCCGGTCCGGCAGCTGCTGCAGGGCGTGCAAGGTTTCCGAAGCGGGCAAAGCAAAGTCGTATACCACCTGCGTCCCGTTATCGGCCACCATTTCTGCAAGACTTTCGTAGACCCTCCCGATCGCAAATTTTTCGGCCAACGTCCGGGCCTTTCGGACATCCAGGTCCATTATCCCCTTTACCTGGTAACCGGCGAGCCGGTATGCGGGCAGATGTGCGTTGGCGACAATGCCTCCGGCGCCCGCTATACAAACCGGAAAATGTACCGTTGTGCTGTTCATCCGTCTCCCAGAAAATTCCCGTAGGTTAACACCATCACCGCTGTCAGTAACACGGTCAGCGCCAGTACCAGTACCTGTTTTGTCCCGCGGCCCGTCGCCCGCCATTCCTTGAGCAGAATGCCCACAAGGGTACTTATCAGCACGAGTAAAATCATGTGAATGGCCCAGCTCGAAAACCGGTAGCTGCCCATGCGTACGTGTCCCAGACCGTAGAAGAAAAACTGCCCGTACCAGAGTATGCCTGTCAGCAAGGCCATCAGGTAATTCATACGAAGACCGGAGGTCTGGTACTGCCCGAAGGTCTTTTCTTTGAGGTGCAGGAAAGTGCAATAGAACATTGTTGTAACAAATGCACCCGTATTGGAAAAGATATAGACGATATTGCCCTGGAAATGTCCGGCGCCGTACCTGGCCGCCACGTCGGCAATGGGTTGTCCCTGTTCGATGGCAAAACCGTAAAAAGCAGACAGAACGCCCGCGAGTAAACAGATGGGCAATCCTTTCGATAACGAAAATTCGTTTCCGGAACCTCCTTTTGCCTCCAGGTCTTTTTCTTTTTTGCGGCCGGCAATACCGCACAAGGCGATTCCCAACGCACCCAACCCGATGCCCGCGAGGATCAGCGGTCCGCCCTCGCCCTCCAGCACGCCTCCCAATACGCCTTTAACCAGGGGAGGCACCAGCGTACCGAGCACACAACTGATCCCTACCGACAGCGCATAGGTGAGTGAAAACCCCACATAGCGTATGGCGATGCCGAATGCCGTACCGCCAACCCCATACCCCATTCCCAATAAAAAAGAATGCCACATGGCCGCAGCAGGAGCTTCCCGGAGCACTGCCGGCAAATGCGGGATGGTCAGCAGGGCAACCACGACGGGCAGTACCAGCCAGCAGACAAATGCCTGGGCGAGCCAGTAGGTTTGCCAGCTCCAGTGACGGACTTTTTTCTGTGGGGTGTAGCACAGTGCGGCACTGGAAGCGCCTATACTGTGATACAAAATTCCGTTCAATACTTCCATGCCGGACAGGTGGTTTATAAAGTGTCTTCCATTTCTAATGAGTAAAATGTTTTTGCATTGGTATACAGGACTTTCTCCTGTTCGGCTGCTTCCAGCAATTCGGCTAAAACGGCGCCATACGTTTCCCAGGTTTGGCGATAGCCGCCGGCCAGCAGGCTTACCGGCCAGTCGCCTCCGCAAAAGCACCGGTCGGTTCCAAAGGTTTCCAGTGCAAAGGCTATAGAGGGCAGCACGTTTTCAGGAGTCCATTTCCCGACTCCAAAGACCGTGCCGAGTCCCGATATTTTAGCATGAAAATCCGGATTTTCAGCGGCCGTTTTCATGAGGTCTCCCCATTTGCCGAACTTTTCCCTTGTTTGAACAGGGGGTTGGTTGAGGTGATCGAAAACGAGCCGCAGTCCCGGTACTTTGTCGGCCACTTTCAGAGCCGTTTCGATGTGTCCGTCTGAAATGCCGACCAGGTCATAGGGTAACCCGTGCCGGGCGAGCAGCTTCAGACTTTCCAGTACCGGAGGCTGCAGGAGCCACCGGACATCCGGTTCGTCGTGTATCTGATGACGCACCCCTTTAAAATAGGGTTCCGCACGATAGTTTTCTTCCAGCCATTTTCCAACATGTTCCGGATCTTGCAGCGGCAGCCAGCCTACAACCCCCTTGATCCAGGGGGTCTGCCGGGCTACTTCCAGCATCAGCGCCGTATCTTCCGGGTTGCCCGAGGCCTGGACGAGTACCCCTGCCACCACGTTGGCGCGGGTTCGGTCCGCTTCCAGCTCTTTTATGGAATACGTCCGGTTAAGCAGTGAGGTGTCGCCTTCCAGCCATGGATAAGCGGCAGCCTCAAGGTCCCAGACATGTATATGCGTATCGATTATCGCCTCAGGCATCCTAATAGTAGCTAACCAGTTTCGTTATCGGTGACAGGCACCAGCCTGTAGTTGCCGGCATACAATGCTTTTTTAGCAGAACTTCGTATTCCATCTGCAAAAAGCAAGCAAAAATCAAATAAAACAACGGCAACCTGCTGTTTTTTGATCAGGCCGGGGTTTCACGCCATCGCGTTCACAAGGCCGAACTCCCTTTCGAGGGCGGTGTTGTGCTCGCCGAGCATCGGGGCCCCCTTCCGGGAGGCCAGCAGATGACCATCCACGCGCAACGGGCAGCGGGTGGTCGTAACGGATAGCCCGTTGGTAGTTTTTACTACGATTTCCATATTCAATACCTGGTAGCCTTCCTGTTGGACCAGCTCGTCGTAGTTATACACCGGAGCACACCAGTAGCCGGCTTTTTCCAGCAGGCTTAACCAATGCGCCGCTGTATTGGTTTTCAGATGCGCCGCCAGAATCGCCTTTATCTCATCCCGCCTGCTGAACCATTCGCCGCTTTCCGTAAACTGTTCCAGGGGAGGACATTGCAGCAGGGTTGCCAGGGACAGGATACTGCCCATGGACAGGGCCATGTATCCCTGTTGTGTTTCGTAGATGCCGTAAGGTGCGGCGATATAGGCATGGCCGCTGTTCACATGGCTTCTTTCGGGCAGCTGCCTGCCGTCGTTGTAATAGCACGTCAGCACCTCAAACTGAAAATCCAGTATGCTTTCGAGCATGCTGACCTGAACCCACGCGCCCTCGCCGGTAATGGCTCTCCGGTACAGGGACGCAAGAATTCCCTGGGCCACATGCGTGCCTGCCATAATGTCCACGACGGCCACGCCCATCGGGGTCGGCCCTTCATTGCCGTTGTTGCTTAACCACACAAGTCCTGAAACTGCCTGCAGGAGTAAATCCTGCCCGGGGAGGTCTTTCCAGGGCCCTTCTGTACCGTACCCGTTGATTTCGGCATAGACCAGTTGGGGGTTGATTTTGCGGACGGCAGCATAGTCCAGGCCGATCCGTTCCATGACGCCCGGCCTGAAATTGTGCAGCATCACATCCGCTTTTGCCAACAGCTGTCTTATCTTTTCCAGGTCTTCCGGGTCTTTCAGATCGGCGGCATAGCTTTCCTTGTTCCGGTTGATGGCATGAAAGATCGTAGACTCGCCTTCGATCATGACATCCGAAACGTACAGCTGCCGGCAAATGTCGCCGGTGCCGGGTTTCTCTATTTTGATAACCCTGGCCCCCATATCCGCTAACCGAAGGGAAGCAGACGGGCCTGAGAGAAACTGACTGAAATCAACAACAATAATATCTTCCAACAGTGTCATCGTGCTAGTCATTTATAAGGTGGTCGTAAATTTCCCGGGTATGTTGTCCCTGCTGCGGGGCGGGCCTGTCGGAATACAGGCGTTCCCCGTCGATCCGGATAGGACACCGGGTGGTCGTGAACAATTGGTGTCCCAGCTTTACCTCCTGTTCCATCTGCAGGGCCTTATAGGCATCATGCCGGGTCATTTGTTCCCAGTCGTAGATTTCCATCGCCCATAATCCACGCAGCTGCAGTTTTTCAAGCCACTGCCGGGAAGCGCCGTTTTTAAGGTGGCCGGCCAATGTATTTTTGATGGCGTCACGTTCCGCAAATGCCTGGTCCGGGGGAAAGGCCAGCAGCTCCGGACAGTCAATGGCTTCGGCCAGAGTGGGGAGGTCCATCATCGCGATGGCCAGATGACCGTCGGCGGTGGCGTAAATTCCGTACGGGGCGCTCAGCAACGGGTGTCCGTAATTGGCGGCGCTTCTGACGGGTTGCTTCCGGTTGGTATAATAAGTGGTGAGCAGTTCGAACTGAAAATCCAGCAGCGACTCCATCAGGCTGATTTCGATCAGTGCGCCGGTCCCTCTTTTATGACGCCGTACCAGGGCAGCCAGTATTCCCTGTACCAGTTGGGCGCCGCATAGAATGTCCGCAACGGCAATACCGAAAGGAACCGGCGGCTGTCCGCCATTTCCTGTCGTATATACCAATCCAGTCATGGCCTGCAGCAGCAAATCCTGTCCCGGCTTGTCTTTCCAGGGCCCGGTGGTGCCGTAGCCGCTGATAGCCGCGTAAATGAGCCTGGGATTAATTGCGCCGGCCTGTGGGTAGCCCAGGCCTGTTTTCTCCATGACGCCGGGCCTGAAATTGTGGATAAGTACATCGGCCTTGCCGATCAGCTTTTTGACATGCCCGAGGTCTTCCTCGTCTTTCAGATTGGCGGTGAAACTCTCCTTGTTGCGGTTGATCGTATGGAACAACAACGAGTTTTCATCTACCCACAGGTCTTTTATGGACAATTTTCTGCCGGCATCGCCGGTGCCGGGCCGCTCTATTTTGATGACCCGCGCGCCCAGGTCTGCAAGACGAAGGCCTGCAGATGGTCCCGACAAGTATTGGCTGAATTCCAGGACGATCAGTCCCTCTAAAGGCAATGCACTCATATACTACTTGCCGGCAATTCCGCTGGCCGGCTTTTACGGTAAATTTGATTCATGATGTCCAGGGTCCGTTCCTCGTCGGTATCATCCGACAGGCATTGCCAGAGCGGGTGGGCGGCGTGATCCTGAAAATACAGGTAGCCGTTGTAGCGCGGGCGGATATAGCCATTTTCAAGAGTAGCTAACGTGTCCCGGAAGTAGCCGTTTGTCAGCTGGTTGGCCAGTCCGTCCACCCAGGCCGACCGGTGTCCCGGCTGTCCGCCATGCTGTACGTACAGGGTCTTCTGACAGTTTCCGGATGCCGCAAACCGGGCAAAATCTACGGCGGTTTCCTGGTGCCGGCTATGGGCGGATACCGCCAGGCCCGTCCCGCCGATGGTCGTGCGCAGTGGTTTGTTGTGAAACGTTACGACGTCGGTGTAATGGAGCAGGTGCGCTGCATACCCTGCCCTGGCATAATTGGAGTAGCCATAGGCAAACGGACAGTACAGGTAGCGGTCGGTACCTGCCATCGTTTCAGCCACTGCCACCGGGTTCAGGGAAAACATGCTTTTGTCGAGCAGCCGGTAGAGTTCCTTCATGGTCATCAGGGCCTGTACGCCGTTTTCCCTGGCTACGAATTCTTCCGGATTCTTGAAAAGCGAGTCTCCGTGAACCAGGCAGAACGCATAAAAATTCATCAGGGTGTCAATAGGAATGGCCGGCAAAGCCACTTTCCCGTCCTTCGCCAGCACTATGAGGTCGTCCCATGCAGCGGGAACGGCGCGTCCGTGCCGTTCCAGAAGGTCCTTCCGGTAGCTGGCCACAGGTGCTGCGGCATCAATGGCCAGCGCCCATTGCTTGCCCGCATACGTGTAGCTTTGATGTGCGCCGCCTGCGGAATTTTCAGCCAGGCCGGCCAGGTAGCCTTCGGGAAGGATTTCGTTTAAGGGCAGCACACAGCCCGTCGCCGCCGCCCGGCCCACCCACGGATGGTCGATCACCAGCAGGTCGTACGTTTCGGTAAGTTTTTCGATGGGAAAATCGGCAAACTCCTGCAGCGTCCGTTTGCTCCAGGTGATTTCCACCCCGGGGTGCAGTTCCGCATAGCGCTGCGATACGGCTTGCAGGGGCGTGATCCCCCTGCTATGGTTCCAGGTAATCCCCTTCAAACTACTGTTCATGGTCCGGCTCATGTTTAGTGACCAGCAAAATGTGTTCGCAAACCATCACCAGTTCATCCAACTGGTTATAGGTTTCGACCAGCTCCGTTACCTGCCCGAAACCCGGCTTTTTGTGCGCTCTTTTCTCTTTGACGGTAACGGCAGCTTTGATGGTATCGCCGATAAAAACCGGTTTGATGAAACGCAGGCGGTCATACCCGTAAGTGATGGATACCTCATTGATGTGATCGGCAGTGAGGCCTATGGCAACGGTGAAAATGAGCGTTCCGTGGGCAATCCGCTTTTGAAAGGGCTGCGTAAGGCACCATTCCGCATCCATATGATGGGGGAAAAAATCGCCTGACTGACCGGCATGCAGGACGATGTCTGCTTCAGTAATGGTCCTGCCCCGGGTATAACGCTGCTCACCTTCCCTGAACTCTTCAAAATATTTTTTCAGAAACATCGGTAGCGGTTTAGAAGTAAATAGTACGCATCAAAGGAATACCCTTGACCGGGTTGACTGCCACAAAGTTTTTTTGCGGGAAAAAATGATGGATTCACAGCTCAGTTCACGAATAAAATCAGGTAAAAAAATCGTCCTTAAATAAAAAATTTAAGTTAGGCTGTATCGGCACACCTACCAATGCTAGGTCTTACTATAATGATGTAATATTTTACTATAGGGATGATTTTGGTACTATTCGTTCCCCATGTCCCGGTATTTTTTGGGAGACATGCCGATGATGGTCCGGAAACGCTTGGAGAAATAATAGGGGTCGTCGAAGCCCATACTCAACGCAATGTCCTTAATGGAGCGGTCGGTGAAATTGAGTTGCTGGGAGGCCTTCTGCATTTTCATCTGGAAGAAATAGTCGATAGGAGCATAGCCTGTTTTCTTCTTGAAGAGGTTGGAGAATCGGGATACCGAGTAATTGTAGTGATTGCTCAGGTCGCTCAGTGAAATGTTCCGGTTGATATGTTCGCGCATATAAAGGATCGCATTGTCCACGCAATCGAGCTTGGTGGTATCCGGCGTATCATGGTGACGCTCGCTGTACACAAACAAGGTGAGAAAGTGGGTGAGGCACATATTGGCGAACAACAGGTTGTCGATGCTGTATCCCAGCTGCAGCGTTTTATAGATGCGGCTGAAAATGGTGACAATCTCTTCCCCGTTTTTGGTATAAGTGGGCTTGAAGTGTTCCTGCACGGCCTGCAGGCGATTTAATTCAGGGAGTGCCTCCCCCCCGAAATGAATCCAGTAGATGGTCCAGGGGGAATTGGTATCGCTGCCATAGGCATGCTCGACGTTCGGGGGAAGTATGAAAAATTCGTTAGGGCTTACCTGGTAACGCTGGTTCCTGATCTGATACCATCCGTTTCCGTCGACGCAGAAAAAGATAAAATTCTCGGGAAGGCCTTTTTTCCGGTAGGTATAGTGATCTTTGGCTTTGGGGTAATACCCGATTGAACAGACATGCAGGTGCTTGAGCAGGGGGTTGCCGAGTACCCTTGTCTTGAGGATGTTCTTGGGAATTCCGATCCGTTCCCTACCCAATCCGTACCAAATGTTCTTATGAGACCCTTCTTTATTCTCTTTCATGTCCGGCTGCTGTATGGTGGATAATGACATCTGCCCTGCGTTCTTCAGGGATTACGTTGAGGCGGATCAGCTTGCCCGCTTTCCATTCGGCTTCGACCGTGGTATTGTACGGTGCGTGGAGCTTGAAGCGGACATCCTGGTCGGGAGGCCATGCCGGGAACAGGTAAATTTTCCGGTCGTCTGTCTGCAGGAGCATTTCCTGCAGCCCGATCATGCCGCTTCCGCCCCAGTTATGGTCGGGTACCCAGTCGAATCCGGGCCCCCAGAATGCCGGAAAGCGCCGTTCGCCGTTTTGAAGCTTCAGCGACGTGAGCTTCCATGCTTCTTCGGCCAGCCCCAGGCGCGCCGCCCAGATGTTGTCCTGTTTCCAGCCCACATGGCTTCTGAACCTGACCACGTTGGTGTCGAGACGCCAGGTATTGAGCGCGATGTCCAGATCGGGCTTGCCCACACCGTAGAGCCCCCAGGGATATACCGGGTAGAGCTGGGGCGACTCCACGTTGTTGATGCGTTCCCACGACCTGGCGGGTGCGATGGTGGTTTTTCCATCGAACTGCCCAAAGCTGATGGCAGGTATCCGTTTCAGAAACGCTTCCCATTGGCCGCGCGCTTCCTGCGGTAAAACCGCCGGCGGCAGGGCGAGCAGGCGTTCGGTGACCACCTGCAGCGCCGCTATGGTAGAGGTCGCATTGGTAGCCATTTTATAGGTTTCGGCGGCAGAGCCGGGATAGAGCACCAGTTTCCCGTCCCCGTCCAGCGCCCTTCGCCCGCGGAGCCGGGCCCGGTACTGGTAGTGCTCGTCGAAGAAACGCAGGCAACTTTTGATAAAGGGGAGTTTGTCAGTGATGTCTGCGCCGGTATACCGGTGCTCTTCCAGCATCATCAGGCAAAACTCCAGCACGGTGTCCCACTGGTATTCCAGCCAGGCGTTGTACTCGAGTCCCTTGTCGAAGTAGTCGGGTCGTTTTTGTCCGTATTCGGCAAAATTGGGCAGCCCGTAATTTTCCATTTGCTCGGTAAAGCATGCCCCTTCGTGCTGCCAGTAGACCTGGCTGCGGAGCTCTGCGTTTTTCAATAACCTCAGGTAAAAATCCAGTTGGGGTTTCAGCAGGTCCCGGTCGCCGTTTTTAAGCATTGGAAAATAGACCAGCCGCTGGTTTTGCATGGTATGTACGCCGCCGCCCCAGTTGCGGAAATCGGGGGTGAATTTTTTGCTGGTATCGGTGTAAACGGGATCTACGGTAAACAGCCCGCCGTTGAATTTGAGCGGCCATTCGCCTTTGCCGCCGGCGGCCAGCATGTACCGGAACAGCTGATAATTCCGGCCTGTTTCCCAGGCCGGACCGTCGTTAACTGTATTGCCGGTATGGATGTAGCTCCTTTGCCAGAATTGTTGCCACCATTGCCGGGTGGCCTCGTAGGCCTGCTCTTCCGTTCCTTCCAGCAGCTGTACCAGGTTTTGCAATTCGCTTTTCCAGGTTTCGACCGATTCGGTCTGCCGGGTATGGAAATAGACGCGGAAGGAAAACCGCCGGGTAGGCGCTGCGGTTTTTACAAGCCAGCTTTTGAATGGTGTATTTGCATAAATTCCCGCTCCGGTGCCGGCAGGGATAAGGCCGCGGCCCGTAAGCAGCCCGCCGTATATCAGGCCTGACAGAGGATTGTACAACTGCTCCTTCACTGCTTCCATGCCCTGATCCGATACCGTGGCATCAAATACAGTTTCCGGGTCGTTGCGATGGCAGAAGAGCACCTGCTGCCCCTCAAATGTTACGTGGTCTTTCCTGATCACGGCATTTTGGGGGACGGCCCATTTCCAGGAATTACCGAAGCCTTCGCCCTTACGCAGGGGCTGGTCCTGATAACGCCAGTTTTCATAGGCAACTGTGGCGCTGACGGGCCGGTTGCTGTTCAATTCGACGTGCACGACCGGGTTTCCTACATCCACCCAGATTTTGGTGCGGATCGTTACGCCCTTATGCGCACCTTCTATGGTTACATAGCCTTCCGCGAGATGCAATTCCTGTTTGAATATTTTACCGCCCTCCAGCGGGTTGGGCGAAAGCCGGATGCGCAGCCTACCGGCCTTCATCAGGCCGTTGTTTTCATCAAAGCTGCCGGACCTAGCCATGTACACCAGGATATCCCCGTTTTCTACCCACACATTCAGCCCGATATCGCCGCCGCCGCACGGCATGGATGCCGCTGCATTTTCACTGGGAGTGTCCCATACAACATGGTACCGGGAAATATCCTGTGCCGTCGAAGCAAACGGAAGAAGGACGGCAAGCCACCAGGCGATCAGCAAGCTGGTGTGCCGGACCGGAGATGCGGTCGCCCTGATGGCCGGTGGTTGGTTATTTCTGATAGCGCTCAACATACTTCGTCCGTTTTCAGGGATTCTTTTGTTTTCTCGTTTACTTCGGCCGGATCGCTGTCGTACAGCACTACCCGGGAAGCCTTCAGCGCTGCCGGTCACAGCGGATATCCGACAGTAAGCCTTTGTTTATTTTTGTTTATTGCTGCTAATTTATTATTAAAATTTTGTTATGGTTTCTTTTTCTGACGAATAAACAGCTGTTCCCAACTGACAAGACCGTTGAAAATAGTTCTGAATCTCCCGGGAGCAGGCGAAAACATCCTGCACTGCGCTGACGGGTAGGCTGCTCAGACAGCCTCTTTTTTTTCCTCCGCAATCGCTATGTCTGCTGCGTCCGGCTGTAAGGTTTCCTGTTCCAGGGGAGCGCCCGGTTCGAACTGATACTTGCCGTAGATAGGAAAATGATCTGAGTTAAAGTTATCGAGCCGGCGGAGATTGACCAGCTTGAAATGATTGGATACAAACAGGTGGTCCAGCGGGAAACGCAGCAAACGGTAATTGGCGTTGAAGGAATTAAAGAAACCTCTGCCGTGCCGGGGATCAAGCAGGCCGCTCATTTTCAGAAAGAGCTCCGTCGTATAGCTCCAGGCCACATCATTCAGGTCGCCCAGTACCAACACGGGTAATTGTTGGGCAAGTGCGGCCTCGGCTACCAGCAGCAGCTCTTTATCCCTTTCTGTGGACCGTACATTCTCCGTTGGCGAGGGCGGTGTCGGATGCAGGCAGTAGAGCTGCACCCATTGCTTGTTGCGCAGCTGTACCTGGCAGTGAATGGAGGGGATTTCCGCTTCCACCAGGAATTTTACCTGAGCGTCCCGCAAGGGGAGTTTCGAGAAAAAAAGCATCCCGTAGGTGTTTTCCAACGGTACCAAAACCTGGTGCGGGTACTGTTCCTGCAATCGGGAAACCCCTTTTTCCCATGCGCGATCCGTTTCCAGCAACAGGATCACATCCGCATCTGCCATCGACAGCACCCGCATGCAGCCTTGATGATCCGTGTTTTCCTGGTAGACATTTGCCACCAGCATTGAAATGCAGTTTTCTTCTTTCACCGAGACCACCGACTTCACCCGGCGTCTGGCAAAAGGCGTATAGGGATAGACCAACGTAGCCAGGTAGATACAGTTGATCCCGAGAAGTATAACGGCGGCGTTGTAGTACAGGGATTCCGAAGGGAAGCACAACATGACTACTGCCGTCAGTGCGCTCAGCGTCAGCTTTTGTAACCTGGGAAAATCGAAAATCCTGAAGGTCCAGTAATCGGAACGTATCAGCGGCAACAGGCTGATGATCAGTAACAGTACAGCGAGCGCTGTTAAACTATAGTGAACGGTCTCCATTTTCAAACACTTTGGCGGATACTGGCTGAAAGCATCGTTGTCCGGGTGATCTTACCTCCGGCGGAAGATACTTATAAATGTCGAATGTAGTAAGAATTATTGAGGTTACCCGATCGCAGCTTTCCGGCTCAGGCCATAAATGCTACCATTCGCAAAGCGTGCTGTCCCAGTGCCTGGTCACCGGTTATCGTTGCGGGCGCCTCCTGGGGAGCCATGCTTTTTGAGAACAATTTCCAGGCGGTAACGGGATCGAGGGCGACGGTTGCGTTTGGCTCTTTGTCAGCCGACTTACTTACCTGCCAGTGGTCCGCTCTTTTGATGAGGTGCCATTCGCCGCCGATTTCCGTAGTGACGCGCACCGTGACCATGGTACCGTTGTCAGCGGGGACATTTTTGTAAGTATGGGGGAGCGCATACATCAGTGTATCCAGGAAGGGATAGTAGAATTCCCTTGTCAAAAGCCCCTGATTGCCTATAGTATCCCTGATTTGCTGCTGGTGCAGAAATTTCTCCGTGTATTCCCTAGCGATGTGAAACCAGTTCAATGAAGTGTCTTCCCCCGCCCAGGCGACAGAAAAAACGGCGCGTCCGAACGGATCCAGGCTGGCCAGGTGTCCGGTATAGTGTTTTCCGGTCGCTTCCAACAGGAAGGTCAGCACCTCCGGGCTGAGTCTTTTCGCGGCTGCTACCCAGCTTCTGTTCAGTTCATTGAGAAATGCGACAAGGTCCTGATATGAATGGATGTTTTCAGTGGGTTCACCGAAAAAACCGTCTCTGGAAATGGACAAGCCTCTCAGGTTGCCATCCAGTAAATGGGAAGCCACATCTTTTACTTTCCACAGCCTGGCAACGGTCTGTGCATTCCATTCTTCCGGAGTCAATGATCGCAGCAAATCGATAAGCATTTCGTCCAGCCGCGGAAATAAATGGATCGTCGGAACGGGTATTGGCTTTTCCATTGGTCAGTCTGTTGGTGGTGTTGCCTGATTGAATGCAGCGCCGGTTTACGATTTGCGGGTAACGCTGTCCAGTACGACCGCCGCAATGATGATCGTTCCCTTGACCACCAGTTGGTAATAGGAGGAAACGTTCATGAGATCCAGCCCGTTGCTGATGACCCCGATCAGGAGCGCCCCGAGCAGGGTGCCGAGCATCGTACCCGATCCGCCGGAGGTGCTGGTGCCGCCTATAATGGCAGCGGCGATGGCATCCAGCTCAAAACCGACCCCGGCATTGGGCTGCCCGGTTGTAATCCGCGAGGTGAGCAGGATCCCGGCTACGCCTGCGAGCCCGCCGCAAAGGGTGTAGACCAGCATTTTGATCCGGTTGACGTTAATTCCGGAGGCTCTGGCGGCCAGCTCATTTCCCCCGACCGCATACATATACCGTCCCCAGGTAGTTTTGTTCAGTAAAACAGAGCACGCGATAAAGGCGACGATCAGGATAATAATAGGGAAGGGGATCCCCCAGAGGGTTCCGCCGCCAATGAAGTTGAAGGAATCGGAGAGGTTGGACACCGGGCGGCCATTGCTGAAAATCAGGGCCAGGCCCCGGCCGATGGTCATGGTGCCCAGGGTGACAATAAAGGGCGGCACCTTGCTTTTGGTGACGACCAGGCCGTTGAAACCGCCCATCGCAACGCCTGCGCCGATTGCGAGTACCAGGGGGACAACCAGCGGGTAGGCGTCCGGGTGTGCAAAGAGGGCGGCGGTGATCCCGGCAACAGCCAATATAGACCCGAGCGATAAATCGATGCCGCCGGTGATGATCACAAAGGTCACCCCAAACGCGAGCAGGGCGTTGATCGAGACCTGCGTGAGAATAATCCGCAGGTTGGGAATCGTCATGAATTTCGGATGGAGGAAAGCCAGCAGGCAGCAGATGAGCAGAAAGGCGATGGCAATTCCGTATTGTCCGATAGTTTTAAATGAAAGGGTACGCATAGGTTTGTCGGTTGGATCAGGAAGGGATGGCAAAATGCATGATGGTTTCCTGGGTGGCTTCCTGCCGGGAAAGGGTAGCGGTGTGTTTCCCCTGGGCGATGACCAGGATCCGGTCACTCATTCCCAGGATTTCCGGCAATTCGGAAGAGATTAATAAAATCCCGATCCCTGCTCCGGCCAGCTCCCGTATGAGGTTATAGATTTCCGATTTGGCCCCGATGTCGATGCCGCGGGTGGGTTCATCCAGTATCAGGACTTTGGGATTGGCCAGCAAGATCTTTCCGATCGCAATTTTTTGCTGGTTACCCCCGCTCAGGTTGTTTACTTTTTGTTCGGGTCCTGTTGTTTTGATCTGCAGCCGCCGGGTCATGGCGGCGACGTCTGTGTATTCGCTGCTGCGGTTGATGTAATAGTTCGGGGCATGACGGCGCAGACTGGAGAGGGTGAGGTTCTGACGGACCGACAGGCCGGTGACCAGCCCGAGCGCTTTCCGGTCTTCGCTCACGTAGCCAATGCCTTCCCGGAGTGCCTCTTTAGGTGCCCGGAGCGCCAATTCTTTGCCTGCTAACCGGACGGTTCCGCTATCCGGCTGGTCGAGGCCGTAGAGCGCCCGTGCAATTTCGGTCCGTCCGGCGCCCATCAGGCCCGCGACACCCAGGACTTCGCCGGCACGAAGCTCAAAGGAGATGTCCTGAAAGAACGGTTTCCGGCTGAGACCGCTTACGGTAAGCAACGGAGTCCCTTCGACAGGGCTGCCCGGAGGGAAAAGATCGGCAAGGTCTCTGCCGACCATGAGCCGGATCAACGCCGCGTTGTCAAGCGCAGCGGCCGGATGGGTGGCGATGTATTTTCCGTCACGCAATACCGTGATGGTATCGGCGATCCGGAAAATTTCATCCATTTTGTGGGAAATGTAGATAATACTGACACCTTTTGCCTGCAGCTGCCGGATCAGACCGAACAGGGCCGCGACTTCTTTATCGGAGAGGGCAGAGGTGGGTTCGTCCATGATGATGATGCGTGCGTCGTTGGAAATGGCCTTGGCGATTTCGACGAGCTGCATCTGGGCGATGCTGAGGTGCTTCATCGGAGTGGCCGGATTTACCGACAATCCCAACGGCTGCAGCAGGGACAGGGCTTCCCGGTTGAGCGCATCGCTGTCGATCCAGTATTTCCAGAAGCGGGTTTTCTCTTTTCCCAGGAATAGGTTCTGGGCTACGGATAATTCAGGGACCAGCAACAGTTCCTGGTGGATCATGGAGACGCCCGCTTTCAGGGCTTCCTGGACATTTTTGGGGGCATACCGGGCGCCTTCGAGCGTCATATTCCCGGTATCAGGGGGAATCAAGCCTGCCAGGATTTTCATGAAGGTCGATTTCCCGGCGCCATTTTCGCCCATCAGGGCGTGTACTTCTCCTTTTTGAAGCGTTAATTGCACCTTGTCCAGCGCGGTAACACCGGCGTAGGACTTGGAGAGGTTGGCGATCTCTAAAACGGTACCTGCGTGCGATGAACTCATAAGGTTTCCATCCTATATAACAAATCGGCTTTAGCCGGCAGTGCGGCTAAAGCCAATTTCATAGTTTATTCAGCTGAAATCGCCGGGGCTATTGTATCGACGTTTCCACACCGGTGTCTTTCCACTGTCTGGCCGCTGCCGAATCCAGCACTGCCTGGCAGACGCGCTGGGTTTCCAGGGCGTCGCGGAAGGTAGGATGGCAGGATTTGCCGGTTTGCAGGCTTTCGAAGAAGTCGGCAGCCTGGTGGATGAACGAATGTTCGTACCCGATGCTGGTTCCGGGGATCCACCAGCGGTTCATATACGGCTGGTCGCCATCGGTAATCAGGATATTCCGCCACCCGCGTACGATCGAAGGGTCACTGTGGTCGAACATTTCCAGGTAATTCATATTGTGCAGGTCCCAGCGGAGCGACGCATGTTCACCGTTGATTTCAAAGGTGTACAGCGCTTTATGGCCGCGGGCATAACGGGTAGATTCAAATAAGCCCAATGATCCGTTGTCGAAATGGCAATGGAAAATACAGGCGTCATCGATCCCTACGGGCTGCACTTTCCCGCTTTCCGCATGGACCCTTTCTTTTACGAAGGTTTCCGTAACGGCCGATACATCGTTGATTTTTCCGTTTAACCACATCGCAGTATCCACGCAATGCGCCAGCAAATCGCCGGTAACCCCGGAACCTGCGGCGTCCACATCCAGGCGCCAGGTGCCGGCTCCTCCCTGCGGCACATCCGAACTGATGGTCCAGTCTTGCAGGAAGTTGGCCCGGTAATGGAAAATTTTGCCCAGTTTCCCGGAATCAATGATCTGTTTGGCCAGGGTAACGGCCGGAATCCGGCGGTAGTTGTACCATACGGTGTTTTTCACCCCGGCTGCTTCAATTACTTTTACCATTTCTTCGGCTTCGTCCAGCGTCCGGGCCAATGGTTTTTCGCAAAGGATCATTTTCCCGGCTGCCGCAGCTGCCAGGGCGATTTCTGCGTGGGTATCGTTGGGCGTACAGATGTCTACGGCATCGATATCGTCGCGCTCGATGATCCGTTTCCAGTCGGTTTCAAAGGATGCATAACCCCAGTTTTCTGCGAATGCCTGTGCTTTTTCGGCGTTGCGGGAACAGCAGGCCTGGAGTACCGGACGGTATTCGTGGTCTGAAAAAAAGTCGCTCAAACGGTTGTAAGCGTTGGAATGGGTCCGGCCCATTAACCCGGTCCCGATCAGTCCTATTCTTATTTCTTTATGATTGGCCATTGTTGTTTATTTTTTGCTTTTTTAATTATTACGGTTCTCCGACGCTGGTTGTCGTGCTGAGCTCATTTGGCATGCAGAGCCTGTCGAAGCACAGCTGTCACGCTTCGTACCAACCGTGTGCTTTCCGCACCTGGATCATCGCTGCCAGGATATCGTTCCAGGTCTGTTGCTGGTACATCACCTCATTCGGGAACATACAGCCGTCCCAGCAGATATGACGGAAGCGTTTGGTCAGGACGCCATTTTCGTCGCGCAGCCAGAACCCGGCATGGTGGGTGATGTCCAGCTTGCCGTTCGGATCGGTTGCCAGGCAGTGCCTTCCGGTCTTATCGTGCGACCCGGTGCCATGCACGGTGCCGTCGTTCTGTGCGACGTGGAAGTCGATCGTCCACGGGCGCAGGGCGGCGGTAAGTTTCTTGAAGCCTTCGTCGAGGGTAGCTTTATCGCTCCATTCGAAATCTTCGGGAAGAATCCGGTCTTCGGGCTTGTTGTAACCCAGAAGGTATAAGAACGAGTGTGCCATATCCGCCTGAAATCCGACATTTTTACGGTCCACCTGTTCCAGGGTTTCGACCATGGTTTTCCAGCTGTGCATTCCGCCCCAGCAGATTTCGCCTTCAGCGGCCAGGCTTTCTCCGAATTCGGCCGCCGCATCGGCAGCTTCCCGGAAGGTTTGGGCAATCAGTTTGGTGTTTTCTGCCGGGTTTTGCGCCCACGCTTCCACCCCTGTCGCGGAGTCGATCCGTACCACACCGCTGGGACGAACCCCCAGTTCTTTTAATTTCTGGCCGATCCGGGCGGCTTTCCGCACTTGTGCCACAAACTGATCGCGCTCCGCCTGTGAACCCATTGCCGATCCTCCTTCGGGCGGCCAGATCGGCGCTACGAGTGAACCGATGTTCAGGTTATAGCCAGCTACCTGGTCGGCGAGCCTTTTGATCGCGTCGTCGGAGCTGTTGATACTGAAATGGGCGTCGAAGAGATCAATATCGACCCCGTCAAACTTTACGCCGTCTACTTCGGCAGCAGCGGTTTTTTCGAGTAGTGTTTCAAAGGGGATAATGGGCTCGGCGTCCGAGCCTTTTCCTACAATTCCCGGCCATGTTGCGTTGTGCAGCTTAGGGAAATTATTCTCTGGCATAATCTGAAATGATTTTGAGTGAATAAAATAAGTTCGGGGTTCGTTTATTCCGAAGCCATGAAAATAACAATTCCGGCCGGAATAAACGAACAAACTACAGTTTTAAATCGGGGTTTAACGGCCCGAAGTGTTTCAGGATCACAATCGGGTCGGTAGCCGACGGGTTGGAAATCGTCACCCCTTCGATGGCCGCGCTTTCCGATACAAAGAATTCATCATTGGTCAGCTGTCCGTAACGGATCAGGGCAGGAGTTTCAATGTCCCATACCCCCAGCTTGCCATGACCCTGCATCACGATAAGACCGTAAGCAGCACTGTCTTTGATGGTTACAGTTGCACCCGGGAATACGGTAAGTTCCTTGGCGCTGAAGGCATCCGAGCGGTAGCAAATCCAGTTTTCCACATACCCCTGCGGCTCGGTTTCCGCCACGGGATGGGCCGGGATCGGGTTCATAAAACGGGTCTCCAGGATATTCGGCGCGGTGTTCAGTTCCCAGTCGATCACTTCCATTAACTGGTCGTAATCACCCTTGCGGTCTTCCGGGGTTCCTTTCCACAATAATTCTTCCGGGATAATGGCTTCATTCACCAGCGACTGGTACATGGCAAACACGTCGGAGGCTTTCTGGGGCTCATAGGTACACATACTTCCCGGTGCGTGCAGCATTCCCGGAGGGACATCCCAACCCGTTCCCGGCTCCAGACGGAAGGCCTGGGAGTAGTTGGTGATTTTGTTGTCGCCCTTGCTGAAGTTCATCAGGCATTCCTTGATCTGCTCTTTGGTGGTACCCGGAGCAATTCCGAAGAAGGTATAGGGGAAATCGCCGCCGTGGTTGTTCAGTTGCGGCGGGAAATAATACGCTTCCGGCTTTCCTTTCTGGCCAATCAGCGCAGCGTGCTCGTCGTTATGGTGAATGTGGTGGGGCAGGGGACCCATGTTGTCGAAAAACTTCGAATACATCGGCCAGCTTTGGTATTCATCCCAAAGACGGTTTCCGATGATGGCTCCCTGCAGTTCATCAATCGCATCTTTCAGCGATACTTTCACTTCCTGATCGCCGTCGTTGAAGACAACAAAGCTCAATCCTTCATTTTCTCCTGTAAGCGGGCCGTTTTCGGCTGGTGTGGTGGAGGATAACCACCGTTCGTCGATTCCGCCTCTTTCGCCTCCCAGTACATAATAATCGTCCGGATGAAGTTTAATTCTGCGGCCCGGAACACAAAACGACCGTGGTACCCAGGTCGGGGTTAAGCGCAACACTCCTTTTCCTTGTTCCAATGCCCTCGCGGCTATACTTTGTTCTGCCATTGTTTTAATTGTAGCTATAGTTACTTAATTGTTTTGTTTCGTATGATAAAATCAGCCGGTTACTTCCAGCCTGAGTTCGTATAAACGGCTTTCACCGGGTTCTATAAAGAGCAGCGAGCCGTCGGCCCGGGCCTGAGATTGTCCTATGGGCGGGTGGGTTCCGGGCTCCAGTCCGGTGACATACTCGCCGTTGCCCCAGTGCTGCCAGTTGGTCAGCCACGGGAGCTGACTTTTCTGAAAATGCAGGGTGGCTTTCAGGTGGAGAGCCGGGTTGTACAACCCGCAGCTGCAGTCGCCGTTTGCATCCGCCTGCGCATCAATAAAGGCGACTTCCTCACCACTCCCGTCGTGCGCCGGCAGGGGAGCCGGGCAGGTTTTGAAATCGTTGTCCTCCCGGAATAATACACCGTTTTTATCTCCCTTGCGTGTAGTCCAGTCGCCTTCCCAAAGCAGTTGGGTGCCTTCATCGACCAGGGGCCAGCCAAAATTGAAATGGTACAGCAGCATGTGCGGCGACGGAGTGTTGCCCCGGTTGACCACCTTGTCGCGGATACGCAGCTCCGGTTGTCCGAGCGTACCCGAAATGGTACGGTGCAGTTCCAGGCTCGGGCCAAACGGACGGGTTTCCCGGATAATGCCGGTAATGCTGAAATCGAAAATACCCGCTAACGGGTCCGGCTGTTCTATGGAAATAATTTCGGCGGGCAGGTTGGCGATATGCCCGTGCAGTCCGCGGGAACCAAAGTCATCGTCCTCGGGCCCGCCGACATGGGTCAGCCCGCAGGTGGTCAGCAGGCCGCCGGTGAAATTCCGCAGCCAGTCTATTCCTTTATCAGAGAAGGGTTGCGGAGTGGTAACCCCCAGATGACTGATCCAGGACAGGTTATAGTGGTTGAAAAATGCTTCGGCAATATCCATTCCCCTGTCGAGGAGTATTTTATAGCGTAGTCCTGTTCCGGTATTGATCCAGGCTATCCGTGATCCCCGGCCGGCTCCATTGTCGAGCACGGAGGTTTCGATCCCTCCCATTTGTACCCGGTTGGAAATTTTACCCTGCCAGTTTTGTGCTGTGATCGGCGCCATTTTTATCTGTTTAATGTAAAAGCAATAGAACCTGTTTTCTTAATGATCCAACGGCCTCAGGCATGGGCCAGGCACCAATTCCGGATCCGTTGGTTAAAATCAGGGGTATTTTCAAAATGGAAGCCGTGGCCGAGGTTTTCATACAGGTACAGCTCCGCGCCGGGTATGGCAGCGGCTACTTCCCGGGCCATCCACTCCGGAGTGAAGATATCCTTTTTCCCGCCAATAACCAAGGTCGGTTTCCGGATGCCGGACAACTCTTCCAGTACATTGTGCTGCATACAAGCTATGGCTTGTCCTTCCAGTCCGTGTAAGGGTTGCGGATCGGGATTGGTCGCATCGGAGCGAAGCCCTTCTTCCAGTTCTGCGGTGAAGGCTGCGTTGTCGAGGGAGCTTTTGGAATAGATCAGGAGATGGATAAAGCGGCTGAACTCTTCCGGGCGCAAGCGGGCTTTGCTGGCCATCATATGATTGAAAATAAGATTGGCGGTATAATCGCACCGCGCCCAGGGACACATCAGCACCAGCGAATGGACTTTCTCCGGGTGCCGGATGGCCAGCTGCTGGGCGATGGTGCTTCCCATGGAGCAGCCGATTACCTGTGCACTGGGAATGTTCAGCGCCTCCAGTAATCCCGCATAATCGTCGGCCATTTGTTCGGTGCTGTAGGGGCCGGCCGGAATATCTGTTTTACCCACGCCCCGGTTGTCGCCTACGATACAGCGAAAATGTTGCTGCCAGTCGGCCAGGTGCACGTTCCAGACGGCCCCCGGCGCCGTAATACCCATTATCAACAGTAGCGGCGGCAAGCTGCCGCCAATTCCGAAACCGTCGCCAATTCCGAAACCGCTGCCGCCGGTACCGTCGCCAATTCCGGACCCGTCGTCACCAATTCCAATTCCGCCGCGGCCCCGTTCTTCGTAATAAAAATTAATTCCGTTGGTTTGTATGAAAGGCATAGTTCAAAGCACGTTTGAAGGAAGCTGTGAGGCAGTATCCTTACTGGTTATTGCAATTGGGGAATCAGCGTTTCCTGTATCCATTTTCCGTCGTGCAGTGTTACAAAATCGGGGTCATGGAGGGCTTCTTTCCCTTCGTCTTCGCAAATAATCCAACCGTTGTAGTCAATGTCCCTAAGCCATTGGGTAATGCTGACTAAATCCACTTTCCCCGTTCCCATCAGGGCAAATTCCGGCTCCCCGTCCCAGTCCTTATAATGGACATGATTGATCAGGTGCTGATAGGCTTTCATTTTAGCGAGCGGATCCATTCCGCCGTTGATGATATGCCCGACATCGGGAGTCCACCCGGTAACGGCGGGATCCAGTCCTTCCAGCACGACTTTGTAGTCCTCTTCGGTCCGGATAATGGATACATGGGGTGAATTGGGGTGAAAACTACAGGGGATTCCCTTTTCGGCGGCACGGGCAGATACCCGGTTGACAGTGGCTACCAGCCGCTTTTGACGCTGCACGAGATCATGCCGGCCCGTAGGACACTGTACCGTATTGAGGACGGCCCCGGGAAATTGTTCCAGCACGCGGACGGCGTGATCGGCAATGGCGCGCTCCTCATCGGTTTCTTCTTCCCCGTTCCATTCCAGCGCCAGCGCCAGGGCGGCCAGCTGGATTCCCTGTTCGTCGAGTTTGGCTTTCAGGAGTCCCGGATCGATGAGGTCGCCCATCCAGGTAAAAATCGGCTGGATTCCGGAGAATCCAGCCTGTGCAATGATTTCAATAAAGTGCCCCAGGCGTCCTTTATGCGTTTCGCCATTGCCGCTCATAAACCAGGTGTAAACTTCAGAACCGAAACGAAAAGGAAGTGAGGTACTCATTGGAATCATTAAAAGGTTAATTGTCAGGAATAATAAAATCAGTCATTAATTTGGTTGCTGAGCCTGCGGTCGCTGAGCCTGTCGAAGCGCGCTTTGACCGCAGCGGCGGACCGCAGGCTCAGCGTGACCGCTCCAGGTTAGTATAAACGGTATTTCATAAGGTTTAGGAATAGCCAGTTACTTACTTGAACTAATTAAGGTGTTTAGGAATAGCCGGGTTAAGGGGCAGGAATAGTCAAAAAGGGTTAGGAATAGTCAGCTTATTGTTTGATCCGGATATCGCGGTACTCCACTTTCATCGGCGGGCCCACGTGAACCTGAACGCCGAGGTAGCCGGAAGCGCTCCGGTTGGCAGCGTCTTCGTCGGTCACCTCACTCATCAGCACGCCGTTTACGTAGTGCTGCAGCACATTGCCTTTGGCGATGATATGGATTTCATTCCATTCTTCGGGCTTAATTTTACCCTTCAGCTCATCGGCTGTACCGAGGCTGCCGGTTACTTCGCGCGACTGCCAGGCGTTGTTCTTCACATTTTCCCGCAGCTGTTGGGAGGCAGCCTGACTGCGGATCGTCGCTTTTTCTCCCCTGTAGGCAAGGGTGGTGCGCTTCCGCTCTTCGTAATTCTGCCCGGTATAATTGATCTTCCCGTCAATATCCGCCTGGTAGCCTCTCAGCGCGTGCGGGATATCCGTCAGCTTATCGCTGCGGTAGTTGATCCCCGAGTTGCCGTTTTCAGTAATTTTAAAAGAGGCTTTGAGTTCAAAATCTCCGGGTTGTCCGCCGTTCCAGATAATAAAGCTGTTGTTTTTAAGCGTTTTGTCCGGCGTGATTTCACCCACCAGGTTGCCGTTTTCCACGCGCCAGTAGTTGGCGTCCCCTTCCCATCCTTTAAGTGATTTTCCATTGAAAATGGATTTGAAACCATCCTTGCTTTTTTGAGCACAGGCGGTGGTTCCTAGGGCCAGGGTAGCCAGGAGCATTCCGGCAATTTGTACTTTTTTTAACTGGATCATTGTTATAGATGAATAAGGAATTAACAATTTGTTGGTACTGGTTTATGGTAATAACTGCCCTTCGACAGGCTCAGGGTGACACCCTTCGACGAACTCCCTTCGACGAGCTCAGGACCGGGGACCGGTTATAATCCGTGCTTCTCACACATACTTTTAATAAACGCATAGCCTTTTTCCGCTATTTCCCAGGGCGGAGAAAATTCGCGCCACACTCCGATGGCATTGGCAAAATCGGGGTCGTTGCGGGAAAAGGCTTCGATCGTGAGCCAGCCCTTGTACCCGACTCCCGCGAGCGCCGCAAAGGCATCGTCAAAGGGGACATGTCCTTCCCCCGGGGTTCCGCGGTCGTTTTCGCTGATATGGACATGGGCCAGCACAGGCGCGATGGTCTGGATGGCCGGACCGAATTTCTTCTCTTCTACATTGGCATGATGGGTATCAAACATGGCCTGCACGTTGGGGTGGTCGGCGAGCTTTACGAGATGCAGCAATTGTTCCATCGTATTGCACAGGTAACATTCGAAACGATTGAGCGCCTCGGCAGCGAGGACAACTCCGGCCTGGGCCGCATGTTCGCCGGCTTTGTGCAGCACTTCCGCGGCGCGCTGGTATTCATGCTCAGCTGCGGGTTGGTTGACAAAAATGGTATGACCGGAGTGAATGGGGCCGCAGAGTACACTGGAATTGAGCTGGTGCGCCAGGTCGATATCGCGCCGGATCTTGTCAAGGGCTTGTCCCCTGACAACGGCGGAGGCATCGATGGGGTTGGTGTCGGCTCCTAATGTGGACACACTGGTGGTTTCCATTCCCAGCTCCCTGGTGAAGTCGCCCATACGGCGGTAGGGCGCATCGTCGCCCGGACCTACATAAAATTCGACCCCGTCGTACCCGATTTTCTTCAGTCTTTCGACAATCGGGAAAAGGTCGTCTGATACCGCTGCTGACCAAACCAGTACATTGAAGCCTATTTTGTTCATTTTTCTCTACGCTGTAATTGAAATATTATAATAAAACTCGTTTGAGGGCACTAAGCCGCCTGCCTGGCGCCGTGGTTTGCTATGCGATTGATTATTATCGGAATGCTCTTGCAAGCGGTCCGTTTCCGGTTTCAAATTCTGTTACTAAATAATTGCACTATAGTAAGATGTTGTTCTTGAAATAGTAATAATATTTTACTCAAAAATTCATACAAAATGCGGGTTTACTATCCTGTACATTCCTGTGAGCGCGCCGGGGCTACCGGAGCCTTTTCCATTTTCGGGTGATCTGCCCGGCAATAAGGGCATACCCCTTATCAGACGGGTGCAGGCCGTCGTAGGTCATGTCGATGGCGGCCTCCGGATAGGGATATTCATCGGTTTCGGGCTGAAACGGAATATCAATATAAGCAGGGTAGGGGAAGTTGCGGTAGGCCTGCTTGGCCGTATCTTTGAGGTATTTGAACTTTACCATGTTTTCCAGCGTGATCCCGCTGTCGTGGTACAGGTCGGCTACCGGGATTTTTTCCAGCTTCCCGATGTCCAGGATGGCATTGGCAAACTGCTCGAGGTGCTGCCCGTTCTTTTCCCGGTAGGAACCATAGGCATTGTTTTTGAAATTATTGATGTAAACAAAATCGCCGCGCTGCAGGGGGGTGACCAGTATCAGCCGGGCCTTTTTGTTGAGTTGCCTGAGATGGTCGATAATCACCCGGAAGGACCCGTACAAGGTCGCGGGTCCGGTGTTGTCTTTATAATCGGCCGGCGTTCCCACCGGGCGGCCCGACCACCAGTCGTTGGTGCCCAGGAATATCGTATAGACATCTGCTTTCGGCACCCCGAGTTCCCCGATCTTTTCGGCAATGCGTCCGGCTGTCCAGCCGTTATGGCCATGGTTGATATAGCGCACCTGCGGGTGTTTTTCGGTAATCAGGGTCATATACCCTTTGGTAATCCGGTTCCCGGTTTCATCGGGATGATCGTTCAGGTAGGTAATCGAATCGCCAATGGCCACCCAGGTAATTTTCCGCGGCCCGGCGCTGATGGTGGTAATGAGGATAATGAGTACGGCAAACGTTTTTTTCATGGGGGTACAGGTTGGTTTGGGGGAATGGGTTGGCAAATTAGTGAATAGTGGGGGAAAGGGCAATGGGTGGGGGGGATGGGGAATGGGGAACGGGGAATGGGGGATGGGGAATGGGCGGACTTCGACGATCTCAGCAACGACTGGCGGCTCGTCGAAGCCCGGTGGCTGAGCCTGTCGAAGCCCGGTGGCTGAGCTTGTCGCGGTGACTGAGCTTGTCGAAGCCCAAGCTTTGCCTTATATTAGGCGCCGCAAAATTCGCTGTGTGCTAGCTCTCCTTATTCGATGTTTCTTAGGGGGTTGGGCAGACCGGGCGAGACTTGTAAAACGATATTCCGTAGTTTAACAACATAGAAAAAAGATGAAAGGAAAAATCATAGTATTCGGCGGGACAGGTGACGTCGGACAATTAGTTGTGAAAAAATTACTCAATGGCAACCATTCAGTTGTGGTTTTGACAAGACAGGAAAAGTCGTCATCTGACAACCTGGATTTTGTTATTGGTGATGTTCTTGACGATACACTGGTAGGGAAAATTATCAACCCTGATGACAGCGTGATTATTACGCTTGGTTTCAATAACTCAAGTCAAGACACAATGTCCAGAGGAACAGCAAACATTATTTCGGCAATGAATAAAAAAGGAGTGAAACGACTTGTTTGTTTAAGTGCACAGGGAGCAGGCGACAGTTGGGATTATATGCCTGATGATTTTAAAAAGATGGTTTCGGCAGACAAAATTTTGTCAGCTTCTTTTAAAGACCATAGTATTCAGGAAGAGATCGTAAAGCAAAGCAACCTTGACTGGACAATTGTTAGACCTACTGAAATTATTTCGGGCAAAGAAAGTGGGACATTTACGATAAACCGGCCAAGCGATAATTCCAAATTTCAAATAAGTAATTCTGACGTTGCTCAGTTTATTGTGACAGCGCTTGAGGAAGGCAAATACGTAAGGCAAGTCGCGATGATAACAGATTAAAAAAACAGAGAACCGCCAATAAAGGTATTGCCCAAAGTGAGAGTCCTTTATATAGGAAGAGGATGGCGGCTTTCGGCCAATGCGGTATCGTACGAAGTGACTGGTACTCTAAACCTGACGCTATGAATCATACAGACCTGTTTCCTCAGCGTAATGCATCATCGTATCATTAGTGCAACATTGTTGCATTAATGATACTAATTCTTACCTTTGAAGCGGTGTTGCATGCTGAAATGCGACCCTAACCGCATTTTTAAAAATAGAACAGATGACAGTCAACCAAGATCCGGAGGTAATCATTATTGGTGGAAGTTATGCAGGATTGTCTGCGGCGATGGCTTTGGGGCGCGCGTTGCGACGTGTTTTGATCATTGACAGCGGATTGCCGTGTAACCGGCAAACGCCGCATTCCCATAATTTCATTACCCAGGACGGAGAAAAACCAGCTGCTATAGCCGAACGCGCGAAAGCGCAGGTGTTGCACTACCCGACGGTGACGTTTTTAAATGCTCTTGCCGTTGAGGGAAAGAAGACCGACGACGGTTTTGTGATCACTACGCAGGCTGGAGAAGCATTTAAGGCGAAGAAACTTATTTTTGCCACCGGTGTAAAAGACAACATGCCCCCAATAGCAGGCTTTTCAGAATGTTGGGGTATTTCGGTTATTCATTGTCCTTATTGCCATGGTTATGAGGTAAAAGGTGAAAAAACCGGAATTTTGGCAAATGGCGATACCGCATTCCATTACGCCCAGCTCATTCGTAACTGGACAAGCGACCTGACGATTTTTACCAATGGGAAATCCACCCTTACACCCGAGCAAACCACAAAAATCACGCAGCATGCCATTCCGATAATTGAAAAGGAAATTGCTTCCCTCCAACACAAGGGCGGGAACCTGGAGCAGGTGGTCTTCCGGGACCATTCAACGTTTACGCTTAAAGCCCTATACGCCCGGCCTGTATTTGAACAGCATTGTACCCTCCCGGAGGCTTTGGGTTGTGAATTGACCGAACAAGGGTATCTCAAAGTAGATATGCTTCAAAAAACGAGTGTTGCCAATTGTTACGCATGCGGTGACAACGCCAGTCCCATGCGTTCCGTTGCTTCTGCGGTTGCGGCTGGGAATATGGCGGGTGCTGCTGTGAATAACAGCTTGCTGCAGGAGGAGTTTTAAGGAGAGAGACTTGGAAGCTAAATTTATGCTCCACTGGGAGATACAATGTAAGCAATCGGCTATCCTCCTATTGTTTTTCAGCTATCGCTGGCTAGGGGTTGCTTCCACCTGTGGGGCAGCAGATCAGAGAACTTTTCCTGGTAGTTGAGGTCGTTAAGCTTTCTTAGTGTATCCAACAGCCATTCGTGTGGATTTACTTTGTGTTTTTTTGCAGGTAGCGAACAGCGAGTAAATCATTGCCGCATTTTGGGCCGTCTCGTGTGTGCCTGCGAACAAGAAGTTTTTGCGGCCGAGGTTATGTAAAGCTTTACATACCTGGGACGGAAGAATTATCTCTTTGCAGGTACCCATGAAGCGGCCCAAAGAGCGGCCATGATTTATTCATTCTTTGCCATCTGCAAAAAACACGAGGTCAATCCATTCCAATGGCTCAAATATGCCTTGGAAAATATCATGACCATTAAACACAGAAAAATCTCCGAGCTACTCACGCAGAATTATAAAAATCCCGAAAACTCAAACAAGACGTAGTTCATTGGGCGGATACGTCCTACCAACCCCATTTTTCTTGATCGATTTTCGCTATCTACCTTGCACGAAAATAAAGTAGACGATGGAAAAGCGCGAACAGATGTTGAATTTGGTAGCTGAATGGTTGAAAAGTGGCCTAAGTCAGCAGGAGTTTTGTAAAACAAGGAACTTAACCTTGGGTAAATTTATTCGCTACGTACAATAAAAAAGCATGGTGTAAATTCACACGAATGGCTGTTGGATACATTAAGAACAATGATCCCGGCTACGATGGAAAGTTCTCGGACCTGCTACCACATAGGTGGAAGAAAAGTAAACCCTAGGGGAAGGGGCGGTTTGCTTACAGAGTATTAGAACTCTTGACTTGACAAAAAGAGGCTGCCCTTTTCGGACAGCCATCAGCTTTACCCCTTCCTCAAAATCATTTTGGTTCAAGCGTCTCTGAGAAAATTAGTCATCCCGATGTTCTTTCGCTTAAAAGCGAAAAAGTGGGCCAAATCCATAAAAAATGGTAGCAAATGTTAATGCCTAGAACTTTTTCAATAAATAATTTAAAATAATAAACATCGCTTACAACCAAATTTTGTCGTTTAGGGTCATAACGTTTAGCCAGGTGTATTATTAATGCTCTGGGCTAACATAACGTTAAACCAATCTATTATAATCAATGAAAAAAACTACGGTAAAATCTGCTCTTATGCAGGTAAGAGGCCCGTTGCTGCATTATAAGGCTACATACCTGCTGCCATTGCTGTTTCTTACCCCATGTCTCTTTACAGCTTGTTCAAGTAGTGAAGTGAATGCGGAAGATAGCATTGAATGTGTTTCGGGTGTGATTGTCGGTCAAAAATGCCAGGACTACGCCCTAAGGCTGGATAAGAAGGGTCAGCTTGGGGCGAAAGAGTGGGTGAAACGGACTGATAAGCTCGGTGGGGGAAGCGATTACACTACGTATAATAACGTGATCGGATTATTAGAACTACCGGAGGCTTATCGCCGTGAGGGATTAAAGGTATTTGTAAAGCTCAGGAAGCCGACAAAAGAGGAAAGTATCGTACCCTGCTATACTGATATGCCTAACCCTCCCGATCCGGTTTACATTGTTTTGGTAGCGGATTCTACTTCTTGCCCTATAGAAGTTTACAATTAATCAAAATCAGTATTCAGCGTTATATCCTCTATATAAACCTCTAAAATTTCATTTTAATTTATGTTAAATTTCAAATCTTTATTTCAATTTATGTCAACTTCTAAATCTTATGAAAAAATTAACCCTTACTTTATGTGTTGTTCTTTATACAACCCTCGTTGTTGCTCAGAACGTTAAGACCGTTGGAAAAAGCAATTTAAAAGAAGAAAATGGGCAATGGTTCAAAATTGAATCAAAAGATGTCTCCTACAAAGTGGATGAAAAAATTCTCACTATTAAACTGAAAAACAAGTCTGCACTCAATCAACTGACCGAAAAGTACCGATTGAAAATTGTTCGGAACTCTATTTCTGGCTTTGTGGATGTTCAAGTACCAGAAAATACTAAATTCATAGATATTGCTGAAAAACTTTCTGGTGACCCCGAAATCGAAGTATTGGACATCAATACTTTCGGAAATTATCCCGCGGCCCCTAATGACCCACACTATAGCAGCCAGTGGTACCTACCCAGAATAGGCATGCCGGCAGTATGGGAGCTTTTCAAAGGCCCCTTCTGTGGTGAAATTGCAGTGATTGATTCCGGCATCGACATTGCGCATCAAGATTTGGGTCTGGGTTCGGACGCTTATCACAATCTTTGGAGTAATCCTGGTGAAGATGCCTGGACAGATCCCAATGACCCGACTACGGGCAATGGAGTAGATGACGATGGTAACGGTTTGATCGATGATTGGCGGGGCTGGGATTTTAACGCAGGCAACAATGACGTCAGAAGTCCCGGCAACAATCATGGAACGCATGTATCCGGTGTTTTAGCGGCTAAAGGTAATAATTCGGTCGGAATTGCTGGCGTGGGTGGCGGCTTTGGACTTTCAGGCTTCAAAATTATGTTCCTTGGGGTTGGTGATACCGACCCAAGCTCAGCCGCTCTTGATGATGCCATCATATATGCTGTTCAAAAGGGTGCAAAAGTAATACAAATTAGCCTGAGCGTGGGATCTACTTCAGCTATTGACGCTGCTATCTTGTCTGCTGTTTCTGCCGGGATACCTGTAATTTGTGCTTCAGGTAATTCTTTCGGGGCAATAACCTATCCTGCGACTAATACAAACGTTATGGCCGTTGGAGCTACCACAAACACCGATGCCAGAGCAGGTTTTTCTAACTGGGGTCCTGGCCTTTTCATTGCCGCCCCAGGTGTGGGAATTCGGAGCACACAAAATGCTAATGATTATGGTGATTTGGATGGCACTTCATTTGCCGCCCCACAGGTTTCGGCAGTCGTTGGGCTTATGAAGGCAATAAAACCTTCACTGACTATTGCCCAGATCAGGACTATTTTGCAAAACACAGCCTCAAAAGTCGGGGGTTATAACTATAGCTGGAATGCTTCCCTACCGGGCCACTCTCAGGAACTAGGATACGGACTACTGGACGCCTACAAAGCTATACAACATGTTTTGGGAGGTCCGATTAATGGGCCAGATCTTTTTTGTACAACCGGGAGTTATTCCCTTTCCGGAACTCCGCCTGGAGCGGTAACCTGGTCAGGCACAAGTGGGAATTTTTTCAGCGTTAATTCGTCTACTGGCGTAGCAACCCGGTATCCAGAAGGAAATGGACCTGGCTATGTCGAAGCAAGTATAGCTTCAGGATGCGGGTCAGTAATACTAAAAAAATTAGTATACTCCGGTGTTCCCTACTATGATCATCTTGATGTCGAAGCAGGCTGGCTAGGATCAGGGCAGGGAAAAGTGCTTTCGTCTTGGGGGAACACGCAAATGGAAGCAGGCTACACACTCTTTATGGGATCTGAAGTCGCATCTATTCTCGAATACGGTTTTGAAATGCAGAATCACTCCAACTGGTTTGTAACTCCCCTAACACTTACCAGTATTGAAATGAATTATTGGTCTTTGCCGAACCCTACCAGCCAGACCATACATATTCGTGCAAGAAATAGCTGTGGCTGGGGCGATTATAAGGCAACCAATTGGACTGTTTCAACGCTCTTCGCTAAGTATACCGTATCGCCTAATCCAGCCTCGGATCGCTTGACGCTTCTTTTTGAAGACCTTATTGATCCCAAGGGCATCCCCAACGACCTGGAATTGTTCCACGAAAGCTCGACTATATCTGTTCGAACAAAGAAGGTATCCACATCTGATTTTGAGAGTATTAAAAACAACAACAATAGACTATCTATGGAGGTAAAAGATCTGCCTAGAGGCATATATTATCTACATGTAAATTATAACGAGAAAAAGAATCCCGACCGGCACCGAATATTACTTGAATAAATAATAGAAAGTACTTATATGCCAGGAAGTCAATTGTAATAACAATTTGTCAGTATGTATTTTGCTGCCTCAGAATTAACTCTGGGGCAGCTTTTTTTGATGGTGAATTTTGGAACATGGAGAACAGATAAGAAGAGAGGTTACTAATTCGAACATAAGAGTCGATCAGTATTTCCAGGGTTCCCTAAAGTATATAAACAGTTGGATGAAGATATTTGAAAATAGCGAAAAGTTAATCGATGATAATGTTGTTCAAGTTAAAAATATCTTCAAAGTAATAGCTGATGAAATTGCAAACATTAAGAAAGAATGTGGTTACAAGCCTCAAGTGATAGTTTTAGAACACGCTGATGAAGAGGAGTTTAATCAATTTATTAAATATAGGCGGAGTAGGAATGATAAAAAATTAGTTTAATATTTTACTGATTTGATTCAAATTAAAAAGGCTGCCTGTAACAAAGCGTTACAAAAAAAGCGAGGTAGAACCACTTAGATGGAGCAATAGAAATCATCAACTTCGGCTATACTACAACAACCTTGATAGACTGAACAAAAATTAGTCAGTATATCGCTTGTATGTTTTGCAAACGCTTTACCCGAGGAGACTAGTAAAATGATCAAGAAAGAACGCCGAATCAATAATCCGAGGTGTTTAAATACAGTTTTTTAGCCAGAAAACTGTAACCATAATTATTTCCTCAAAAACTAGCACCAAACACTTACTTTCCCTATCTTTGAACTGCGAACCAATAAAATTAAATCATGTACAGTTCATCAAATTTAAAATCGAAAGATACAGCCTGGCGGAGAGCGGGTGAGAGTCCCGTATCTTCAAAACTTGTTTTGTTGGTTCGCAGCACCGCCTGGCCTCTTATTAAACTCCAAACATTATGCGAACCAACAAAACGAAAGCAATCCGAAGGCCTGATGTACGCAGCCTGAAAATTCAGCCGAAGACACGCTTTAACAAGCACAGCCAGCGCGAGGTTCCCGAAATCATACTCCGGGGAGATTGGTTACACAGCCTAGGCTTCGAACATGGGGAACGGGTGGTCGTGACCTCGATGCCCAACCTACTGATTATCCGACCGGCAGAATAACCACAGGCAGAGAGCCGTTAGCGAGTGATGTTGACGGCTCTTTGTTTTTCAGGTCCGGTGAACCCTTGCTTTGGATCCCAGGAGCCGAAACGTTTTAAGCCATTTTTGACTGACAGAGAATGAATAGACGAAATTTTATTAAACAGACATTTTGGGGATTTACAGGAATAGGCCTTTCCAGCGGCTTGTATGTCTGGCAGGTTGAACCATTTTGGCTGGAGTTTGTGAGCGTAAAAATGCCCGTAAAGAATTTGCCAGCTGATCTGGCAGGCAAGACACTCATGCAGATTAGTGACATTCATATCGGGAAAAGATTTGATTACCGGTTTATAATAGATTGCTTTAATAAGGCCAAAGCATTTAATCCTGACTTTGTCGTTTACACGGGCGATTATGTAAACACCTACAAAGACGAAGTGCTGTACAGGGAGTTAGACGAAGTTCTGAGCGCTGCGGTTAAAGGAAAAATAGGAACCCTTGGAGTTTTGGGGAATCATGACTACGGCGTAGATTGGCTGCAGCCCGAAGTTGCCGACAAAATAACCTCAAAATTTGAAAGTAATGGTATTCAGTTGTTAAGAAACGAAAGCGTAGAAGTAAGCGGGTTGAATTTTATCGGATTTGACGATTATTGGGGTACTAATTTTAAGCCCGCTGACGCAATTGCCGGTTTTGATGCATCAAAAGCAAACATTGCATTGTGTCATAACCCCGACGTTTGCGATTTGGACGTCTGGGGAGACTATAACAGTTGGATTTTATCAGGACACACGCATGGAGGACAAGTCAGGCCGCCCTTTCTTTCTCCACCCATACTTCCGGTAACTAACAAACGGTATTCCGCCGGACAGTACGAGTTAAGCAACGATCGAACGTTATACATCAACAGGGCATTAGGGCATTTATGGCAGGTAAGGTTGAACGTCAGGCCCGAAATAACAGTATTTGAACTGCAGAAAGGATAGGGGTATTGCGGGCTATTAGTTTTGAAGCATGAGTAAAATCACATCGATTCACGATACCTTCATCAGGTCCATCCTGGCAG
>JBEBSD010000022.1:0-82264 GCA_040394475.1 Telluribacter humicola | reverse complement strand
CGTGGTCGGGCCGGTAGCGTGATTGGTCTGTGAAGACACAGACCATGGTTGCTATGGAATAAGCGGGGACTATTTTTTTGAAATAAAATGTAAACGATTACAATTGCAAAAATCATCGATTTCGACTTCTGTCAGTTTAAAAGGATAGAAGGAAAAAGTATCCGGTATGGACAAAATTCAAATTTTTAATCCCAAAAAGGTAGTATTCGGCGCGGATAGCCTGAATCAGTTTGTGGACGATTACCTGAATCTTCCTTATAAACGATTATATGTAATCACCATTCCGCACATGACTGAAAAACTGGAGGAAGCCCTGGCGCGGCTGACCGGTGCGGGTGTTACGATATGCAGCGATACGACGATTTTGCAGGAACCCACTTTTGATGACTTTGAAAGGCTTTTGGCGGCAGCCGTAAAATTCGGGGCGGATAGCGTGGCAGGAATAGGCGGAGGAAGTGTAATGGATATCGCCAAACTTGTGGCAGCCCAGCTGCATAGTGAGCAGACCGTTGATGAGGTCCTGAGAGACGGATTCAGGAAGAACAGGTCTACCTATGTGGCTTGTCTGCCTACCACGGCCGGAACAGGGAGTGAAGTTTCTCCCAATGCCATTTTTGTGAACTCCAAGGGTGTCAAAATAGGGGTGATCAGCCCGGAGCTTGTTCCGGACGCCGCCTACGTTGATCCGGGATTGACCGCAACGGTGCCGCCGCTGGTAACGGCAGCCACCGGAATTGATGCATTGGCTCACTGCATAGAGGCCTATACCAACAAGTATGCGCACCCGGTTATCGATTTGCCGGCGCTGGATGGTATTAAACACATCGGAGGGTTTTTATTAAGCGCCTGTCGTGATGGCCGGGATGCAGAGGCGCGTGCACATGTAGCGCTGGGAAGCATGTATGGCGGAATGTGTCTCGGGCCGGTGAATACCGCGGCGGTTCATGCATTTGCGTACCCGCTCAGTACGGAATTTCACCTCTCGCACGGCCTTTCTGTGGCGCTGTTGCTTCCCTATGTCATGGAATTTAGTCTGGAGGCCGCGCCGGAACGGTATGCAGCCGTAGCCGTAGCGCTGGGTAGCCGGGAAAGTGGTGATGCTGCAGCTGTCGCGAGGTCCGGCGTACGGATTATCAAAAAACTTATAAAGGATTGCGGCTTGCCGACCAGTCTCTCGGAAGTGAAAATCCCTGTTGAGGCTACTGAAAAACTGGCTGCAGGAGCGATGCAGATACAACGGCTGCTGAAGAATAACCCACGGGAAATAAGCATCGCGGATGCGAGGGAAATCTATGCAAGCGCTTTTTAAGGATGCTGTCGGGTGTCAGCTATCGGCAATCGGCAATCGGCAATCGGATATCGGCAATCAGCTATCAGCTATCAGCAATCGGCAAATACGATGGGTGGTTGGGTGGTTGGGTGGTTGGGTGGTTGGGTGAGCGGAGTCGAACCCAGGAGTCGAACCCAGGAGTCGAACCCAGGAAGCTGAGCTCATAGCTATCAGCAATCGGATATCAGCAATTGTAGGCCCTGAAATCGTACATCAAAATGGTAATCTGTGTAAATCTTAACAATCTGTGGCGTCAATATCTAAAATGGAGGTAAAGAAAAAATACAAAGGTGTAGTGGTCCCGATGATCACGCCGGTCGATGCAGACCAGAAGATTGATGCAGAGGGCACCGAACGCCTTGTGCGCTACATCGCCGGCAACGGGGCGGCTCCCTTTATTCTGGGCACTACCGGGGAATCGGCTTCTGTTGCCAGGGCAGAGAAAAAGCGACTGGTGGAAGCCACCGTAAAGGCGGCAGGTGGCAAAAGCATGGTGTATGCAGGGATATCCGGCAACGCCATCATGGATGCTATTGAAGATGCGCATCATTATCACGAGAAGGGGGCCGACGTGTTTGTTGCCACGATGGCGAGCTATTACCCGGCAGATGCGGGCCAGATGCTCCGTTATTTTACAATGCTTGCGGACAAGGTACCTGCGCCGCTGATCATTTACAACATTCCCGGAACAACCCATTTGTCCATTCCGCTTGCGGTTGTTGACCAGTTGAGCGCGCATCCCAATATTGTGGGTTTTAAAGATTCGGAAAGGAGTATTGAACGATTGGAGGCTTCCGTAGCGCTCTGGAAAGACCGGGCAGATTTCTCCTTTCTAACAGGATGGGCGGCACAGTCGTTTCGGGCCATGAAGCTCGGCGCCGACGGAATCATACCAAGCACCGCCAATCTTGCCCCGGGAATCTATAGGGCGATTTGCACGCATGTGGCCGGACAGGAGGATGCAAAAGCAGCAGCAGCACAGGATAAAGCCGACAAAATTTCGGAGGTTTACCAAAAGGACAGGTCGTTAAGTTATTCCCTGCCTGTCTTGAAAGCGATGATGGCTGCTTATGGGCTGTGTCAGCCTTGTATGCTGCCGCCGATGTTGCCGCTTACCCCTGAAGAACAACAATTGATCCGGGAAATAACCGTGTCGCAGTTCGGAGATTTGAACCAACTAAATAGTAGTAATCAGAATGAATGAGCAAAGACCAATATTAGGCATCACCATGGGTGACCCGGCGAGCATCGGGCCGGAAGTCGCGGCGAAGGCATTTGCCAGTAAGGAAATTTACAATTCCTGTCGTCCGCTGGTGGTTGGCGATGCCAGGGTGATGGCAGATGCGGTCAGGTTTTGTGGCCTTGCGCTTACAGTGAACGCCATTAAGGATGTTCGTGATGCTGAATTCAGTATCGGGCAAATCGATGTGTATGACCTGGAAAATGTCGATTTTGACACGCTCAGAAAAGGAGAAATGTCTGCGATGGCCGGCAATGTGGCTTTTCAAACGGTTGTCGAAACGATTGCCCTGGCGATGAAAGGAGACATTGACGGAACCGTCACCGGGCCCATCAACAAAGAATCGCTTCACCTCGCAGGACATCACTTTTCGGGACATACGGAAATCTATGCGCATTATACAGGCACAGAAAAATATGCGATGCTGCTGGTTGAAAATGACTTGCGGGTCATTCACGTGTCTACCCACGTATCATTGAGGCAGGCATGCGATCTGGTTAAAAAGGAACGGATCCTGGATACGATTGAACTCATGCACCAGGCATGTCTGCAACTGGGGATCCTTCAGCCGAGAATTGCGGTTTCAGGGTTGAATCCTCATGCCGGTGACGGCGGCATTTTCGGCTGGGAGGAAAAAACGGAAATCATTCCCGCCATCGAGGAAGCAGTCAGCCGGGGGTACGACGTGACCGGGCCGATTCCGGGCGATACCCTTTTCCCGAAAGCAATAGGCGGAAGCTACGACGGTTGTGTGGTGATGTATCACGATCAGGGGCATATTCCCTTTAAAATGGTGGGATTTACATGGGATAATAAGGCGCAGAAGATGAACAGCGTCAAAGGCGTCAACATTACCCTGGGGCTGCCGATTATCAGGACTTCGGTTGACCATGGCACGGCCATGGAAATTGCAGGAAAGGGGATTGCGAGCGCCGATGCGATGCTCCTCGCCATTGAATATGCTGTTAGACTTTTTGAAAACAAGATTCAATCCTATTAGTACATGATAGCAGTAATTGCAGATGATTTTACCGGGGCCGCAGAAATCGGAGGCGTAGGGATCCGCAATGGTTTCAGCGTTGTAATCGATACAAAAGTGGATGGAAACGTTGATGCAGATATTTTGGTCATAGCAACGGATACCCGTTCACTGCCTCCCGAGCAGGCCATTGCCGTGATCAGGAAAACTACGCTTGACCTGCTCGCTCTTAAGCCAGACGTTATTTACAAAAAAATGGACTCCATTTTCAGAGGCAACGTTGGAGAAGAGTTACTGGCGCAATTAAGTGTGTCAGGGAAAACGAGGGTATTGCTCGTTCCGGCCAATCCGGAATTGAAAAGGACGATTAAGCACGGAGTTTACTACTACGACGGAATTCCCCTGAATGCATTTAGTTTCACCAATGGAATTGCTGAAAAGAGGGCGTCGCCACTGGTAATGGACCTGATCGGGGAAAGTGCACGTGCTTATGCTGCCGTTATCACAACCGATGATGCGCTTCCTGAACAAGGTCTGCTGATCGGCGACACGTCCAGTTCCGAGGATCTGGAAAAATGGGCGGAGAAAATAGATGCCCGCACCATTCCTTCCGGCGGCTCCGAATTCTTCGATGCGATTTTGAGAAGCCGTAAAAATTCCGGGAAAAGGGATATGAACCGGGTGCAATTGGGAGAAAAAGTTTTGTATGTATGCGGAAGCGCATTCATGAAGAGCAGGTTGCTGGTCAAAGCCGCCAGGGAAGCGGGGCAGGAGGTTATCTACATGCCCGAAAAATTATTTTGTTCAGAAGAGCAGTACGGGCTGCTCCTGGCGGAATGGGCGCGTGCAATCAGCGATGGTCTGGCAAGAAAGAACAGGGTGATCATTGCCATTAATAACCTGGACTGTGACGGTGTGGAACGTTTCCCGGCAAAGATCAAGAAAGCAATGGCCGACGTTGTGGAAAATGTGCTTGGCGGGACAAAAATCGATGAATTGATCATTGAGGGCGGATCCACCTCATTTGCGATCATTCAACGGCTGAATTTCACCAGGTTTTACCCGACGCATGAGTTTGGGGCAGGAGCGATCAGGATGCGCATCGAGGAGCGGAAAGATCTTTTTCTTACGTTAAAACCCGGTAGCTATGCATGGCCCGGCTCCATATGGGACTATTCGGAAGACCATCAGATGAAAAATGAATACTAACTCTTAACCATGTTAAAATCAGGTACAATGAAAAACAATTCAGAAAAGACAACGCTTCGGGGTGTAACCCGGCGCAAGTTTATACTGTCTGCCGGAATCGGGGCGATCGCAGCGCCGTATATAGCCAGGAGTGCCTGGGCGCAGACACCTCCCAGCGACCAGATCAGGCATGCCGTGATCGGAACGGGAGGGATGGGCAGGAATCATATCAAAAGGTTTACGGCCACCAAAGGGTGCGATCTCGTAGCGCTCTGTGATGTAGACCCCGCCCAGTTGGGAAAGGCGGTTGAGGACTTGCCCAATGCCGATAAGATCAAAAAATATGCCGATTTCCGGGAATTACTGGAAGACAAGACGATCGACTCGGTATCGATTGCGTCCCCGGATCATTGGCACACGCCCATAGCGCTATGGGCACTGATGGCAGGAAAACATGTTTTTGTCGAAAAACCGTGCAGTCACAACATCGTTGAGACTAACTTGCTGGTCAAAGCGGCGAAGCATTTCAATAAATGCGTGCAGCATGGGACTCAGCGCCGCAGCGACGGTGCGCATATGGAGGGGATGAAACAACTGCGTAACGGGATTATCGGCAAAGTGCATACGATAAAGGCCATCGACCATCAACATCGCGAAGCAATCGGCCGCGCGCCGGCAGAGGCAGTGCCGGAAGGCGTTAATTATGATCTGTGGCTGGGACCGGCGCCGAAAGTGCCTTATACAAAAAACCGGTGGCACTATAACTGGCGATGGTTCTGGGATTATGGCAATGGCGACGCTGCAAATGACGGCGTGCATCAGATCGACGTAGCCGTATGGGCATTGGGAGACAGGTATCCTAAAAGAGTCGTTTCCTCCGGAGCACAGTATTATTACAATGACGATCACGAAACTCCTGATACGCAGACCACTATTTTTGAATACGACGATACCCAGATCATCTGGGAAATGCGTCTCTGGACCCCCTACAACCTGGAGGGGCACGATAACGGGAATGTCGCTTACGGGACAGACGGCAAAATGGAATTCGGAAGAGCCGGAGTGGTGGTAACCAAGGGAAAGGAGCAGATCAAAATCGAATCGCCGGAGGTGGTTGAAGCCATCATGCCGAACTTCCTGACCGCCGTAAGAGAAAATAACCCTGCAAAGCTCAATTCGCCGATTGAGAAAGGTGCTATTGCTACCAATATGGCGCTCCTCGCGAATATTACCACACGCATAGGCGCCGCTTCCCTGGAGTACGACCCCGTAAAAGCGGTGATTAAGTCTCCCGGATTTGACGCTAAGGCGAATGCATTACTGGGACGTAAGTACCGGAAAGGGTATGAGCTTCCCTGGAAAGGATAAACGGACTCTTTGATAGTATTCAATTTAAACGCTTATATGATGAATAAAGCACCAATCAATTACCCATTTCCTAAACATTTCAGAAGTTTTATCATTGGCATACTGATACTTGTTAACGGCGGAATAGTGGCCCGGCAGGCAAGTAATACTTCTGATCAGCCGGTGGTTGCTTTCAAGCAGCGGCCGGGCGAACTCACGATTACGATCGGGGGAAATCCATTTGCAAGTTATGTATATGAGGATCCCAAAATAAGCCGACCGTATTTTGCGCACGTAAAATCACCCTGCGGGATCCAGGTTACCCGTAATTACCCTCCCCAGGAAGGAGATCCGAAAGACCACGCCACCTTTCACCCCGGTATCTGGCTCAGTTTCGGGGATATCAACGGCAATGATTACTGGCGGTTGAAATCCAAGGTGGAACACGAAATGTTCGTGGAGCAGCCAAAAGGAGGTCCGGGAATGGGATCCTTCACCGTGAGAAACTACTACATGAGCGCAGACGGAAAAGACAGAGTGCTGGCCGAACTGGTGAAATATACTATTTTAATCAGGCCTTCGGGCACGCTGCTCCTAACCAACAGTACCTTTTCGTCAGACGCCGTCGACCTCGCATTCGGGGATCAGGAAGAAATGGGACTGGGCGTACGGGTGAACACGAAGTTTACGGTCCAATACGGAGAAGGGCATCTGACCAATTCGGAAGGTTTTAAAGACGGGGACGGGACCTGGGGCAAAGCGTCGAAGTGGGTAGATTACAGCGGCCCGGTCGATGACAAAAATGTAGGCGTAACCCTCATGCCTGATCCGGCAAACTTCCGTCCCAGCTGGTTCCATAACCGGGATTATGGGCTGATGGTTGCCAACGGCTTCGGTAGAGAAGCGATGAAGCAAGGTGAAAAAAGCACCATTGCAGTTAAAAAAGGTGAGAAACTGACGCTTGGGTACGGTGTGCTGATCTATTGTACAGCACAGGGGGAGAAACAGGACATCAATGATGCGTACAAAGACTACTTAAACGTGTTGAAAAACTAAAAAAAACCTCATATAAGCTTTTCTGCCGGCCATTCTGGTTTGCCGCACGTATACTTTCTTTCGTGACCTGAAGAAAGTGTAGCGGGGTATTTTGTTGTTAATAATTGGAATTTGACAGCGTTGTGACGAAAAATTCATTACGAGCAGGATGGTATTTCCAATAGTTATTATTGAACTATATTGTGATAAACTAGTACTAAACCAGTCTTTCTATGAAAAAGTGTTACAAAACCTGGATTGCCTTCGGCATGAAAGGAGGTGTTCATCTGCTGTTTGTACTGCTATTGCAGACAGCCTTTGCAAGCCTTTCCATCGCACAGTCCAAAACGATATCCGGACGGATCACGTCATCAGGTGAGCCGTTACCCGGCGTCACTGTGCTTGAAAAGGGAACGAACAACGCTGCTATTTCCAACAGCAGCGGACAATACACGATCAAGGTGGCCGAGGATGCCGTTCTGGTGTTCAGTTATGTCGGCTTTTTGAGTGAAAGTATCAGTGTCGCCAATAAATCTGAGCTGAATGTAGCACTGAAGGATGATGTAAAGTCGCTTGGCGAGGTGGTCGTAGTGGGATACGGCGCCCAGGAAAAGAAAACCGTTACCGGATCAATTGTCACCGTACAGGGGAAGACGCTGGAACAGAATCCGGCAGTAAGTCTTTCCAATTCCTTTGCGGGCCGGCTTCCCGGTTTACAGGCGCTGAACCGGTCAGGGGAACCGGGTAACGACGTGGCCCAGCTATTAATCAGGGGAAAAAGCACCTTGGGATCGACTGCTCCGCTGATTGTGATTGACGGGGTACCGGGACGGGAGGGTTTTGATCAGATTGATCCGAGAGACGTAGAAAGCATCTCTATTCTGAAAGATGCTTCCGCTTCTATCTACGGCGCCCGCGCCGCCAACGGTGTGATCATTATCACCACCAAAAGAGGGGCGTCCGGAAAACCCTCCATCAGTTACAGTTTTAACCAGGGGATCACGACACCGACCCGCATACCGGATTACGCCGATTCGGAATCGCTCGCACGGTTTCAAAATGATCAGTTGCAGGCGCAGGGGCAAAGCATCCGGTATACACCTGAAGAGATTCAGAAATTTCGTGACGGTTCCGACCCCTTGAATTATCCGAATACGGATTGGGCTAAAGCTACGTTGAAAAGTGTAAGCACGCAAAGCCGGCACAGTCTTTCGGTGCGGGGCGGAACGGACGCAGTGAAATACTTTGTATCAGGGAACTATGCCAACCAGGAAGGTATTTTTAAAGACGGCATCAATAATTACAAGGTGCTGGGAGGCAGGTCGAACATTGACGCTTCGATCACCAGAGACTTGAAAATCTCGCTGGACTTGTCATTCCAGGAGCAAAACAGGACCTTTCCGGGGATTTCGACGGGAGACATTATTAAGTCGATGTGGCGGAATTATCCTTATCTGGTTGATTTTTATCCGAACGGCTTACCCGGTGACGGTGTCGAAAGAGGAGACAATCCGACGGTCATGGCCTCGGACAAAGCGGGGTACAGAAGGCGAAAAACGGATATGTACCAAACCCGGCTTTCCTTCGATTTAAACATTCCGCAGGTAGAAGGACTGGGGGTGGACGGGTTTGTGGCGTATGACAAGAACAATCAGCAGAACAAAGAGTTCAACAAACCGTATTCGGTGTACAGTTATAACAATCAGACAGACACCTATCAGGAAAATCCGGCACGGTTTTACAGTGTGCCGCAGCTTACGGAACGTTTCGAGTACAAATCCAGTCTCGTCGGCCATTTGAAACTGAAGTATGCAAGGGTTTTTAACAACCACAAATTCAACTCCTTTGTGGCGATGGAATTGGCGGATAACAGGAGCAATTACTTTTCCGCAGAGCGAAGAAACTACATCTCTACTGCCATCGACCAGCTTTACGCAGGGGGTGAGAGCAACCAGGTTACGGATGGAAGCGCCAGTGAGTTTACCAGGAAAAATTTCTTCGGCCGCATCAATTATGAATTCCAGGGAAAATACCTGGTCGATTTGAATGTCCGCTACGATGGTTCATCGGCTTTTCCGAAAGACAAGCGTTGGGGGCTGTTCCCGGGGATTTCGGTCGGCTGGCTGGCTTCCAATGAAAATTTCATCAAAAATGACGTGGTGAATCACCTGAAATTTCGCTTCTCCTGGGGCAAAATGGGTAATGATGCGATCGATCCTTTCCAATATTTGTCCACCTACAGTTTTACGAACGGGTATTTCCTTGGAGATGGCAAGGTCCTGAACAAAGGATTGAACCAGAATGTCGCGCCTAATCCCAATATCACGTGGGAAGTGGCCAATACAACCAACGTGGGTTTGAATGCAGAGCTCTGGGAAGGAATGCTGGGAGTAACGGTGGATGTTTTCAAAACCAGAAGAAGCAATATCCTTACCGCACGGGACGCTTCCATTCCGATTTACACAGGGTTGAAACTGCCGTTGGAAAACATCGGCGTGGTTGAAAACAAGGGATTCGAGATTGAATTGTCACACCGCAAAGCAATCGGGAATCTGAATTACAGCATCCGTCCCAATATGTCATTTGCCCGGAACCGGGTGATCGACATCGACGAACCTGAAAACGTCCCGGAATGGCAGCGCCGCACCGGTTATAACCTGAACAGCAACCTGTACCTGATTCCGCTTGGCATCTACCGGACACAGGAAGCAATCGACGGCTCACCGCATATTCCCAATACCATCATCAATGACCTTCAATATAAGGATGTTAACGACGACGGGAAGATTGATAACCTCGACCGGATCCGGCTTGATAAATCCAGTACCCCTGAAATCATTTTCGGTACCCAGATCGCGTTGGGATATAAAAATTTCGACCTCGGAATTCTCCTTCAGGGACAAGGCAATGCGTGGCGCTACTACTGGTTTCCGCAGGGATTGTTTGGGAATGTAATGCAGGAAATGGCGGATAACCGGCCGTCTGCAGAAAACCCCGATTCGAAATACCCCAATCTTACGTACGATGCGGCGCAGGTAAGTGCGCAGACTTCTGAGTTCTGGTTAAAAGATGCTTCGTTTATTCGTCTGAAAAACATTGAGATCGGGTATGTGCTGCCATCTGAATTTCTGAAACGGGTGGGCGTCACCGGAGCCAGATTTTACGTGAATGGGTTCAATATCCTGACCCTGGATAAGCTCAAATGGTTTGATCCTGAAGGCGATGCGGACAGAGGATCCTTTTATCCGCAGAATAAAATTTTCAACGTAGGTTTTAACATCACCCTGTAACTATACGGATATGAAGCATAGTATTAATTTCAAACCGGTTCATTTAGTGGCTGGCATTTTGCTTGCCGTGTTGTCGTCATGCAATGATTTCCTGGAAAAGGAGCCGCTTGACGCCGTTTCTGATCTTGTTGTCTGGAACGATCTTCCGTTGGTAGAGGCATTTGTCAATGAAACGTATGCTACCATGCGCAACGGGTGGCCCAACCATAGTTCGCTGAGCGTAACGTCCGATGAATCGTTTGCACGGGAGAGAGATGGAGCGCACCTGATCCAGCGGGGCCAGATAACCCCTTCCAACCTGGGGCACCTGAACTGGGCCTGGGGACATTATTATACCATTATTACCAAGAGCAATATTTTCTTTGAACGCTTGCAGGGCGATAACCTGGAACTGCTCAAGGCGGCTGATGAGAACCGGGTGAACCGGATGATGGGAGAGATGAAGTTCATGCGGGCGTTTTCCTATTTCAGGCTGGCCGCCTTTTTCGGCGGAGTTCCGCTGATCGAAACCGTCTTCGGTCTGGACGATGAATTCGGCGTGGCAAGAAGCTCCTATGACGAAATAACGGCGTTTGTGGTGAAAGAACTGGATGAAGCCGCAGCATTGCTTCCGCTGGCATACGATCCTGCAAACAAAGGCCGGATCACCCGGGGCGCCTGTCTTGCCATCAAATCCAGGGCACTGCTGTACGCCGCCAGCCCCTTGCACAATCCCACGGACGACAGAGCCAGATGGCAGCAGGCGGCCGACGCTGCCAAAGCTGTGATTGATCTGAAACTGTATGCGTTGTATCCCGGGTACAGCGAGGTTTTTACGGTGCCCTTTAACAGTGAAATAATTTGGGAAAAAGTAATGAACAACGATGTGCTCCGCCAGGAAACCATTGAACGATACTTCTTCCCGAATGGCAGCGGCGGACATGCCGTGACCGTGCCCACGCATGAGCAGGCGGAAGCGTATGAGACCAAAAATGGCTTACTCCCCAAAGAGGATCCGACGTACACGCTTGAGAAGTTCTGGGAAAACCGTGACCCGCGTTTTTATCAAACCATACTATATGATGGCGCACCCTGGAAAGGAAGAGAGATCGAAGTGTTTTTGCCCAATGGCATGGATTCCAACCAGGGGAATGAGGGTTGGAATGCGAGTTATACGGGTTATTACACCCGAAAGTTTGTAAATGAAGCCATAGATGGTCCCGGAAGCACTAATTCCTCCAGTCCGAACTGGCCGTATGCACGCTACGCAGAAATCCTTTTGAATTATGCGGAAGCGTTGTATAACCTCGGAGATGAGGCGGGAGCACGCGAGTACATCAACCAGGTCAGGGCGCGGGAAAGTGTGGAAATGCCTCCCGTAACCGACACGGGCGCCAGGCTTCTGGCGCGGATTCAGAATGAGCGGAGAGTGGAGCTCTACCTGGAAGAACACCGCTTTTTTGATATGAGGAGATGGAAACTGACGGTGCCGGCCAATACTTCCCTAATGAAACTGAACGTAACACTGGCCGCCGGCAAGAAGACTTACTCCTTCTCACCGGTCATTCAGTTTGCCCTGCCGGCCCACACCTATCTGCTTCCGATCCCACAGGACGAGATCAACAAAAGTGCCGTGCTGGAACAAAATCCGGGCTATTAATTTTCAGGAAACAACCACTTTGCCTCCAACGGCAGCTGCAGCTTTTCATTGCAGCTGTTGTTGGAGGCTCTCACAGAAGGGTGCCCCGGTTGCAGCCAATGACTCAAAACCCGGAGAGCTATCGACCCTATAATTCTTTTCCATACGCCCCGGTCGTTTTATAACCTTGTTCAGGATGGTTGTGGGTATAGGGATAGCGTTTTTCCAGCTTACCTGCTTTTAGCATTGCCGGGAGTACTTTATTGCGTAGGTAGTCTTCGGATTTTCCCAGCATTTGGGCTAGCTTATTCTTTTTTACATAGTTGTCCTTACAGATTAAAAGAATTGCCTTTTCCAACTCCTCCGGTTTGAGCGACCTTCCCCGGAAAGAATCAAAATCCGGGGTTGCAACCTTTACCTCCGGGGTTGCAACCTTTTCCTCTGGGGTTGCAACCTTTTCCTCCAGGGTTGCAACCTTATACCTGATCTTATAAATTGTCCATCTGCCGTTATTATCTGACTCAAGGTAGCCCTCTATACATAATTTTCTGAGTAACCCGGTAATATCCACACTATGTATATTAAGCACATACTGAAGGCGCTGGTTGGAAATGGACCCTTCGATCAGGCAAAAGGAAAGCGCAGTCAGTTCATCAGGAGTCAACTGGCTTACGTCACCAAAAACAGCGTTTAATTCACGCAAAATGTTGTCAGGAATTACGCTGAACATAGGCAGTGTGAGTTTGACGCGGTCTGGTTGTGACTCAAGTTCCAGGAACGGTCTTCTCCAATGCGATTCCTGCCATCCGGACATAATCTTATCTACTCCGCTACCGGCTTTCTCAGCCCGGCCAATGAGCATAAACATCTGCTGCAAAGAAGGATTTCTGCACTCGCTGACACCACCGGCATAATACTGTTGCAATGAAACAAGCAGCGATCCGGGATTGGAAAAGGCAAACCGATCGGCTTCCAGTTCAATAATGATATTACCACTCAGCGAGTAGTCGGTATGAACCAGCGAATTGACGAAAGCCTCACGGAGGGCAATATGTGTAGGGCTTTCATCCACTCTCTCATCGTTTTCAAGCCGAAAAGGCTTAGGTAGAGTAGATGAGAGTTTGGGCCACACTTTTAAATAAAACTGGAGTAAATTGCATTCCCAGCTTCCATCCGGATGGATGCGGTCTGTCCATCGTATCTTTCTGTCAGTTGAAATCTTTTCTCTGAAATCAGGGAAGTAATCAGGCAATGCATCCAGCTCTTTGATGCTGTCTTCCTTACCAAACATCAGTAAGCCAGCCAGTGTTATCCCCTCTTTTTTTGTTCTTCGGTCAATTCGGTACGCTCCGACTTTTTTTAAGAGTTCAAGGTCGTCCAATGCGTGCCACGGATGTCCGGGTTTAGAGGAAGCAAACAATTGGCGAAACTGTCTGATGGTTGTCGGATCAAAGTCCGAAAGAGAAAAGTCATGTACGATCAGACTATCTCTCTTCAGCTCAGCACTGGAATCGGCGAGCATTCTTTTTACCTCGTCATCAGTACATCTATAATCGCCTTCATGATTGCGTTTGTACGTATTGCCCAACGGATTTCGGGTAATGTAGACCGGTCTTTCCGTACGGGCAGCAAATGGAATCCGAAATGCAAGCAAATTTTATCTCTAAATACAATGACTCTTACATCGCTGTTTTCAAGAAGGTTCCTGCTGATTGAGTTAGGATTATTACAGTCGTCCCAGAACTGCTTTTTGTATTTTTCTATTTGCTCATCCGTTAATCCTTCAATGGTAAATGAGCGTTGCTTTTCGCTGACACCAAGGATAATAATTCCGGTATTGGTATTAGCGTAAGCCGAATAAGTTTTCCAAAAATCTTTAGGGAAGCCCTCTTTAGCAGACTTATATTCAATCTCATAATATTCTTTGGGTAAGTATTCTAAATCGATCAATGAAAAAATCGAATGGCTGTCGTCAAACCCGAACAAATCCAATTGTTGCCCGCTCATTAAAACTCAATTTTTATACCAACGAATCAAATACCGCAAGCGCCATTTTTTGGAGGATTTGGGGATAATGCTTTTGCCATCAACCTGAACTTTCTAATTATGCCGATTCTTTCTATTCTCAGGATCAACTATAAAGATTGTAAAAAAGAATCAGAAAAGGAAAAATAGCGCGTGAATGATTGCTATGACGGGTCATCATCGAATGACAGGAAAGTTTTTCCTTCATTTATACCACCACTTTCGCGTCCCGGCTATCCGATCCCTGCCGTGCGACGGCCACCCGCAGGAGGATCATGGCCAGTACCGCCAGGATCATAATCGTCAGAAACATCGTGTTGGCCGCGTTTCCCTGGAAGGCCCCGATGGCAGCCGCTACGATGGCTCCAACACCCATTCTGATCGCGCCGCCCAAAGCGGCTGCGGCGCCTGCGTTTCCGGTAAAGGGTGCGAGCGATGCGGCCGTTGCATTGGGGTTGATCAGACCCGTCAGAAATAGTATGGTGAAGATGCCGGCACTCATCCAGTAATAGGAAATCTGCGGGAAGACGTACACAATTGCTACGAAGATCAATGCCACGATGCTTAATACGCCGGAGGCACTGTTGGCGATTTTGATATAATTGACGTACCGGGTCAGCACACCGTTGAGGTAGCTCCCTGAAATTAAGCCGGTCGCATTAACCGCAAATAATAGCGAAAAGGTCGCTTTATCCAGTTGGTAGCCGGTCAGGAATAGTAGGGACGCCGAAGAGATATAGGCAAACAGGATCGAATTGGCGATGCTCCCTGCCAGGGTGTACAACAGGAACGTCTGATTGCCAAATATCTCACGGTAGCCGCGGGTTATTTCCTTTACCCGGAGCTTGTTGGAGTGCATGTGCCGGCTGGTTTCCGGTAGGGTGAAGTAGATCAGCGCCATAACAAGCGCGGCAAAGACAGCCAGGAAATAGAAGATATAGTACCAGTCACCTTTTTCCAGGAAAAGGCTGCCTGCACTGGGCGCTATCAAAGGGGCTACCCCCATGACCAGCATGATGGAAGAAAAAGCCTTTGCCCGCAGATGCGGTTCGTAAACATCACTGATGATGGCGTTGGAAGCGACCATTCCGACACAGCCGCCGAGGGCCTGCAACAGCCGCATCCCGATCATGGTTTGAATGTCAGTCGCTAACGCACACCCCAATGCCGCAACGGCATAGATCAGCAACCCGGTCAGCAAGGGTTTCTTACGGCCATACTTATCTACAAGCGGACCGTACAGCAGCTGTCCGACGGCAATTCCGATAAAATAGGAAGTCAGCGTAAAGGTAACATGCCTTTCATCGGTCCCCAGCTCCTCTGCAATTCTGCTGAAGGCGGGCAGGTACATGTCGATGGTAAAAGGCCCCAGGGCGGCCAGAATTCCTAAAAGTATAATGAGGTAGGTCTTGTTGATTTTAGTGCCGGATCTTATCATGCAGGGTGTAAATGAAGTAATCTTCTTAATCAACAATCAGGAGGTGTTTTTGTTCAAATTTCGCAGAGAATATCTGATTGCCGGGGACATTGATTCCCTTATTTTATCACCAGGAAATCGCTTATATTGCGAATCTCCCCGTCAATACGGTCAGGAGTCATCTGCACCGTACACGAAAATTGTCGAAGGATCGTTTGACGAAAACCTTTTGGCCGGCGCTTCACGCTGTACCCTTCTCTACCTGATTGAGAAAAGGCTGGGTTTGGACCCGCTGCAACTGGTTCTTCGGATCGGCAGCCGGACAGTTGTGCGGCATTAGGATACTCTTTGCCGCTGCTAGACTACTCAGATTCCGGTTGCGCCAGCTTGCTTTTCCGGAAACCGTAGGCGAAGTAAATCGTAAGTCCGATCAGCAGCCACACCAGGAAAATAGACCAGTTGGAAGCTCCCAGTTCGGTCATCAGGTACAAGTTGGTCAGAATTCCCATCACGGGGAGCAATGAAAACCGGAAACGGTACGAAAGGTAGCTCAATACGGCCCAGGCCAGCCAGAAAGCAAGCATGAGAGGCCTTTCTTCGATAATGCTGCCAAAAGAGCCGCTACGGAGAACATACAGCAGCGCTCCCGCAAAAACAGCGCCCACCACAAAACGCCCGTTCAGATATGGCACCTTGAATTTCGATTGGGCCGTAAGACCCGAATGGTCCATATACAACACTCCGCAACAGACGAGAATAAAGGCAAAAAAAGTACCTACACTGGTCAGGTCCACGAAAAAGCCCATATCAAAAAAGAGGGCAGGCACGCCGACCACGATTCCGGTAATGATCGTTGCAAATCCCGGTGTTTTATACCGGGGGTGGATTTCAGAGAATTTTTTCCAGAGAAGTCCGTCCCGGCTCATAGCCATCCAGATCCGCGGCTGCCCCAGCTGATAGACAAGCAACGCGCTGGTAATGGCAATGACAGCGCTAACCGAAATAACCCCGGCGATAAAGTCGAAGCCGACCTGCTGAAATACGAACGCGAGGGGGTCGTCGACCAGTAATTCCTTATAGGGGACCATTCCCGTCAGGACGAGAGCAATCAGGACATACAGGACGGTACAGATCATCAGGGTGTAAATCATGGCCTTCGGCATGTCCCGTTGCGGGTCCTTGCATTCTTCTGCCGTCGTGGAGATTGAATCGAATCCAATGAAGGCAAAAAAGACGGCTGCCACTCCCTTCAATACGCCGTCCACGCCGTTCGGGGCAAAAGGGCTCCAGTTTTCGGGCTTTATAAAGAAGGAGCCGGCAATAATGACCAATAACACCACGCCTACTTTCAGCACCACCATAATATTGCTGGCTGTACGCGACTCCTTGATGCCAATATAACACAATGCCGTCACCAGCACCGTGATAAGTCCGGCCGGAAGATCGAATACAATACGTAAATCGCCAATGGCCGGGGCGGCGGCATAGGCTTGCGTGGCGATGGTTTCGGCAGTAGTAAGGGAAGCGCTGCCGAGCGTCTGGAGCTTTTCCCACGCATCGTAGGCTCTGCCGGGGTTCATAGACAGCCAGCCGGGAAAGGAGATGCCAAACCCTTTGAGCATACTGACAAAATATTCTGACCATGAAATCGCTACTACCATATTGGAAACAGCATATTCCAGAATTAACGCCCATCCTATAATCCAGGCGGCCAGCTCGCCAAAGGCTACATAAGCATAGGTGTAAGCGCTTCCTGACACCGGGACCGTACTGGCAAACTGGGCATAACAGAGCGCGGTGAAAATACAGGCAATTGCAGTAAAGACAAACAGCAGGGAAACGGCCGGTCCGCCTTCAAAACTGGCCCTGCCGATTGTACTGAAAATTCCCGCACCAATAATGGCCGCAACTCCCAGCGACACCAGGTCCCGGACGCCCAAAATCCGTAATAATCCCCCCGAAGCGCCCTCTTTCGAAGCATCTTCCAGAATTTTGGTAACGGACTTTTTTCGAAAAAGAGGAGAATTTTTTGCCATAGGACGCGTCGGTAGGCCGGATGGTTTCGGGGTCACGTGTACACTGATTTTCGGTTAACAGGCGTTGGGTGTGCCTAGTTCCGGTACAATTATACAAAATAATCCGAAATGTGAAAGGAGCGGCCGTTTTCAGGCGGGTGTTTTTTCAAGCTGCGCTTTGAGCTGCAAAAACTCATCCCTGAATCGGGCAGCCTCCAGAAAGTCCATATCCCGGGCGGCTTTCTCCATTTTCCGCTGGGTTTCCTGGACCAGTTTTTCAAGCTGCGGCTTTTTCAGGTATTGGACCAGCGGATCGGCGGCGATCTGTAGTTCTCCAGGCTCGATATAGGCTTTGCGGCCTTTGGCATCTGCAACAGTCGTTTGCTCCATAATAGCCTCTTTGGACTTGAAAATGGTCTTGGGAATAATCCCGTGCTCCTGGTTGTAGGCGATTTGGATACTGCGGCGACGCCCGGTTTCTTCAATCGCTCTTTCCATCGAACCGGTAATCCGGTCGGCATACATCAGAACTTTCCCGTTTTCGTTCCGGGCGGCCCGGCCTATCGTCTGGATCAGTGACCGGATGTCCCGGAGAAACCCTTCTTTATCGGCATCCATGATCGCCACCAGGGATACTTCCGGTAAATCCAGGCCTTCACGGAGCAGGTTGACGCCCACCAGGACGTCGAAGACACCGAGCCGCAATTCCCGCAGGATTTCCACCCGGTCCAGTACCTTTACTTCCGAGTGGATATAGCGGCATTTGATGCCCACCCGGTCGAGGTATTTGCTCAATTCTTCCGCCATCCGCTTGGTTAAGGTCGTCACCAAGACCCTTTCTTCCAGGGCAACCCGTTGCCGGATTTCTTCGAGAAGGTCGTCAATTTGGTTCAGACTAGGCCGTACATCGATCTCGGGGTCCAGCAGCCCGGTAGGACGGATAATCTGCTCCACGACGACGCCGCCGCTTTGCCGCAATTCGTAATCAGCGGGGGTTGCGCTTACAAAAACCGTCTGGCTGACCATCCCTTCGAATTCCTGAAAAGTCAGCGGCCGGTTGTCGAGCGCACTGGGCAGGCGGAAGCCGTAATCGACCAGCGCTTCTTTGCGGGAACGGTCCCCTCCCCACATTGCCCGGATCTGGGGCATGGTTACGTGACTTTCGTCGACCACCAGCAGGAAGTCTTCCGGGAAATAATCCAGGAGGCAGAAGGGGCGCTGACCCGGCTGGCGGCGGTCGAAATAGCGGGAATAGTTCTCAATTCCCGAGCAGTAACCGAGCTCCCGCATCATTTCCATGTCGAATTCCGTCCTTTCCTTAATGCGTTCAGCCTCCGATAAGCGACCTTGCTTGCTGAAATAATCGATCTGCCCCGTAAGGTCGTCCTGTATTTCGCGGATCGACTGAAGTAATACATCACGGCCGGTGACAAACAAATTGGCCGGGAAGATGGCGATCCGCTCTTCCGATGCCAGCCGCTTTCCGGTTGAGGGGTCGATGCGCTGGATTTCCTCTATGTCATCCCCAAAGAAAATAACCCGGTAGGCAAAGTCGGCATAGCCGGGAAAAACGTCGACAGTATCCCCTTTTACCCGGAAGGTTCCCCGGGAAAATTCAACTTCCGAACGGCTGTAAAGAATTTCGACCAGCTTATGCAAGAGCTGGTTTCGGCTGATAACCTCCCCGACGGCTACATTCAGAATGCTTTTCTTATACTCAAAGGGGTTGCCGGCGCCATAAATACAGGAAACCGATGCCACCACCACCACATCTCTCCTGCCGCTCATCAGGGATGAAACGGTAGCCAGGCGCAGTTTATCGATTTCGGTGTTGATCACCAGGTCTTTTTCTATGTAGGTGTTGGTAGTGGCGATATAGGCTTCCGGCTGGTAATAGTCGTAATAACTAACAAAATATTCGACCGCGTTGTTGGGGAAAAATTGCTTGAATTCGCCGTATAGTTGTGCGGCCAGGGTTTTGTTATGGCTTAAAATCAGCGTGGGACGGTTGAGCTGCGCCAGTACATTGGCAATGGTGAAGGTCTTCCCCGATCCGGTCACCCCAAGCAATACCTGGGCCGGTTCGTTGTTATGGATGCCTTTTACCAACTCGGCAATGGCTTGGGGCTGGTCACCCGTAGGCTGGTAATCCGAAATAATCTCGAAATTCATAGGTCCGTTGTCTATCTCTTCACAAGGTGCATTCTAAACAACAGGTAATTTTTCCGGATAGTTCGGCAGCGCGCAGGTGGTTTAGGGTTGCGTTGTCTTTTTAAGAAGCGGAGAAAGTTGCTGTGCCAGATACCCGGCAGCTACGCGATTGCCGTGCCGGTTCCAGTGGGTATCGTTTTTCATATAGCAACTCGAATCCTGCTGGCCTTGGCGGATGGCAGGATAGAAGTCAATAACCGGAACCCCGGCCTGCTGAAGTGCTTCTGCCAGCCGTGTATTCGGCTGGGTATTATCCCACCGGGCCGAAGGTTTTACCCGTTGCAGCCGTTCAATTACCTGTTGCCGGAGCTCCGGGTTAATCTGACTCTCGTCCGGGATAATGCCAACGACAAGCGGGACACGATTAAGCTTGCAGACTTGCTGGATGCGTGACAGGTGATAGAGCGCATCCTCCAATCTCTTTTCAAATTCGGGATTCCCGGATTCGAAGACGAAACTCCGGGATTCCTGGAGAGCCAGGTAATCATCAGGCTTCATCGTCGTACAGGAGTCACAATAGGTAGCCTGGGAACCGTAATAATGCAGCGGGAAATTAGCATTGGTTTTAGTGAGCAGCCGGTAAATACTATAGAGCGCGGTACCGGTATAGGAATAGGTCTGAAACCACCGTTTCCGGGATGAGAGGACCGATTCCTGAAAGTCGTTTCCCGTAAAGAACAACATCAGCACGATATCAGGCTGCCAGTTGAAGCCTTCTGTCGCCAACAGTGAAAGCTGTTCGGGCGGGCCGGTACCGGAGATTCCCATATTATAGATCTCAACCGGCCGCCCGGGGGTTTCCTGGTTCAGCAGCTGTTCTGCGAGGGTCAGGAAGTTGTCGGGGTAAGGAACCGTGCCAAAAGCGAAAGAATCGCCGATTCCAACGATGCGCAGGTGTCCGGGTGGTTTGGGGCCGAATTCCAGGTCTTTGAAGCCACCCTGGTTGAGGGTATGGCCGAAGCAATCCGAGTGAGGCTGCCCCCGGTAGCGGTTGTAACTCGTGTCAAAAAGGATCGGAACCGGTTGAAAGAACTGGAATACCCTTAAGCAAGCCTCAACGAATGTATAGCATAAAATGATAAAAATTCCATAGAACAGGACCTTTTTCATACGGAGGAATAGCCACTTATTGGATGGGATATCTAACTGTTTGTTTACGCAGTAAAGTAAAGCAAATAAAATAATAGTTGTACTTCCGGAATATAATTTATTGAAATACGGCTAAGGGATTGCCGGGCAAGTCGGAAAAAGGTGTCTATTCAATGGGCTTTGGCGGGTCATCCCCAAAATAACACGGAGGTACACGGAGGAAAAACACGGAGAAAAAGCACAGAGAGAAAATGTCTGAGTTTCGGATCGGGGCTTTGGCGGGAGGCCTTCATGGACGACTCTGGCGGAGGCGGTATCACAACGGGTCTCCCGATTGAGGGCTCCAACTCGTGGCCGATTTCACCCCTTCGGGGTTTGTCAATTTCCCGGACCTTATCTTTATCTTTATCTTTATCAGCATCGGGCTGCCGGCCACCGGGCTGCCGGCAGCCCGGTGGCCGGTATCGGCCCATTTTCTCTGCGTAACTCCGTGCTTTTTCTCTGGGCAACTCCGTGTTACATTTTTTTGAATCAGGCCCATACGCAATTTCCCCTATCTTATTCTTGACAGTATCGGGTTGTCGAGCACCGGACGGTCGGTATCCGCTCATTTGCTCTGTGATTTCTCCGTGCTTTTTCTTCGTGCAACTCCGTGTTACATTTTTTGAATCAGGTCAAAACACAAGCAAAAGCGCCTCCGTTCCTGAGAACGAAGGCGCTGTAATTGGGGAACAAAGGTAGTTACTTTAGGTACACCTTAGGGTCGCCGTATAGTTTTTGACGAAGATCGTTCGCTTTCAGCTCCAGTTCGGGCCGCTCTGTATACGTATACGATAATTGCTTGGCAGAGGAATCCGGATGTACTCCATATACCCATTGACTGTTAGCACGCTTGTCCACTTGTTGTGCGCGATTGTATTGTTGATAATCACAGGACGAGAGCAGGGCAACTCCGGCAACCAATGCTACTACAGACTTAATATTCATATTTTTCGAAATCCGATTGAAATAATACTGCACAAAAATAGGTCACATTTCGCTGATAGTCAAAATTGTAATGGCCGATTTCTGAATATTTATAAATTTTCTAATTCTTTCTTAACGAAATCCATCAGTTCCCGGATGTACTCCCGGGAGAAATTGAATGGAATATTGGCTGTAGCGTAAATTTCGGTAATGGGGGCCGTATACCCGAGTTTCAACGCGTTGAGGTAAGCCTGCAAACCTGTTTCCGGGTTTTCCCGGTAATTGCGCCATACCCCGATAGCTCCTAACTGCGCAATTCCATACTCGATATAGTAAAACGGAACCTCGTAAATGTGGAGCTGGCGCTGCCAGGCATAATCCCGGAAAGGCTCCAGTCCTGACCAATCCGTAACGGGATCGGAGAAGGTTTGGTAAATGACGCTCCATGCATGGATTCTTTCTTCGGGGCTGTGCTGTGGGTTTTCATACAGCCAGTGCTGGAATTTGTCGACCGTCGCCACCCAGGGAAGGGTTTCCAGCAGGGATTCCAGGTGTTGGCGCTTGGCTCTGACCAGGTCTTCCCGGGCAGGGAAAAATTCATCCCAATAATCCATTGTGAGCAATTCCATTGACATGGAAGCCAGTTCGGCTACTTCGGAGGGCGTGTTTTTGAAGGCGTTCAGGGCCAGTTTACGGGTGACCAGCGAATGAACGGCATGCCCTCCTTCGTGCAGTAGCGTCACCATATCCCGCAGGTTGGAGGTAGCATTCATGAAAATAAAGGGGACGCCAATTTCTGAAAGCGGGTAGTTATATCCTCCGGGAGCCTTGCCTTTCCTGGATTCCAGGTCCAGATGGTCCATGGCTTTCAGGATCCGCAGGCAGTCGCCCAGGAAGGGGTCCAGCCGGGTAAAGCAGCGAATGGTTTTCTGCAATAAGTCTTCCCCGCTTTCAAACGGTTTTAAAGGCGGACGGCCTTCGGTGTCAACTTTCAGGTCCCAGGGGCGAAGCACATCCAGGTCCAGCGCCGCCTTCCGCTTTTCTGCCAGTGTATGGAGGATGGGGACCACGGCTTCCGCCACGGCGTCGTGAAAATCAAAACAATCCTGAGGGGTATAGTCAAAACGGCCCATTGCCGCAAACATGTAGTCCCGGTAATTGGCAAAGCCGGCGTTTCTGCCCATCTCGTCGCGAAGCTGTACGAGCTTACTGAGCAGCTCGTCTAACGCTCCGTGATCCTGATAGCGTCTTTCGGCAATAGCCCTCCAGGCAGTTTTCCGTACGTTCCGGTCGGTGGCCTGCAGGCGGTCGCCGGCCTTCTGCAAGGTCATTTCTTCCCCGTCCAGCGTGACCGTCATGGCGCCGGCAATGGCGCCGTACTTGCGTTCTTCCGATTGCGCGGCTGTCTGCAGCGGGATATTCTCTTCCCGGAAGATCTCAATCGATTGCCGCATACTGCGGAGCATAACGGGATATCCGTTGTCTGTCAGGGCCTCGAGATCAGGATGGTTCAGCGCCTTCAGGTCCAGTTCGTTCCCGTAGGCGATCAGGTGCGGCTGTATCTCGGTAATGAAAAACTGGAGCGCCTGTACGAGTGCTTCATTACCGGTGTCACAGGTCTGCCGGATATACCGCCAGGCAAAATCTTCAGATAAGAAGGATTCCAGTTCACTCCGGTCCTGAAACCATTGTTTCAATGCCTCCGGAGAAGTGATTTTCCGGTTTTTCAGATCGTCATACAAAGGTTGAAGCGTCTCCCAGGAGGTAAAATGAAAGGATTCTCCAAGAAAAGAGCGTGCCGGACGTTCCGGAAGCAGCAGGTCAGTAGGTGTCATGGTCAACTAATGCTAAAATTCGTGATGGATCAACTAACAATCAGACTTCATCGGATTTCTGAAAACGGATACCGCGGTCCCGTGCTTCTTCGAAAATAGGGTCTGCCAGATGCCCGAGTCCGGTTACGTCCGACATGCAATCCGTAAGCACGATGGTACGGGAGATCAGATGCGGGGCGAGGTGCATCAGTTGCTTCACACTGGTAGCCACACAATGCGAGCGGGCTTCTCCGCCGATCAGGATTGTCCCGGCGGTGGCCAGGGTTTCAAGCAATTTCCGGTTGGGTTGGGTTTCGGGTGCGCCGGAAAGCGGAATCTGTGCCTGGAAAAGCCCGAAATGCTCCGTAAACGGATTTGTTCCCTTCACTAAAACGTCGTAATTTTTTCCCGTTGCATGAACCCATTGCCGAAGCGTCTCCGCCAGTAAGGAGTCGAGGGCGGCTCCACGGGTTCCGATGACACAGTGTTCCGGCCAGATAAAATGGCTGAATTCATTCTGGGCCTCCAGCTGCAGCAGGTAATCCAGCACCTGTCCGGGATTCCACAAGGGGGTCCAGCGGCCTTCCTGTACATCCCGGGCGGAAACAGGGGTAAAAGGCGGCGGCGGATTCCCCCCGGCATCGCGCCAGAAACCCGGATGGGAAATATCCAGCAGCTGATGCGTGTCAAGCGTTACGATGATCCGGTCCGGTGGAGCCCGGTGGATGAGCGCGGCAAGCCTCCGGATATCCGTGTCGGCCCCGGGGACAAACAGGGCGCCTTCCGCATGGCAAAAATCGTATTGCGCATCGATTATCAGCAGAACTGTCTTCTTGAGAGTCATTGCAGCAAACCAGAACTTCCGGGACATCCCGGGAATACACTTATTTTCCACGGCCATGGTCTGTGTTCCATGGTCTGTGTCTCCACAGACCATTTCCGACCCCATCCCGTACCTCTTTTTACTTTTTAAACAGGGAATCTACAAATTGTTCCCGGTCAAATACTTGCAAATCTTCCATTTTCTCCCCGACGCCAATGTATTTTACCGGAATCCGGAACTCATCGGAAATTCCGATAACGACTCCGCCTTTGGCTGTTCCGTCCAGTTTGGTAATGGCCAGCGACGTCACATCGGTGGCTTTGGTAAACTCCCGCGCCTGGATGACGGCGTTTTGCCCGGTGCTGCCATCGAGCACCAGCAGGACCTCGTGCGGCGCATCCGGGAGCACCTTTTGCATCACCCGCTTGATTTTGGTCAGTTCGTTCATCAGGTTGACTTTCGTATGCAAGCGCCCCGCGGTATCGATGATAATGACATCCGCATCGATTTCCACTCCTTTTTTAAGGGCATCGAAAGCGACAGCCGAAGGGTCCGTATTCATACCGTGTTCGATCACCGGAACATTTACCCGCTGGCCCCATAACTTCAACTGGTCCACCGCCGCTGCACGGAAGGTATCGGCTGCGCCCAGGACCACCTTGCGCCCCCGTTGCTGAAACTGGTGGGCAAGTTTTCCGATTGTAGTGGTTTTTCCGACGCCATTAACGCCTACTACCATGATGACATACGGTTTGGGCAGGTGTTCGGTTTCAAAACTATCCGGAACAGCCACCGACTTGTTTTCCATTAACAAGGCGGCCACCTCTTCCTGCAGGATGCGGTCCAGTTCGTCGGTGCCCGTGTATTTGTCCCGGGCCACCCGGCTTTCAATACGACCGATGATTTTAACGGTTGTTTCAACGCCCACATCGGAACTGATCAGGATTTCTTCCAGTTCATCCAATACTTCTTCATCGACAGTGGACTTTCCGACCAGCGCACGCGATAGTTTGCCAAAAATACTTTCCTTAGACTTCTCGAGCCCTTTGTCGAGGGATTCCTTTTTGTCTTTGGAGAAAAATCCGAATATGCCCATGCTAGTAGTGAGTACACATGGCCGGAACCATGGAAAATGCGTTAACAACTGGTTAGTGCCTGAACCTGTGCCGGTACTCCCGTGTGAGCAGGCGCCGGGCAGAGATGGCCAAATTTAAAACAAAAAAAGTCCCTGTGGGGGACTTTTACGCAAAAAACCTTTCCGTACAAAAAACGACTTAGTTCTTCAGTGCGTTTTGTACAGCGTCCAGTGCCACGATCTCTTCTTTAAAGGTATAGGCTCCGGTCTTGGGTGACTTTACCGCCTTGATCACCTTTGCATATGCTTTTCCCCCTTCTTTTTTCAGGGTTGCAACTACTTTCTTTGCCATTGCTTTATCTTATAATAGATGATTTACTTGATTTCTTTATGAACGGTTACCTTTCTCAGGAAAGGGTTAAACTTCTTGAGCTCAATCCGTCCGGGCGTGTTTTTGCGGTTCTTTGTTGTAATATAACGCGATGCTCCGGGAACCCCTGTCGCCTTTTGTTCAGTACACTCCAGAATAACCTGAACTCTATTGCCTTTCTTAGCCATTGCCTTTTGTAGTTTTCAATTTCGGACTGCAAAGATAAATGTTTATTTTGAAATTAGTATTAGGATATGAAAAAAAAGTAGAATGCGCTGCCTCCCCCCCTGCAGGCCGGCGGCAGCGCCCTACAAAACAGAATGATTTGACAGGTTTTCGTATTTTTTTAGTAAGTTCGTGGCGCCTTTATAGGAAGGATTTTTACCGATACTGCTACCACAATTAGTTAACCGATTTAATAGTGCAATGAACTGTAAGATGACCACCAATCGTTTTTTTTCTTTAACACTGATAATGCTCTCTGCCATGGGGTGGATGGCCTGCTCATCTGCGGAGACCCGCGAAGCATATGATAAATATTACGGTAAAAACCGGATGGACCGCGAAGCGGAGGCAGTAGTGGCCGATAGTATTGCCTGGGCGGAAACCCGGGCCAACCGACCGGTAGTCGCGACTGCCGCTGCTTTCCCGGCCCCGTCTGCTGAAATTGCAACGCTCCTGGAAAACAATACATGCTCGGTGTGTCACAGACCGAATGAGCGGCTGATCGGGCCTTCATTTGCCGATATAGCCAAACGTAACTACACGCCCGAACAAATGGTGGAGTTGGTGCATAATCCGAAACCGGAACACTGGCCCGACTATCCGCCGATGGCGCCGCTTGCACACGTGGCGGCAGAAGATATTATTAAAATTGCCGGGTGGATCAATTCCCTGAAATAAACCACTGACGAAGAAAGAAGGGGACGGACCATCGAACGGTTTTCCCGGCGATCTTGTACGACTGCGGGAGCCGGCAGGGCGTTTTACCGGCGCCGCGTCTTTGAAAGTAACAGGCAAGAGACCCGTGAAGTACTGGCCATGTGATGGAATTTCTGTCTGTAAAACGGACAGGATACTGCTGATTACCTGCTAACCCGCGGGCGGAATTGCAGCATCAGACTCATTCATGAGCAACCTTTTTAAATGACCCAATAATCCGCATGGCTGCCGCTATGCATTAATTTTAACTGATGGCAACCCATAAAATCCTTATTGTCCCCGGCGACGGGATCGGCACAGAAGTTACTTCTGTCGGTAAAAAAGTGTTAGAAAAAATAGCAGAAAAATACGGCCACACCTTCATTTTTGACGAAGCATTGATCGGGCATGTGGCCATCGAGGCGACGGGCGACCCGCTGCCGGAAGAAACGCTCGAGAAGATGAGGGCTTCTGATGCTGTACTGTTCGGTGCGGTGGGCCATCCGAAATATGATAATGACCCGCATGCAAAGGTGCGGCCGGAGCAGGGCTTGCTGCGTATGCGGAAAGAGCTGGGACTGTATGCCAACCTGCGGCCTATTAAACTCTTTGATGAACTCCTGGAATCGTCTTCCATCAAACCTGAAATATTGCGGGGAGCCGATATCCTGTTTTTCCGGGAGCTGACAGGGGATATCTATTTTGGTGAGAAAGGAAGGAAAGACGACGGCAATACCGCATATGACATCGCAGTATACAGCAAGTTTGAAGTCGAGCGGATTGCCCGCAAGGCCTTCGAAGCAGCACGCACTCGCCGGAAAAAGCTGATGTCGGTTGACAAGGCAAATGTGTTGGAAACAAGCCGTTTGTGGAGAGAAGTAATACAGGCGATCGCGCCGGAATATCCCGATATCGAAGTAGAGCACCAGTTTGTAGATGCCGCTGCGATGCTGCTGATAAAAGACCCGCGTCGTTTTGATGTGGTGGTGACAGCCAACTTGTTCGGGGACATCTTAACCGATGAGGCAAGCCAGATTGCCGGGTCGATGGGGATGCTGGCTTCTGCTTCAGTAGGCGACAGTACCGGTGTTTACGAACCCATTCACGGTTCGGCCCATGATATTACCGGCAAAGGATTGGCCAACCCGATGGCTTCCGTGCTGTCGGCTGCTTTGCTGCTGGATATTTCCCTGGGATTGAAGGCGGAATCGGAAGCGATTATTGCTGCTGTCGACCAGGTGCTGAAGGCCGGGTTCAGGACGCGCGACATCGCCGACGCGACAACGCCGGATGCCTTTATCCTGAATACGGAGGCAATCGGAGCTGAAATCCTGCGGCGTATTTAAAGGATTGCGCAATTTTATTGCCAAAAAAAACTTGCTGTTTAGGAATCTTAGCTTAAATTTGTAAGAATGATATGGTATCAGCGAAAATTCGCCAACAGTAATGCAGGATCTTAATAAAAACCTTCTTTTTCTACAACGCGGGTCAGCACTGGCGTGAGAGAGTTGTGTTTTTTGTCATACAAATTACCCTTTCTCAAACCAGAAAGGGTTTTTTTATAAATGAAATCGTTTTTGTTTAATTACTAATTAAAAATTGACCCGATGAGCCAACGCGTGTATATTTTCGACACAACCCTGCGCGACGGAGAACAAGTACCAGGTTCCCAGCTTTCCACAGACGAGAAAATTGTAGTTGCGCGTCAACTGGAAAAGCTTGGTGTGGACGTAATAGAAGCCGGGTTTCCGGTGTCCAGCCCTGGTGACTTCCGTTCGGTTGTTGAAATTTCCAAGGCAATTACGGAACCCACGGTTTGTGCCTTGTCACGAGCGGTCGCTGCAGATATAGAAGCAGCCGGGGAGGCCCTCAAATTTGCCAGGAGAGGGAGGATTCATACCGGTATTGGCTCGTCGGATATTCATATTCAGCATAAATTTAACACGACCCGCGAAAAGATCATCGAGCGGGCGATCGCGGCGACCAAACTGGCCCGCAACCTGGTAGATGATGTCGAGTTCTATTGTGAAGATGCCGGGCGTGCCGACATGGAGTTCCTGGCCCGGCTGGTAGAAGCGGTGATCGGTGCCGGAGCCACCGTGGTCAATATCCCCGATACAACAGGCTACTGCCTGCCGCAGGAATATGCCGCCAAAATCAGGTATATTTTTGAGAATGCTAAAAATGTGCATAAAGCCACTATTTCCATTCATTGCCATAACGATCTGGGACTCGCGACTGCCAACTCGCTGGCAGGTATTATGGAAGGAGCCCGTCAGGTAGAGGTGACCATCAACGGAATCGGCGAAAGGGCTGGTAATACGTCTCTTGAAGAAGTGGTAATGGCCCTCAATGTCCATAAGGAACTGGGACTGCATACCGGTATCAATACACAGCTTATCTACCCGACGAGTCAGCTGGTCTCGAAATTAATGCGGATGCAGGTACAGGCCAATAAGGCGATCGTGGGAAGAAATGCTTTCGCCCATTCATCGGGAATCCACCAGGATGGCTTTTTGAAGCACTCACAAAATTACGAGATCATGAACCCCCAGGATGTGGGAGTCGATAAATCGGATATTGTCCTGACTGCCCGGAGTGGGAGACATGCCCTGAAGCACCGGCTGGAATTGCTCGGGTTTACCTATGAGAAAAACATCCTGGACGAGGTATACCGGCGTTTCCTGGAAGTAGCCGATCTCAAAAAGGAAGTGAACGACGGGGACCTGGTGGAGCTGGCCAAAGCGACTCAGCTTGCCTGAGGAACAAAGCGGAAGAGGAGAGATATCCCCCCTCTTCCCGGTGATGCGCTCCGGAAGATTAACGGTCCCAGAAAAATGGCGGCTGTATGCCCAGAGACCGCAGGTAAACATACCCCTGTGCCCGGTGATGAATTTCATTGTCGATAAAATAAAACAGCGAGGAATAGGTCGGGCCGGAATACTGGTTAAAAACCAGGTTTTCCTCCTGGAAGCGGGATGCCGGGATCTGCGGAAACAACGTGTCAAGTTGCGTAGTAGCCTCATCCCAGAGGGCTAATATTTCCGCCTTGGTAGCCGGGAGGACGATCTGGTTATAGGCGTTGCTCGCCTCGTCCCAATTGCCGGTAATCATCCCCTGCACGCCGGGAACAGCGATCTGAAGGAGTTCATGGGCCATTTCTGCAAAAGGCCTCATACCGCCGATAGCATAGTGATAAAATTCATGTTCGGGGAAGGCTTCGATGACGCGGCGGGTTAAGCTGCGGTGTCCCTGCCAATGTGCCAGAAGTTGTTCCTGTGAAAGGACGAGCGCTGTTTGTTGTTCGTTGGTAGTTTCCATAAATGCTAAAGATGTTGGTGATTACTGATTGCTTTTGATGCTGACAAAATTAGAGGCGGCCACTGACAGCCCTATGGCATACCTTTCAAAAACTTTACACACTTACCCGCCGGGCTAAGGGTGTCCGGCCAGAAGCCTCGCCTTATTTTCTCCGTGTACCTCCGTGTTTTTTCTCTGTGCCCTCCGTGTTACATTTTTTTTCGTATGAGTGTGCATGCAAACCGGAAGCATCCAAACTGGTTAAGTTCTGACAAATAATTCCGATATTTGACCAGCCGGTTGTCTTTTCAACCATTGAATAGAATGATTAAGGATGCTTTCGGACGTGTGCACGATTACCTGCGGATTTCCCTGACGGATAACTGCAACCTGCGCTGCTTTTACTGCATGCCGGAAGAAGACTACGATTTTGCCCCGGCCTCCCGGCTGATGCAGGCCCATGAAATTCAGGAAATTGCTTCCATTTTTGTCCGTCATGGCGTAAAAAAGATCCGGCTAACCGGCGGAGAACCCTTAGTCCGGAAGGATGCCGTGTCCATCCTGGAAGGATTAGCTGCCTTACCGGTTACGTTAACCCTTACAACCAACGGGACCCGGCTGGATACCTGCCGGGAAGCCATCCGGAAGGGCGGAATCCGCTCCATCAATATCAGTCTCGATACCCTGGATCCGCAAAAATTCCGGTATGTAACGCGTAGAGACCTCTTTTCTGCCGTGATGCGGAATATTCAGTACATGCTGGACGACGGACTGCGGGTGAAAATCAATGTTGTGGTGATGAAGGGGTTGAACGATCATGAAATCAACCGGTTTGTGGCCTGGACAAAGGAAGTGCCGGTCCATGTGCGGCTGATTGAGTTTATGCCTTTCAGTGGTAACCGCTGGACAAGCAACCAGGTGATGACCTGGAAGGAAATGCTGGAGGAAATAGGGAAGGAATTCGACTTTATAAAATTAGCCGATGGTGAACACGATACCGCAAAGGCCTATCAGGTACCGGGACACGCAGGCACTTTCGCCGTTATCAGTACCATGAGCGCGCCTTTTTGCAGTTCCTGCAACCGGATGCGTCTTACTGCAGACGGAAAATTAAAGAACTGCCTGTTTTCCAAAGGCGAAACGGACCTGTTGACGGCCTTGCGGAAAGGTGAGCCCGTCGAACCGCTGATCAGGGCTACCATGTGGGCGAAGGCCGAGGCGCTCGGGGGACAGTTTTCCAAAGAGTTCGATCAGCTGAACGCCCGGGATATCGATAACCGCAGTATGATTACCATCGGCGGATAAGTACAATAGGAAATGGAACCCTTGATTTCAGTAACAACAGCCCGGCAAATCATAGCAGCCCATCTTCCGCCCCCGGCGGTTACGGAGATTCCCCTGGACAAAGCAGCAGGCTGTGTGCTGGCTGCGCCGGTATACGCGGATACGGATATACCGGGTTTCAGACAGTCGTCGATGGATGGCTATGCATTTGCTTTCGGGGATTATGGCCGGCCCCTGCAGGTGACAGGAGAAATGCCGGCCGGCGCCCGTACCTTGCTGGAAACGGGCCCGGGAGAAGCTGTACGGGTTTTTACGGGAGCTCCGCTGCCGCTGGGAGCCGACACGGTGGTGATGCAGGAAAAAACAGTCAGAGAGGGGGACCGGCTCGAAATCCGGGATCCGGAGATCGTCCGGGGAAGTAATGTCCGCGCCGTGGGTTCGGAGGTACGTGCCGGGGCGCTGGCAATGAAGGAAGGACAGCGGCTTTCTCCGGCCGCCACCGGTTACCTGGCCGGAATCGGGAAAGACCGGGTCCGGGTATACCGGGCGCCCAAAGTAGGGATCATTCTCACCGGCGACGAACTGCAAAGCCCCGGGAGCCCGCTCGCTTTCGGACAGGTGTACGAGTCGAATTCCTATGCACTGCAGGCCGTTCTGGAAGAAGTACGCATCCGGGAAATTACCCTCGACCGCGCCGCAGACGATATCGAAGCACTGGTTACAGTATTGCGCCGGGTCCTCGCGGCCAGTGATGTCGTGTTGCTGACAGGCGGCGTGAGTGTGGGGGCCTATGATTTCGTGACGGCCGCCGCCGCCGCATGCGGTGTGGAAAAGCAATTTCACCGGGTACGGCAGAAGCCGGGCAAACCCTTGTTTTTTGGGACCTTCGGAGAGAAGCTCGTCTTCGGACTGCCGGGTAACCCCTCATCGGTACTTACCTGCTTCTACCAATATGTAGGGCCGGTTCTGAAGCAGCTGACAGGCGGCGGAAAGTACCTGCAGGTCCGGAAAGCAACGTTGCAAAGCGACTATGTAAAAAAGCCAGGACTTACCCATTTTCTCAAAGGATGGTATGAAAATGGAACGGTAACGCCTTTAGGTGCACAGGAATCGTACCGGATGGGGTCTTTTGCACATGCCAATTGTTTTATTTGCCTGGAGGAAGAGGGAGGGACGCATACAGCCGGACAGGAGGTGACCGTGCAGCGGTTACCGGGGGAGTTTTTTGACAGTGCTTCGACGGGCTCAGTATGACGGGTTGAGTAGGTCCGGCGTGTCGCGTAGGTCTGCCATGAGCAACCAGGTAGGTCACCCTGACCGGCAGGTGTTTAATACCATTATACTAATTTGTAATCGCCATTATAAACCAGCGCTACTAATCTATGGAATATAGCCAGGAATTGTTTCTAGCCTTACTTTTTATTGTTGCCTTCCTGTATGCATCGGTCGGTCATGGCGGTGCAAGCGGCTACCTTGCCCTGATGGCATTGTTTGCCGTAACGCCCGCTGTAATGAAACCTACCGCCTTGCTGCTCAACCTGTTCGTGGCATCATCCTCATTTTTTCAGTTTTACCGGGGCAACCATTTCAAATGGCCGGTTTTCTGGCCCCTGGCGATTGCTTCCATACCCTTTGCGTTTTTGGGAGGACTTGTGGAAGTGGATGCCGGGATTTATAAGAAAATCCTCGGGCTGCTTCTGTTGATTCCGATTGCCCGGTTCCTGCTTTTCAGCAATATCCGGGTCGATGAAATCAGGAGCCCCAGTAAGGGATTGTCGCTGGTTTTAGGAGCCGGTATTGGCTTATTCTCCGGCATGATCGGGATCGGGGGTGGGATTATCCTGTCGCCCATTTTGTTATTGCTGAAATGGACCGATCAAAAACAGACGGCGGCCATCAGTGCGCTTTTCATTTTCCTGAATTCATTTTCAGGGTTGATGGGCCAGTTGTCACAGGGCGTGGAGTTTAGCCCGGAGATGTACTCGTATGTAGCCGTGGCTTTTGCCGGCGGCTTATGCGGTTCGTATTTTGGGGCCATCCGTTTTCCGCAAAACACACTCAAATATACACTGGCAATCGTGCTGCTGCTGGCTTCTTATAAGTTGTTGTTTACAGGCGCCTGAGGAGACCGCCGGATTTCGGCCGGACGGGAAAAGAGCCGCCGATGCGGGCAATTGGCGGGTTTTCGCTATTTTTGACCGTGCGGTAATAAACCGGATGGTAGCCTTCGATGTCTACTGCGCAAACCTGGTCCCGGGAAAGGGGAAACACGAAAACACAAAAAAGCGAAAAAACCAAGTTGTATACAGATGATTATGAAGAAAATGGGGTTGCTGGCAGGAATGTTGGCAGCAGTTTTGAGTTTGCAGGCGCAACAGCAGCAAATTCCTGCAACGGATTATTTTACAATCGAAGGAAAAGTGAAGGAGCCGCTGGCCGTACGGGTAAAAGAGCTGCAGGATATGCCGGAATTACATGCCGACAGTATCGAGATTTTTAACCACGAGCTTGAACGCAAAGGCGTATTGTACAATGTGCAGGGGGTATTGCTGAAGGAAGTGCTGGAAAAGGTACTACTGGAGGTGGAAAGCCCTAAGCAGTTAAGTGAATATTATATTACATGTGTTGCCTCTGATAACTATAAAGTGGTTTTCTCCTGGAACGAACTCTTCAATAACGAAATGGGCGAGTATGTGCTGCTCATTACGCAGAAGGACGGGATTCGGATGGAGGAAGATGAGGACCGGATTGCGATGATTGCGCCTTCGGATATGGCTACCGGGCGCCGGTATGTCAAAGGATTAAAACGAATCGTAATCAGCAGGACAGAGGTACCCTGAAAAACGTGAGCGATGAAAGTACTGGTTTTTGGACAGTTAACGGATATTACCGGTTCGGATACACTTGAGGTAGCTGAAGCACCGGACACCGGCCGCTTGCTGGAGCAGCTCAAGCAGCGGTTTCCGGCATTGGAAACAGCCGCCTTTCTGCTGGCAGTCGACCAGCAGGTTATCGAAAATCTAACGGCACTGAGTCCGGATAGTGTAGCCGCGTTGCTTCCTCCGTTTTCCGGAGGCTGAGCGCTAAAGAGGGTATTTATGGAGCGGTATCAGAGGCAAATGACGTTACCCGGTTTGGGAGAATCCGGTCAGAAGAAACTGCAGGAAGGCTCCGTACTGGTAGTCGGAGCGGGGGGCTTGGGCTGTCCGGCGCTGCCGTACCTCGCGGGAGCCGGGGTAGGCCGGATCGGGGTGATCGATGACGATGTGGTGGAATTGACCAACCTGCATCGCCAGGTGCTGTTCACCATGGATGACCTGGGCGCCAGGAAGGTTTTCTGCGCGGCAGAACGCCTGAGGGCACTCAATCCGGAAATTAGCGTGGAACCTTACTCGGAGCGCCTGGGTAAGGAGAATGCGCTGGAACTGATCGCCCGGTACGATGTGATCCTTGACGGGACAGATAATTTCGCGACCCGGTACCTGGTTAACGACGCTTGTGTCCTGATGGGAAAACCGCTGGTGTATGGGGCTGTTTCAAGGTACGAAGGGCAGGTAGCGGTATTCAATGTCGCGGATGAGAACGGAGCTGCCACGAATTACCGGGACTTGTTCCCGGTTCCCCCAGCGGATGGAGAAGTGCTGAATTGTGCCGCAGGCGGCGTGTTGGGGGTATTGCCCGGGATCATTGGCACACTGCAGGCAACAGAGGTAATCAAATTACTGACCGGAATCGGTACGCCCCTCAGCAATCGCCTGATGATTTACAACCTGTTAAATGCCCGGTCCTATACGCTGGATATCCGGCCCCGGGCGAAGACGCGGCAACATTTACCCGACAGCCGGGAAGCCTTTTTACAACGGAACTACGAATGGGAATGTGGCCTCGGCACCACAATCCGGGAAATTACAGCAGGGGAGCTCGGAGACTTGCAGCAAGCAGGGCAGACCCTGGTGGTGGATGTACGGGAGTTGTGGGAAAAGCCGGAAATAACGACGTTTCAGAGAGTGCCCTTATCCGCCTTGAAAGCGGCGGTTCCGGATTGGAAGGAAACCACGATTGCGCTTGTATGCCAGTCGGGAGTGCGAAGTCTTCTAGCCGCAGAGCTGGTACAGCAGCATTTTGAGGGCTCTAAAGAAGTAGTAAGCCTCAAAGGCGGAATAGCCGCCTTGCAGCAAGCCGGCTGGTAAAAGGACAAAGAATCAGCCAAAAGCTATCGGCTATCAGCTCTCAGCTAACCCCTAACACCTAAAACCTAACACCTAAAACCTAACCCCTAATCTACCCGGATGAAGAAAAAAAGAAACTTGTTTGTGCAGGGACCAATTGCTTCCGCTTTCATCGGTGAACGCATCCATCAGCATCAGTCCCGGACGGAAATCGGGGCCCATAGCATCTTTTTGGGACAGGTACGCAGCGACCGGGTAGGAGACCGGGCGGTACGCGCTATTGCTTATACGGCCTACGAAGAAATGGCTGAAGAAAAAATGCACGAGATCCGGGAAGCCGCTTTTGCGACCTATCACCTTACCTGCATGCATGTGTACCACAGCCTGGGGGTGGTGCCTGCAGGGGAGATCTGCCTGTTCGTATTTACCTCCGCCCCGCATCGGAAAGCAGCCATCGCCGCCTGTGAGGAAATAGTGGAACGGATTAAGGCAGAATTACCGGTTTGGGGCAAGGAGCTGCTGGAGGGGGACGAGTACCAGTGGAAAATCAATAGCTGATCAATACAAGTGTCATGGTGAATATTACCCATAAAAATAATACGCTCCGAAAGGCCATTGCCACGGCTGTCGTCAGAGTGTCCGCTGCGGAAACCATCGGGGCAATCCGGAACAGGGCCGTACCGAAAGGGGATGTATTTGAGTTTTCACGGGCGGCAGGTTTGCTGGCAATCAAAAAAACGAGTGACGTCATCCCTGATTGTCATCCACTACCGGTAGAGTATGCGGCGATCCGCTACGACATCCGGGGGTTGGAGCTCCATATTTCGGTAGAAGTGCATACCATCTACAAAACCGGGGTGGAAGTAGAGGCCATGCACGGGGCAGCAATTACGGCCCTGACGATTTATGACATGCTGAAACCTATTGACAAATCAGTGGAGATCGGAACGGTACGGCTGGAACGAAAAGAAGGCGGGAAAAGCAGTCATACAGGTGCGTACGCTCATCTCCGGGCAGCGGTAGTGGTGTGTTCCGACCGGGTAGCCGGGGGGCTCAGTGAAGACAAATCCGGTCAGCAGATCCGGGAGAGGTTGGCAGCGTGGGGAATGGAAGCGATAACGCTGGAAGTAATACCGGATGAACGTGAGGTGATTCAGGGAAGCGTACAGAAGTTGTGCGCAGCCGGAACGGACCTGGTTATTTTGACGGGCGGTACCGGCCTGTCGGAACGCGATGTGACTCCGGACGCCGTACGACCCTTGCTGGAAACCGATATCCCCGGGATTATGGAAGCAGCCCGCAGCTACGGACAGCAGCGGATGGCCTTTTCCATGTTATCGAGAGGCGTGGCCGGGTTTGCCGGTAATACGCTGGTGATGACATTTCCCGGTTCGGAAAAAGCGGTTAGGGAATACATGGATGCCCTGTTCCCGGCGGTGTTCCATGTATTCCATGTCAGAAAGGGAGCAGGGCATTCCTAAGGGTTATCTGACCTGCTGCCGGCGCTCCATCAACTCCCTCCAGGTGGTCAGGATAATTCCTTCTTTCGTAATCGCTTCCCGGAGGGAAGGGTCGAGCATGGCCAGTAAGTCGCCTTCCCGCGTGACGCCGGAGCTGGAGATGTGTTCGAATACTTCGGTTGGATGGGTGCAATGCATGATGACCATCGTTAAGCCGGGTTGGATATCCTTCAGAGCCTGGATATAGTTCCGCGCTTTGTACTGTTGCAGTTCAGTCTTGCTGATGCTGTTTTCGTTTTCGGGAACCCAGCCGTAGCTCTTATTATGCAGGTCGTCAAGGACCGGCAGGCCTCCGTCCCATAGGCGCTTTCCCAGTCCGCGGATCATCGCCAGGGTAGCGTCATCCATGCGCTCATCCACTTTGATCAGCGCATTATGGCCGCCGGGAAGCATAACCGGGATTTTTTCTTCGATTCCCACCTTGATGTACCGTTCGAGAAAGGCCGGGGTTGCAAACAGCGTGCCCATGTGTGAGTCCATATGCGTGGGTTCAAACCCCATGGTACGGGCCCGGTCAAGCTGGGCGCGGATTTCAGTTTCCACATCATCCGCCGCGCCATGTTGTACGACATCGCGGACGTTGGGCCACAAGGCGCCTTCCGGATCCACCAGGCTGCCTACGGCCGGTTTTCCGGCAAGGGGCCCCCAGCGGTAGGATTTCCATTCCGAGGTTAGGGTAAGGTGCAGGCCGGCATCGATGTTCTTTTGTGTTTTCAGAAAGTGAACAAATCCGGGCACCCATCCGCAAGGCATCATCACACTGACCGAATTGGCAACTCCTTCTGTCAGGGCTTTGATGGTCCCTAAATTGGAATCGTACGACATACCGGCATCGTCGATATGGAGGATAATCACCTTTTTCCCTTTCGGAAAGCCGAGTTTTTCAGCATAGGTAGTTTCCTGGGCAGTACCCGTAAACGGGACTAATCCAAGGCAGGGGAGTAACAATAATGTCTTCAGGTTCATGGTTACAGGTTGTTTACCGGGTGTATAAAACGGATAAAGATAAAAAAACACCGGTTTATTGGTAGCAGAAAAGACAGTGTAAATCCGAAAAGGGTGAAATAACAAAAGCCGGATATGCTATGAAAGCAATTTTTTGGAGGAGATTCTGACGGGAAACCGATCGTTGCCGAGCTGCCTAGTTAAGGTTTTGATTTTTGGAGTCAAACTGAATGATACGGGCGCTGAAGATAAGATTGATCACCATGAGGCCTATAATGATCGAAATAATAATCTGGAGGGTGGAATGTAAATGAAAACGGGAAACTTCGGTTTGAGAGGCCTTTCGCAGTTCCTGCCCCACTTCCATTTGGATATCGGTCAGTTCATGGAGCCGTTGGATGGTCTGGTTGAACAGGACACTTCCTTCTGCTTCCATAAGTTGAATACTTGTCTCACGCTGCCCGGCCCTGTGCAGGGACAATATATTGTTTTCCAGTTTCGAATAGGCCGCCATCCGGTTTTTGAGCGCTTCGAAACTGGTCGTCTCCCGTTCGACGAGATAGGTTTTTTCGTAGGCCTGCAGCAGGGAATCGATTTTTTGATTATGGAGGGTGAGTGCCTGCCGGATAGCGGGCTGTGTGGTCTTGGCAGTAACCAGATGTCGTTCCAGCAACAGGCGTTTTGTATAAAGGGACTCGGTCAGAAGGATAATATCGATGGCAGGAATCAGCCGGTCCTGGTAAATAGAAGTAACCGACCGGTCGACTCCTAAAATATTATTGCGAGACAAAAAGCTGTTTAAAACCAGCAATGACATAATACCTCCCAGCAAGAATGCTGCCTTTATTTTCTGTTGTATGACAAAAGACCACTTCATGAGGGGCTATACGTTGATTGAGTTGTCGGTGCCGGCACCCTGGATGCCTGTTTCTTTACTTTGAATTATTCCAATAAACCAGCACATTTAAAGTGGCCCGCCCTGCTGCGATGATATCGGGTTTGCCATCCCCGTCAAGATCGGCGACTTTCAGGTCTTCACAGGCCATTCTGACACTTTCATCAAGAGCGTATTCCTGCCACTTGGTTCCTTCGGTATCTGTTCCTACATACAGCCGTATCCCCACCTGCCGGTTTTTATTCGGATTTCGCCATCCTACGACCACTTGGTCCCGACCCTGTCCCAGCAGATCGGCGGTGGCGAGGGCGTGTCCCTGTGCCAGGTTATCGGTCAGAACCGTGCGTTGGCTGGCTGTGGATACCACCAGGTGAGTGCCGTGCATCGGCTCAATGGTGGCCGTAAACCGCTGGGTCTTACTCAGCTGCCCCAGCTGGACTTCTCCGGCCGGGTGCCCGGATACCAGCCAGCTCCCGGCCGGCGTCCACCGGTTGTGGGTATGGGTAAATACCTGCACCCCTTCTTTGCCTCCGACAGCAGCAGCCAGTTGTTTGCCTTCGGTTTCCATTACATAGAAATTATGTGCCAGGTGCATTTCCGTGTCGAGCAACTGGTAGTTCCATGGTTTTTCCACATCTTTGGGATAGTCAAATGCAATCCATTTTACTCCTTCACCTTCTCCGTTCACATTGTTACGACCATGCAGGGGAAGTACCAGCAGCTGGAAAGTATCTTCGGCGGTTTTGCCCCAGGCCATGCGGTGAATAGTCACTTCATGGTGCAGGCGGATCGCTTTCCAGGGCAGGGTAGGGTCGGCCTGGCGCTTCAGGTAGAAAACAGCGCCTGATTTTTCGGGATCGCCTGTTTCACCCGGATTCCACTGGGCTCCGACTGCCACCTCTACTTTGCCGTCGCCGTCAAGGTCGCGGGCAGCAATGCAGACATTATCCGAGGCGGTAAGATTGCTGGCCATTAGATGCCGTACCCATTTTTGGTTCCGGTTTCCGGGATTCCGGTACCAGACAATTTCGGTCTTGTCGGCCAGCAGGATATCCGGCTTCCCATCGCCATCCACATCCCCGATTGCCAGCCCGTAGCCGATCTCGATGGAGTTGTCGATGACCTCTATGCTGAAGGCAGGTTGCTGAGCGGCTACAAACTGACAGGATAAAACGGCAACTAACAAGTAAAACGAAGTCCGGGAAGATGGGATGTGGTTCATCGTAAGCGGTTGTTTCTTTTAAAAGGGTATTTTGTTTAGATTTATACCCGTAACATCAACAAATTAAACGGAAATGGAGCCGGAGAAAATATCTGTTTTTGACATTTTTAAAATAGGGATCGGCCCTTCCAGCTCCCATACACTAGGCCCGTGGCGGGCGGCTCAAGGGTTCCTGAAAACATTGGAAAACAGGCCGGTAACAGGTATCGCTGTGCATTTATACGGGTCGCTGGCCAAAACCGGGAAAGGGCATGGAACCGATACCGCGGTACTGCTGGGGCTGGCCGGGTACGATCCGGTAACGATCGACCCGGATGCAATTCCGGCAATCCTGGCCGATCTTGACCGGTCAGGGACGCTGCTGCTGTACGGCTGCCATGTGATTCCGTTCACCCGGCAGGCAATACATTTTCATAGGGAAGAAAGCCTGCCCTATCATCCGAACGGGATGCGGTTTGCAGCAGCTACCGATGAGGGAGTGGTCCGGGAGGAAACCTATTATTCGATCGGAGGAGGGTTTGTGAACCAGGGGGAAGCAGTACCCGGGAACCCTTCCGATACGGTTGATTTACCTTTCCCGGTTGAAAATGCCACGGACCTTTTGTCCTGGAGCCGGGATACAGGGCTTTCCATCAGTGCAATTGTCCTGGAAAACGAAAAAGCGTGGCGACCGGAAGCGGCCGTAAGAAACGGCTTACTGGCGATTTGGGAAGTGATGGCCGGATGTATCTTCAGAGGATGTCAGCACCGGGACGGAGTCCTTCCGGGTGGACTGAATGTGCGGAGAAGGGCGGGAGACAGTAGTCTTAAGCTGCTGCAGGGAAAGGCTTTTTCCGATTATCCGACCTGGTTGTCGGCGGTGACGGAAGGAGGAGCCGGTTTCGGGTATACCCTCAACTGGCTAAGTACATTTGCCCTGGCGGTCAATGAAGAAAATGCATCGTTCGGACGCGTGGTAACCGCGCCTACTAACGGGGCGGCGGGAGTAATTCCGGCCGTACTGCAGTATTTTATAGCATTTTGCGGGGGGAATGATCCCGCCGGGATCGTTCGCTTCTTACTGACTGCCGGGGAAATCGGGTCTATTTTTAAGAAGGGAGCTACCTTATCGGCTGCAATGGGAGGCTGTCAGGCTGAAATAGGCGTTTCGTCGGCCATGGCGGCAGCCGGTCTGACAGAAGTGATGGGAGGGAGTCCGGCTCAATGCCTGATGGCGGCGGAAATTGCGATGGAGCACCATCTGGGCCTCACCTGCGACCCCATTGGCGGCCTGGTGCAGGTACCCTGTATCGAGCGGAATACCATGGGCGCCATTAAAGCCGTAACGGCCGCTCAGCTGGCGATTCAGGGGGATCCCGAATTCGCGAAGGTTTCGCTGGACAACGTCGTCAAAACCATGTGGGAAACAGCACTGGATATGAATGAACGGTACAAGGAAACCTCGGAAGGCGGGTTGGCCGTTAATATTCCGTTGGGATTATCTGAATGTTAAACGCGTTTCAACCGCGCATAATGTTTAAAAAACAACGGAATGGTTTCGATTCCCTTGTAATAATTAAACAGCCCGTAGCTTTCATTGGGGGAATGTAGCGCATCGATATCAAGCCCGAAGCCCATGAGCACACTTTTGATTCCCAGGATTTCTTCGAACAACGCGACGATCGGGATGCTGCCTCCGCCGCGTGTGGGGATAGGTTGTTTCCCGAAGGATTCTGCCATTGCCAGTTCTGCTGCCCGATATTCGGTGGAGTTGGTGGGGGTCAGGTAAGGGAGACCGCCATGGTGCGGGATTACTTTGACCTTTACGGATGCCGGGGCAATCGCTTCAAAATGAGCCGTAAAAAGTTTTTCAATTTCTTTATCGGTTTGGTCCGGTACCAGGCGCATCGAAATCTTGGCATACGCCTTGGACGGCAGTACCGTTTTGGCGCCTTCACCGGTATAACCGCCCCAGATACCGTTGACATCAAGGGTGGGTCGAACGGAAGTGCGTTCAATGGTGGTATAACCCTTTTCCCCCAGCACGTCTTCAATACCTAAGTCATTTTGATATGCTGCCAGGTCGAAAGGCGCAGCATTCAGCTGGTCCCGTTCAGCCGCAGATAACTCCCGGACGTTGTCATAAAAGCCGGGGATGGTGATATGCCCGGAGGCATCTTTCAGGGAAGCAATCAGTTCGCAGAGGACGTTAATCGGGTTGGCAACCGCACCTCCGTAAACCCCTGAATGCAGGTCGCGGTTGGCGCCGGTTACCTCCACCTCCAGGTACGTGAGGCCACGCAACCCTACTTCGATGGAAGGAACGTCATTGGCAATGATGCTGGTGTCCGAGATCAGGATGGTGTCGGCTTTTAACAGGTCTTTATGCGCCGCTACAAATTCCCCCAGGTGGTCGGAACCTATTTCTTCCTCCCCTTCTATCATTATTTTAATATTGCAGGGAAGCTGTCCGGCGGCGTTCATCGCCTCGAAGGCCTTGATATGCATGTAAAACTGGCCCTTATCGTCACAGGCGCCCCGGGCGTAGATCCGCTCGTTACGGATGGTGGGTTCAAACGGAGGGGTCTCCCACAATTCGTAGGGATCTGCCGGCTGCACATCGTAATGTCCGTATACCAGTACCGTAGGTGCTGACGGGTCAATGATTTTTTCGCCATACACAACGGGATGACCTTTTGTGGGGAAGATTTCAGTATAATCGGCGCCTGCATCGGCAATCTTCTGGCGGACAAATTCAGCCGTTCGCTGCATGTCTGCTTTGAATTTGGAATCAGCGCTTACGGAAGGAATTCGGAGTAATTCGAATAATTCTTCCAGAAACCGGTCGCGGTTTTGCTCGATATAATTGTTGATGGACATAAGTAATAATGGTGAAAAATAGCCTCCGGGAAATGATTGGTCCGGGCCCTAAATATAAGAATTATTTTAGGTGTATGAAATCGGGGGAATGGGGTGCGTTCGACTCATCCGGGAATACCGGGCTGCCAATCCTCATTTTCCCACCCCCGCCCTCGCCCCCGCCCCCGGGCTATACCCGGGGCTATAGGGATTGCGCCCTTTCAGGGCTTTCAAATGGCCGGTTGCCGATTCCTGATAAGGCGTCAAAGCGTAACACCAGTTTCATGCTATCCGGATAGATGCGGTAGTAATATCCCGGTGGTTTATACGAAAGGCCATGTGCTTCTACGGCCTCGCCGACCGTTGACGGAAAATGCCACTCGGCATTGGCAAAGGAAAAAGTAACCGGTGACGCCTTTAAAAAAAACCAGGCTGCAACCGATAGTAGCAAAACAATGGAGATTGATGTTTTCATTAGATTTTCCCATATTGGATTTGCTGATAGCCATTATGGGTCAGGGTGCGGGGAATTGGGTGCGGAGCATTTCGTCGCCATTCGGTCGGATGTCTTCCTCTGGGGAAGTCGTCTGTATGCTGACTCCCGATCGCTGATCGCTATTTCCCTTCCTACAGCTGCTCCTTGTCTTTCCGGGCAAATAGATTCGTCCGGCTTTCATTCCCGTTAAAGAGACGGATAATGTTTTTTTGATGGGTGAAAACAACCAACAGGAACATGGCGAATCCGAAAACCACCAGCGAGATCTCAGGCTTTCCGAACACACCCAGTAACAGTAATACCGGAAAGGCCAGTGTTGCCAGAATGGAACTCAGGGAAACATATTGAGAGGCGATCAGGGTGAGTAAAAATATCGAAATGCAGAGCAGCGCCAGCTCCGGATGAATGGCCAGTACCATCCCCAACAGCGTCGCAACGCCCTTCCCGCCCTTGAATTTTACATAAACCGGGAAAATATGACCCACGATGGCGATCACTCCGAATACAAACTTGAATGTCAGGATGTGCTCAACAGGAATCCATCCCATAAAGTACATCAGAGGCGCCAGCATAGTTGCCGTCCATCCTTTGAGAATGTCAATCAGCATTACTACCGTACCTGCCCTTTTTCCCAGCACTCTGAACGTATTGGTGGCGCCGGCATTCCGGCTTCCAAACTCCCTTACATCCTTCCCCAGATAACCAATACCATACCAAACAGACGATGGGATGGAGCCCAGCAAATAGGCGGCCAGCACCATGGGAATCGTAAGAAAAACAGACATTATGTGATTATAGTAAGATTTGTTTTGTTTTTAAAGAGATGCCCAAAGGTACGTTAAGTTGGGCAAAAATCAATGGTATTTTGGTATTTTAAGGAGATTCTAAGGTTTAAAACCCTTCCGATTCTTCTGCTTTTTTGGTAGCCTGTTTGGGTTTGCCGGTCGTTTTTTTACGGGCTTCTCTGGGCTTCCTGGGCAAATCGGGCTGATAAGTCGTATAATAACGGTCTACAAATAAAGTCTTGTCTTCCGGTCCCAGCGGTAAAAGTCCCATGTCCCGGGAACGGACGGTACGGCTGCGGGCCACTACCAGGTCGTTGAAATCCTGGCTCGAAGAAACAACGCCTAACTGGTTATGCGCCAGGTCAAAGAAATACCACAATTCCGGGGTGACCTCGAGGTAAAGGCTGAATTCGTCGCCCTGGTCGGTCTTCCTGATTTCCAGCATTCCTTCCATTTGTGCATTGATGTCATGCTTGCCCAGGTTGGCCATCCCGATAAGGCCGGAGGAGTAAAAAGCATTGTGGAGCTGCGACCAGTGCAGGGTGACATTCGACAGTACCATCGGCAGGTCCAGACTGGGAGAGGCGACCGAAAGGGGCTTGTACTCCGCTGCGAGCTTGTCGGCGTACACTTTGGTTTCATTGACCCCGATCAGCGCTTCGAGCTTGGCAAACAGCCGCTGCAGGTCGTCCTCGGCCGGGTCGCTGTTATGCTCCTCCAGGTTGGTTTCTACGATTTTAGCCGCCAATTCAGGCTGTACAGGTTCCAGTGCCGGGAGGTTGAGTCCGAGCAAGGTATTCACGGTGATCCGCATACTGTCTATCTGCGCTTCTCCAACCCCTGCAGCTGTTGCCCAGGAACTGAGACCGAGTTTTCCGGTAAACGTCATGACGCCGCCGGCATCGTCAAAGGAAAGAATAGGGACCGACGGACTCAGGCTGTCACTTCCCGGGTTTCGCAGGATATCAAAGGTTTTGGCCTCTGAATTGTATTGCATAATTCCTTCGACCGCCAGGAAGTCGGGATCACGGTCATCTTCTTTATACGATAAAAACGTGGGGTATATCCCGCCCCCGGCCTTGTAATGAAGTCCGGCAAACAGGGCAATATTATCCTCATTTTTCAATTGCTTGTCCACCGTCAGGGAAAGGTTGACTCCGGGAGTTTCCTTGTACAAAATCCACGAAGCAGACAGGTTCGGACGGTGCTTCAGCAGGGGACGGATCATTCCGTCAAGCTGCAGCGACGGGAGATAGGACGTAAACTGAATGGCTCCTTTATAGGCAATCCCCGGGGCCAGCATTAATTTATCTTCTTCACTGATGTCGGCCAGGGCGGTCGTATAATAATTGGGAGCAGCCCCGTTCGGGGCTTTGCCCTTCCGCCCTGCCTGTTGCTGTTCGCTGAATTCATGGAGCTCGAAACTTCCCATTTTGATGGCAAATGTGTCTTTCTGAGCCGTAATGTATTGATAGGTTGCAGAACCTTCCAGCCGGTTGCGCGAAAAAATCCGGATATCGGCGTCGGACATACGATGTGAGACGTCCAGCGTATCTACTTCGATACGAGCTTTGGTGAAGGGCTGGAAATTGCCATTTTCATCGACATTCACCAGGCCTTTGTCCGGGATGATTTTCAAACCGGCGGACTGTACGAAAGGGACTCCGCTGACGCTCAGTGTTTTTTTGTCAATGGCATAGATGCCGCCGGTGCCGTGAAATTCCAACCCTTCCTGCTCCGGGATCAGCGATTTAAAGAGGGCGGTGCCGGAGGTGCCTTTCATGGTGACCGTCTTGGTTTTGGTATTCCAGCTTGCCTCGTCGATGGTTGTAAAATAGTTGGCTTGGGGCAATTCAAAATAAGAGGAATCCTGATCGAAACCGGAAGCTTTTTTCTTGATGGCCACCAGTCCGTTGACAATGTTGAAATCTACATCCACCCCTTTTCCGTGGAGAATGGCTGCTGCAGGATCTGTATTGCCCGAGTAAATGCGGATAGCGGCGTCGGTAGCGACAAACCCTTCTTTCTTAAACCCGATCTCATTTGAGCTTAACTCTGAATCGGCCCGTTTAAGAATTCCCTGGCCGTACAGTCCGGTGGACCGGAGGAGTAGTCCGCCATCCAGGTGAGTTGTATGGTTGTAAAAGCTAAAGGCGTCTCCCTGCGTCCGCAGCAGCATGCTGTCTGCTTTCGGAAACCAGCTCATGGTATAGTCTTTCAGATCAACTTTCGGAAAGTAGCCATTGCCGATAGTGGTTTCCCGGATGGCTGCCTGGGGCCCGGCGGCAAGGAGCGAGTCGGCGGTAAGGACCATATTTTCCGTATCCAGGGTAGCCGCCAGGAAGGTTAAATTACCTTTTCCGTGCAAGCCGCTGTTATCCATCAGGAGCTTTTCGGGAAACTTGGCTGTCGCCAGCCCGTTATAGATTTTGATGCCTGCGGCAGGTACCGGGTATTCGAACCCGAGAGAATTGTCCGGCATCGATTTCAGGGTGGTTTTTAACGGCGGGACGATACCGTCGGAGTTGAAGTCTCCGACAAATTCGATATCTTTTTTATCAAGGCCGCCCACATCCAGTTTCGGTACCTTGAAGTTGACTTCTTCCGGATACGCCCACGGGCCGCGTTCGGGCTGATTGAAGTAAACGGTTATCCCGTCCGGGATCAGGATACGCGGAGAGCCGCTGGCCCCTTTCTGCTGACCGGACTTGTTTTTTGAATCGCTCAGGTAAAAGGTCCCGGCATTTTTGTACTGTACACTTCCGCCGACTTCTCCGCCGAGTCCCTTGACATAGTTTTCACGGGGAATATACGTGATGGAGTCCATGTCGGTCATGTTAATAAAGAAGTCGTCGTAGTGGAACTTCAGATTCCGCCCGGTAAACTTGAAGTTGGCGGATTGCAGGCGGCCATTGATTGTAAAGTCGCGGTTTTTGCCCATAACGAGTATCCGGTCGGAAGGATTGCCGGTAATGCGCAGGGAATCACTGACAATAAACCGTTCTACGCCGCGTATGGTCAGCAGTGTATCCTTCAGCGAAATCGACGCATTGGTAATGGTCGCATTGGACGGGAAAGTGGAGTTGATGGTCAGGTTGTCGAAATCGGCCTTCCCTACGTTGGCCATAATGTAAAAAACACCTTTTCGGCTGATACTGTACGCATCCAGGTCGGGGTGATAGTCGAAATAGCCGTCCAGCGTGAGCCTCTCCAGCATACGCCGAATGACCTCCGGAGATTTACGTGCGGCGGCAGCCAGTTCCGAGGGGTGAACCGTTTGTTTTTTTTGTTGCTGCATATAACCGGCGGCCAGCAGGAGCGGCTGAAACCCGAATTCCTGCGTGAGCGCATTGAACCGGGATTTCCGAAAAAAATCGAGGGATTCAACCCGCAGGGGAACTTCTGTTTTTCCCGTGACCATATACAGTTGAAAATTTCCGTCGGCAAGCTTCCAGCGTGCTGATTCCGCCCAGATGGCCACCTTATGATAGGTATCTGTATAGGGCAGCGCGCTGAAATCACTTTTACTGTGCTTCCCGAGGTGCAGGTACCCTTCGTCGTCGTTATACCGGAAAACGACTCCCGGATGGGTAAGGGAATCCTGTCCCAATGGCATCGAAAAGGACGCGAGCGGGGCCGTAATCACACTGTCCATAAGTGAAAAGCGGCTGCTGGAAGCCTTGAAGGCAGGTTTTTCTTCGAAGAATACGGCTACTTCAGCGGGCTCACCGCTTACCGATGTGCTGAATAGTTCATGTCCCTGAAGGGTATAGCCTCCTTTGTAGCGAATGGTGCCGGTGTACGCTTTCAGGTCAGCATCGTTTCCAAGGGACATAAAGCGCGGAAAGCCGGATGAGGGTTTGCCGGGAGGTCGTTTGGCGCTTTTGTATTCAAAAATGCCCTGTAATGGCCGCCCGAGGCGATGATCGTTCAGCACTACCGGCGCTGCTTTTAAAGCCGGAGCGTTTATCCGGAAAGAATAGTCGCCTAAGTCCACATACACGGCAGAGTCCCCGGCGGAAGCCCAGGAAAATCTCCCCTCTTTCCCGACAAAAATACCGTCTTTAAGGGACACGCTTCCGGTACTGGGACCAAAAAGAACGGAATCTCCCCCGGCAACCATGGCAAATGTCGCGTGCTGTAAATCCAGCAGAACACCCGAAACGACCGGCAGGGGCTCATTGTTGAAAACTAGGCTGTCTGCAGGTGTATCCCAGCTGGCGTTCGCGGCATTTTCGGGGGTTTGCGCAACAGGTTCTTCGTACCGGAACCGGTATTGTCCTGACGTAAGATAGAGCTTGTTGAAATTAGATCGGTACAGCAGTTTTTTCTCCAGGACCAGCTGACTGGTCTCTTGTATTTTCAGAAAAGTTTTTCCGTCATACTGGCTGGCGGCGTGGTCCATCGAAATCATAAACCCGTTAACATCTCCCTGGCTGCTGATCACGGTTTGCAGGTTCCGCATGATCAGGTAGAAAACCGGTCCTGCTTTCTGTCCTTTCGAAGCCAGGTTCCGGATAAGGCTGATAAACTGCAGGCGTTGCGTTTGGTTGAGGCCGGTTTCCCAAACCGCTTCGAGGTCCTTGGAGGCCTGTATGTAGGCGCTGTTGCGGCTGTTGTCCATCAGGTTCCGGAATTCCGACATAAACTGTACCGGGTCCTCTGCAAACTTCAGGTTTTGAGCCATCGCAGCGGTATGCGCTAACAGGCATACGGCAAACAGGCAACCCAATCCTCTCAGAAGGGCTGTCATGGACTTTTTTGTTGCAGAAAGAAGGTTCTGAAACATAGACGCTGTTTAAAATACAGTATCAGGAGGATACGCTCTTACAATTCACTAAGCCTCATCCTGTTTTGGTGAAAACAATACTTGTCCATTCGTTGTTAACTTCCTGGCGCACCGCGGTCAATCCGGCTGTCTGGCCGCAGGCACTGATAGCGGCGGCATCCGATTGGTAGAAGCCGCTGACGACCAGCCACCCTCCGGGCTTCAGGTGCCGGGAATATACCGGCAGTTGTTCCAGGAGGATATTACGGTTGATGTTGGCCAGGATACCATCAAATAACGTCCCGTCGGCAATATCCGTAACCGTTCCCTGAAAAAGAACCACCTCGGCGGTAATCCCGTTCAGTTCCAGGTTTTCCTTTGAATTCGCCACCGCCCATTCGTCAATATCGAAGGCGGTAAGACTCCTGGCGCCCAACTTCCCGGCTAAAATAGCCAGGATTCCCGTTCCGCACCCCACATCCATGATGGCCGCATGCTGATGGTCGAGCCGCAACTGTTCCTGCATGACGAGCGCCGTCGTTTCATGGTGACCGGTTCCGAACGACATTTTAGGATTGATCAGTAAATCGAAACGGAAACGGGGATCAGGCTCGTGGAACGAGGCCCGGACCCTGACGGCATCGTTTACCTCAATGGGCGGGTAATTCTGCTCCCATTCCGCATTCCAGTTTCTTTTCTCTAACGTTTGGGTGAAAAAGGCTATTGCAGTCTGATCCCGATATTTGCCAATAAGTTGATCCAGCAATGCCTGGTCAAAAAGATCTTCCCGGATATAGGCATTCACCCCATCGGCTGTTTCTTCAAAGGCGTCGTATTGGATTTCGGCCAGTTCGGCTATGAAGAGTTCCACAAACTGGGGATCGGTCTGAAGGCTTAGCTCGATATAATTCATAATCGGGAATTGCTGTGACGGGTTTTGATGGAAGCAGACGGTTAAACGGATTGTCAGGGGCAAATGTAGGAAAATAAAAACGGGAAGCATGATTGCTTCCCGGCGTGAATGCCTGAAGGGCGCCTCAGGTTTTGACAATAACAATCTCTACCCTGCGGTTTTTCTTTCTTTCGGCTTCGGAGCTGCCCTTGGAAACCGGTTTTGTAGGCCCGAATCCTTTCGCTTCGATGCGGTCCGGGGAAATCCCTTTACCGATAAGGTAGCTGCGCACCGATTCGGCCCTGTTCCTGGAGAGCTCGACATTCTTGTCAAAATCACCGATGTTGTCCGAATGACCTTCTACCCGTACCCGCAGCTCGGGGTTTTCAGCGAGCATGCGCGCAAACTGGTCGAGCTCTTCGAACGACTCTTTCAACAAGGTGTACTGGGAGGTTTCAAAGTAAATTTTGTCCAGGGTAAAACTGGTTCCTTCGGTTAAGGGCGTCAGTTCGAAATCCTTTTGAAAGGCGCCGTCTGCTGTAGTGTCGGCTGTGTTGAGGTGCCAGGTTTGCGGGAGGTATCCTTTGGCGACAACCTGGAAATCGTAGACGTTTCCCGGGGTCAGGCCGATACGGAATTTCCCCGAAGACGTGCGGACGCTCACGGTATCCCCGTCTTCCAGGTAAAGAATCTGTGCCGAAACGGGCAAACCGGTCGGGGCCGCCTTTACGGTACCCGTCAAGCCGGCAAAATTACCGGCAACGGGTTTTTCGGGAGCCGCAGCTACCGGTTCCGCTGGTTTGGCGGCAATGTTTTCTTTCCTGGGAGCAGGCCGCGGCTGGGCCGGATTGTTGATATGGATGCCGTAGAAGTTCCAGGCAGTAGTGCTCTTGGTACTGCGGCCCTCGTAAAAATCGAACTCCTCCAGTCCGGGAGGAAGGGGTTCAAAATACGTAACAAACTCAAGGACTTCTCCTGCTTCTACTTCCCTTTGTTCCGGGTTGGTCGGAATACCTTCTGCCTTAAGGAACCTGAATTTGGTATCGATATCGCCCGGTTTATACAGGCGGGTGTTGGGGTCTATCCATATCCGCGAGCCCGCGCCTTGTCCGAACAGGTCCCGGAACGGCGGCGGGACTCCCTGGGGTGTCTGGGACCGGACACTTTTATCTACGAACCGGAAGTAAATAGCGGTGTGTTCGGCAGTTACTGCTACTTTCGTAATGGTTACATACGGGATGCTCGCTTCGTCTACTTTGGGATTTTGCGTGACCCGCTGGGCATGTCCCGGCAACCAGGTGAATAAAGTGAGAAAAAGGATGCTTACAATATAATGCATAACAATTCAGTGGTTGATCGTCAATACACTATCCTAAACGCGAAAAAGCAGGGCTTAGTTTATTAAAAAATGTTAAACTTCCGGTATATAGGCCCTCCAGAACCGGGGGTCATAACGTTCCCAGGCATGGCAGCCGAACGGGAGCTGACGGTCGGTTAATTCGAAGGAAGCCGCCGGGCTGCGCTCAAAGGAAAAGGAGAGCGCTTCTTTCCAGGAGGGCAGCCTGAGAAGCGGTTTCAGCGGGAGCAGCCGGGTGGCGCTCAACGAGAAAAGCATGTCTTCATTCCCTTTCCATCCGGAATAGAAGGTATTGTATACGTTCAGGAAGCGGATCATTGCCGGAATGCGGCGCAGGGACAGCCCGCCATTGAACACGAGCCGGTTCGACGCCAGCTTGCCCGCATACGCGTCCGCCTGCCCGGCGGGTACATAATCGTGGTCGGTCGTGTTAAAGGCCGGAGCCCCGATGTAGTCATACCCCTTCCCGCACCATTTCGCAAGGTCATTCCGGAAGAGGTAGGCATCCAGTTGGTACAGCAGCAGGTATTCGTAAGACCCGAAGGCTTTGTAGAAGGCAACGGAGGTCATGAGCCGGTTATACCCGGCAATGTTTTCGAAATAGGCGGGATGGAAAAAACGGACCGTGATCCGGTCGTGGTAGCCGGCCAGGACGCGGCTTACTGGGAATCCTTCCGGAGCGGCCACGTGGACAGTTGCGTCGGGCAACACCCGTAAACATTGGTCCAGCGACAGCCTTTCGCGATCGGAAAGCGATGCCTGGTAGACCGGAATAACAACAACTGCATTTGACATGACGATGGGGTGTGGATGGATTATTCGAATAAATCTCCCAGCAGCGGAAGCCACCAATGAGGACTGCTGAAACGGTAATTGCCGGCCACCCACTCTCTGCCGACCGGAATGATCCGAAGCAGGTGATTGGCCGGTAATGTAGCCCGTGTTTCAAAGTGCTTTTGCCGCCTGGCGAGCGGCTGCAGCTTCCGGGGGTCTGTTCCGGCGATAGTTTCCAGCGCCGTGTAAAGGTGCTGCAATAAAGTAGCTTTGTGTTGCAGCGGAACCAGTTTCTCCGTCCTGGATCTCGAAACCCGGTCTTTAAGGCTGACAGGAGCGGTGGTGGCGCCGAATCCTACCTGCTGGGTAGCGTGAATCCGGTACGAAATTAACGGTTCCGGGATAAAGCCGATGGCGCCCTGTACGCTGAGGGCAAGGGCTATCCAGGCATCGTGTATGTAGCGGTCCAGGTGCACCGGAAACGGGAGCAAGCCGGGTAAGGCTCTCCTCCGGATGGCAAGCGTTGCGCCGGTTACGATAAAACTGTCAAATAAGAGTTCGTGGGCTTTCCCCTCCTGCCACCGGCGCTGGTCATCCGGGCTGAAGTGCACCAGGTCCCAGATCAGTTTCCCGGTCGGCCGGTCGTTCGCGTCGATGATCGCAGCGTTGGAGAAAACCGCATCCATCCGGGGATGCTGCCCGAAGTATGCCGTTTGGCGGACTGTTTTGTCCGGGTTCCAGAGATCGTCCTGATCGCACAGGAAAAGGATATCGCCCCGACAGCGGCCAAGACATTTTTCAAAGTTTCGGGTAGAACCCAGGTTGTGTTCGTTCCGGTGGATTTCCATCCGGAAGGGTGCGCTTTCGGAAAAATGGTTCAGGATGTCAAGCGTGTTGTCCGTAGAACCGTCGTCACACACAATGAGCTCGTCCACCGGGAGGGTTTGCCGGGCGATACTTTCCAACTGCCTGGTGAGGAACTGACTGCCGTTGTAAGTACACATGGCCACTGAAATCATAGGACAATCGGGGTAAGGGATTAATTGAAACGCACGGATAACCTCGCCAGGTTCTTCCCAAAAAAAAGCAAATTTATAAAAGTTAAGGGCAGAACCGCAGATTCCCGTAAGAATTCATGTCTTTTGCCGGTAGAATAGTTTTTCCTATATAAAAAATACCGAACTTTGCAGGCCAATTTGAAAATGTGTATCGGAAATGTACCATATGCAGGGGTAAGAAAGAGGAAATGTGCTTATGAAAACCAAAGGTATCCGGAAAAATAAGGTCAATATCGTCACGCTGGGTTGTTCCAAAAACCTGGTGGATTCCGAGGTATTGTACACCCAATTGAAAGGGAACGGGTTTCAGGTGGAACACGAGTCACGGAATGACGATGCACAGATTGTGGTCATTAATACCTGCGGTTTTATTGACGGGGCGAAAGAGGAGTCGATCGAAACGATTCTGCAGTATGTGGAGGCAAAAGAAAAGGGGCTGATCGACAAGGTGTATGTCAGCGGCTGCTTATCTCACCGCTATAAGGATGAACTGGCCGTTGAAATCCCGACCGTGGATGCCTGGTTTGGAACGAATGAATTGCCGCGGATCCTGAAAACGTTGAAGGCGGACTATAAACATGAATTGGTGGGCGAGCGGCTGCTGACGACGCCCGCTCATTATGCTTACCTGAAAATTGCGGAAGGCTGTGATCGCCCCTGTAGTTTTTGTGCGATTCCGCTGATGCGTGGAAAGCATATTTCACGGCCGCTGGAAGAACTGATCACCGAGGCCCGGTCACTGGCAAGGAGAGGCACCAAAGAACTGGTCCTTATCGCCCAGGACCTGACGTATTACGGCCTGGATATTTATAAGAAAAGAAACCTGTCGGAGCTATTGCAGCAGCTGGCAGATGTGGAAGGGATCGAGTGGGTTCGGCTGCAATATGCCTACCCTTCGGGTTTTCCAATGGATATCCTGGACGTGATGCGTGAGCACCCCAACGTTTGCAATTACCTGGATATGCCGTTGCAAAGCGGGTCGACCGCCATGCTGAAGGCAATGCGGCGCGGAATTACCCGGGAAAAAACCGAAGAGCTGATCGCGGAAATCCGGGAGCGGGTCCCTGGAATTGCCCTGCGGACGACCCTCATAACCGGCCATCCGGGCGAAACGGAGGCTTGTTATGAAGAAACCTATGAGTTTGTCGAAAAAATGCGATTCGACCGCCTGGGCGTATTTCAGTATTCCCACGAAGAAAATACGCATGCCTATTCGTTCCGGGATGACATTCCGGCGGCTGTCAAACAGGAGCGGGCCGATACGATTATGGAATTGCAGCAGGGCATTTCATCCGAACTGAACCAGGAGAAAGTCGGGAAGACCTTTAAGGTGTTGTTCGACAGAAAAGAAGGAGGTTATTTTATAGGGCGAACAGAATTTGACTCTCCGGAAGTAGATAATGAGGTATTGTTGCCGGCAACTTCGTATGTTCGTCTCGGTGATTTTACCAATGTCCGGATTATCCAGGCGGAGGAGTTCGATTTATACGGAGAACTGGAGCCGGAAAGCATAAAGGAGTGAAACAGCAGTTAGTTATTATATAAGCAGTTACAAGGTAATGATTCAACGAATTCAAACGTTATTTCTATTGGTCACCGTTGGGGGGATCGCGACCTTTCTGGGGCTTCCCGTTTGGGGAAAAAGTGCGGCGGAAGGCGTTCCGTATATCCGGATGAATGCATTTACTATCCGGCATCAGTTAAACTCCGTACAGGCCGAGATTCAACCCGTGTATTACCTTGCCGCCCTGGCGGCAGTGGCGGCCATCATTGCGCTGGTTACTATTTTTAAATTTCGGGACCGGTTGCTTCAATCGGCTTTGTGTGCCGTGAATTCCATTGTGATGACGGTATTGCTGGGCCTGGTCGTGTACCAGTCGATGTATACAGTCGGCAAGCTGGTGGAGCCGGAGCACCCGGGGACTTACGAATACGGTTTTTACGGACTGGTAACGGCAATGCTGGGCAATGTAATCGCCAACCGGTTTATCAGGAGAGACGAGAAAATGGTCAGGGAGTCGGGCAGGTTTCGGTAGCCCGGCCATGCTAGACCAACCCTTCTCGGATGAGGTCGTGCAGGTGAATAAACCCTTTCAGGGTATCGTTTTCGATGACAAGCAGTTGTGAGATGGCACGTTCCTGCATCAGGTGCAATGCGCTGACGGCATAGGCATCGGGTGCAATAACGGTTGGCCGGGCGGTCATGATGTCGGATGCCTTCAGGTGGAGCAGGGAATCCCCATCGTACCGGTTGAGCATGCGCCGCAGGTCGCCGTCGGTGATGATTCCGGCCAGCGACTGATCGGGATTAAGCACGGCGGTAGCTCCCAGGCGCTTGGAAGTGATCTCCAGAATGATTTCTTTTAGCCCGGCAGCGGGAGTGACTGCAGGCACGGGATTGGAGGGGAAGATGTCACACACCTTCAGGTAGAGTTTTTTGCCGAGTGCGCCCCCCGGATGGAAACGGGCGAAGTCCTGATGCGTAAACCCGCGTGCCTCCAGCAGGCAGATGGCGAGTGCATCGCCCATGGCGAGTGCGGCTGTGGTGCTGGAGGTTGGAGCCAGGTTGAGCGGATCTGCTTCCTGCGGTGCATGTGCATGAAGGATGAGATCGGCGTGTGTGCCCAGGTAGGAGTTCCGGTTGCTGACCATCCCGATCAAGGGAACATTCATGCGCTTTAAAAGCGGGATGAGGACCTTGATCTCAGAGGTCTCGCCGCTTTTGGAAAGTGCCATAACCACGTCCCGGGGTTGAATCATGCCCAGGTCGCCATGAATGGCATCGGCGGCATGCATATAAAGAGCAGGGGTGCCGGTGGAGTTGAAGGTGGCCACCATTTTCTGGGCTATCAGAGCGCTTTTGCCAATACCGGTTACCACGACCCGGCCCGTACTGGCCAGGATTTTTTCTACACACGCAATGAAATCTTCGTCAATATGTTGGGTAAGCCGGCGAATCGTTTCAGCCTCTTGCTCCAAAACGCGGATTGCGGTGCATTTGATTTTTTTTATTAATTTCAAATTGGCAAATGTTTAGACGAAAACAACAGAGATTTAGTGTAAATTAGGGGTAAAGATAAGAACTTTGAGAATACTCATTTTTTAAATGAAACATGAATCAACTGGAAGACAGCGCTGCTATTAGTGAATCTCTTAAAAAAAGATTAAAGGAAATATTTGGCTATAGCCAGTTTCGGGGTGAACAGGAGGCCATTATACAAAACATAATGGCCGGGAAGAATACGTTCGTAATCATGCCGACCGGGGCTGGCAAGTCCCTCTGTTACCAGTTGCCCGCCATTGTAAGCGATGGCATGGCCATTGTTATTTCACCCCTCATTGCCCTGATGAAAAACCAGGTCGATCAGCTAAATGCTTTCGGCATCAATGCGCAATTCCTGAATTCCACCCTGAGCAAGAGTGAGATGAACAAGGTGAAAAAAGATGCGCTCGACGGGGTACTTAAATTGCTTTATATTGCACCGGAATCCTTGAATAAGGAGGAAAACCTGGACTTCCTGCAGAAAATAAAAGTGGCGTTTGTAGCGATTGACGAGGCGCATTGCATCTCCGAATGGGGGCACGATTTCCGTCCGGAATACCGCCGCATCCGGGGAATTATAGACAATATCCGGGACCTGCCGATTATCGCGCTTACGGCTACTGCGACTCCCAAAGTCCAGCTGGATATCCGGAAAAACCTGCACATGGATGAAGCAGAGACCTTCAAATCGTCGTTTAACCGGAAAAACCTGTATTACGAAATCCGGCCTAAAAAGGATCCCCGGAAGCAATTGATCCAGATTATCCGGGCCAACAAGGGGAAATCGGGGATTATCTATTGCCTGAGCCGGAAAAAGGTGGAGGAAATAGCCGAGCTGCTCAAGGTAAACGATATCAAGGCACGCCCCTATCATGCTGGTCTCGATTCGCACACCCGGATGGATAACCAGGATGCTTTCCTGAATGAGGAAGTAGATGTGATTGTCGCGACGATCGCGTTCGGTATGGGGATCGACAAACCGGACGTGCGGTTTGTGATCCACTTTGACGTGCCGAAGTCGCTGGAAGGCTATTACCAGGAAACAGGCCGGGCCGGAAGGGATGGGCTGGAAGGGAACTGCATCATGTTCTACAGTTACGACGATATCCTGAAACTGGAAAAATTCAACAAGGATAAAACCGTAACTGAACGGGATAATGCGCGCCATCTCCTGAATGAAATGGTCTATTATGTGAACCAGGGGACCTGCCGCAGGAGGCAATTGCTCAGCTATTTTGGAGAGTTCCTGGATAAAGATTGCGGGTTCTGTGACAATTGCCTGCGTCCCACGGAGCGGGTGAAGGTACAGGACGAGGCGATTGTGGCGCTGAAGGCGGCCCTCCTGACGGGAGAGCGGTTCGATTCCGAGCACCTGGCAGACGTCCTGACAGGTGTAGAAAACCAATATGTCAAAAGCTATGAGCACGACAAGCTGGAAGTTTTTGAAGGCGGACGGCTTTACAACGAATCCCGCGAGTTTTGGATTTCGGTCTACCGGCAGTTGCTGATTCTGGGTTTCCTGGACAAGGATCTGGACAATTATGGTGTGCTGAAAATGACGGAGAAAGGCCGGGAGTATGTGGGCGACCCCTATCCGGTGACTCTCTGTAAAGAGCATAACTACGAGGAAGAGATGGAGAAAGCGGCGGATGACGAAAAAGAGCTGACGTCAGACGGCAGCGGTGCTCATGCGTATGATGAGGCGCTGCTCGGGATGCTGAAGGTACTTCGTAAAAAAGTAGCGAAGGAAAAAGGCCTGCCGCCTTTTGTGATTTTTCAGGATCCGTCGCTGGAGGAAATGGCAACGACCTATCCCACTACCCAGCAGGAAATGGCGCAGATCAATGGGGTGGGCATGGGCAAGGTCCAGAAATTCGGCAAGCAGTTTATCGACCTCATCACCCACTATGTGGAAGAGAATGATATCGAAACGGCCAAGGATGTCGTCATTAAGTCGACGGTGAATAAATCAAAGATCAAAATTTTCATCATTCAGCAGGTAGACAGGAAGGTCGACCTGGAGGAAATCGCAGAGGCCAAGGATATCCCGATGGAGGAGCTGATCGAGGAAATCGAGCATATTTGTTACTCGGGAACCAAGCTGAACCTGGATTATTACATTAACCAGATCATGGACCGGGATAAGCAGCGCGATATTTTCGATTATTTTATGTCAGCAGAAACCGATAATATCGCGGGAGCTTTGAAGGAGTTTGAGGGGGATGATATCAGTGAGGAAGAGCTGCGGTTGATGCGGATTAAATTTTTATCGGAACTGGCTAATTAACAAGTATAGTATATTTGCGGTGGCGGGAGTTGGTCCTGCGATGCTAACAACACAGAATGAATATATTAATTGTAGGATCCGGAGGACGCGAGCATGCCTTTGCATGGAAAATACTGCAAAGCCCCTTATGTGATGATTTATATGTTGCACCCGGAAATGCGGGTACCGCCGGAATTGCGATAAACCTGCCTTTCGGATACAATGATTTCGAAGCGATTGCCGCGGCGATCAGGGCGCACCATATCGAACTGGTGATTGTGGGACCGGAAGAACCGTTGGTCAACGGGGTAATTGATTATCTGAAAGCGCATCCGGATTTGCAGCAGGTGCGTGTGATCGGTCCCGATAAGGCCGGCGCACAGCTGGAGGGAAGCAAGGATTTTTCCAAACGGTTTATGCAAACCTATGGTATTCCGACAGCCGCTTCCCGGACATTCACCAAAGAGACCCTGGAAGAGGGGGTGCATTACCTCCGGAATCATACCCTGCCGGTCGTCCTGAAAGCAGACGGGCTGGCTGCGGGGAAAGGCGTCGTGATTGCCGAAAGACCGGAGCACGCCGAACAAAGCTTCCGGGAAATGCTGCTGGACGGGAAGTTCGGTGCTGCCGGCGATAAGGTCGTTGTGGAGCAGTTTCTGAAAGGGATCGAACTTTCGGTTTTCGTGCTGACAGACGGTAAAAACTACAAAATTCTCCCCGAAGCAAAGGATTACAAGCGGATCGGCGAAAATGACACCGGGTTGAACACCGGCGGAATGGGAGCGGTCTCCCCTGTGGTTTTTGCAGATGCCAATTTTATGAGAAAGGTGGAGGAACGGGTGGTGAAGCCGACGTTGGCGGGCCTGCAGCAGGAAGGGATCAAGTATGTAGGGTTTATCTTTATAGGGTTGATGAATGTAAAAGGCGACCCGTATGTAATCGAATACAATGTGCGTATGGGCGACCCGGAAACGGAAGTCGTCCTGCCCCGGATACAGTCGGATCTGCTGGCGCTCCTGATGGCAACGGCTAAGGGCACCCTGGACGACATGGAGCTTAAGGTTTCCCCGCAGGTGGCGGTTACAACTGTGCTGGTATCAGGCGGGTATCCGGAAGCATACGAATCGGGAAAGGTTATTTCCAATACGAGTAAATTTGAGGACGTTGCAGTGTTCCATGCGGGGACGAAACTGAACGGAGAGGGGGAAGTGGTAACCAATGGCGGCCGGGTGCTGGCGATGACCGGGATTGCCAACTCCATTGAGAATGCGGTGTTGAAATCTCAGAAAGCGGCCCAGGCGGTGCTTTTTGAGGGTAAATACTTCCGCAGCGATATCGGACTCGACCTGATCCGGTATACGGATTAGGTCCCAACCAAACTAAATAAATGGGATGTACATCATGCGGTGTATCCGGATATAGCGGCAGCAAGACTGCAAAAGTTTCTGGGTGCGGAAGCAGCGGAACCTGTGGAACAGGGGGCTGTAATAAAATGAATTCATTTGACTGGCTGAGCAACATGGATCTTTCGGATGCCATTCAGTTCAATGTGGTGGAGGTTCGCTTTAAAGGCGGAAGAAAGGATTTCTTCCGGAACAGCAATCACCTGGATATTTGTACCGGTGACGCCATCATATGCGAGATGGCGACGGGTTATCACATGGGAACGGTTTCGCTGCAGGGAGAATTGGTCCGGCTGCAGATGAAACGGAAAAATGTGCCGGATAACAATGAGCTGAAATCGATTTACAGGGTCGCCAACGGGAAAGATCAGGATAAACATACACAATCTTCCGCCCGGGACATGCCGGCACTCCACCGGACCCGGGAAATCATCCGGGAACTGAAACTCAACATGAAATTGTCGGATGTTGAATTTCAGTCGGACAATACCAAGGCTACTTTCTTTTACTCTTCCGATGAACGGGTAGATTTCAGGGAACTGATCAAAGTCCTGGCTTCCGAATTTAAGGTCCGTGTGGAAATGCGCCAGATCAGCCTGCGGCAGGAAGCCGGAAGGCTGGGAGGAATCGGCTCCTGTGGACGGGAACTATGCTGCTCCAGCTGGTTAACGGATTTTAAAAATATATCAACATCCGCAGCGCGCTATCAGAACTTGTCGCTGAACCCGGCGAAGCTATCCGGACAATGCGGCAGACTGAAATGTTGCCTCAATTATGAATTGGAAACGTATATTGACGCACTGAAGGATATTCCTGCCGTGGAGGCGGCGTTGAAGACGCAAAAAGGCGATGCTACCTTGCAAAAAACCGATATTTTCCGGAAAATCATGTGGTTTGGCTATAACCGGGATGCGAACTGGTACTCCGTTCCGGTGGCGAATGTGCTGCAGATAATGGAGATGAACAAGAAGGGAATCCTGCCCGAATCGCTGGAAATACTCGAACCGCTGCCGGCAGAAGGAAAGGGGGAACGGAAAGTGGATGCGCTCAACAGCGATTTGATAGGACTCGATAAAAAGTATAGTACCGACCAGAAAAAGAAAAGTAAAAGCCGTAACCGCAACCGGAACCGGAATAAACCTAACAAAGGCCAGTAAGAAGGCCGGAACACACTCTTTTCAGACATGCTTTGCCTGTTGTGCTAACCCCATGTAGTCGGATGAATCCTTACGTCAGAAAACTATTTGATATTGCCCGAAAGGAAACCCGGTTAGTAGTGGGGTTGATGTCAGGGACTTCATTGGACGGACTTGACGTGGCGTTGTGCGAAATAACCGGTACGGGACAAGCAACAAAACTCAAGCTATTGCATTTCGAAACAGTGGCTTATGAAGAGGGGATCAGGAACGAAATCCGGAGAATATTTGCAAAAAGGGAAATCGATTTTCAGCAATTCTGCCTCCTGAACCCGAGTCTGGCGCTCCGGCATGCGGACATGGTTTTGAGCTGCCTGAATGCCTGGGGAGTGCGGCCCGAAGCGGTCGATCTGATTGCCAGTCACGGCCAAACGGTTTTTCACGCTCCGGCCCGGCAGCATCAGGAAACGGGTTACTCCAATGCCACCTTGCAAATCGGAGATGGAGACCATCTCGCGGTAAAGACGGGTATAATTACCATCAGTGATTTCAGACAGAAGCATATCGCGGCAGGAGGGGAAGGGGCGCCTCTGGCCGTCTATGGGGATTATATCCTTTTCAGCAGTCCGGACGAAAACCGGATCCTGTTGAATATAGGAGGGATTGCCAATTTTACGCTCCTTCCCGGGACCTCCGGGGTTTCCGGGGTACTCACCTCCGATACCGGGCCGGGAAATGTACTCATGGATGCCTTTGCCCGGCATTTCTTTGAGCAGCCCTATGACGAGGACGGACAAATTGCCATGAAGGGCAGGGTCCACCCGGAATTGCTGGCTCATTTGAAGAAAAACCCGTTTTTTGATGCGCCGCTTCCGAAAACAACCGGGCCGGAACTCTTTAACCCCGACTATTTACGACAGGCGCAGCTCCGCAGCGGGGCAACTTCGGTAATGCCCGACGACCTGATGGCAACCCTGACGCGGTTTACGGCAGAATCCATTGCAGAGACCATTGGCAAAGCCGTGACGCAGGGAGAAACCTATAGCATCTATGTAAGCGGCGGCGGCGCCAATAACCCTTTCCTGCTAAAGCAGCTTCGGGAGCTGGTAGCCTGGCCGGTGTATCCGTTTCAGTTGCTGGGCTACAGTGGAGACGCTAAGGAGGCTATCTTGTTTGCCTTATTGGCGAATGAAACGGTAGCAGGAGAGACCATTGAATTTGGAGAAAGCAAACAGGTTCCGGCGGTTAGCCTGGGTAAGATTTCTTTCCCGGGATAGGTTGGATACGATCACTTAATATAGAATACATGTACGACGTAACTATTATCGGAGGCGGAATTGTGGGATTGGCTACCGCTTATCAGTTGCTGCAGCAGCGCCCGGACCTTAAAGTCGCTGTCATAGAAAAGGAGGCGGAAGTGGCGGCACATCAGACCGGTCATAACAGCGGGGTCATCCATTCGGGGTTATACTATAAACCGGGTAGCCTCAAAGCACAGAATTGCATCAGAGGCTATCAGATGCTGCTGCAGTTTTGTGAAGAAGAGGGAGTGCCGTATGAGCTGTGTGGGAAGATTGTGGTTGCCACGGATCTCGAACAGTTGCCTTTGTTGAAGAACCTGTACGAACGAGGACAGCAGAACGGCCTGGTCAACAACCGGAAAATCACGAAAGGCGAGATGGCCGAAATTGAACCGCATGTAAAAGGGCTGGAGGGGATCTGGGTCCCCTACACAGGGATTGTCAATTATAAAGCAGTTTGTCAGCGCTATGCCGATAAGCTAAGGGCTTTCGATGCCCATGTATTGCTGAACCAGCGGGTGGTGGCGGTTCGTACCGGAAGCGGGAGCACGGAGGTGCTTACGGCAGATGAAAAAAGCTACCCTACCCGGTTAGTGGTCAACTGTGGCGGGCTTTATTCCGACAAGATTGCCCAGATGACTCAGCCAACTAAAATCCCTGTTCAGATTATTCCGTTCAGGGGCGAATATTACCAGTTGAAAAAAGAACGGGAGCACCTGGTCAAGAACCTGATCTACCCGGTGCCGGATCCTAATTTCCCGTTTCTGGGAGTACATTTTACAAGAATGATCGATGGAGGAGTGGAAGCCGGGCCCAATGCGGTGCTGGCATTTCGGCGGGAAGGATACCGCATGTCGGATGTAAACCTGAAGGAATTGTTTGAGACATTTGCCTGGCCGGGGTTCCGGAAGGTAGTGGGCAACTATTGGCAAACCGGACTGGGGGAAATGTACCGGTCGGTCTCCAAGGGGGCCTTTACCAAAGCACTGCAGGCGCTGATCCCGGAAATACAACCGGACGACCTGGTGCCGGGCGGCGCAGGTGTGCGGGCGCAGGCTTGTGCGCATGACGGTGGTTTGCTCGACGATTTTGCCATTATCGAGAATGAGGTGGCGATCAATGTGTGCAACGCACCATCGCCGGCGGCGACTTCAGCGTTGTCGATCGGGCAGACGGTTTCGGAAAAGGTGTTGTTGCGATTGTAGGGCGGGTGGCTGTCGGAAGTCGGCTTTCGGCTTTCGGCTGTCAGCTATCGGAGATCGGCTATCGGAGATCGGCTTTCGGCATTTGATGGCGGGGTCGGGCGGGTCCGGAGACTTGTATCCGGAAATACGGAAAGAACAAATACACAAAAACCAAGTCAATGACGTTAAAGCATGTATTGACCGTCTTTTTGCTGCTCCCGGGAGTGTTCCTGGCAGCTCAGCCGGGCCGCTACACAGCGGGTAACGCCCATTCTCATAACGACTATGAGCAAAAGGAGCCTTTTTCGCTGGCGTATGCACAGCGTTTTGGTTCGCTGGAGGCCGATTTGTTTTTACGGAATGATTCGCTTTTTGTGGCGCATGAACCGGGAGATATCAAAAGCCACCGGACATTTAAAGCGTTGTATCTTACACCGATCCTGCAAAAAGCGGACAAGAACGGCCGGGTTTATAAGCGCAGGAAGGACGAATTGCAGTTGCTGATCGATCTGAAGACCGAGGGCCGGAGCACGCTCGCAGCCCTGGTAAAGGAACTGGAGCCAATGGCCTCCGTCTTTTACCCGCAGGGCCGCGTGAAGGTGGTTTTAAGCGGAAATGTGCCGCCTCAGAATGAATTCAGCCGCTATCCGGCCTATATTTATTTTGACGGAAGGCCCGATACGGTCTATACCCCGGAAGCATTGGAAAAAGTGGCTTTGATCAGTCAGTCGTTTGGCCGCTATTCCCGTTGGAAAGGAGAAGGACCGCTGCCGGAACAGGACCGGGAATTACTGAAACAGACCGTAGATGCCATTCATCAGAAAGGAAAGAAAGTGCGTTTTTGGGCCACGCCGGATACCGAAACCGCGTGGAAAGCGCTGATGGACCTCCGGGTCGACTATCTCAATACGGACCGGATTGAGGCGTTGGCCGCTTTTCTGAGTGCCGGTACTAAACGAAAATAAACAACGAGTCATGGTAGAAAAAGGCTTTGAAAAAGCCACAGTGTATTGTTTCATTTTAGAGCACAAGTATGTTAAAACTGCACGTTAAAATAGCCCTGGTGGCTGCATGGGTGGTCGGGAATGCTTTGATAGCAGCAGCGCAAGCCCCGGAGAAAAAGAAGTACGACCAGCATGTGCTGTTCCATCCGTTGAATAATTTCCAGCCGGGGAATGAGTTCCGCTCGTCGAGTGGCGCGCCCGGATCCCGGTACTGGCAAAACAGAGCGGATTATAAAATCAACGTTGCGCTGAATGAAACGGCGAATGAATTGGCCGGGACGGTGGAGATTACGTATAAAAACAACAGTCCGGACGCCCTGAATTTCTTGTGGCTGCAGCTGGATCAGAATTCGTTCCATACGGCTTCGCGCGGAGGAAAAACCACTCCCGTCACCGGCGGAAGGTTTGGAAATGTCGGTTTCGAGGGAGGGAATGAGCTGAGTGTGGTGAGCATTCAGCAGGGAAAGAACAAATGGCAGGACGCCCGGTACATTGTCAGTGATACCCGTATGCAGATCCGGTTGGACGAGCCTCTGAAAGCGGGCGGAGATGTGATCCGGATTAAAATTGGGTTTACATATCCCCTGCCCGAATATGGTTCCGACCGTACCGGGTTGCTGACTACCCAAAATGGCGTTATCTATGAGATTGCCCAGTGGTACCCCCGGATGTGTGTGTACGACGATATAGAGGGCTGGAACGTACTGCCCTACCTGGGGGCAGGAGAGTTCTACCTGGAATATGGAGATTTTGAATATGCCGTTACAGTTCCGTGGGACCATATCGTGGTAGGCTCCGGAGAACTGGTAAACCCGTCGGACGTGCTTACCAGAGAGCAGATCCAACGCCTGGAGCAGGCTTCCAAAAGCGACGCTACCGTAATGATCCGCACCCTCGAAGAAGTCACGGATCCGGGGTCCCGGCCCGTCAGAAACGGGACGCTGACCTGGAAGTTCCGCTGCAGGGAATCGCGGGATATCGCCTGGGCGAGCTCGAAAGCATTTATGTGGGATGCGGCAAAAATGAACCTGCCGGAAGGGAAATCGGCGTTGGCACAATCGGTGTACCCGGTAGAATCGGCAGGCGATGATGCCTGGGGCCGTTCGACAGAATACGTAAAAGGGTCTATCGAGTATTACTCCGGTTACGTACTGCCCTATACCTATCCGGTCGCTACCAATGTGGCAGGTATTGTCGGGGGAATGGAGTATCCCGGTATCGTTTTCTGCGGCCATGGTGCGAAAAAAGACGCTCTATGGGGGGTGACCGACCACGAGTTCGGACATAACTGGTTTCCGATGATCGTGGGCTCCGATGAACGGAAATATGCCTGGCTGGACGAGGGGTTGAATACCTTTCTGAATATGCTCGCTACCGAGAACTTCAACAACGGGGAGTATAATACGGGCCGGTTCGATAATCTGCACCGCCTGGCGCCTTCTATTTTCCGGGATTATGCCGACCCGATTATGACCATTCCCGATGTGATCCAATCGAATAATCTGGGTTGGGAAGCGTATTACAAGCCGGCAATAGGCCTGAAGCTGCTGCGGGAAGTCGTGCTGGGCAAGGATCGTTTTGATTACGCATTCCGGGAGTATGTGAGGCGCTGGGCGTTTAAACACCCTACCCCCTTCGATTTTTTCCGGACCATGGAGGATGCTTCGGGAGAAAAGCTGGGGTGGTTCTGGAAAGGATGGTTTTTTGAAAATTACAAGTTGGACCAGGGGGTAAAGGAAGTTACGTATGTAGAGCAGAATCCGGAAAAAGGCGCCGTCATTACAATTGAAAATTATGAGCAGTGGGCCATGCCCGTCACGATTGAGCTGGAAGAAGAAGGCGGAAAGAAAACCAGGGTAGAGCTGCCGGTGGAAGTCTGGCAGCGAGGCAACCGGTGGACGTTTAAGGCGGATTCTCAGCAACCCCTGAAAACGGTAACCATTGATCCGGATAAGAAGCTCCCCGATGTGGACCCCCGGAATAATGTCTGGAAACCTATGAAATATGCGGTACCGGTAACAAACTGACCGCCGCAAAACGGGAGGCCTCAGGGCTTCCCGTTTTTGTAAGTCGCGGGCGACAGCCGCATGGAAAGGATGCCTTTATGAAAGTACCAGATGGCCAGTGACATGGGGATGTGGCTGATATCATTGGTGGTGAACCAAACACCCAGGCTGATCCCGGAAGCATGGACCCCGGCTGCCAGTATCGCCCAGGCAAGGGCTTTGAAAACAAGTATACTTCCCGGATCTCCCGTTTTACGATAGATCCAAAGCTCCATTCCGCCGACCACCACGAACAAGCTGTAGAATGCCTGTACCTGGATCACCATAAAATGAAGGGTGATAAGGGTCGTCGCGAGAAAGACAAGCAGGGCGATCACATTCGCTGTCCGGAATTTTCCGGCGACCTTTTCCGATAATAAAGGTGTTGCATGCCACAGGACGGCGCGCTCATAAAAAGCGATGGCGAGGAGGCTGCAAATCCATCCCGGAAGCTTACCGGGCAGACCGGTCAGGTACAAAAAACCGTGTCCGAGGATGCCTCCGATGGCCGTGGCAAGGCCCATAAAGAGCAGGTACAGGCGGGCAAAGCGGTAAACAGGATGCGGAGTGGAAACGGCAGCGAGCTGCCGGTAGGCGATCCAGCAAACGAAGGTCATGACCAGGCTGGAGAGAATCGTGGAAGGCTCGTAAAGCGGAACCCCGAAAAAATCGATGTGGTGTACCTGGGAAAAGTCTATTTCTCCGGGTCCGGGAAAATCAAAGGGAATTATCTTCTGTAAAGGAACGCCTAAATGCATTTTCAAACGGGGAAGCTGATGGCAGATAAAGGGGGAGGGCCTTTTAATATACTCAGGATGCGTAAAAAGAAAAAGGGCAACCTCCCGGAACGAAACGAGCGGGAAATTGCCCCCTGGTGAGAAAATGGGAATCAGACCTCGATCAGCATGGCGCCATAGGAATAACCTCCTCCAAAAACGGTTACGATGAGTTTTTCCCCTTTTTTGAATAAGTCGAAGTTTTCGGATAATGCAATGGCACAGCCGGCACAGCCCGTATTTCCGAGCCGTTGGATGTTGGAGATCAGCTTTTCCTCCGGGATGCCCATTGTCCCGATAATATTTAAACTGATCCGGTGGTTGGCCTGGTGCGGAATAATATAGCTGATATCGTCAATTCCCAGGCCGCAGCGCTGCAGAACCTCCTGGCTGACCTTCGGCATATAGGTACAGGCGTTGATGAACACGTCGCGTCCATGGGGCATTACAACGCCGCCCGGGGTATTGGGCCGCAGAACTACCGCCTCAGTTGCCTTCTCATGAGTGGCCGCCCCGCCGGTTTTCAGCTCCCGGATAAACAGGTCATTGTCGGTCTGCCGTGTTTTCGAAATAAGCAGGGCCGCAGCCCCGTCTCCCCAGAGATGCCCCGAAATGGTGTCCGTTTCATTATTGTAGGCAGAATTGTTGTCCGAAACAACCACCAGCGCCTTACTGGCCTTGTTCATGGCAAAATAGCCTTCTACCACCTCTATGGCATTCAGCAGTGAGGAACAGGCGGAGGAAACGGCAACTACCGGAATGTCGGGTATTTGCAGCTCATGCTGTACGGCATGGGCCAGGGTAACGATGGTGTCGTAGGGGGTATAGGTGGCTCCGACGATCAGGTCAATCTCATTTTTACTGTAAGGCGCATCCTGAAGCAGGGAATGAACTGCTTCAATTGCCATGGTCGACGTGTTTTCGCCTTCACTGGTCTTTCGCCTTTCATGAATACCCGTCCGTGAGATGATCCAGTCATTGGATAGGTTATTAAGTTTTGTAAAATATTCATTACCAACTACTTCGCTGGGAAGATAATGGCTTACCCTATTTATGTACATTGTCAGTTAATTTGACGATTATCGCTGTTGCGATTGAATTGTCCGAAAGTTAAATATTTCGTAGAAGTCGTGGTACTAAATATTAAAACAATTTAATGTAATGTTGAAAAAATCAAACAGTTTCGGTTTCGAGCGTTTTGTACAGGCGTCCTAAACGGGGCTCTTCCTGTTGCCAGTTGTATTGCCGTTTCACCGCCTCTTTTCCCTTGGCTCCCATATCCCGTGCGGCGTCGGGATGCTGCAAAATCCAAGTCAGTACCCGGGCGACGGCAGCGGGATCATTAGGAGAAACACAAAAACCGCACTGATTCGTTTCAACCAGTTCCCGGTATAACGGAAAGTCGGAAGTCACTACGGGCAGGCCCATTGCCATATAGTCAAATAATTTGGTAGGATACGAGTCCGGGTAGTCGGCCACCGGCTTCAGCAGCGCGATCCCGGCCTGGCAGGTCTGGCCCGTAAGCACCACCTCCGGGAGGGGGCGGTATCCATGAAAATGGAGACGGTATTCCCGGTGCTCTCCAGACCACAAACCGGCGGTTTGGCGCAATTTTTCCGGCAGTTTTCCGAAAAAATGAACGTCAAACGGTGCTACTTCCGGCCCGGTCAATACGAGAGCTGCCAGTAAGGTGTCAAAGGCTCGTTCTTCTGAAATCACGCCACAATATAAAAAGGCTTTTCTGCCGGCCGCCGGAAAATGTGTTAAACGGTGTGTCTCCATAAACTCCAGCGACGCATAGTTGTGCAGCAGTATCGGCGGGTATTTCAGGTGCTGGTATTCCTGCAGATAGGCGTCGTCGGTCAAAAGAAGGTGGAAGTGCCTGCGTGCCTGGTGGTCGAGCCACTGAAAGCTTTTTCGGAATACCAGCGCGTTATTGATGGTTTTGATGGCGAATTTTTTATAAAGGTTTTCCTGGACTTCGTAAATCACCCTGGTGCCCATCCACCGGAAAAGAAAGGCAATCGGGATGAGCTCCGGAGAAAAAAAGTGCAGGATTCCGGGCCGTAAACGCAGGCATTTGTAAAGAATAACCGGGTAAGTAAGCAACAGCCGCAGTCCAAGCAGCCGGAACCCCGGAAGCCGGATCGCCGTAACACCTTTCAGGGGAGTCGCGGGATGCATCGTGAGTGCCAGGTAAAGCTCATACTTAGCCAGAAGCGATGGGACGAGCTTGTATACGATCCTGGGATCGAGAGCAGTATGTACAGCGCTTAACAGCAACACACGAGGTTTCACCGGATGGATGGGATTGAGATGCAAAAAGCCCTGGTACCCGGAAGGCGCAGGGCTTTTTGCCAGGGATTATTCGGATTTGGCCTTTTTCCCTTTCGTAGCCTTTTCCGGCGTCCCGACAGCTGCTGTTTCCACAGGGGCTGCGTCTTCCGAGGGGAGCGGTTCTGCTTCCTCAAAGAGTTCCGGTACGAAGCGGGAAAGAATGGTGTACCAGGAGATGATTTTCCTTATGTCGGAGATGTATACCCGGGAACGGTTGTAATCGGGAAGTACCGCGGCAAGAAATTCTACGAGATCTTTGTCTGACGCCTTTTTTACATCCAGCTCGATGGCTTCGCCATGCAGTTCCCGTATTTTCAAGAATACGTCCGACAGGGGTACGGATTCATTTTCCTGGTTTTCTACGTAAACGGATACATCCTTAAGTACCGACACTTTGGCGGTAGCGGAAGCGATGCTTTTTTTACGGTCGTCGTCCAGGCTTTCAATAATTACGCCTGCCCTGCCCGGCTTCAGAATCCGGTAGAGCCCGGGTTTGCCGGTTATATTGGCGATGCCTTGTAACACTTCAGCTCCTTTTTTGTTTTTTTCCTCTGTAACAGCACTCATAAGGCTTTTAACAATAGATTGTATGAATTTGGAGATGCAAAATAACGGAAAGATTGGCGTGCAAACAACTTATGAAGCCGCAGATTGGGTAAATGCTTCGTTGTAGGCCGTGATAATGTTGAGTAGTTCTTCCTGTCCCTTTCCCGATTCCGCCGAGGTAATAAACCAGGCAGGAAGCTCTTCCCAGGTCTCCAGAAGCGTTTTCTGATAGACTTCCAGGTTCTGGTTGAGCTCTTCCGGTTTGAGTTTGTCGGTTTTGGTAAAGACGATGTGAAAAGCAACGCCGCTGGTTCCCAACTTTTCGATAAAGGCCAGATCAGCCGCCTGCGGGGCATGCCGGCTGTCTACCAGTACAAATGTGCAAATCAGGTTCGGGCGGTTATAAAGATAATCGCCGATCATTTGCTGCCATTTCTCCCGCTCTGTCTTACTGATTTTGGCATATCCGTAGCCCGGCAGATCGACCAGGTACCAGGAGCGATTGATCCGGAAATGATTAATAAGCTGGGTTTTACCGGGTTTGGGCGAGGTTTTGGCCAAATCGCGTTTGCCGGTGAGCATGTTGATCAGGGATGATTTCCCGACATTGGAGCGACCGATAAAAGCATATTCCGGAAGTGTCGGGGCCGGGCATTTGGTGTAATCGGCATTGCTGACTACGTAAACTGCTTCCGTAATTTTCATAATTGCGTTGTTAAGTGGCAGGTTCGGCATCGCCGTTCGGATCCTGAACCGATACGCCTCCGGATACTATCATTTTCATGATATCGGTGCTGGATGCCTTGAGTGGGATCACGTTTTCCACCGGCACAATAATCAGCTGGCCTGAAAAGGCATAGGCATGGGGCAAATATACGGCAATATGCCCTTCTATTTCCAGATGCGTCAGGTCGGTTTGCGTAATAAACCCGAATTTCTTGATCCCTGAATCTTTGTAGACCGTAACCATTACCGGGTATTTGAACTTCTTTTTGTCACCTACAAAGGCGAGGATCAGGTCTTTAATACTGTAATAAATGAGACTGACAAGCGGTATGCGCCGCAATAAGCTTTCAGTAAGATTGAGAAAGGATTGCGGAATGATCGTGGAGAATATAAAACCGAGCAGTACGATAAAGCTCAGAATCAATAGAATCCCGAAGCCCGGGAGGTATACCGAGCGGGAACCGGAGATGGGGACATAGACCGGAAGCAGGTTGTCAAGACTCTGAATGCCGGTCCAGATGATCCACATAGTAATGTAAATGGGGGCTACCAGAATTAATCCGCGGATGAAATAATTGAGCAGCCTGCGCGGCAATTTATTGTTGATATCCATAACTAATTAGGTTCACATCGTTTGTGCCTGAAAAATCCCTGGCGTCCGGTAGTGGTAGTTTCCGAAAACAGGCGCTTGGTAAGCAGGGGGCAAAATTACAATTTAATAAAGAGGAAATGGCAACCTGGCGGGATAGTTTGCGGAAAATTAGGATTATTTAAATAAGTCCTTCCAACTTCCGCTTTCCCTGAGCCGGAAAAACAATCGGAAAAATTTTATTTGTTCTATAAATCCAATAGCTTTAAGAGAATTTCATTTGTTCCCTAATTTCAACTGTATATGAAAGCAAAAGGTTACCTGCTTGCCGCTGTCCTGTTTTCAGGTGCGAACGGTTATTTGAACGCGCAAAACACACTGGAAAAACTATGGGAGACAGACGCTGTCGTCCAGGTTCCGGAATCGGTTTTGTTCGATAAGGAAAAGAACGTACTCTACGTGTCGCAGATTGACGGAAAGGGTGGCGAAAAGGATGGAAAGGGCGGAATCGCCAAAGTAAATCCGGATGGAAAAATACAGGAACTGGATTGGATTTCCGGGCTGAATGCGCCAAAGGGACTCGGTAAATACGGGAATAAGCTCTATATAGCGGATATTGATGAAGTAGTGGTAGCGGATATCGCTACCGGGAAGGTAGAGCAAAAGATTGCGGTGGCGGATGCCAAGTTCCTGAACGATATCACCGTGGATAAATCCGGAAGGGTATTTGTGTCGGACTCTCAGACCAAACGCATCCATCTCGTAACCGGGAACCAGGCTTCGGTCTATTTTGAAAGCCCCGAACGTCCCAACGGACTGCTTGCCTTGGGAGACGATCTGCTGATCCTGGATAATGGCAATCTGTACCGGCTCAATAGCAAGAAAGAATTGAAGCAACTGGCAGAGGGGATGGAGAAGAGCACCGATGGGATCGAGGAAGTGAAGAAAGGAGAGTACATCGTTTCCTGCTGGATCGGGGTGGTGTACTACGTGAAGGAGAACGGTTCGGTAACGACCTTGCTCGATACCCGGGAAAGCGGTACTAATTCCGCCGATATCGGCTATGATGCGCGTAAAAAAATTGTATACATCCCGACGTTTGCCAAAAATAGTGTTGCGGCCTATCAGCTGAAGTAGTCCGTCACAAAGGGGGAGCGATCTCCTGCGTGGTTAGTACAGCCCCGGGTGAGGGGTTGAGTGTGTTTATTTATCCATATAAGAAACCTGGTAATAACTATGTCAGAGAGCATCAATACCCCGGAAAACGAAGAAGAATCACTACAGGAAAAAGCACAGGAACTGGCAGATCGGGCACTCAGGGAAGTGGCCGAAGAACGGGAAGCGGCTGCCGGTAAGGCGGAAGAACTGGCAGATGAAGCGGCAGCAAAAGCAACGGAAGTGGCCGGTGCTGCTGCGGACAAGGTGGAATCGCTGCAGGAAGACGCTGCCGAGGCGGCGGCAACTGTCAAAGAGGAGGTGTCGGACCAGGTGGAAAACCTGAAGGAAAACCTTTCGGACGCCCGGGAGGCAGCAGCGGATAAAGCGGATGAACTGGCGGCGGAAGGGAAAGGGGCGTTGGAGACGGCCAGAGATACGTTCTCGGAAAAGGCTGCTGGGCTGAAACAGGCCGCATCGGAACAATTGAGTGAATTGTCGGAAGAAGCATCGGCTAAACTGGAAAGCGCTAAACAGTCGGCAGCAGAACTGAAGGATAAGGCGGCTGACCGGCTCAGTCATTTGAAAGACGGCGTGGCCGAAGAACTGGCGGAAACCAGGGAAAAGGTGGCCAACCTGACCGCGAAAGCTGCCGGAGAACTGGAAGACCTGAAAGAAGATGCCGCTGAAAAACTGGCTGCTGCAAGAGCCAAAGCCAGTGAAATTTCCAAAGAAACGGTAGAAAATCTGAATGAATTAAAGGATGATGCAGCGGAAGCGGTCCAGAATGCGGGTAAAAAGGCAAAGGGGTTCTGGGCGCGGTTGTTTGGGGGATAGGTTTTAGGGGATAGGTGTTAGGTTATAGGTAATAGGTTTTAGGTTATAGGTGTTGGGTGTGGGGGAGATGATGCGGGGCTTTTTTTGGTCGGATAAATTATTTTACCGGAGACGACGCTTTCAATGGCATTTTTGCCGTTCTTGCGGAACAGGATGTCTAACCCTAGTTGCGTTGTAAATTGTCAGTTCCAGTTCATTCTCTTTATACAGATGCCGTAGCGTTGCTGAAGCGGCTGATTGCTACGCAGTCGTTTAGCCGGGAAGAAGTTCTCACTGCCTACCTGATCGAGGAGTTCTTCCGGGAGCGGTCTGTTCCCTTTCAGCGAAAAAAAAATAATGTCTGGGCGTTCAACCGACACTTCGATGCGCGTAAACCAACGTTGTTGCTCAATTCTCATCATGATACGGTCAAACCCAATACTTCCTGGGTATTGAACCCGTTCGAACCGCTGGAGCAGGACGGGAAGCTGTATGGACTGGGCAGCAACGATGCCGGAGGCTGTCTGGTGTCGCTGCTGGCGGCGTTCTGTCATTTTTATGACCGGGAAGAACTGTCTTATAATATCGTGCTGGTGGCATCCGCCGAAGAGGAAATCTCGGGGAAAGAGGGGCTGGAGCTGGTAGTGCCCGAATTACCGCCATTGGCTTTCGCCATTGTGGGAGAGCCGACGGAGATGCACCTGGCAGTAGCAGAAAAGGGATTGCTGGTGCTGGACTGTACGGCAAGGGGAAAGTCCGGTCATGCGGCGCGCGACGAGGGTGAAAACGCTATCTACAAAGCATTAAAGGATATTGAGTGGGTAGCCGGTTATCGCTTTCCCAAAGTATCGCCTACACTGGGCGCCATCAAGATGTCGGTAACCCTTATCAATGCCGGCACCCAGCACAATGTGGTCCCGGACGCCTGCAACTTTACAATCGACGTCCGGGTTACGGACCAGTACGGTTTGGAAGAGGTGGTGGCGGTCATTGAAGACCACCTGCAATCGGAAGTGAAGCCGCGCTCCATTCGCCTGCGCCCCTCGAGTATCCCGGTCGACCACCCGATCGTGCAGGCGGGACTGGTCCTGGGGAAAAACACGTACGGGTCGCCTACTACTTCTGATCAGGCCCTGCTCGATTGTCCTTCTTTAAAAATGGGACCGGGACATTCGGAGCGGTCTCACAGCGCCGATGAATTTATCTACCTGCACGAAATAGAAGCAGGGATCGCCCAATACATTACGATGCTCGAACGGGTGATTGGCGCTAACTGAACCGTCTTTTCACCAGCGACAGCAATTCTCCGACAGCTTCATCTTTAAGATTCCAGGAAAATTCCGGTGCATAATGATCGTTGATAAGACGAAGCGCATCGTCATGTGTTCCTGCTTTATCCAGGGAGTCGATTACCCGGTTGAAGGCTTCAAAATCACCTTTGAACAATTGCCCGATAAACATAAAACGCTGTCCTAACGGAATGCTTTGCCCGATGTTTTCCAGCTTGACCCGCACACTGCCATACCGGACTTCGTCGGAGGCGGTGGGGATTTCTACCCGGTGAAGGTTGTTGATCGATGCGGGCTCCTGCCGTCCGTTCGATGGCGCTGCGGGAGGCGCGGGCGCTGCAGGGGGAGCAGGCGTGCTCGCTGCCGGCGGATCGGCGGGGGACATTATATCCAGGAAGGAAAAAGTGGCTTCAGGCTCCGGCGCCGCCGGAGCAGGACGGTCCAGTTGCAGCGGAAGTACCTCTGAAAACTGCCGGACTTTGAGTTCGTTTTCCGGGGTCAGCTCCGCATTTGCATCCAGTGAGGCCAGCTCTTTGCCGACCGCATCTTCCAGCCAGGGCTCCAGGTGTTCGCGGCGGAGTGCGATGTGTTGGGAAACTACCGAAGAAAACTGCCGGAGTGCATCTTTTAATTCGTTATTGGAAAAGTCGAAATAAGGGCTTTGGAAATGCTGCAGCTGACTGTTCCAGTAAACGGATAACCGGCTGATAATGTTTTGATTGATCGGCTTAATCGGGGTTAGCTGGAGCAGGTCATGACCGTTGAGTGTCGCTTTATGGGCGTAAGCACGATTGAGAATGGTCGCACTGAACTCGCGGGTGTACTTTTTTAACGTTTCAGAGGTTACTATATCCGACATGATGTATTATTGTAGTTGAATTGAGTTTTGACGGCTCCGGTAAGGCAATTATCGCCTACAAAGATAATAGAAAATTGACCGGGCTGCCTATTATAATTTGCGGGTATGTTTATTGAACCATTGCATAAAAAGGGGCCATTGGCAAGTAATTCGGGTTGGATAGAAGTCATTTGCGGCGCTATGTTTTCAGGCAAGACAGAGGAGCTGATCCGGCGGTTGAACCGGGCCCTGATCGCCCGTCTGAATGTCCGGATCTTTAAGCCCGTAATTGATAAACGTTACCATCACGCCGACATTGTTTCCCATAACGAAAATTCCATCCCCTCGATTCCGGTCGGAGCGGCCGGGGAAATACGGGACTTGTCGGGAAACTGTGACGTGGTCGGCATTGATGAAGCCCAGTTTTTCGGGCCTGCTATCGTCGATGTCTGCAACGCGCTGGCCAACCAGGGAAAGCGGGTCATCGTAGCGGGCCTGGACATGGACTATAAAGGTGTTCCGTTCGGGTACATGCCGCAGTTACTGGCTGTTGCCGAATACGTGACTAAGGTACATGCGATCTGCATGGTGTGCGGGGAGGTTGCTACCTACTCTTACCGGTTGACACCGGATAAAGAGCAGGTGATGCTGGGAGAAACCAAAGAATACGAAGCGCGCTGCCGGCGGTGTTTCCACCAGTCTCCTTGATCCGCGGCGCTGCCCTCAGACAGATGGCTGTTCCGCGGACGCAGCCCAGATATTGATATTGCCGTTCAGCGCATACTGGTCTATTTCCTGTAGTTCGTCGGGCGTAAAGGCAAGGTTGTGAATAGCCCCCGCACAATCAACGACCTGCTCCGGGCGGCTGGCACCGATGAGAGCGGAAGTAACACGGGGGTCGCGCAGTACCCAGGCAAGCGCCATTTGTGCGAGCGTCTGCCCCCGACGTTCAGCAATTTTATTTAATGCACGGATATGGGCCAGGTTTTCGTCACTCAGGAAATTGGGGTTCAGTGATTTGTTTTGGGCGGCGCGGCTGCTGACAGGCACCTCCTTTAAGTACTTGGTCGTCAGCATCCCCTGCGCGAGCGGGGAGAAAACGATCGTCCCTACGCCGTGCGGCTCGAGCGTGTCCAGTAAATGGTCTTCTTCAATCCAGCGGTTCAGCATGGAATAGCTGGGCTGATGGATCAGGCAGGGAGTTCCGAGCGCCTTCAGAATCGCCAGGGCCTGTTGTGACCTTTGTGAATTGTAGGAGGAGATCCCTACGTACAAGGCACGGCCGGAGCGTACGATATGATCCAGGGCCATCATTGTTTCTTCAAGCGGGGTCCCCGGGTCAAAACGGTGGGAGTAAAAAATGTCCACATAATCGGTTCCGAGCCTTTTCAGCGACTGGTCGCAGCTTGAAATGAGGTATTTCCGGCTGCCCCATTCCCCGTAAGGGCCCGGCCACATATGATAGCCGGCTTTGGAGCTGATGACCAGCTGATCGCGGAAGCTGGCGAAGTCTTCTTTCAGGATTTTGCCAAACGCCGTTTCGGCGCTCCCCGGAGGAGGACCGTAATTGTTGGCCAGGTCGAAATGAGTGATTCCCAGATCAAACGCTTTCCGGCAAATGGCCTGCTTTACCTGGTGGGCGGTGTCCTCACCGAAATTATGCCAGAATCCCAGGGAAATAGCCGGAAGCTTTAAACCGCTTTTTCCGCATCGGTTATAAGGCATATGCGCGTAACGGTCAGGGTGAGGTTGCCAGGTCATGGTGTTATTGTAATGAATGAGTGAAACAGGCAGGCAATATAGGGATTGGAGAGATTGGGCGCAATTTTTTTTTGATAGCAGCCAACGATCGGACAGGCAGGCCGGTCTCTTTAAAGCAATCGCCGTCGCGGGAGCCGGTAAAAAAAATACTTGCAACAATGTTGCAGGGTATAGAAGCTTGTTGTTATCTTTGCAAAACTTATGAAATCGCAGGAAACACATATTCACGGTAACGCAGACTATTTCGGCATCGCAGGTTCTGTGTTGTGTATCATCCATTGTATTGTCACGCCGCTGCTGGCGGTGAGTTCTTCGCTATGGATGAAGGATGATTTGATTGCCGGCCTGCATTTGATGAATTACCTGTTTATCGCAGTCAACGGGATCGCCGTTTATTTTGCGACGAGGCATGCCCATGCACCCTGGTTAAACCGCTTACTCTGGGCTGCTTTCAGTATTTTTTCAGTTTCGTTGCTCCTGGAAGAGTCAAATGAACTATTTCACTATACCAGCTACGTTGGTTCTGCCTTGTTGATCATCGCGCACGGACTAAACCTTTATTTCTGCCGGTTTGCACGAAACTGACCGCGTTGGTGCCGGGTAGGTGAGGCGGCGCTATTTATCATATTCCACTTCAAAACGGCTGAGATCCGGTCGTTCTCTCCGTTTCCGGTTAAGTTCGTATTCCAGGATGGTTTTGCCCAGATCCGCCATGAATTGATAGCCGTAAACTTCATAGTCGTATCGGTTATCATTCAGGATCTGATCCTCGTTGCAGGAAATTACGGCAGATAATAAAAACTCCACCCCCATTTCAAAATCGACAATATAGGCGTTGTCAATCAGGTATCCGTAGGCGTTGCCTATTTTATTGAAACTACGGATATGGCGTGGGATCCGTTTGTTGGTTTTGCCGAAAAGCAGAAATTTTACGGATCCGTCGTCCAGCGAGTCCGTATAGTATTCGGGGTAGGCGGTTTCTACAGGGAGCTGCGACATGTATTGGTACAGGAACTGGTAGTCATCCTCGGTCAGTCTGAACTGTTGTCCCGGGGGGGCCTGATGCGGGAACATAAGGTTTTTGATAAACTGGTGCTGATCGGTCAGGGCAAAGAAGTTCTTTTCCCGGAAATCGAAGGGGGTCATGACGGTTTCACCATTTTTGACATAGCCTTTCCCCTTCAGGATGGGATCGGGTGCAGTATAGGATTGACCGGCATAGGCCCCGGGCTGTTCGTACCGTACCTGGCCGTCTTCCTCAAACAGTACCGGGTTGGTAAAGCGGTTTTCTTCCGGCGTGAGGGCGGTTTCCAGCCGGTGGGTCGCCCGGAAATGGGAATATCCCTTTTCCCGCATCGTCTGGTTGAAATAGTCCAGTCCCAAAAACTCATACAGGCGGTTGTAGGCGTCGTTGTCGCTGGCCAGCAATATTTTACGAATGTAATGGGCAACCGACGGAAGGCCGTTTTCCGCCGTAGTGTCACGGCTTACCGCTGTCTGTGAGGGGCGTTCCGCACGGGTCAGCATCGGGGTGAATTTATCCAGGGAAGGTTTATCCAGCAGGTTCAGCTTTTCCAGGGCCAGTACAGCGGCGGGCAGTTTGATGGTACTGGCCGGGTAAAAATACCGGTTGGCATCGGCCTGGTACCGGTACGTTGTGAAACGGGGAATGTTTTTACGGTCACGGTCAATCCTGGTGTAAAGTACCTGGATTTCATATTGCGAGGGATCGGCCAGGAATTTTTCAAAACGTTGCGGATTTTTTTTGAACAGGTTTACCAGGAAGGGATCCGATTCCCGAAGTTCGTTTTCCCGTTGACTGAAGGACGGTGGTGACCAGGTAAGCAGGTAAAACCATACCGTAACATACACAATTCTGGATAAGTGCAACATTCTGAAAACAAGGGTTCTGGTTAGGGGTGACCTTAAAACACTTCCAAAATACTAAGCAGAAGTAAAAAAAACAGGAAATGATGCTTAAAATAATATTAGATTCTCCTTTAGCTAATAATTGCAGCGCTGGTCAAAAGTAGAACATTTCATATTGGCGCCAAATCAAAAACATAAAATACATGGCTGAGAAGGAATTAAGAAGCAGGGGATGGTTTGGACGGGAAGGGAAGGACGGATTCATTTACCGTTCTTGGATGAAGAACCAGGGATATCCGTCTGATGAGTTTGACGGGCGGCCGGTAATAGGCATTTGCAATACGTATTCAGGGTTTACGCCGTGTAACGGCCATTTCCGCGAATTGGCGGAATCGGTGAAAAGAGGCGTTTGGGAAGCGGGTGGTTTTCCCCTGGAATTTCCGGTAATGTCGCTGGGGGAAACCCTGATCAAGCCGACGGCGATGCTTTACCGGAACCTCTCCAGCATGGACGTGGAAGAATCGATCCGGGCCAATCCCATGGACGGGGTGGTCCTGCTGTGCGGCTGCGATAAAACAACTCCCTCACTGGTAATGGGGGCTGCCAGCGTTAATCTTCCTACGATTACGGTTTCGGGAGGTCCGATGCTTACCGGGCGTTTTCAGGGAAAAAGTATTGCCACCAGCGACATCTGGCGGTTTAGTGAAGCGTTCCGGCAGGGAGAGATGACCCAGGCCGAACTGACGGAAGCAGAGGGATGCATGAGCCGGAGCAACGGGCACTGCGCGGTGATGGGGACGGCTTCTACCATGGCGGTGATGGTGGAATCGCTGGGCCTGACGCTGCCCGAAAATGCCGCCATCCCTGCAGCCGACTCCCGCCGGAAGGTGTTGGCGCATTTATCAGGGCGGCGTATTGTGGAGATGGTAAAAGAGGATCTCCGGTTGTCGCAGGTACTGGTAAAAGAGGCTTTTGAAAATGCCATTATGGTCAATGCCGCCATTGGGGGCTCTACCAATTTCGTGCTCCATTTGCTGGCCATCGCAGCCCGCATCGGCGTCCCGCTGACCATCGACGATTTCGACCGGCTTTCTGCGGGGATCCCGCTATTGGGAAATCTGCAGCCCTCCGGCGCCTACTTCATGGAGGATTTTTATTACGCCGGCGGGATTCCGGTGGTTCAGAAGGAATTACTTGGCAGGCTGCACCGGCAAGCGATAACGGTGAATGGTAAAACGGTGGAGGCAAATTGCCAAAGCGTTGTTTGTTACGACAGAGACGTTATTAAAACGCTGGAGGAACCGGTTAAAAACCTGACGGGACTGGCAGTGCTGAAGGGGAATCTGTGTGAAAACGGCGCTGTGATCAAGCCATCGGCGTCATTGAATCCGAAGCTGATGAAACACAGGGGGAAGGCCGTGGTGTTTGAAGATATAGACGATTATAAGAAGCGGATTGAAGACCCGGAGCTGGAAGTGGATGAAGACAGTATCCTGGTCCTCAAAATGGTGGGACCCAAAGGATATCCGGGAATGCCGGAAGTAGGTAATATGGGACTCCCTAAAAAATTGCTGGATAAAGGTGTGAACGATATGATCCGGATTTCGGACGGAAGGATGAGTGGGACGGGTTTCGGGACGGTGATATTGCACGTTTCTCCTGAAGCGGCAGACGGAGGGACGCTGGCATTGGTACGGGAGGGTGATTATATAGTATTGGATGTAGAGGCCCGGAGCTTACAACTGGACGTTGCGGAAGAGGAATTGTCCAGGCGGAGGGCGGAATGGCAAAAGCCTGACCTCGGTTACGACAGAGGGTACGTTAAGTTATATATTCAGCACGTGAACCAGGCACATCTGGGCGCCGACCTGGACTTTTTAAGAGGAGGGTCGGGTGACAAGGTGACACGTGATTCACATTAATATAATCAGATTTGAAACACCGTCAGGTTCAGAGCGGTGGAAAATAATGCTATGTCAGATTTTTCAGGATACGTTGGAATTGTAACGGGAGCCGGACAAGGGATTGGGTTTGAGATTGCAAGAAGTCTTGCCCGGAGAGGTGCCTTTGTCGTCCTGAATGACTTGGATGAGCAGCTTGCCCGGGCCGCGTCGGAAGCAATTGTTGCGGAAGGAGGTGTATGCCTCGGGACATGGGGGGATGTTTCCAGGGAAAATGTGATCACGGAATTGGTCGATAGTGCGGTTTCTGCCTATGGGAAACTGGATTTTGTGGTGGCCAACGCGGGAATTACGTTATTCGGTGATTTCTTCGAATATCCCGCTGCAGATCTGATGAAGGTGCTGGAATTGAACTTGGCGGGGAGCTTTCTGCTGGCGCAGGCGGCTGCACGGCAAATGCGGTCGCAAGGGCACGGAGGCAGGATACTCTTTATGTCTTCGGTCACAGGTCACCAGGCGCATAAAGGATTGGCGGCTTACGGAATGACAAAAGCAGCACTGGAAATGTTAGCCAAAAACCTGGTAATTGAACTTTCACAGTACGGGATAACAGTCAATACAGTGGCGCCCGGGGCAACGCTGACCGAGCGTACCCAAAGCGATCCTGAGTATGCGGCCGTATGGTCGGCGCTTACTCCTACGGGCAGACCTGCCACCACGGCCGATATTTCGAATGCCGTTTTATTTTTTTTGGCGCCGGATGCCGGGCATATCACCGGGCAGAATCTGGTAGTGGATGGGGGTTGGATCGCCATCAGCCCTAATCCCCCTGAAAAATGGTGACGCCTGCAACCAGCAGATGGTAAGCCGTTTGAAGCCGGCAGAAGAAAATAGTTACGTCTTCTGAAACTAAAAGCAGGTGCAAGGCGTTATCTCTTTTCCGGGTCTGATAAACGCGGCGGTTTGAAAGAAGACGAACCTCATCCAGAAAAAAACCTTTCATTTTTATTTGGATTTAGCGAAAGAGTTTTCATATCTTTGCACCCCGATTGAGAGAGATCATCGGATAGCAAGCAGGAAACCGGGCCATGAAGCAGGCCACATTTCTCCCTCTTTTTAGGGATGCTTCCCAGGCGGGTCACACCGGCAAGGGGGCAAACAAAAGGGGAGCGGGGAAGAGAGTTCTTTGATTTATTGGGAAGACAAAAGTAGGAAGCACTACA
>JBEBSD010000021.1:0-83548 GCA_040394475.1 Telluribacter humicola | reverse complement strand
TCTGTGTTTTTTCTCTGTGAACCTCAGTGTTCCCTTGTAATGTTCAGCTATCGGCAATCAGCTTTCGGCTATCAGCTATCGGAGGTCGGCAATCAGCTATCAGGATTCGACGGTCGGTTGTCGGGGTTCGACTCCGCTCACCTGACGGGCGGTGGTTTTGTATCAGGAGAGCAATTCTTTTCCCAGGGCAGGAAGGTCCAGGCCGCCGAACAGCCCGGAGCTCATCATAAGCAGGTTGGTTCCGGCCCAGTTTTTACGGAGAAGGTAGTTCTTCAAGTCCGTGGGGTCGGTAAAAACGCGGAGGTCCTTTCGTTGAAAGGCTTCCGGGAAGTCCTTTTCCGAGAGCGCCGGAAGGCGCTTTTGTTCCAGCGTATGCGGACTATAAAAAACGATGGCTTCGTCGGCTGCGTCGAGTTTATGACCGTATTGGGACAGAAATGCTTTATTCAGGCTGCTGTAGGTATGCAATTCGGCGCAGGCAACCAGCTTGCGCCCGGGGTATTGTTCTTTAACGGCTTTTGTGGTAGCTTCCACCTTGGATGGAGCGTGGGCAAAATCACGGTAGAAGACCGATGAGTCGTTGCCGGCGAACCGTTCCAGGCGCTGAGAAGCCCCCTTAAAGCTCGAAATAGCCTCGTAGAACGCCGGCTGCGGAATTCCCAGGCGTTCGCATACCTCCAGCGCCGCCTGTATGTTTTTCAGGTTGTGGCTCCCGAAAACCTGTAAGGGGACTTCCCGGCGATCGGCTGTTTTCAGGTAGGTTTGGCCGTTGCGGATACCAGCCCGGTGTTCACTGTAAGGAACCGTCGTTACATCCGGCCGTTTTCGGGAGGCTATTTTGTGCAGGAGCTTGTCGGTTTCGTCGTAGATCAATACGCCCGCTTTCGCAACACTGTCACAGAGGAGTTCAAAGGCATGGGTATAGGCCTCAAACGTAGGGAACACATTGAAATGATCCCAGGAAATACCACTTATCACCACGATATGGGGGTGATAATGCAGGAATTTGGGACGCGGGTCGATCGGAGAGCTCAGGTATTCGTCTCCTTCCATGATAACGACCGGCGCTTTGGCGCCAAGCTTCACCATTTGGGAAAAGCCATCGGTACGCGCGCCAGCCAGGTAATTAAACTCCCTGTTGAACGAATGCAGCACATGCAGGATCATCGACGTAATCGTCGTTTTTCCATGACTTCCTGCAATGACCACCCGCTGCTTGTCTGCGCTTTGCCGGAATATGTACTCCGGATAACTATAAACCGGCAACCCGAGGACCTGCGCTTTCAGCAATTCCGGGTTGTCCTTCCGTGCGTGCATTCCCAGGATCACTGCATCGAGGTCATGCGTGATGGAATCAGGAAACCATCCGGTTTGGGACGGAAATAATCCTGCCGCTTTTAACCGGGAAGCCGAGGGTTCATAAATTTCATCATCCGATCCGGAGACAACAGCTCCTTTTTGTTGTAATTCGAGGGCCAGGTTGTGCATGACACTCCCCCCGATGGCAATAAAATGGATTCTTTTGACCTGACTCATACCTAAAGTAAGGACTAATCAAAACATAAGGAAGCAGCGCCCAGCAGACCGGCATCATTGGCCAGCGTTGCCCGTTTCACGGAAAGTGATTTTTTGTAATAAGGAGTCAGCCAGAAATCAAGGCGTTCGTACACGGCCGGCATGATATAATCATAAGAGGCCGACAACCCGCCGCCGATCAGGATCGTTGAAATATCCAGGATACGGATCATCGCCACGAGGCCGTCACCAAGCATGTAACCTACTTCACTGAAAATGTTGAGCGCCAGTTGATCACCCGCCGAAGCGGCGGCCACCAGACCGGTAGTAGAAATGCTGCCATCCCTGGAAAGGAGGGTTTTGCCGGTGTATTCCGCCCGCATGGCAACAGCGAGTTCCAACAACTCTTTTTTGCCGATGTTCCGCTCCAGCACCCGTTCGTTCTTAGAAGGGACGTGGCCCGGTTCCATGGCATTTCCGCCCCCTCCTTTAAATACTTTTTTGTCAATAATGGCAGCCCCGCCGATACCGGTGCCCAACGTTACAAAAATATAGTCCTCCGGAACGTCTTCCTCTCCGAAATAATACTCTCCCAGGGCGGCGGCATTTGCATCGTTTTCCAGGAAGAAATCATGTCCGGGAAAGCGGTCTTTTAATTCCGGGACCATTTTAAGGCCGTTGATTTCCGGGATTGCCGTAATTTCCAGGAGTGTAGTCCGGTCGCGGGTAATTAAACCGGGAACCCCTATTCCAACTTTTTTCACCTCCGGGAATTCTTTCAGTTCCAGTGAGATAGCATCGCCAAGGCGCTCTATAAAACGTCCGGATTCCCGCCAGCTGGCAGTGTCATGGCTGTAAAAATTAGAGATCCGTCCATCCTGAATATCCACTATTCCCATTTTTACGTTGGTTCCGCCAACATCAATCCCCAGGTATTGTTCCATTATCTAAAGAAGCAGGTAATTATTAAGTAAGAGTTGTTTGTAACATTTTTTAAAAAGTGCAATTTAAAGATTTATCCGTATTCAACATCGTTTAAAGGTCACCTAATTGCGGCCGGAGCACTAAATCTTCGATAACGGCCCCCGGAGAAAGCTGATAAGCATTCCAGATGACGCTGGCGACGTCTTCGGATTTCATAAACCTTTCGGGAGGGAGTCCGCTCCCTGCCCAGCTGCTGGTAAAAGTGGCCCCGGGAAGAACGGCGGTCACTTTGATCCCAAAGGACTTCATCTCTTCCCGGAGTACCTTTGTCATGCCGTAGAGGGCAAACTTGGAGATGCTGTAAGCGCCGCCGTTCGGATAAGCGGTGATGCTGGCAATGGAGCATATCATAAAAATATGCCCCGACTGACGGGTCATCATCGGACCAAGCAGTCCTTTGGTCAGGTAATAGGCGCTGTAAAGGTTGGTGGCCAGGGTTTTTTCGAGTACGCCCGGGGCTTCGTTGTGGACCTGCCCGGGAATAAAGATCCCGGTATTGTTTATTAAGACGGTTACCGGTTGCTGCAGGGCTTCGATCCGCGCTATAAAAGACGCGATGCCCTCCGGCTCGGAGAGGTCGCAAGGGTGTACATGGAGCTGATTGGCCTTACAAAGCGGGAGTGTCTGCGTTTGTAAGGCTTCAAGGTCGCCGGCATTCCGGGAGCAGGTAATTACATCAAAACCGTTGGTGAGGAACAGCTCTACAGTGGCCCTTCCGATTCCTTTTGTGCCACCTGATATGACTGCTAATGGATTCATTTTTCTGTTTGGGACAATTTTTTCCTAATTTTCCCGAAATTATCGATTCTGAAATTAAAATGGCATACGTAGGTAAATACTTTATTTTTTTAGGGGCCATGTTCTCCCAGCGGGAGAAAATGCTGGTCTACTGGAAACGGTTTCTGGAGGAATGTGTGAATATCGGGGTGAAGTCGGTATTCATCGTCACCATCGTTTCCACTTTCATAGGCGCCGTATCCTGTATACAAACGGCCTATAACCTGGTAAGTCCGCTGATCCCGGTATCCACAGTAGCGCTGATTGTCCGGGATATGCAAATACTGGAACTGGCGCCCACCATCACCTGTATCGTCCTGGCCGGTAAGGTGGGATCGCATATTGCGGGAGAGCTGGGCACCATGCGGATTACGGAACAGATTGAAGCGCTGGAAGTAATGGGGATCAATTCGGCCTCTTACCTGGTCCTTCCCAAAATACTGGCGGCAATGGTCACATTCCCGATGCTGGTAATCCTGGCGGCTTTCCTCGGGATATGGGGCGGCTATATGGCCGGAACGATTACCGGGGTGATCTCTGCACGGGATTATATCTACGGGATCCGGGATGGTTTCTTGCCGTATAATATCTTTTTTATGTGTGTAAAACCCTTCGTGTTCGGCTTTCTTATCGCGTCTATTTCTTCTTTTAAGGGATATTACACCAAAGGCGGCGCGTTAGAAGTTGGGCAGTCCAGCACACAAGCCGTAACAAGCAGCTGTATTGCCGTGCTGGTAGCAGATTACCTCCTGGCCCAGTTATTGTTGTGAAAGCCCCCTCCGGTTCCCAAAAATCAAAACTCGTCAATCGTAATTCGTAAATCGTAAATGATCGAAATCCGTAATATCAAAAAGTCGTTTAACGGGAAAGTAGTCCTGTCAGGGATTGACGGCGTTTTCAAAAAGGGAGAAACCAACCTGATTATAGGAGGAAGCGGAACGGGTAAAAGCGTTCTGCTGAAATGCATCATCGGCTTGCTGACACCGGATAGCGGGGAAGTCCTGTACAACGACCGGAATTTTTACCAGAGCAATAAAGACGACCGGCAGGCTATCCGCCGGGAAATGGGAGTGCTTTTTCAGGGCGGGGCTTTGTTCGATTCCCAGACAGTGGCGGAAAATGTCCGTTTCCCCTTAGACATGCTCACCGATATGCCTGTTTCCGAAAAGACAGACCGGGTCAATTTTTGCCTGGAGCGGGTAGGGCTGGAGCAGGCCGCCAACCGGATGCCTTCTGAAATCAGCGGCGGAATGAAAAAGCGGGTAGGGATTGCCCGTGCCATTGTGATGAACCCGATGTATCTTTTTTGTGATGAACCCAATTCAGGGCTGGATCCTCTTACTGCCGTTAAAATTGATGAGCTGATCAAGGAAATTACAGAGGAATACCAGATCACCACGGTGGTCATTACACACGATATGAATTCCGTGATGGAAATCGGGCAAAATATTATGTTCCTGTACCAGGGTCAGAAGTTGTGGGAAGGCAATGAAGAGACCATCACGCAGACGACCGTGCCGGAATTACAGGAATTCCTGTTCTCGAACAAATTGTTGAGAGATATCCGTAAAACGAGCTAACCATGTGGTCGGCGAGTGGCCATGGTCTGTGTCCCCACAGACCATTTTACATTCCCGCCAATAAACGCTAACGGCGTACCAGCTCTTTTCGTTCGACTGCGTAAATCACGGCCAGGAGGACCAGGATGACCGCCGTATGCACGGCAAAGGACTGGTAGAGGTCGGTGATCGGAAACCGGGAGGAAAGGTAGATGACCGCCGCTCCGGCCGTGATGTAACTTAATGCAGACGTAACGCGATAGGGGACGGGGTAATAGCGCTGTCCGAAGTAATAACACAAAGCCATCATCACAAAGCTGGAAGCCGCAAACGCGACAGCACATCCCAGGTAGCCCAGAATGGGGACTAGCAGGAGGTTCAGCAGCGCCACGACCGTTGCCCCGGTGAGCGTAAGATACGTGCCGTACCGCGTTTTATCGGTCAGTTTAAACCAGGCCGCCAGGTTGTAGTAGATACCCAGGAATAAAAATCCCGCCAGCAGCCAGGGAACGACCTGAATGCCTTCGTGGTAGATTTTTTGTTTCAGGAACAATGCTGCCAGCACGTCGACCTGCAGGGAAATAGCCACCCACATGGTCACACAAACCACTACGAACCATTTCATGACCCGGGCAAAGATGGGGGGAGCATTTTTGGTTTCTCCGGTTGCGAAAAAGAAAGGTTCCGCAGCATATTTAAAGGCTTGTATGGCAAGGTTCATGAAAATGGAAAGTTTGAAGCATTGCCCGTAAATCCCTATTGCTTCTTCCGTCGTGCGGCCGGGGTAGAAATGGGGCGGGAGCAGATACTGCAGAAAGGCCCGGTCGAAAAGCAGGTTGGTAACCGCGCCTGCATTCATGATGAAAATAGGGAATGCATAGACCCATGCCGGTTTGAACAGTTTCCGGCTGAATACGAAGCGAAACTGGCGCAGTTCTTTCCATAGCATGGGTAAAAAAAGCAGGTTGGCAATCAGGTTGGCCAGAATGATGTAATCCGGGGCCTGTTCCGGACGGTAGAAAAGTTGCACCGCCGGTTCCAGGGACGGCAGATAGGTTTGAATCGCGGGGCAAACCACCAGGAAGAACAGGTTCAGCCCGATGATGATCCCGATATTGCTGAGACGGATGATCACAAATTTCAATCCTTTGCGTTCCAGGCGCAGCCGGGCAAAAGGAATGGCCACAATGGCGTCAATTGCCATAATCAGGGCAAACCACCGGACCAGCCGGCTGTGTTGGGGATACTGGATCATCTGCGCTACCGGTTCGGCAAATACATATAACCAGGTGGAAAAGCAAACGCTGACCAGGATAACGGCACTGAGGATAAGGTTATAATACTGGCCACGGTCCGCTTCATTCCGGGCGAAACGGAAAAAAGCCGTTTCCATTCCGAAGGTGTAAAGCACCAGCGCAAACCCGGCATATGTATAGAGCTGTACCTGCACGGCGAGTTCATGCGGCAGGAACAGATCGGTATGCAGCATCACCAGCAGGTAATTCAACAGCCGTCCCAGCATGGTGCTGATCCCATACGTAGCGGTTTCGCCTGCTAATTTTTTTAAAATGCCCATTGAACTGCCGTAAACGCCGCGGAGTTTGTCGCCGCCACGGGTGCAAATATACCGCTGTCAGTGATACCGGGAAATAATCGAAAGGGTAAAAGAGTGGCAGTCAAACCGGAAGGCGCAGTTTTAAAATTTAGGACAGGAAAGTTCTTTCATCCTTCTTTTGATAGGCTTTTTGCGGGGCGGGAAGTTTTCGAAAAGGTAACTGAGTGAAATCTCGTGCGCGCCCCCGCTGGCGATCCCGAGGGTTGAAATAGTAGCGTCATAGCTGTAGCCGATCGAGAACTTGTCCTGCCGGTATCCTACGAGGAAGATAAGCGATTCATGGTTGTTGATATTCTCGGCGTACTTTTTGATGGGAAGTCCCCGGTACCAGGAACCGAAGGTCAGCGTACCGTATGTGACGTACATCCCGAGATCGAGCTGGTCGAATTTCCCCTGCTTTTTGTACATGATGGCCGGTGAGATCGTCTTTTCAATATCGATTTCATTTCCCAGGAATGTATATCCTGCAAACGGGATGCGCAGCCCGGCATGAAAGCTGGTTTTCATCGGGAGACGGGCGATTTCCAGTCCGCTGAAGGCCTGGTTGGGGCGGTTCATGTGATGAACGGCCAGGCCGGCCCAATACCAGTCGGAGTAAACCATCATTCCGGATGAAAAATCGGCATATACCTGGGAAGGAGCGCCCTGGGCCACCGGGTCGGTCGTATGCTCATTGATCAGGTAGCCCTGGTCGGAGAACTGATCCCCGAAGGTCAGTCCGAAATAATCCAGTTTCCGGCTGGATACGGTGCCCTGTAAGCCCATGCGGAGAAAATTTTCTTCGTTCAGCTGCACCTGGTAGGCGTATTGCAATCCGATTTCTGTTGCTTTCAGGTTCCCCGCCCCCTGGCTATCCGTCATCACCAACAGACCGATCCCGCTATTCACGGTAGGAAGGAACAGGTCCAGCCCAAAGGAAGTCGTGACAAAATTAGCAGAAAGCGATGGCCACTGGTTCCGGTAATTGACAGTCGCCCGGGTTTCCAATGCTCCCCCCGCCATCGCAGGGTTTAAATAAAGCGGGTTCGCATAAAACTGCGAAAATTGTGGATCCTGGCTCCAACCTTTCCCGGATAACAGGGTCAATACTAGAAATAAAAATAAGCCCTTGTTCATATTCACGTTACGGTCACACAGTAATGACTTTTAATTCAACAGAGTGTTTTGGGATTTAAAAGGTTGGAATGTCACAATTTGCAAGTATTTAACGTAATATAAAAGAAAATAGAGGTATTTTAGCAGGTAAAAATAGCTTAAAATTTTGAAAGTATTTTTTCGTTTTTAGTAGCGACGGTTCTGCAAAGAACAATGGTTTGAGAAATGAGTGCCGGAATAAATAACAAATGGTGAGAGTGTCCCTGAGGAAAAATGGTTTCATAATTGGTTTAATGAGCGTGCTCCTGGGTGCGTTCGGGGACTTATTGGCACAATCGACTGACGACGGATTTGTCGTAAGAAATGCCTGTATGGTGAATCCGGCCTGCGAAACGGACTCGACGTCCTTTTCCGATACGCTTACTGCCGCCGTGGCGTGGCAATGGGACTTCGGCGATCCTGCTTCATCCCGCACCGATACCCGCCGGAATCCCAGGCACCTTTACAATACACCCGGTCCTTATACGGTTTCCCTCACCCGGACCCTGGGCGATGGCAGTATTCAGACCGTTCAGCAGTTGATTGAAGTAGGGGAACTGCCCATGCCTTTTCAGAACTGGTTTGCCGATACTACGATTTGCCCGGGAAATACCCTGACCCTGGATCCGTATCCGCAAGGGGCGCCGGAAGGGGCGACTTATATCTGGTATCCGAAAGGAGATACGACCCAGGTACTGGAGGTGGATAGCTCCGGGTGTTACTCGGTGGAAGTGATCATGCCCAACGGCTGTAAAATCCAGGATCTGGTGAATGTGAAAATCTGCCTGGAACCCGCCGGTCAGGAAGGGGCGAAATGGTTTTTCGGAAGCAATGCGGGACTGGATTTTGCAAGCGGAACGCCGCAGCCGATCATGGATGGCAAGCTCAATACGAAGGAAGGAAGCTCCACGATTTCGAATTCAAAAGGAGAGCTGTTGTTTTATTCGGACGGCATCACTATTTATAATGCCGACGGGGATGAAATGCCTTGCCTGGAGGGCGATTGTGAGGATTTGAAGGGGAGCTCCGAATCGACGCAGTCGGTATTGATTGTGCCGCAGCCTACGTGCCGGGGGTGTGAATATTTGTACAATGTATTTACCACCACGTCTATTAACGCAACCGATAAGGTTTTGACCGTAAGCGTCGTCGACATGCGCCGTGAAAATGGTAAAGGGGCCATTATCGAGCAAAATACAATTCTGGCGGACAATACGACGGAACGGCTGGTTTCTTCGCGGAACGACCAGGATACGACCTACTGGGTACTCAGCCACGATTACGGCACCAATCGTTTCCGGGTGTTTCATGCCACTACCGCGGGATTAACCGAGACCGGAACGTTTGACTTGGGGACTTCTCACGATGCTACGTCGCAGGGTGAGGGGCAGATGAAGTTTTCCTCGGCCGATTCGACGGGGCAGCGCCAGCTGGCGGTAGTGGTCCCCGGTCCGCCCACCAACTACCTGGATCTTTTCGGATTTAACGACGAGGACGGGCAATTGACCTTTAACCGGACGCTGGAACTGGGGCCGTCGCCTCCGACCGCCTATGGGGTGGAATTCTCGCCGGACGGGACCAAATTGTATGTGAGCTTCATGGGAGAGGGCTCCGCCGCGTCGAAACTGGTCCAGTATGACCTGAGCCTGGCTGATGACTCCCTGATTGTGGCTTCAGGCTTTACCATCGACAGTTCGGCAACCGAAACCTTCGGGTCGCTGCAGACGGCGCCGGACGGGAAAATCTACATGGCCGTGCAGGGTAGTGAATACCTGGCCGTCATCGGGGAGCCGGATGACAGCACGCGTACCCTCGGACGACTGGAATACGAACGCGAGGGAGCATGGCTGGGAACCCGGAAGAGCGAGCTGGGACTCCCCAATTTCGTGCAGAATTTTACACAGGAAAGCGATGGGCCCGGATTTGATGCAGAAGGGTTTTGTGTGAATGAACCGACCACCTTTACGGCTTCACCCCTGTGTCAGCCGATAGAAGATACGTATTTCTGGAATTTTGGCGACGGAGGAACTGCTTCGGGAAAGGAGACGGAGGTCACCCATACGTACCGGGAGCCGGGGATTTACACCGTCACCCTGACTGCCCAGAATGAATGCAAGGATACCACGTTTACAATGGAGGTGGAAATTTTCAGTATACCCGAAGAGCTTGACCTGGGAGGCTATATCGAAGATTGCCGCCCGGAACTGGTACTGGAATCGAATGTCGAAGCAGAGACGTACGTATGGGTCGATCTGAGCACCCGCCGGATTGTCAGCCGCGACAGGTCTTATACGGTTTTGCCTCCGGGAGGCGATTTTGCGCTGTACATCTGGAATGACCCCGACGGGAATTGCTGGGCAGCGGATACCGTCAATGTGTTTTTACGGCGCCCCCCCGCTTTTGACCTGGGCCCGGATACCACCTTGTGTCTTGACAGCACCGTCGTTATCACCTCGCCGGGGTTAGCCTGGAGAGAGTTTACCTGGAATACCGGGGCCACCTCGCGTGACCTGGTGGTTTCGCAGCCCGGAACGTATTGGGTGGAGGTCAAAGATGCCAATAATTGTTATAATGCCGATACGATCGAAATCGCTGCCCGCCCCAAAGCGCAGGTGATTGCCGATTTGATCGGCCCGACGGGTTGTACGACCCGGGATGGTTCCATCGAGATCCGGTCCATCAGTCCCGGCCCTCCCAACCTGTATACCTATGAATGGCGTGCCGTTGACGGGACTTCGCTGGGCAGTAACGTCCAGGTGTTGAGTAACCTGGCGGAAGGGGCCTATACCTTGCGGATTTCGGGACATCCGGATGCCTGTACCTCCGATACGACCCTGCAGCTGCGCTCTCCTGCGAATAACCTGAATATGGTACCGGTCATTGCCGATGCGAGTTGTACGGATCCGGAATCGGGCGCAATTACCCTGAATGTGCTGAGCGGCAGCCCGGTGACCTATCAATGGTGGGACAGCAGCGGCGCCGGGATTGGTGAAGGGGACACCCTTTCGGGCCTGGCGCCCGGTGTCTACAGCATGCGCGCCAGGGATGCCGGCGGATGTACGTTTTCCTTGACAGGGCTCACGGTAGGCCTGGAACAAAACAACCTGGCCGACCTGGGCCCGGATCTCGGCAGGTGCGTCGGGGATGCTGTCGAACTGGAGCCGCTCGCAGTGGATTTTCCGCATAATAACTACTTGTGGAGCACTGGGGAGACCACACGCACCATTACCGTGGAGGAGGACGGCAGGTATACCCTGACCGCCTGGAATACCGAGAACGGATGTAAGGGGGAAGATGAGATCGTTGTAAGGTCGTCGCCGGAACCGGCGGTCAACCTGCCGGCTGAGTACGGGTTGTGTATGGATATGGGTAATGACAGTGTGCTGTTAAGTCCTTCCGGCCGGAACGATTATCGCTATTACTGGCCTCATTCCCAGGATTCATTGCGGCAAGTATGGGTCGATCAGCTGGGGGTCTTCACGGTGCAGGTGACCAATGTGGAGGGATGTACGGTGGAAAAAAGCACGACTGTAAGGGATAAATGCGAACCTCGTCTGGTAATTCCGGAAGCTTTCTCACCTAACGGAGATGGCCGGAATGATGTGCTGGATATCATAGGACTCTATCTGACCGATTTTGACCTCAAGATTTACAACCGCTGGGGAGAGGTGATCTTTGCCTCCGGTTCCATTGACCACAAGTGGGATGGCGTATACCGTAACCTGAAAGTACAGCCCGGGGTGTATGCCTGGGTGGCTACCTATAAAAGCTCCGATTACCCGGAACGCCCGCGCTACGAAATCAGGGGAGCCGTGACCGTAATCCGGTAGGCGGCACGGAAGGAAACCTGCTGATATTTCTTTATATTTGACGCCTATGAGAAAGGATTATCTGACAGGTGAAAAGGAAGTTTCGGAAAATACAGGCGAACGGGAAATAGAACGAGCCCTCCGTCCGCTTTCTTTTGACGATTTCAGGGGGCAGGACAAAGTGCTGGAAAACCTGAAAGTATTTGTACAGGCAGCCCGCAACCGTGGGGATGCCCTGGATCACGTGCTGTTGCATGGTCCTCCCGGACTGGGCAAAACCACCCTGTCCAATATCATCGCTAACGAATTAAAGGCCCATATAAAGATTACTTCCGGCCCGGTGCTGGATAAACCCAGCGACCTTGCCGGGTTATTGACCAACCTGCAGGAGTTCGATGTACTCTTTATCGATGAGATTCACCGGCTGAACCCGATCGTTGAAGAGTACCTGTATTCCGCCATGGAAGATTATAAGATCGATATCATGCTGGATGCAGGCCCCAACGCCCGCACGATACAGATAGGGCTGAACCCTTTTACATTGATCGGCGCCACTACCCGTTCGGGCATGCTGACCTCGCCGCTCCGGGCACGTTTCGGCATCAATGCACGGTTGGAATACTACGATGCGGCGCTGCTGGCCACCATTGTGAAGCGGTCGGCGAGTATCCTGGGGACAGTCATCGAGGAAGAGGCTGCCTTCGAGCTGGCCCGCAGAAGCCGGGGAACGCCCCGTATTGCCAATAACCTGCTTCGCCGCACCCGTGATTTTGCGGAAGTAAAAGGGAGTGGAATCATTACGGTCGCGATCGCACAAATGGCGCTCGAGGCACTGGATGTCGATCAGAATGGCCTGGATGAAATGGATAACCGGATTCTTTCCACTATTGTCGAAAAATTTAAGGGCGGGCCCGTAGGGCTCAGCACGATAGCCACCGCCTGTGGGGAAGAGGGTGAAACGATAGAAGAGGTATACGAGCCGTTCCTGATCCAGGAAGGCTTTTTGAAACGTACCTCACGCGGACGTGAGGCCACTGAAAAGGCTTATCGCCATCTGGGTGTGCTGCCGAGGCACCGTACAGGTGAACTGTTCTGAACAGTCCGCGCATTCCGGCGAAGCATGCAACAAACCAACAAACTAATATGACTAAAAAGATCCGTAAGGAAGACGCCTTGTATTACCACTCTAAAGGCAGGCCCGGAAAAATCCAGGTAGTTCCTACCAAAGAGTACAATTCCCAGCACGATTTGACGATGGCCTATTCTCCGGGAGTGGCAGAACCCTGCCTGGAAATTGCCAATAATGTAGAAGAAGTATACACCTATACCGCCAAAGGGAACCTGGTGGCTGTGATCAGTAACGGGACAGCCGTGCTGGGTTTGGGCAATATAGGCGCAGAAGCCTCCAAACCGGTTATGGAAGGGAAAGGCCTGCTGTTTAAAATCTATGCAGATATTGACGTGTTTGATCTCGAGCTGAATACAAATGATGTAGATGAATTTGTACGGACGGTCAAAATACTGGAACCCACCTTCGGGGGCGTAAACCTGGAAGATATCAAATCGCCGGAATGTTTTGAGATCGAGTCCCGGTTAAAAAAGGAACTGAAGATTCCCGTGATGCATGACGACCAGCACGGAACCGCTATTATTTCGGGAGCGGCCCTGTTGAATGCGCTCGTACTGGTAGGGAAGGATATCTCAAACGTCAGGGTCGTGGTTTCGGGCGCCGGAGCTTCAGCGATTTCCTGTACGAAATTGTACATGACCCTTGGGGTGCTGCCCGCTAATATTGCCATGTTCGACAGCAAAGGGCATATTCATAACGGTCGTGATGACCTGGACGCTTTAAAAAAGGGATTTGCAACGGATGCCCGCTTCGGGAGCCTCGAAGAAGCGCTGGTAGGAGCAGACGTGTTTTTGGGATTGTCGGTGGCTAATATCGTGAGCCCCGAAATGGTGAAGAGCATGGCCGCAGACCCTATTGTGTTGGCCATGGCCAATCCGTCACCGGAAATCCCGTATCCCGATGCGGTGGCAGCACGCCCCGATGTGATCATGGCAACGGGCCGGTCCGATTACCCCAATCAGGTAAATAATGTACTGGGATTCCCCTATATTTTCCGGGGCGCACTCGATGTGAGGGCCACGGAGATTAATGAAGCCATGAAACTGGCTGCTGTGTATTCACTGGCGGAGCTTGCCAAGAAACCCGTTCCGGATATCGTTAACCTGGCATACAATGAAGTCAATATGGCGTTTGGCAGGGAGTATATCATCCCGAAACCTGTGGATCCCAGGCTGCTTACAACGGTAGCGCCCGCTGTGGCCAGGGCGGCCATAGAAACAGGAGTGGCCCGGAAAATTATTACGGATTGGGATGCCTATGAACTGGAATTAGTGCAGCGGCAAGGACGTTTCGACCGGCTGGCACGGGTTATTATCAACAAGGCCAAGATGGCCCCTAAAAGAGTGGTGTTTGCGGATGCGGAAGACTTGCAGGTGCTGAAAGCGGCACAGCAGGTCCGGGATGAAGGCATTGCTTTCCCCATTTTGTTGGGTGATACCGAAATAATCGCGAGACTTATCCAGGAGAACAAGCTGGATCTGGCCGATGTACCGGTGATTTTCACACCGGCGCCGGAGACAGCGGAAACCCTGGACCGTTATGCTGCCCGGATCTATGAATTGAGAAAACGAAAGGGATTGTCGCAGTTTGAAGCGAAAAGGCTGATGTACAACAGGTCCTACTTTGGCTCGATGATGGTGGAAAGCGGGGAAGCGGATGCCCTGATTTCGGGGCTGACCCGTAATTATCCGGATACGATCCGTCCGGCGCTTCAGATTATCGGCCGGGACGACAATGTAAACCGGGTGGCAGCCATGTACATCCTGCACACTGCCCGGGGACCCTTATTTTTCTCGGATACTACGGTCAATCTGAATCCTACGGTGGCGGAGTTGGTGGAAATCACGGAGCTGACTGCCCGCGCGGTTGAGAAATATAATATTAAACCACGGATTGCGCTGGTGACCTATTCGAATTTCGGAAGCGCCAAAGGAGAGGATGCGGCTAAAATGAGCGCTGCTGTCGCTATTCTGAAAAAGAAACATCCGGAAATGATTGTAGATGGCGAAATGCAGGCGCACCTGGCATTTGATACGGAACTCCTGCAAAAGAACCACCCCTTTTGCGACCTCATCGAAGGAGGGGCGAATACCCTGATTTTTCCCAACCTTTCTTCCAGTAATATCGCCTATAACCTGTTGAAGGAAACGGCTCACCTCGAAACCATAGGCCCCATCCTGCTGGGTTTGAAAAAACCGGTGCATGTCCTCCAGTTAGGAAGTACGGTCAGGGAGATTGTGAATATGGTGGCGACTGCGGTGGTAGACGCCCAAAAATAGGGATCAGAATTCCATGCGGGCCAGCGGGCTTACCCGTTGGTCTGCAAAATCCTGTTTTTCGTACTTGAAAGCCGCCGCCCGGGCAATCATGGCAGCATTGTCGGTGCAATATTCAAAAGAGGGGATATACACATTCCAATGGTTTTTCCGGCCGGCCTCCAAAAGGGCCTTGCGCAATCCGGAGTTGGCAGAAACCCCGCCGGCAATAGCAATTTCCCGGATCCCTGTCTGCACCGCGGCTTTTTTTAATTTCCGTAATAAGATTTCGATAAGGGTGTATTGAAGACTGGCACAGATGTCGGCGCGATGCTCCTCGATAAAACCGGGATGGGAGGCAGTGGCTTTCCGGATAAAATAGAGAAATGCGGTTTTAACCCCGCTGAAGGAAAAGTTAAGCCCGGGGATTTCCGGGATCGGGAACGAGTACGCCAGCGGGTTGCCGGCGGCGGCATAACGGTCGATCAGCGGTCCGCCGGGGTAGTCAAGCCCCATGATTTTGGCGCCTTTATCAAAGGCTTCTCCTACGGCATCGTCCAGGGTTTCGCCTATAATTTCCATTTCCAGGGGGGCTGTTACTTTGACGATCTGCGTATGGCCGCCGCTGACGGTCAGACAAAGAAACGGGAACGCCGGATACGGGGGATCGATAAAATGGGCCAGTACGTGCGCCTGCATATGGTTGACTTCGATGATCGGAATGCCCAAACCCAGCGCCATGGCTTTGGCAAACGAAACGCCTACCAGTAATGAACCGAGTAAACCGGGGCCACGGGTGAAAGCGATAGCGCGGAGATCGTGCCGGGAAACGCCGGCCTGGTGCAGCGCGCTTTCCACAACCGGTAGGATGTGCAGCTGGTGCGCGCGGGAAGCTAACTCCGGGACCACCCCGCCATATTGCTGGTGGATGAGTTGCGTAGAAACAACATTGGAACGAATTTTGCTGTTAGATAACACAGCGGCGGAGGTTTCGTCACAAGAAGACTCGATTGCTAAGATAGACATAATGGTCAGGCTGGTGTTCCGGGTTCCTGAGGGGTAATGTATTCCCCGACGGACCCAAAGCCGGGCACAAAATTACACAATTTACCCGCAGGGGTTCCAAGGGATGTTACGATTTTTGAAATCGGTTGGGAATGCTGTCATACTGATGATGATAATGGCCTTGTTTGCGTTAGGCATTACGACGATTGCGCTGCAGTTTCCCGCCGTTCAGACGTTTTTAGTCAGGAAAGCCGCTACTGCTTTTTCTGAGACCCTGGGGTACCCTGTTACAATCGGGAAAGTCAATATTAAATGGTTTGATGTGGTATCGCTTCAGAAAGTAGCGGTACGTGACTCCCGGAACGGTGAAATGATCGCGGTCGAACGGCTGGATGCAGACCTGGATATGCTGGGACTGGCCCGCGGAAAGTACTACGGGATCCGCCTGGACGAAGTAACCCTTTTCCGTCCGGATGTCAACCTGCAGAAAAATGCGGAAACCGGGGTGTTGAATATAGACGAATTTATCAGCCGCATTAACGAACTGACCGGAAGCGGCGATACTACCCGGCGGGATATCAACAAACCGTTTGTCATTGCGAAGGCATCGATCCGGGATGGCGTCTTCCAGTTCGGAGACAGTCGTTTTCCACGTGAGAAGCATCCGGAGGTGTTTGATTACCGGAATTTCGTGCTGGACCATATACAAGGCGATCTGACGGGCTTTACAGTATTGGGTGATACCATCACTTTTGACGTCACCGGGCTGACCGCCAGGGACCGGCATACCGGACTGACCGTTCATAAGCTGAGTACGCAGTTTCTGAATTGTCAGAAAAAGATTGAACTGGCTAACCTGGAAGCGCTGATCGGGAATTCGGTTATCCGGGATTACCTGAGTTTCAATTTCGAGAAACCCGCCGATTTGGGCTATTTTAATGAAAAAGTGGAGATGCGCGCGCATTTTCAGGAGAGCCGCATACGATCCGGAGATCTTGGTTTTTTTGCGGAATACCTGCGTCAGTTGAAAGAAACATGGGAGATTACCGGTGATTTTCAGGGAACCGTACACGATTTTAAACTCTCCGGGGCACAGCTGAGCTTCGGGGAAAAGAGCCAGTTGAACGGCGAATTTACCTTTAAAGGGTTACCGGATATCCGGAAAACAGGGATGTTTTTCAAACTCGAGAAAAGTATCCTGAGCGGGGCGGATGTGGTGCAGTATTATCCGCAGGGAAACTTCCTTCCGGTCCTGCAGAAGTTTGGAACCATTCGCGCAAATGTGCTGTACGCGGGATCCATTGCCGATTTTACTGTGAAAGGGCAAATTAATACCGATATCGGGGCCATGGATACGGATATCGTTTTCCAGGCGCGGGAGTCCCATAATACGGCTTATAAAGGAATCCTGAAAACCAACGATCTCAATCTCGGGATCTTACTGGATGATACGGATACTTTTGGCAAACTGGATTTTGCCGGGAATATAGACGGAAAAGGGCTGGATCTGCACGCAGCGTCGACCCATGTTTCGGCACATGTCGCCCGCCTTGGGTTTAAGGGGTACGATTACCGGAACGTTGCGTTCGAGGGCAACCTGCAGCAATCTTATTTTAACGGGCGTGTCAGTTCAAAGGATACCAACCTGGTATTCCAGCTCGATGGAGAAGTTGATTTTACGCAGGAAGAGAATTATTTTGATGTGCAGGGAGTTGTAGAACGCGCTGATCTTGAACGGCTTGGCTTGATGGAAGAGCCGTTTCAGCTGCATACCCGGCTGAACCTGCAGTTGAAAGGGAATACACTGGATGAGTTGGTGGGGGCCGCGCGGTTTTCCGATATCTACCTGTTAAAGCCTAAACACGAACGAAACCTGGTACTTGATTCGCTGATAATCGTCTCAGAGAAGGAAGGGGAGCTGCACCGGTTTTCGTTGTCCAGCGAATTTCTGACGGCCTCGCTGGAAGGGGCTTTTATTCCTACGGAAGTCGTTGCCGACTTGCAGGTGCTCCTGAAAGAATATAAACTCTATTTTTTCGGGAATGAAACGGAACGCCGGGATTATTACCAGCAAAAGCAGCAAACCATTGTCCGGGACCGCTACCGGATCGCCTGCGAAATGGAAACCCGGGACACTCGCCGGCTGTTTGATTTTTTAGCCGGCGACCTGTATGTTTCTCCAGGCATGACCGTCGAGGGTTACCTTCAGTGGGATAACACGGCTTTTCTTACGTTAGGCGGGGAATTGGATACACTGCGGTGGGGGAATCTTACCGTTATCCAATCGGCATTCGATCTCAATAGCTCCAAATTTGTCAACAGCGCCGAGGTATTGGCGTCGGCTTTCGTGACATCTGAGAAACAGGCGCTGAGTTCCGTCGCCAATACGGAAAAGTTATTTGTAGACGCTTCCTGGGACAGTGACCACATTAATTTTAAAGGAGGTCTGCGGCAGGAAGGGAGTACCAACCGGGCGGTGCTGAACGGAGATCTGCGGTTTATCCCCACAGGGATGCAGGTGGGATTGCGGGAAGGATCGCAGTTTTTGCTGCTGGATGAAGTCTGGAAAATGAATGTTCAGAACGAACTACTGGTAGAAGGTCCCAGGATTACGTTCCGGAATATAGCCATCTACAACGGCAAGCAGCAAATTGCCCTGAACGGTGTAACCGGGCAGGAGAACAGACAGGATATCAGGTTACAGGTGCGGAATTTCCGGCTGTCGGCCGTCAATGCGCTGTTGAAAACGAAATTCGAAGGAATCATGGACGGGGACATGAGCCTGCGCGACCGGGATACGGGAAGGGAAATGGATGCGGGGTTTACGATTGAAGGATTGCGTTATGATGCCCTGGAACTGGGGAATTTTATCGGAAGGGGCGACTGGGACAAGCTGACGCGCCGGGTGCAGTTACAGGCGTTTGTGGAAAAGAACATGCAGAAAACCCTGAGTATAGACGGTTTCTACATACCCGAGCAGGCAGAAAATCCTTTGGACATAAAAGGAGTATTTTCCAAAACGGAATTGAAGATCATTGAACCGTTTGCAGCGGGGATCGTTTCCGATATATCCGGCCTGGCTTCCGGAACGGTACGGGCAAAGGGCTCGCTCAGCCGTCCGGTGCTGAGCGGTGAGCTGATGGTCGAAAAAGGCCGGGCGCAGTTTGATTACCTGAAATCGGTATTCACGTTTAACGATAAAATACATTTTGGAGAAAGTGAAATAGTGGTTAAGAACATGACCCTGACCGACCCTGATGGCAATATGGCTACCTTGTCAGGAGGAGTTTACCACGATGGTTTCCAGTATTTTACACTTGGATTCGACGCCGATTTCAGGGGTTTCCGTATCCTGAATACCACCGCCAGCGATAACGATCAGTACTATGGCGTGGCGAATGTCACCGGTAATGCAAACGTCTACGGCGCCATCAACAACCTGACCATTAATGCAAATGTAACCAGCAATAAGGGTACCCGGATTTTTATTCCCTTCGACGGGGCCACGGAGGTGGCGACACAGGAATATGTGGTATTTCTGAGCCAGCTGATTAAAGAAAGGGATAGCACAGGGGTAGGCGGCGGACGGCGGCGGACCGCTGCAGAGGCGTCGGGGATTAAAATGAATTTTAATTTTAACATTACCCCGGATGCTTATTGTGAAATTCAGCTTGACCGGCAAACCGGCGATATTATTAAGGCCTATGGGAACGGATTGCTGAACCTGAAAATTGATACGAAAAGTGATTTCGCGATGACGGGGTCGTTCGAAATTGAACGGGGAGATTATACTTTTACCTTGCAGAACGCTATCAACAAACGCTTTGAAATAAAACCGGGTAGTCGCATCACCTGGACAGGCAATCCTTATGAGGCCGAGGCCAATGTGACTGCGAGCTATACGCAACTGACCTCCCTGGTCGACGTACTGTCGTCGACGACCTCTTCCAGTTCACTGGCCAGCAATCCGGCTTATACCAGGCGGTATCCGGTAGAGTTGATGATCACCCTTACCGAGCGGCTGATGTCTCCCAAAGTGGGTTACTCCCTGCAGTTTAAAGAATACCCTAATACGCCAGAATTCAGAAGCAGCATCGCTGTGTTCGAAAACAGGTTGCAAAGCGATGAACAGGAGCTGAGCAAGCAGGTGAGCAGCTTGTTGCTGTTCAATACCCTGCTCAGTCCCAACAACCCGCTCTTTGGCGGACAGTCGGGCCTGGGGTTAGGCAACAGTGTGAGTGAGCTGATTTCGAATCAGATCAGCAAGTGGGCCTCTGCCCTGGACCAGAACCTGGAGGTAGGTCTGACGGGGCTGACACTGGATGAAAACATGATCGACAATTTACAGCTGCGTTTTTCCTACCGCTTTCTGAATGACAGGTTCCGGATTACGCGGGATGGCCGGTTAACCAATGTTCAGAACCAGTACGATGCAGCCAGTTTACTGGGAGAATGGACCCTGGAATATTGGTTTACTCCCAACGGAAGCGTGCGCGGACGTGCTTATAACCGGAATGTTCAGAATCCCCTGGTACTCAATAACACCCAGACAACCGCCGGCTTCAGCCTGCAGTTTACCCACAGCTTCAATCGCTTCCTGTTTCCGAAAGCAATCCCGGTAGATTCAGTTAAAACGGACACCTTACCCGGCGACAGTATTCCTGACAGAGAGAATACCACAAACAGATTGCTCCCAAGAGTCAAGTGGGTGCCACTCTCCCTGCTTACGAAGTAATTGTCGTCCATGGTCTGTGTCCCACAGACCATATTGGATTTGGTGTGTACCCCGTTTTCCTTTCCTCTTAATAGCTTCCCATCTCCCGGCTTTTACCTGGTTTATTGGCTGGTATCGGGGAGGTCTGTGGGGACACAGACCTCGGTGGGCCTGACACAGACCTCGGCGTGCCGACACAGACCTCGGTGGGCGACCCGCAGTGAGGACATAATCTTCGGCTGAAATCAATCCTTAGCGATGGACAAATGTTCAGAAGCGATCCCTGTAATGCGTAAGTATTTTAAAACGGTCTACCCCCTTGGTGTAAAATTCAGCTGATGACCAACTATAGTCTTCTGGCCGGTCGGCCAGATTCCAGTAGGTTTGCAAAGGGTTATTGTGGATATATTCAATCTTTTGCTCTACTTTTTGCCTTGTATCCATCAGTATTGCCAAAGGATCTCTTTGCCAAATGCGATGCTGCCGTTCTTTTTCTTCAACTTTAAAAGAAGACAACATTTCCGGATGCTTTTGTTTTAAGTCGGAAACGATCAGATGGCTTGTGAACTTGTTAAAGCTCGCGTGTGGTTTTTCTTTGCCGTTCGGTTTTTTAAGCTCCCAGATCAGGTGAATATGATTAGGCATTATCACAAAGGCATAGATTATAATTTGAGAACGGTTTTTCAGTTCAGACAATGAGGAAATTATCAGTTTTTTGTAGTTGTCGTGCTGGAGTAAGTGTTTCCATTCCTTTACCGTATCTGTCCAGAAATAGACTTTATCGAAGTCCATTTGCGAATTCCTGTAAGAACTTTCCCCCTGTATTATTTCCCTTCTCATAGTGTGTGCAGAAATGCCCTGTTTAGGCTTTCGGATTGTGATGAAATAGCTCGAAAAACCGAATCTTAAATTTACGACTTTTCCATGGTCTGTGTCCCCACAGACCATATTGTATTTGAGGTGTACCCCGTTTTCCTTTCCCCTTACAGCTTCCCATCTCCCGGCTTTTACCTGGTTTATTGGCTGGTATCGGGGGAGGTCTGTGGGGACAAAGACCTCGGTGGGCCTGACACAGACCTCGGCGTGCCGACACAAGTTTCGGTAATTGTCGTCCATGGTCTGTGTCCCCACAGACCATATTGTATTTGTGGTGTCCCCCCGTTTTCCTTTCCCCTTACAGCTTCCCATCTCCCGGCTTTTACTTGGTTCATTGGCTGGTATTGGGGGAGGTCTGTGGGGACACAGACCTCGGTGGGCCAGACACAGACCTCGGCGTGCCGACACAGGTTTCGGTAATTGTCGTCCATGGTCTGTGTCCCCACAGACCATATTGTATTTGAGGTGTACCCCGTTTCCTTTCCCCTTACAGCTTCCCTTCTCCCGGCTTTTACTTGGTTTATTGGCTGGTATCGGGGGAGGTCTGTGGGGACACATACCTCGGTGGGCCTGACACATACCTCGGAGTGTCGACACATACCCCGGTTTGTCAGGCCGAGATGCTGATCCGGTTATTCCTTGAAAAAATCAAACCGGGCATCTCCCTGCGTAAAGTGAAAGCCGGTCTTGCCGTCTTTTTCAAAGAATTGCATCCGGATCTGCGCGGTGCTGAACTCGAAGTCGGTTGGGGATGAGGCTTTGAGGGGGAAAGCGCCTTGTCCCGTCGCTTGTGCGAAAAGCTGAGCTTCTTGCTGAAAGACCGTAATGACAAGCGGAAAACCTGCTGCACTATAGGCGCCTTCGTAGCGATCCAAAATAGCTGTTTCCACAGCGACACCCGGCTGGACCGTCAGATCAGGGAATTGTATCGCATGACCGTAGGCACCGTTTAACAATTGAATGGAAATGTCGTTTCCATCGTAATGCTTGTTGCCGTTAATCAGGCGAACGAATACCGTTCTGTCATCTTGATTATAGGCCGCAACAGAAACGAAGCTTTCAATTCCTCCTGTATGTCCGAAAAGACGCTGATGCCTGAACGGAAGGGCTACCAGTCCGAGGCCATAACCGTCTTTGATATCCGTCATTCGGGCCAGGCTTCCGGAAGTAACCAGCCTGCCTTCAAACAATCCTTCCAGAAAGAGCGCTACGTCTTCCGCAGTTGCAGCAATGGCGCCCGCAGACCATGCCCAGTCGGTGTTCCATTCAGGCTGGGTAGGTTGCCAGGTGTCGTCACTGAAAACGTATGGCCGGGCCATATGCGTAGCGTCAGCAGGTCGTCCGAGTGTCGTGGCCTTCAGGCCAAGGCGGTCAATAATGCGTTGCTGCAACTGGTTGGCGTAGGTGTCACCGGTCACGGATTCAATAATAGCTCCTAACAGGATGTAATTGGTATTGCTGTACTGATAAGTTGAATCGGGCGTGAAATCGATCGTCAGTTGTTTAAAACGCTCCAGAAACTCCGATTTGGAAATGGGAGTGATCACCTCTTTCATAAAGTTCGGATCACTGGTGTAATTCGAAAGACCGGACCGGTGCCGCAACAGCATTTCAACAGTGATCAGTTTCGCGTTGGGAATATCCGGGAAGTATTTTTCAAGCTTATCCTCCAGTTTCAGTTTGCCTTCTTCCGCCAGCTGCATGATGATAGTGGCGGTATACGTTTTTGTAATAGAACCGATCAGAAAACGGGTTTGAGGAGAATTTTTAACCTTGTCCTCCACCTGTTGGTACCCGGCTGACTGTTGGTAAAGTAGTTTGCCGTCCCGTTTTACAAGTGCGTTCACAAAGAAAAGCTCTTTGGAATCATAGATGCTAAAGAGACTGTCAAGATCGGAGTAGTGCTTGTCCTGTGAATGCGTGCATGCCAGAACTGTCAGCAATGCCAGTGAATAGAAAAGGTGCTTCATAGCGTACGGATGGCCGGAGATGGTTATTGATGAGGCAATTAATACATAACAAATCTTAAATCGCAGAAAATGGGATGAAAGGGAAAAAGCAGGGGGCCGGCGGTTTTAGTTCCGGTTATTTGAGTACCCTCCCCGTGAAATCAGAAGAGACTGCCCTTTTTGGACAGCCTCTTCTGATTGGAAGAAAAGGGATACTATCAGGGAGCCACCAGTTCTTCTTCCGGTTGAACGATTTTTTTCTTACTCAGCTTCTCGGCAATGCGGTCGACGATATAGTTCATCATCGGAACCACAAATACCGTCAGCAGCATGGAACTGATCAACCCGCCAATCAGCACCCAACCCAGCGAGTTTTTCCATTCGGAACCGGCTCCGGAAGCGACTGCGATGGGAGTCATCCCGATCACCATTGCAATGGTGGTCATCAGGATCGGGCGGAGGCGGTCCTGGCCGGCGGTAATAATCGCTTCCTTGTAATGCATGCCCCTGGCTTTGAGTTGGTTGGCAAAGTCCACAATCAAAATCGCGTTCTTAATAACCAGCCCGATCAGCATAATCATCCCTAACATCGCGAAAATACTGAAGTTGGACGCACTCAGGGCCAGGGCCAGCAGCGAACCGATAACAGCCACAGGTACTGAAAAAAGTACCACAAACGGGTAGACAAAGTTATCGTAGAGCAACACCATGATAAAATAGACCAGCATCAGGGCAATCAGCATCGCAAGTCCGAGCGAAGCAAACCCGTCGGTTTGACTTTTCGCCATACCCCCCCAGGTGAATTCTACGCCTTCCGGGAAGTCATAGTTGGCGGTCAGGGTATTCAGCTGCGTCATCAGTGCACCGGAACTTACTCCCAATACGTTGGAGGTAACCGTTACGGAGGTACGCCGGTCTTTACGCTCCAGCAACGAAGGCCCTTGTCCCAGCGACACATCCGCGAACTCCTCCAGGCGAACCGCACGACCCGCAATGGGACTGACAAACGTAATGGCCTTTACATCTTCCGGATTTTTACGGTCGAAGGCATCCAGCATCACGCGGATATCGTATTCCAGGCCGTCTTCACGGAATTTGGAATCATCGTTGCCGGAGAATGCATTTTGAAGGGTTGCTCCCACCGTCTGGATGTTCAGCCCCAGCTGTGCCATCTTTTCCCGGTCAATCCGCACCTGTACTTCAGGATTCCCGTCTTCTACCGATACTTTTACATCGTTGGAACCGGGCATCTTTCGCAGGCTGTCGGCCATGGAATTGGCCGTAGCCAGAATTGTCTGGAGATTGTCGCCCGTAATCAGGAACTCAATGGGCGCCGAACCGCCGCCTGCGCTGCTTACAATGGTGGTGGTTACCTCAATACCCGGATACGTCGCCATGACATAGTCGCGGGTCCTGATCATGTATTGTTCGGTGGTGAGCTGATCCGGGCGTTCCCGGAGTTCCTGCAATTCCACGGTAAGTTCGGTACGGTTCACTTCGCCCTGTCCCGTGCTGCTCATTCCCGTACTGGCGCCGCCGACATTAGCGATGATTCCTTTTACTTCACTGCGGGCAAGCAGGTCCTGCTCGATTTCCAGCGAACGCAGGTTGTTTTTGTCCAGGGAAATTCCTTTATCGTATTTAAGCGAGAGCATAAATTTGCCCTGATCGCCCTGCGACACGAATTCCTGGCCTACAATCCCCAGTCCCATCACCCACATGGTGGCTGCAAACATTCCGATCACGACGCCCGAGAAGATCAATTTATGCCCCAATACCCAGGTGACGGCTCCTGTATACCAGTTCGTTAGCCCGGTAAGCTGTTTTTCAAACCAGATCAGGAACGCCTGGAAAGGATTCCTGGGATTTAAGTGTTCCAGTTTGCCGATACGCGAGGTAAGCCAGGGCGTCAGGAGGAATGAAGCCAGCAAGCTGACAAGTGTTGAGAAAGCGACCGTTAATGAGAACTGGCGCAACAGGTCGGCAATGATCGAGTTGACCATGGTGATTGGCACAAAAACAACCACAATTACCAGGGTAATGGCTACTACCGCGAAGCCGATTTCGCTCACTCCGTCAATGGTGGCCTGCCAGCGGTCTTTCCCCATTTCCATGTGCCGCTGCACGTTTTCCAATACCACGATGGAATCATCCACGAGGATACCGATCACGAGGGATAAACCCAGCAGGGTCATCAGGTTCAGGGAGTACCCCATCACATACATAAACAACAAGGCACTTACTAAAGAGGCAGGCACGGAGATCATGACGATAAAGGCATTCCGGAAACTGTGCAGGAACAGCAGCATGATCACCGCCACCATGAGTACTGCCAGCAGCAAATCATGCACGACTGCGTCTACAGCCGCCAGGGTAAAGTCGCTGCTGTCGTACGCAATGGTAAACCTGACATGCTGAGCCTGGTACGTCTCCTCTATTTCTGCAATCTTCTTCTGCAATTCCTGGCTGATGGCAACGGCATTTCCATCGGGTTGTTTCTTGACAAACAACCCGATCCCGTTCACCCCGTTATAGCGGCTGATGCTGGACGCATCGGCAAGGCCGTCGGTTACCGTTGCCACATCCTTCACCCGCACGATACTGCCATTGGCGCCCACGGCCACCGCCACCTCTTCAATCTGCTCCATGTCGGTAAACTTACCGGCCAGGCGCAAGGTCATGTTCTCGGTATTGCTTTTTACACTTCCGGTCGGAAAGTCCATATTGCCTTGTGCAATTGCCGCCGAAACCTGTAGGGGAGACAAGCCGTAATAGTTCAGTTTCTGATTGTTGACATCCACCCGGATTTCACGTTCTTCACCCCCTACCATCGTAATCTCGGCAACCCCTTTTACCTGCTGCAGCTTGGGAAGGAGCTTGTCTTCCACTTCCTTATAAAAGACCCCTCCCGGCATATTGGAGGTCGCTACCAACTGGATAATCGGCTGGTCGGAAGGGGAGTATTTGGAGAGGGAAGGCGACTTGGCGTCGTCCGGCAAATCGCCTAGGATCTTATTGATCTCCCGTTGTGCTTCATCCAGGGCCCGGTCGATGTCGGTACCCGATTTAAACTGAATGATGACGACAGAGGCGCTCTCCAGCGACTTGCTGATTAAATCATCCAGGTTGTCTAATCCCGAAACGGCATCTTCAATGCGCCGGGTTACTTCGTTTTCTACCTCACCGGGAGCTGCCCCGGGATAGATTGTCGTGACGGTTACAACCGGTACTGCGAAGTCTGGCATGAGCTCGTAGCTCAGCAGACGGTACGAAATCAATCCGCCCAGTGTAAGAATCGCAAAAAGTACGATAATAACGGAGGGACGATTCAGTATGGCTTTTATAAAATTCATTGTGTCTGGTTTGCTAAAAGGTTAGGTTACTTCTGAACGCTTACAGGACTGCCTTCTTTCAGGTTGATCTGTCCGCTTGTTACCACTATTTCCCCCTCTTGCAGGCCGGACGCTACGGCAAAAACCTCGGCTGTAGCGGTTCCGATTTCAATCTTGCGCAACTCGGCTTTCTCATCTTTAACCACAAACACGTACGGATCTTTACTGGAGCCTACGAGTGCCTGACGGGGAATCGTAAGCGCCTCGCCGCTGACGGTATGATCAAAGAGCACCGAACCGTACATCCCGGCACGCAGTACCTTTGCGTGGTTATTGTTTACCGTCAGTTCTACCGGATAGTTGTGTGAAGCATCGCCCTTTGCACTGATCATGGAGACCTTCCCGTTAAATTCCTGCCCGGGATATACCTCGGTGGTGATCGTTAAGGGCTGCCCTATTTTGAAAAGGTTGATGGACCTTTCAGGAACCATCAGGCGCAGCTTTACCTGCGAAACGTCGGTAAGCTTTGCAATCGTGACACCTGGAGATACCACTGCGCCTTTTTCTGTCAGTTTCTCGGTGATCACGCCGCTGAAGGGAGCCGTCACCCGCGTATGGCTGATCTGCTTTTCCAATTGTTTTTTCTGTGCCTCCGTTGCCCGGATTGACAATTCCGTCTTTTCGATATTCACCGCCGGGGTGGCATCGCCGGCAACCAGGTTCTGGTAACGCTTCAGATCGTTTTTATAGCCTTCAATCGATATTTCAAGACCTTCCTTCTGTAACGATAACTGCTCATCATCGATTTTAGCCAGCAACGCTCCGGCGCTTACGGCCTGTCCGTTTTCAAACGGAAGCTGAAGTACTTCCCCGCCTACCTGCAGCTTAATCTCTACTTCCTTATTAGCGGTGAATGTTCCCAGGAAAGAGAGCGCCTGCGACAAAGGCTGTACCGCGACGGTACTTACATCTACGCCTACTTTCAGGCTGGTGTCCGGTATATATACCTTTGCGGCAACTTTCTCCTGGTTGTCCTTTAATTTATAGGCCCCTAAACCAATCAATGCGATGAGGGCGGCTGCAATTCCTAATTTTTTCATTTCTTTTGTGACGTTATCTTGATTTATAGCTTAATTCAACAGGTTTCCGGTCGCTTTCTTCAGGTCGAGCTCGGCGGTACGCAGGCCTACTACAGCTGTGAGGTAGCTGACTTGTGCTTCACGAAGCGAGTTCTCTGTCTGGATGAGGGTGGTGATATCCGTTAAGCCTTCCTTGAAGCTGAGCTGGGCTTGTTGATGGATTTCCTCGGCCAGTCCCACTTGTTCTTTGCTCGATTTCAGGTTGCGTAATTGGAGGTTTATTTTGTGCTCACTGTTCTCTATTTCCATTTTAATGGATTCGTTAAGCGCCTGACGCTGGTAATCGAGCTGCAGGCGTTGCACCTTATTCTGGGCAACTTTGGAACGGCGCTCGAAGCCGTCAAACAAGCTCCAGTTTAGTTGCAGGCCGGCCCAGGCTGCCGGAATGCCTTTTACTACCGAGTATTCTCCGCCCATGGCGTACACGCCATAGTTCCCGATCCCGTACAGGGAGACAGTCGGAAGGGCCCCGGCCTTAATATTACGACGTTCCAGTTCGTATTGCGTTTCCTGCAGATTCAGCAAATGCAGGTCGCTCCGGTTGAGGCGATCCGTCGCATAGCGGGTTTCCTGCGCGATTGTTTCAATGTCCTCCACAATGGTAAGGACTTCTTCCTGGGGAATACCCGAAAGGAATTTCAACAGGTTGAGCAGCTGCTTGTATTGATCACGCAGGGTCATTAATTGATTTTCGGTGGTCGAATAATTCAATCGCAGGCGGTCGACATCGATTTTCTGTCCTACCTGGTTCTGGTAGCGCAAATCGGTGATACGAATGGTGGATTCGAGTGATTTGAGGTTATCCTCAACGAAGCGAATCTGCTGGGCGACCGTTTGTGCGTTGTAAAAAGAAGCGGCAACATTGTAGGTCACATCTTCTTTCGTACGGTGAATTTGCAGTTCGGTGGCTTCCCTGCCCAGCTTTGCAGCCTTCAGACCGATGGCAAGGGACGGGCTGAACAGGTTTTGGGTGATCTGCACGTTGGAAGACAGGTTCCAGGGCAGCCCGAAACCGGCTGTCGTATACTCGCCTTCAGGGCCGCCGAAGGCCGAAAGCGGGATCACCTGGGCCGGAATCTTGATATAGTATTTGTAGTCGCCGTTGAGGCTGACCTGAGGAAGCGCTCTTGCCTTTACCTGGTCAATCTGAGCCTCGGTTCCCTCCCGGTTCTGCTCCTGATTCCTGATATCGAAATTATGGGTAAGTGCCCGGTCAGTCAGTTCCTTGAGGGTATAAGCATGTGGGTGCTGCGCTTGCGCAAAATGGACCGCTAGTACAAGAAGGCCCACTAAAGGATAACGAATAATTTTCATCCGATTATGGAAATTTTAACATGATGGAACCAATAACTATTTAGAAAGGTGCGAGCGGAGTACGCTCAACAGCAACGTTTTGTGGTTGCGGACTAATTCTTCGAAGGAGCTGCCTGATTGGTTGCAGACATCCGTGAAGATTTTCTTGGAGGAAAAAAGGTACTTGACACTGGACATCAACAGTAATAGCTGGTCGGGTGGAATGGAAATAATCTCTCCTTCATCGACGGCTTTTTGAATTTGCTCCGCCAATAGCCTCCGGTAATTTGCCACGAGCAGGTTAAAAGCCGGGGTCAGCAGCTTTTCAAGTGACGAATCCGGTTGCCTTGACTGATCTATCAGAAAAGTAGTCAATTGAGGCTCTTTGAAATGGACCCGGATTTCCTCTTCAAGCAGAAAATCGAGTTTATCGAAGAATGAGATGGGTTGCTGAAGAACCGAAAACACCTTTTGAAAATACAGTTCCGCCATTTCCGTAAATACAATAGCAAACAAGTTTTCCTTCGAACGGAAGTAATAGTTGACCAGTGCCCGGTTAATACCAGCTTCTTTGGCAATATCACGGGTGGTGGCTCCGTGATATCCCTTTTCCAGAAATACGCGCTTCGCTGCTTCTTTGATGGTGTCTTCGGTTGATTGTGACATGGCTAATAGATGAATGACCTGACAAAAGTAATCGATAGAATGGGTTTGTCAATACGGTTTAAGCAGAAAGTTTAACCATTTGGTTAAAGTTGTTTGATTTGTCTTGATTGGTATTTGTAAAGTGCTATTTTTATGGGTGTAAAAGGTGGTTTAGAAGGGTAAAGTGCAAAATATTTACGATTTTAGATTTACGATTTTAGATTTGGGGAATAGGGAAGGGGCGGCGGCTCTTTCCAGCTCTTCCCCGTCTCCTGACGGGCGAAGGTGCGACATCGGGTCTCCTGACCCGCGTATAAGCCTCGCCTCCATTCGCAGGTCTGAGACCTGCTTTCGCCCTCCCGTCGTCAGCGTGACCCGGTCAGACGAGGGAGAGCGAGGCGTATAGGCTGTGTATATTTCGCAGGTCAGACGAGGCAGAGTATGAAAGCCTGAAAAGAACGCTTGGGCAGATAATTGTTGCCATGCCGGTTCCGGATTAGTATGTTATGGCGGATTATTCCTTTGTAGTACTATACAATTTATGACAGGCATGGAACAACCCTTGTTTAAACCCTCTTTGCGGCTCATCGACGGAACGATGCTGGTAGCCGGTAGTATGATCGGTTCCGGGATATTTATTGTCAGCGCCGATATCGCACGCAATACTGGGAGCGCAGGCTGGCTGCTGCTGGTTTGGGCCATTACCGGCTTTATGACGCTTACGGCTGCGTTAAGTTATGGCGAATTGAGCGCGATGTTTCCCAAAGCAGGCGGCCAGTATGTGTATCTCAGAGAAGCGTTCAACCCGCTGATCAGTTTCGTATATGGATGGAGTTTGTTTACGGTGATCCAGACGGCAACCATAGCGGCAGTAGGGGTTGCCTTTGCCAAGTTTACGGCGTATCTGCTGCCCGTGTTTTCAGAAGACAATATCCTGCTGACGGTAGGAGCTTTGAAGGTTTCCGCGGCCCAGCTATTGTCGATCGCCGTCATTGTGCTGCTTACTTTTATCAATACAAAGGGGGTCAGGCACGGGAAAATCATCCAGACCAGTTTTACACTTGCCAAAATCCTGTCGCTGCTCGGGTTGATTGTTTTTGGCCTTTTATGGATGGATCCGGAGGTATGGGCGGCCAACTGGACGGGGGACGAGGTCTGGAAATTGCAGCGGCTGGAGGTCGACGGCAGTGTTAGTTCCTATCTGTCGATGGCTGTTATAGGGGCGGTTGCAGCCGCTATGGTCGGATCCATTTTTAGCAGTGATGCGTGGAATAACGTCACCTTTATTGCGGGTGAAATTAAAAACCCGCAGCGCAACGTAGGCTTGAGCCTGGCGTTGGGGACACTGATTGTAACCGTTATTTACCTGCTGGCCAATCTGATGTACACCAGCGTGCTCACGATGCAGGAGATCGCAGCAGCTGATAAGGACCGGGTAGCAGTGGCGGCATCGCAGGCGATATTCGGCCAGGCAGGTACGCTGATTATTGCGCTGATGATCATGGTGGCCACGTTTGGGTGTAATAACGGGCTGATCATGTCCGGGGCCCGGGTGTACTATTCGATGGCAAAAGACGGCGTGTTTTTCAGGAAAGTAGGAGAGCTCAATCGGAACGCAGTTCCGGCGATCGGTTTATGGGTGCAATGTGTCCTGGCCGGGGCATGGAGCCTGAGTGGAAGGTACGGCGACCTGCTGGATATGATTTCGTTTGTGGTCGTTATGTTCTACATGCTTACGATTGCCGGTATTTTTATTCTGAGAAAGAAACGGCCGGAGCTGCCAAGGCCGTACAAGGCTTTCGGGTATCCCGTTTTGCCGGCGCTCTATATCCTGATGGGACTTCTGTTTTGTGTGGCCCTGATTATCTACAAACCGGGTTACACCTGGCCCGGGTTGCTCATTGCCCTGGCCGGTATACCGGTATACTACCTGTTCGGAAAGAAAAAGGGACAGCCTGAGCCCTAACAGGCCGGTTGTTTAAAGCGTGGGAAAACTCAGGAGGAAGGTGGAGCCGGCGCCTTCCTCCGACTGCACGTCGATCCGGCCGCCGTGAGAGTGGACGATGCTGAGCGCGGTGGCGAGCCCGATTCCCATCCCCGCTTTTTTTCCGGTGAAATACGGTTCGAAAATGTGGTTCATCATTTCTTCACTGATCCCGCTGCCATTGTCACTGATCCCGACTTTAACTTCCCCTGCCTGATGCTGAAGCGTGATGAGCAGTTCCCCGGTAGCTTCCTGCACCGCTTCGATGGCATTATTGATCAGGTTCAGGAAGGCGAGCTGCAGCGAAGTCTGATCCAGGGCCACTACCGGGATATCCGGTCTGTACGTTTTGATCACCTTAATTTTCTTCAACTGAATCCGGTCATTTGCAGTCTGCAGGGCTTCCTCAAGGACCTGCTCCATACTGCCGGGAACCAGGTTGACTTCGCCCGGACGCGACGATTGCAGCAGCTGTGTGATGAGTTCGTTGATCCGGTGACAGTTGCGTTTGATAATCTGGGTGTAAAATGCCAGTTCATTGTCTTCAAATTCCGATTCGAGCTGTTCTGCGGAAAGCGTGATATTGGTCAGCGGGTTGCGGACTTCGTGGGCCAGCATCCGGATGAGCCTTCCGGATACGGCCATTTTTTCGGAAAACAGGCGCTCCCGTTCCAGTTGCTTGCGGGAAGTAATGTCGCTTATCCGGCACTGGACGTACTGCTGGTTTTCATCGCTCTCTACGATGGCCGAAAAAATACACGTGCGTTTATTGCCATTGCTGGTGATCAGTATGATTTCCTGATTTTCGAGTTCCTGTTTCCGGAGCAAGGTGTCCCAGATCTGGCGAATAGTAGGAGTGCCTATAAACGAGAGGATAGAAGCTTCCAGCAGTTGGGAGGTGTTATAGCCGGAAAGGGTGAGCGTCGCAGGATTAAAATCGAGGATATTGCCCTGGGCGTCCGTAATAAAAAGCATGTCGCCCGACTCTTCAAAGATTTTACGATACCGTCGTTCACTTTGCTGAATGGCCTTGGTGAACGCTGTACGTTCCACCGAATACCGGATACTGCGCTGCAGGGTGGAAGCGGTCAATTCACTTTTAATTAAGTAATCAGTGGCGCCCATCCGCAGGGTTTCAATCGCCGTTTTTTCATCTCCCCTTCCGGTAAGCAGGATCATCGGCCCTTCGCATTGCAGGGCAAATGCTTCCTTCATCAGGTCGATGCCGGTATGTTTTCCCAAAAAGAAATCGAACAGGTACAGATCGTGCGCCTTTTTTTGCAGTTCATTAAGCGCTTCCTGGTAGGTGGAGCACCATACCAGGTGATAGTTCAAATCCGGGATTTCCTTGAAACAGGCTTCCGTTAACAGAAAATCATCCTCGTCATCATCAACATACAGCACGCGTAGTAATTTGCCGGACATAGGTGGGCTCAGGGTTTCGGGAGAACGGGTTGTGACAAGGGTAAGGTAATCCGGAACAGGGTCCCTTTTTCCGGGATGCCGTGCGCGGTGATCGTACCCGAATGTTTTTCAACAATTTTACGGCACAATGCGAGCCCGATACCCGCGCCTTCAAATTCGGATCTCCCGTGCAGGCGGTGAAATAAAGAGAAAATACGTTCGGCATTTTCACTTTCGAAACCTATTCCATTGTCCTGCACTCTCAAAATCAACTGCCGGTTGGGGAGCTGAATGTCGCTGGTGACCGTTATTTCCGGGGTAGTCGCTTTCCGGACGAACTTCAGGGAATTGGAAAACAATTGCTCGAAAAGGAGTAAGAGGTACTGCGGGATGCCTTCAATTTCAGGCAGTTCGTCCACCGTGAACCGAACCGGCAGCAGTCCGTAGCTGTTGAGTTCTTTGTTGAAGGCGTCGTTGACGATCGTCTTGAGATTTACCGGCACAAACACTTCATCGATGTGCGTAATCCGGGAATACAGGAGCAGTCCGTTCAGCATGCTCTGCATCCGTTGGGTAGCATTGAGCATCCTCGACAGGTACAGGGCCGTTTCGGGAGTAAGGGTCGCCCGGTTACGATCAATGCGCTCCCCGAATGAACTGATTTTCCGCAGCGGCTCCTGAAGATCGTGCGAGGCGATGTACGAAAACTCCTCCAGCTCCTTTTTGCTGCGTCGTTCGGCAGAAATATCCAGCAGGGTATACAGTTGTTCGGTCGGACTCAGATCCCGTTTGATGACCCGGCAGACCGAGGCATTGGGAAGGCTCACGATTTCCTCCTGAAACAAGGGCAGCCCGATCGTGCCGGTGAGGTCGCTCCACGATTTGCCCGCCAGAGAAGACTGTCCCAGAAGTTGTTCGGCGGCGGCGTTGCCTGCCAGACAAATCGTGGCCCCGGCCTCATTCTTTTGCACGACCAGCAATCCGCAGGCGGCAGCGTTCAATAATTGTTCATACGGTGGATTCATAAGGTAAAATGTTGGTGGATACCATTTCCCTATTGCATGTCGAGCTGCTTCATTTTATTGTACAAGGTTTTACGATCGATGTTAAGCAGCCGCGCCGCCTTGCTTTTATTGAAATTGACTTGCCGTAATACTTTCATGATCATGTCGTATTCTGCTTCGTTTACGGCCAGTTTTAAATTCGGGGTATCGTCTGCCTCCGGTAAGGTGGTACTGACGGCTGAAAAAGAGGCTTCTTCACCCGGGCTTTCGAGCGACGCCAGCTTGGGATAGTTGGCAATCTCAAAGGGCAGCGCCTTTTCCTCAATATAGTCGCCGTCTGTTAACAGGGTGGCCCGCTTGATGACATTCTTTAATTCCCTTAAATTTCCGGGCCAGCCATAATTCATAAAATCATTGATGACTTCCCGGGAAAATCCTTTGACATTTTTATTCAATTCCAGGTTGGTTTCATCCAGAAAGGACTGTGAAAACAACATCAGATCATCCTTGCGTTCTCTCAGGGGAGGAACCTCAATCGTAAATTCGTTGAACCGGTAGTACAAATCTTCCCGGAATCTTTTCTTTTTGGAATCGTCGTGCAGTTTTTCGTTACTGGCCACGATAATCCGCACATCCAGTTCAATTTCTTTGTTGCTCCCAATCCGGCGCATGCGTCTTTCCTGTACCACCCGGAGGAGGGCAATCTGTATTTCATACGACAGATTGGCCACCTCATCCAAAAATAAGGTGCCGCCGTTGGCCATTTCGAAATGCCCTATTTTGGTTTGCAGCGCTCCCGTAAAAGATCCCTTTTCATGTCCGAACAACTCACTGCCGGCCAGTTCCTTGGAGATAGCCCCGCAGTCCATGGCTACGAAGGCCTGGCCGTGGCGGTTGGAGCGGTTATGGATTTCAAGGGCGATGGCTTCTTTTCCAGAGCCGCTCTCGCCGTAGATAATGACGCTGTAATTGGTGGGCGCAACCAGATCGATCTGGTGATAGAGCTGCTGGGCTTTTACCCCCGTGCCCATCACGTAACCAGGTTTGAATTTTAAAGGCGGACGGTTGGCTGATTTAGGACGGTCCTTTTCCGGGGCGGAATCTGTGGTTACGTCAACGGCTGCGAGGTTGGCCCTGCCATTCTGGGACGGATCGGCGAGGGCTTTTTTGACCGTCACCAGTATTTCATCCGGGAAAAGCGGCTTGGTAATATAATCATAGGCCCCCAGTTTCATGACATTGACGGCATCTTTGATATCGGAATAACCGGTAATAATCACGACCGGCAGGTGGGGCAGACGGGATTTGATCGTCACCAGCAGATCGGTTCCCGTATAATCTCCTAACCGGAAATCCGTCATCACCAGATCGGGGTTGAATTCTTCCAGCAGTTGTAAGCCTTTTCTTCCCGACTGCGCCGTTTCAACCAGGAAGTCACTCTTCGTCAGAAAGCGTTTCAGCAGCAGGCAGATATCCGCCTCATCGTCAATAACCAATATTTTTTTCATAGGGGAGCTGGCAATGGTTTTAGAAATGAATGGTCGGGGGTTAAGCTATGCCGGGAAAATCGTTTTGAAAAAAGGGGGTTGTCCGTCAGAGCATTACCCTTAGCCTCGCGGTAGGCAATCCCATTTGTTCACGGTATTTGGCAACTGTTCTCCGGGCAACATTGTAATCTTTTTCGGCTAACAATGCCGTAATCTGCTGATCGTTTAGTGGATGGCGCTTGTCTTCCTGCTCGATGATTTCCCGGATTGCCTCCTGGATGGCCCGGTTGGAAACCTCCACACCCATATCGTTGGCTACCCCTTCGGTGAACAGGTCTTTCAGCAGTACGATCCCGAAAGGGGTTTGCACGTATTTATTGGTGGTTACCCTCGAAATGGTAGAGATGTCCATTCCGATCAGGTCGGCTACGTCTTTCAGGATCATGGGCCTCAGCAATTTGACATTGCCCGTCTGAAAGTACTCGTATTGCAATTTGATAATAGCCTTCACTGTATTCAGCATCGTGGTTTCACGTTGTTTGATGGCATCAATAAACCATTTTGCCGAATTGATTTTATTTTTCAGGAACTGGTTGGTGGCTTTGTCCTTCTTGGTATGCGCCATTTGGGTCAGCGCACTGTTCAGGCGCAAAGGCGGACTGTTTCCCCAGGCAAGCTCCACTTCGATTTCTCCGTCGTTGATATACCGCAGCAGGAAATCGGGTTTGATGTTTTCATTGATCACCGAATCGTTGCGAAGTCCCGAAGCAGGCTTGGGATTCAGGGAGGTAATCACCTGAAGGGCGCCTTTCAGGGCGTCGTCTTCAATGTCGAGAACCCTTTTTATTTTATCGTAGTTGCGATTTCCCAATTCCTCGAAAAGGCTGCTCAGGATCTTTCGTGCCAGGGGCTGGTATGGGTCGTGCTCTTCCAGCCGGTCGAGCTGCAGCAAAAGGCATTCTTTCAAATCCCTTGCGGCAATACCGGGCGGGTCGAGGCGCTGAATCAGTTTGAGCATCGCTTCCACTTCCGCGGTTTCGATAAACAGGCTGTTGGCAAAAGAGATGTCATCGGCAATGACGTCGCAATCCCGTCTCAGGAAACCGTCTTCATCCAGGGAATCGAGAATAAAACTGGCGATAAATTGTTGCCGCTCATCCAGCTGCAGGAAGTTGATCTGTTCTTTTAACTCGTCCCGGAAGGAGATGGTCTCGACAATCGGCCGGGTGTAAAGCTCATCATCGGGCGAGTAATTGTTTACTTTCGTTTTATAGTCCGGAATATCGTCGTCGCGAAACTCGTCCCAATCGTAATAATCCTGCACTGCGGGAGCTTCTTCTCCTCCCGTCCCGACCGTTTCGCCCGGGTCTTCGTATTCGGCCGTTTCTTCGGGTGTACTCTCTTCTTTGCCTTCCTCCAGCACAGGATTTTCCTCCATTTCCTCTTTGATGCGTTGTTCCAGCTCCATGGTGGTGAGGTGAAGCAGGTTCAGCATCTGGATCTGCAACGGAGAGTACTTAAGTGTTTGTTTATGTACCTGTGTTTGTCTTTGCATGGCAACGGGTCACTTAAATCTTAAACGATTTTATATTGTGGCAAAGATTTTGTCATTTCGTAAAGTGATTTTTTGTTTTTCAAATATGAGTAAAAGTTTCTACATTCTATAATTATGAACCGAATAACGCAGGTTTCTTCCCGACGATGATAGATTTTAAACTGTACAGAAGACCGAAGTTTTCGATTGACGGGCAACAGATTACGACCTTAATCCGGCTGTTGTTTTTAGTTTCCCTCTTTTTGATCATCGGGCTCTCGCTGAGTTACCATAAAGTGAACCTGGAATTAATCTATTATTCCGACCGGGTGGATAATATTCAGAAGGTGATGGTAACGCTCACGAAACTGTCGGCCAGGCTGCATGAGGTCAATTACCTGACGCTGGCGAATACACCGCAAAGCCGCAAGGAGGCGCAGGAGGCTCTGCAGGGATTGCCGGCGCTGCTCGACGAACTGGGCGCGCTCGTGACGTCCAATGACCCGCAGGAACATTTTACCCGGGAACTCCGGAAAAGGATCTTTGAGATGTACCGGCTACAGGATGGTTCGGCGTATACGGGAAGGAATGCCCGGCGGCCCGCTGTCGAGGCGATTAAGCAGGTTCAGGCGATCATCGGGGAAATGAACCTGGTGACCACACGCCTGATGGAAAGTCGCATGCAGAGCCGGGACAATTATAAATCACAGATTTTCCGGTATAACTGGTTGTTCATGCTGGTTGCGATCGGTTTTATGGCCGGTACGTTTTTCCTGTTGGACCGGGAATTATTGCGCAATAAAAAGTACCGGGTAGAGCTGGAAAATAAAATAGAGAACCTGAACCGGTCCAATAGCGAACTGGAGCAGTTTGCCTACAGTGCTTCGCATGACCTGCAGGAGCCGCTGCGAAAAATAAGGAGTTTTACGGATCGGATTATGACGCGCCATTCCGGCCAGGTGAGCCCGGAGGTCCGGGTGCTTCTGGAGAAAGTGAGCGGCTCGGCAGAGCGTATGCAGCAGCTGATTCTGGACTTGCTGGCGTTTTCGCAGCTGGTGTTAACCGCGACCGACAAACAGGAAGTAGCGCTTAACCGTGTGTTGAAAGAAGCAATCAGCAACCTCTCCTTGATTATACGGGAAAAAAATGCGGTGATCACGAACGATGACTTGCCGCGGATCAGGGCCTTCCCTTCGCAAATGATCCAGCTTTTTCAGAACCTGATCGGGAACTCGCTGAAATACAGCAAGCCCGGGGTGCCTCCGGCTATCGGGGTGTCGTATCAGCTGGTAAAGGGAGCCGAAATCGAAAATTGTATGCCTGCCCACCGGTCACTCAATTTTCATGCACTGATGTTTACCGATAACGGGATCGGGTTTAGTAATGACTATGCTGAAAAGATATTCGGTGTGTTTCAGCGGCTGCATGGCAGGGAGCAATTCGATGGTACGGGTATCGGACTTGCGATTTGCCGCCGGGTCGTTTCCAACCACAATGGCTATATTGTGGCCAGGGGGATCCAGGACCTGGGGGCTTCTTTTACAGTCTATTTCCCGGAAGAAGATTCGGGTGTAACGGGGTAAGCACGCAAAAAAAAGAGGCTGCCCCTAAAGACAGCCTCTTCGTTAGGACTCCGTAGTGATCACGACTTCACGTCGTCAAGTTTTTGTTTGGCTTCGTCGGTTATATGATTGGCGGTTTGCTTTATCTTTTTAGCGGCATCTACGAGTTTTCGTTTGCTGGATTCAATGGAATCCAGTGCTTCATGTGACCAGTCATCGGCTGATTTCCTGATTTTTTTGCGGGTTCTTGCCCCTTCATCGGGTGCAAATAAAAGTCCTATTACTGCTCCTGCAGCGGCAGCGGTTACTATTCCCCAAAAAACTTTGTTGTTGATCATAGTCTGATTTTTAAGTTAAACAAAGACGCCCAATAGTGGTTGTATTTATTACTATGTGGATAATTACGTTACTCACCTGTTACGCGCACTGGTTTCTACACAATGTGGAATTGCATACCACAGCCCGATTGCCAGATGATGTATATGTAGTACGAAATACCTGGCAAGATTATTTTATAAGAACAGGTAATTATCCTGATAACCCCAATGAGAATAGTTATTATCGAAGATGAAGAAGAGTTAGGGATCCTGATGCGGAATTATATAAGACGCAGGATACTCGCGGAGCGTACAGATAGTATTACGATCGCTAAAAACCTGAAAGACGGGCTTTCCTTCGTAAAGGAAATGGAGCCCGAATGGGTGATCCTGGATAATAACCTCCCCGACGGGAAAGGGATCAATGCGCTGGCCATCATCAAAGGGATGGCGAGACAGACCCGCATCCTGATGATGAGCGCAATGACCAACATCAAAGAGGAAGCCCTGAGAAACGGGGCAGACTTCTTCCTCGATAAACCGATCAGCTTTACGGAAATTAGTAGAATTATCACGCGCTGACAAACGGATTTGCCTGATGGATTCGGGCTTGAAATGGAATTTTTTCGAATAATTTCTACAAATTGCGTGGAGTGCTCATGGGTTTTACTACAATTTTGGGCAGGCCGCCAGGGAGAAACACTCCGACAGCAGGGCGGTGAGGTTAAAAATGTATTAAAATGTTGCACTGTTTTTTAACCGGCATGTGTCGATAGTTGGTTTATTTTCAATCGATTGTGACGAGAAAACCAGTATTGGGGAAACTGTTGCCCGCAAGATGTTTTGAAAAGGGTTTGCTTTTTGAGGTGATATCCTCTTATTTTGCAAACATAATATAACGAAACTCAGATTCGTTATAGAACTGAAAAACGATCAGAACCCATACTGCCGGCCGGCAGTATGTTAAGATAAAGTATAGTGTGTATAGTTGGAGTCCGCCATGTAGTTTTACTGCATGGTGGCTTTGTTTTAGGGTCATTCCGCCGTGCTCCGCGCCGCCGGGGAGTGGCCGACATCGGGAGGTGATCGGAACATCGGGGGGGTGAGCGGAGTCGAACCCCGTACCAGCCTGACGAACAAAAATAACACAGACCCTCAATCCGTCCCCCCCCCAAAAAAGACACTCCGCCCCGCCAATTTTAGCAAACAGTATTTCCCGTACGCAACCTTTCGCCAGGTATTTCCGTATGTAGTAACAAATGCCTGAATATGCCAGCGTACAACTCCGCAGTATTGTCTGAATTACTTCGAGGCTGTTTGGAAAGAAACCGCCGTAGCCAGGAACGCCTGTATAAGATGTTCTGCCCGTATGCCATGCGTATCTGCCTGAGGTACAGCAAGAACGAGGAGGAGGCCCTGGAAGTAATGAATGATGGTTTTTTTAAGATATTTACTAAAATTGAGACCTATGATCCGGATCGTCCTTTTCCTGTCTGGCTGCGAAGGGTCATGGTGAATACGGCGCTGGACCGGTATCGCCAGGAGGTGAAGTTTCACGAAATGGACGGGGGGGCGCTGACCGATACATTTGCCAGCGATGAAACGATAAGCAGCGGGATGGCGTACGATGAAATTCTCTCCTTTATCCATCAACTGACCCCTGCCTATCGGATGGTATTTTGCCTGGCCGTCATTGATGGCTACAGCCACGAGGAAATTGCCGGGAAACTGGGTATTTCCGTTGGAGCTTCCAAATCAAACCTGGCCCGTGCAAGAGAGAAATTAAGAGCAATGTTATCGAAATTAAGCGCTGATGAGTATGCAAGAATGGCCAGATGATAAACTGGATGAGTTCTTCCGAAAATTATCTGAAGAGCTTGATGTGAACGATAACCCTACCGGTTGGAACAGACTTAAAAAGCGGCTGGATGAGGTAGACGGGAAATCCGGGATCGGGTGGAAGAAGCCGGCTGCGTGGTTGGCGGTAATAGGGTTGCTGGTGGGGCTGGCTGTGTGGTATCCGGGGAGGCAGGCACCTCAGGCAGCGGATCAGCTCCCGCCGGCCGGCCGATCCGGATTGGCTCCGGAGACAATCCTTCCGGAGGGAAACAGGGCCGGTAAGCCGGCTGCCGACACAGGGAACTATCAACAGGTACTGAACTCCGGTAAGGGTCACGTCGTATCCCGGCCTGAAAGTGCTGTTCAGGAGAAGACATTGTCCCGTCGCAAGTATGAAGCAAGCGGAGTGCTTACAGAACACCGTCGTAGGGGTACAGACGGAAGTGACGGGACAATTTTAATAACCGGCGAAGGGCAATCCCTGCCAGGAGGGGGGCAGGTGGATCACACGCCGGAGGTACCAGCAGCAACCCTGGCAGCTGCGGCCGTGAAAAATGCAAATGTGCATGCTCCTGAAATGGCATTGCTGCCGGCGCTGCCGGTAACCTATGCCGGGATTTCACCGCAGCTGCCCCTGGTACAGGAAGAACGGGCAGCGGCTCCGGCCGCTTTGGCCCCGGAATGGAAGCGCTGGAATATCCGCCTGGGGATTGCACCCGACTTCAGCGCCGTAAGGCTGCCGGACTTTTCCAGGTCGGTGTTGTCGGCTTCGGTCCTGTTGGAATACCGGATGAGTCCGCGGTGGGCGCTGCAGGCAGGGGTGGTGCGCGATAACAAAGTGTATGCGGCGGGACCCGGGTATTACCAGTGGCCGGAGAGCTGGAGCCAGCCGGTTACTCCCGAAAGTGTTGACGGCGCATGCCGGATCCTGGAAGTGCCGCTGAACCTGAAATATGATTTTTACAGGGGAGAGACGTATACATGGTCGGTTTCCACCGGTGTTTCCAGTTACCGGATGTTGCATGAAAAATATCAGTATCGCTATGAAACGCCGGATCCTTCAATCCGGTGGTACCAGTGGGAAGGTGCTACGGGATGGTATTGGGGCAGCCATCTGAACGCCTCCGTGGGGTATGAAAGGCGCGTAACGAAACGCTTTTCGGTAGTGCTGGAGCCTTATGCCCGGATTCCTGTACAGAAAGTCGGGTTTGGTAGGGTTAACCTGTTTTCTGCAGGTGCCTGGCTGTATGTGAAGTATAATCTGAAATAGCGGGTAGCGGGCGGACGGCACCGGTTACCGCTTTAAAAAAAAATGGCATGACCTGCCAAGGGGAATTGTATTGTCAAAATTTTAGTACGAATAGGATGGAAACTGTAAAAAAGGAAACAATCAAACGGGGGGAATTTCTGCGGTCGCTGGGATTGAGTACGTCGGCATTGATGGCATTTTATTGTCTGGGAACCTTGACTTCCTGCGGCTCTTCGGAGGACGATCCGGGCCCGGGAGGCCCGGGAGGTCCCGGCCAGGGAACGGGGGTAACCGGCAGCGCCACAGGCAATAACATCAATTTTACGATTGACCTGACACACCAGAATTTTACATCGCTGAAAACAGCCGGTTCTTTCGCCGTTGTCGGGAATGTACTCGTGGCATTCACCACGGGTGAAGTGTATGTAGCACTTTCAAAAACCTGTACGCACGAAGGCAATGAGTTGGTATTCAGAAGTGCACAGAACGAGTTGTATTGCAGTAACCACGGTTCCCGTTTCTCGGTCGCCGGGGCGGTTTTACAGCGACCGGATACCGGCGAAAATATTCCGGAACTGGCTACTTATAAAACGTCCGTGGCGGCTGGCGGCAACAGCCTGACGGTAACGGCATAAGCAGGATGATCATGCGCTGGTTATATTGGGTGTTACTGATGGCGGCCCCCGGGTTGGTCAGGGCACAGGAAGAGGATTTGCTCGGACAGCTGGAATCCGGGGACCCGGTGAAGACGGCGCCCGTCTGGGCCACTTTTAAATCGACCCGGGTCGTCAACGGACATTCCGTGGAAACGATGAAGAAAAAGCACCTGGACTTTCGGATTTCCCACCGTTTCGGGAGGCTTAATTCGGGGGCCTATCAGTTGTTTGGCCTCGATCAGGCCACCATGCGGATGGGACTCGAGTACGGGTTGACCGATCGTTTCATGCTGGGGGCAGGAAGAAGCACTTCACAGAAGGCTTATGATTTTCTGGCAAAGGTCAAAGTGCTGAAGCAAACGACCGGCGGGAGTTCCGCTGTACCGATATCGGTTACGCTTTTTGGGAGTATGGTCATTGCCACCGCAAACCGCGAGCTGGAATTCCAGGATAAGCTAACGTATACGGCCCAGGCACTGATAGCGCGGAAATTCGGGGAGCGGTTTTCTTTTCAGCTGTCCCCGGGATGGCTCTACCGGAACCGGCCCGACGTGACGGGCGATGAGAAGATGTTGCTTGCCCTGGGAGCGGGAGGCCGGTTTAAGCTTTCCAAAAGAATTTCGGTGAATGGGGAATATTTCTGGACGGCCCGCGAGAACAACACGATTACAGCGCCGTATTACGATTCCATGTCGGTTGGCGTCGACATCGAAACCGGTGGCCATGTTTTTCAGTTGCACCTCACCAATTCCCTGGGAATGATTGAAAAACAGTTTATCGGGGAAACCACGGGGGCCTGGGGAAAGGGCGATATTCATTATGGGTTCAATATTTCACGCACCTTCAGCTTCGACAAAAAAGCGAGGGGCCAATGACTAATCCGGTTGGATATGAAAGGGATGATCAGGAAGATGTTGGTTGCAGGGGTGCTGGGAGGTGCGCCCGTTTTTGCGACCGCACAGCATACATTGTATGGAACCAGTACCGGAGAGATCAGGTTTTTTTCGGAAACACCTGTGGAAAACATCAGCGCGACACACGGGAAGGCTCAGGCTGTTTTAAACATCGGGACGGGTGAAATAGCCGTACGGATGAAAATAACAGATTTTGTGTTCCCCAATAAACTGATGCAGGAGCATTTTAATGAAAATTATATGGAATCAACCCGGTTTCCGACCGCAACTTTCAGCGGGAAAATAGACCACCCGGCGGCTGTCATGAAGGATGGCACCCATCAGGTGACGGCTCAGGGGAAACTGACAGTCCACGGAGTGACACAGAACCGGATCCTGAAAGGGAAGCTGACGGTGGGAGGGGGCAAGGTTTTGCTCGAATCCGGTTTCGAAATTGCGTTGACAGACCACAAGATTGAGGTGCCGACGATTGTTTTTGTGAAAATTGCCCAGGTGATTAAGGTCACCGCCGCATTCACGATGGAGCCCCGTTGATTCGGGCCATTTCAGGCGGGAAAATAGTCGATCCGGCGCGGAAACGTGCCGGATTTTTTTTGGCTGGAGAGCGATTTGGGTCATAAACTCCTCATTTTTACGGTAAGGGGTACTGGCGCGCTTTTTGTGGCGGAATAGCCGATAAACCAGTTGTCGAGGGTGGAAATGTGCAGGGATTGACATAGAAATCGTCCAATAAGGAAAAACTTGGTTATTTTTGCAACGTGAATTAACGATTGAGGTATTGCCTATGACTTTAAAGAGTCTTGTAGCGCTTTGGACACACCGGTACCATAAGTACGCACATATTTTCAGTGTGCATTACAGCGGCTACCGGGCGTCGAGGTATTTTAATAAGAAGAAAAAGAGGTTTCCGGCGGGTAAAGAACTGGTAGCCGTTATCAGAACAGAGCATTTCGGAGATATCGTTGCCACCGAGCCCTTATCCGGGCAGGTTCGGGCGCTGCATCCGGACGCCCATGTAGTATGGTTTGTCAAGCCGGTGTTCAAAGAACTCGTGGAGGTAAATCCCCACGTGGATGAGGTGTTTGCGGAGACCTGCGTGACGGAACGGACCGTGCTGCTGAAAACAGGGGTGTTTGACCACGTGTACGAGCTGCAATTCCGGAACAATAATCACTGCCCGACCTGTCAGGTATTTGTGGAAAATCCGGTTGCCGTTCGGAAAGGGATCACCGTAGATACGTATTTCGATTTTGGGAATTTGCTGGAGGTCTTTGCGAAGGTAGCAGACCTGCAGCCTCCGAACGACCGGCAGCCCCGGGTATACCTGCAGGACCGGCACCGTGAAAAAGTAGCTGAATTGCAGCTTCCTCCACGGTTTATCGTTATCCATTGCCAATCGAATTATGCTCCGAAAGACTGGCCGGTGGAAAAATGGCAGGAGCTGGTCTACTGGTTGCTGGAGAATTATCCCTATGAAATTGTGGAAATAGGACTCAGCAGTAACCTTCAGATCGACCATCCCGGTTATCGTAACCTTACCGGGAAACTGTCTATTCTGGAGTCGGCGGAAGTGATCCGCCGGGCGTCGTTTTTTGTGGGTTTGGATAGCGGACCGGCTCATCTGGCAAATGCGGTAGGGACATTCGGAATTATTTTAATGGGATCATTACATCAGTTTAAGGAGTACAACCCTTACTCAGGAAGGTATGGAAATGGTGAGAATTGTGTGTTGATAAGGGAGAGGGAGAAGCCCTGTGCACAGCTGTCGTTTACGAAAGTTCGCGACACGTTTGAAAAGGTGCTGCCCTCGGTAATAGTAAGCAGAAACGAGTAAAGTAATTTTTAACCCCCACTAAAATGAGCTACAATAGGGAGCAAAAGCAAGATCGTAAAAACCTGTTATGGGCAGCTCTGGCCATTCTGGCTGTGTTGAATGTGGTGCTTCTTTACTTTTTTTATCAGGAGCGCCAGGAAAACGATTCGAAAGATACCATTATAGCGGCGAGAACGGAGGAGGTGTTAAGTACCAAAACCAAGCTGGATTCGATCTCCGGTCAGCTGGATATTAAAATTGCGCAAATTCAGCAGCTCGGCGGACGGGTTGATTCCCTACTTTCGTTAAAGGCACAGCTGGAAAAGGACAAGCAGTCGCTGAAAGACCTGAACAGTTTTTCGATCCGCAAGTATGAAGACCGGATTAAAAACTACGAAGCGCTGCTCACGCAGAAAGACAGCGAGATTGTGACCCTGCGGGAAGAGTTGGGCAGTGCGGCTGCACGGAATGAAGCGCTGAGCGAACAACTTACCGGGCTGCAAAGCGAGAAGGAAGAACTGGGCGAGCAACTCCAGAATTTCAGTGCGATCAACCAGGATCTGGAAGCAAAAGTGACCCGGGCGTCGGCGTTAAAGGCAGAAAAGATCGTTGTCAACGCGATTTCGGACAAAGGGAAAGAGCGGGACGGGGGTAAATACCGGGCGAGACTGGTCAATCAGCTGAAGGTCAGCTTTGAGCTGGCTGAAAATGAAGTGGCCGAACATAACGAAAAGGAAATTTACCTGCGGGTGCTCGACCCGGATGGCGCGGTCTTGTCGGACATGGCGACGGGCTCGGGGTCTTTTATCCATAACGAACGGGAGACCATCTACAGCTCGAAACAAAGCATTTTGTTTACCAATACGCGCCAGGCCGTATCCATCTTCTACGGTCGGGGAGGAATCCCGCTGAAAAACGGCACCTATGTGATTGAACTTTATGCGGAAGGGTTTAAAATAGGACAGGGCGATTTCTCTGTAAAGTAAGAAGAGAAGGTCAAATATGGACGGGTATAACGAGAAATTCCGTCTTTTTACCTACATTCGTGTATGAGTTTTAAAAGGGAGACCGGATGATGAACACTGGTCTCTTTTTGTATAGATGCTACAAGTATAAATGGCTTTGGCTGCTGATGCGCTTTTCGAAGAGGAAGTTACGTTTTTCGCTGATTTAATTTTACCGGTTCCGGTTAACCGGCTGTTTACCTATCGGGTACCCCGGGAACTAGCGGGAACTATCCGGGTAGGCGCGAGAGTAGTGGTGCAATTCGGAAAATCAAGGGTATTGACAGCCATTGTTTCGGCGTTGCACCAGAATCCGCCAACCGGTTATTCCGCCAAATATATCCTGGAGCTGCTGGATACGCATCCTCTGGTGACTTCCTACCAATTGGAGCTGTTTCAGTGGATTGCCGAATATTACCTGTGCGCCATCGGGGAGGTGCTCAACATCGCGTTGCCGTCGGGCCTCAAAATTTCCAGCCAGTCCAAAGTACAGTATAACCCTGATTTTAACTATCCGGAGTTGTTAACACCGGAAGAAGCAGGGTTGTTGGAGGAGGTTCAGAAGCATGGGGTGCTTACCTATGAAGAACTGGGACGTATTTCCCAATCGAAACAGGTTACCCGGCTGATCAAAAACCTGGTGGGAAAGCGTGCGATCATTCTTTTTGAAGAAATCCGTGAGAAGTACCAGCCTAAACAGATAGTCAAAATACGGCTGGCACCGGATTACCTGGAGCGGGAAAAGCTCAATGAGCTGGTAAGAGGATTGGAAAAGTTTCCCAAACAACTGGATATCCTGTTGTGCTACCTGCGGTATATCCCCGTATTTAACGATCCCGGACTCAATGAGAAAGGGCTGGATAAAGGTATTTTTACAAAGGACGATAAGCTCTCCGGTTCGGCCTTGCAAACGCTGCTGAAAAAAGGGGTCCTGCTGCAGCAGGAAATGAAGGTGTCCCGCTTCGAAACCATTCCCGAAAGCAGTTTGCAAAAGGTCACCCTTTCAGAAAGCCAGGAGGTCGCAGCCGGCGAGATCCGCAAGCATTTCCAGAACCATTCGGTGGTTTTGCTCCATGGAATTACCGGAAGCGGTAAAACGGAGGTGTTTATAGAGCTGGTTCGCCAGGCGCTGGACAGCGGCGTGCAGGTACTATACCTGTTGCCCGAAATTGCGCTGACGACCCAGATTGTGGTACGGCTTCAGAAAGTTTTCGGAAACCGGATGGGGATTTACCATTCGCGGTTTTCGGACAATGAACGGGTGGAAGTCTGGAAAGGGGTAGTGGAAGGAAAGTTTCCCTTCGTGATTGGGGTGCGCTCCGCCGTTTTTCTGCCGTTTGATAACCTGGGGCTGATCATCGTGGACGAAGAACATGAAAGTTCGTATAAACAATTCGATCCCGCACCGCGCTACCATGCACGGGATGTCGCGGTAATCCTCGCCCACCTGCACAAAGGGAAAGCATTGCTGGGATCGGCAACGCCTTCCCTGGAAAGTTATTTCAATGCCCGGAAAGGATTGTATGGATTGGTAACCATGAAGGAACGGTTTGGCGCCGCCAACCTGCCGGAGTTTGTGCTGATTAACCTGAAGCAGGAAAAGAAGCAAAAGAAGATGCGGGAAGAGTTCTCTTCAGTCTTATTGGAAGCGATGGAAGAAAACCTCCGTAAAGGGGAACAGACGATCCTGTTTCAGAACCGCAGAGGCTATTCGCCGTGGCTGCAGTGTGAGGCGTGCGACTGGATTTCGGGATGTGCGAATTGCGATGTTACCCTGACGTACCATATGCGTGCGGCAGAACTTCGCTGCCATTACTGCGGGCACCACGAACCGGTGCCGGCTGTGTGTCCGTCGTGTGGTTCCTTACAGGTAAAAACCATGGGGTTTGGTACCGAAAAGATTGAAAATCAGCTGCAGCTCATTTTCCCGCGCGCACGGATTCAACGGATGGACCTGGATACGACCCGGTCTAAAAATGCCTATTCAACCATTATTCGTAGTTTTGAGGACAAAAGTGTCGACATCCTGGTAGGGACCCAGATGGTAACCAAGGGACTGGACTTTGATAATGTCAGTGTGGTGGGTATTTTTGATGTCGACCGGATGATTAATTTTCCGGAGTTCCGGGCGACGGAACGGGCTTTTCAGTTGCTGACACAGGTGAGCGGCCGGGCGGGAAGACGGGCTGCCACCAAGGGAAGGGTGCTGATCCAGACGAGCCAGCCGGATCATGAGTTGCTGGCGCGGGTAGTCGAAGGAGATTATCTGGGGATGTATGAGTCCGAAATTGTGGAGCGCAATAATTTCGGATACCCGCCTTTCACCCGGCTGATAAAATTAACGGTCAGGCATGAAGAGGCCCTGACAGCTTTAAAGGTCGCCAGGGAACTGGTAGATACGCTTACCGGGCAGTTGGGAAAAAGCAGGGTGCTGGGGCCAGAGGCGCCGCTGGTCGAAAGGGTCCGAAATCGCTTTTTGTTTGATATACTTATTAAACTTGAGCGGGAAAAGATTAATTTTAGGGCCGTAAAAAGCTTGTTGCAGAATTGTGTGACCGCCGTCCTTACGGATAAAACAAAGAAAAATATTCAGGTTGTGATTGACGTAGACCCGATCTGAGCGCAGGAGCGCTTTCCAGGAACCTACCTATTTCACCGTTCATAAACATTTATTTTCAATTAAAAGTATTATTCAGATTCCTCATGACTTCTAAGAAAACTAAAATTGTTGCTACTGTTGGCCCTGCTTCTGAATCGAAAGAAACACTTCTGGCGCTTGCAGATGCCGGGGTGAATGTCTTCCGGTTAAATTTTTCACATGGGACACATGAAGATCATCTGGAAAGAATTAAAAGAATACGGCAGATTAACAGCGAAAGTGACCGGAACCTGTGCATCCTCCAGGACTTACAGGGCCCTAAAATCCGTATTGGTAACGTGGAGGAGAAAGACGGGGTTTGGATCCAGGCAGGCGGCCCGCTGGTTTTTACAAATGAAAATGTGATGGGGACGGCCCAACGGGTGAGCACACCGTATGACGGGATGTACAACGACGTGAAGCTTGGGGACCGGATATTGCTCGACGACGGTAAGTTAGAGGTAAAAGTAACGGGTATAGAGGGCTCCAATGTGGTCACCGAGGTGGTCTATGGAGGGTACCTGAAGTCGAAAAAGGGAGTGAATCTTCCGAATACGCAGGTTTCCATGCCGTCGGTAACTCCGAAAGATTACGTGGACCTGGACTTTGGGCTGGAAAACGACGTGGAATGGGTTGCTCTTTCATTTGTGCGCACGGCTTCAGAAATAGAAGAGGTGAAAAATTATATTGCTTCCAAGGGCAAATCGGCGCTGGTAATCGCCAAAATTGAGAAACCGGAGGCCATTGCCAATATCGACAGTATCATTGCGGCTACGGATGCTGTCATGGTTGCCCGGGGAGATCTGGGAGTGGAGCTGCCTGCGGAAGATGTGCCCCTGATCCAGAAAATGATTGTGGAAAGATGCAATCGTGCCGGGAAACCGGTTATCGTGGCCACCCAAATGCTGGAGAGTATGATCGAGAGTCCGCGACCTACCCGGGCAGAGATTAATGATGTGGCAAATTCGGTACTGGATGGCGCGGATGCTGTGATGCTGAGTGCAGAAACTGCGTCGGGAAGCTACCCGATACTGGCAGTCCAGAATATGACCCGTACCATCGAACAGGTAGAGGCCAATTCCAATTCGCTTTATTTTCGCTATCATGCGCATGTCAATCAAAATCCCGGCCCTGATTTGTTGAACGATAACGTGGTGATGAGCGCTTGCCGGCTGGCCCGGGATACGCAGGCGAGAGCCCTGATCGGGATCACGAACTCGGGCTACACGGCAACCCGGCTTTCACATCACCGCCCTAAAGCCAATCTGCTGGTTTTTACATCCAACCGCGTGTTGATGACAACCCTGGGATTGTATTGGGGCACGAAAGTGTTCTATTACGAAGCCAAGGAACATTTTTCTACAGATGATACCATTGAAGATATCAAGAAAATCCTGGTACAGAAAGGGGAGCTGCAAGCCGGGGATGTCTTCATCAATACCCTGAGTATGCCGATTACCAAAAGCCGTAAAACCAACGCGCTGAAACTGAGTGTTGTATAGGTTCCGGAACGCAAGCCGGGCCGGACTGGCCCGGCTTGTCGCAATTGAGCGGCATACGAAAACGGTCTTCATTCAAATCGATCAAACAGGATGTTATTAAGTGAGCAGGAAATACTGCGTCGCCAGAAAAGGGAAGCGCTTTTAAATCTGAATATTAACCCGTATCCGCCCGAATCGTTCGAGGTGAATGTAACGGCTGCCGATATTCACCGGAATTATGAAAACCATAAACTGGATTACAAAAGTGTTGCGATTGCAGGCCGCCTGATGGGCTTCCGGATCATGGGCAGTGCTGCGTTCGCAGAGCTTCAGGACGGCTCCGGCAGAATACAGCTGTATTTCAGAAGGGATGATCTCTGCCCGGGAGAAGACAAAACGCTTTACAATACGGTTTTTAAAAAGCTGCTCGATATCGGGGATATTATCGGGGTTAAAGGATTTGTGTTTACCACGCAGACCGATGAGATTTCGATCCATGTGCAGGAGTTTACCGTGCTGAGTAAATCGCTGCGGCCTCTTCCGGTGGTAAAACGGGACGATAAAGGGAATGTGTACGATGGGCTTACAGACCCGGAGCTCCGGTACCGGCAACGTTACGTGGACCTGATCGTGAACCCGGAAGTGCGCAATATCTTTATTAAAAGGGCTCGTATTATTACGACCATGCGCGCGTATTTTGACAGTAAGAATTGGCTGGAGGTCGAAACCCCCGTGTTGCAGCAGATTCACGGAGGCGCTGCAGCACGTCCGTTCGTCACCCATCACAATGCCCTGGATACGGATCTGTACCTGCGGATTGCCACGGAGCTGCACTTGAAGCGATTGATTGTGGGAGGTTTTGACGGGGTATATGAGTTTGGAAAGCTGTTCCGGAACGAAGGAATGGACCGAACGCACAACCCGGAATTTACGACTGTCGAGTTGTACGTCGCTTATAAGGATTATTACTGGATGATGAAGACGACCGAGGATCTCCTGGAAGGTGTTGCCCTGGCGGTAAATGGTGCCACCTCGACAATATTCGGGGACAAAGTGATTGATTTCGCCGGTCCTTATCCGCGGCTGAGCATCACCGGAGCGATTGAAAAATATACCGGCCTGAAGGTGGAGGAGCTGGATGAAGAAGCGATACGTGCACAATGCCGCGCTTGGGGAATGGAGGTGCCGGACAGTATGGGCAGAGGCAAGCTGATCGATGAGATTTTTGGAGAACGGGTAGAGGAGCATATTATTCAGCCGACCTTTATTACCGACCATCCCGTGGAGATGTCTCCGCTTACTAAAAAACACCGGGAACAGCCGGGAATGGTAGAGCGTTTTGAGTTGTTTGTGAACGGGAAGGAGATTGCCAACGCGTATTCCGAGTTGACGGATCCGGTAGATCAGAAGGAACGCTTTGAAGAACAGCTGCGGCTGAAAGAACGGGGAGATGATGAGGCGATGGAAATGGATGACGATTTCCTGAGGTCGCTGGAATACGGGATGCCGCCTACAGCAGGTATCGGCATCGGCATCGACCGGCTTACAATGCTGCTGACCAACAATGCCAGTATTCAGGAGGTGATTTTCTTCCCGCAGATGCGGCCGGAGAAAAAAGTGGAGGTGGCTTCTGAACGGGATTATGAGGCAGTGGGAATCGGGAAAGTCTGGATCCCGGTCCTGCAGAAAATGGGCTTCCATACGATTGGATCGCTCAGGGAAGCGAATCCGAACAAGATTTTTAACGATCTGGGAGGACTTCGGAAGAAATTTAAAATTGAGGAAAAAGTCCCCGATCTGGAGCAGGTGAAGGGATGGATTGACAAGGCGCGCTAGCGCCGTGTCAGTCTACCGTGGACTGTGTCTTTTTACCGTGGACTGTGTCTTCACAGGCCACTTTCGGCTGGGCTGGTATCTAAAATGGTCTGTGGGACACAGACCATGGGTTCGCCGTTGCAGTCGAAGCCTTTACCCGTGGATTGTGTCCCGACACACTCCTAACGTAATCCCAACTCTTCTCCGATAGCGGTTACTTTTTGCTGCAAGCCGGCGTATACGTCATCGAATCCGTCATTGCTGGTAAGCTCCCCGCGGACGCCCACATAAAATTTGATTTTAGGTTCGGTGCCCGACGGGCGGCAGGTAAATTTGGTGCCGTCTTCTGTAAAAAACTGTAGAACATTCGACGATTCAATTCCCATTTCTCCGGCAGGAATGATGCTGACTTCGCCGTGGTTCGTCGATGTCAGCGCTTTGTAGTCGTCTATCCGGATAATGGGTGAACCTGCCAGTGTTTTGGGGGGATTGGTACGGAAATCGGCCATCAGCTGCTGAATCTGTTCCGCCCCGCTTTTACCTTTTTTTGTAAGCGAAATAAGGCCCTCGTAATAGAAGCCGAACTGCTTGTAGATCTCCATAAGCAAGTCGAACAGGCTCAGGCCCTTGTCTTTTGCGTATGCTGTCAGTTCGGCGATGATTGCACAGGAGGCAATGGCATCTTTGTCACGGACGGCATCTCCAATCAGGTACCCGTAACTTTCTTCCCCTCCGCCTATGAAGGTCTCCTTTCCTTCTTTTTCCCGGATTACCTGGGCAATGTATTTGAACCCGGTCAGGGTATTGTAACAGGCCACGCCGTACGAGGCAGCCATGGTATCGATCAGGTCGGTGGTGACAATGGTTTTGCAGACAAACTGGGTGCCGGTGAGCTTCCCGGCATCTTTCCAGGCGTTCAGGAGGTAATAGATAAGCAACGTCGCCGTTTGATTACCGTTGAGGAGCTGGATTTCCCCATGGTGATTTTTCACGGCAATCCCTACCCGGTCGGAATCAGGGTCGGTTCCCATTACCAGGTCGGCGTCAATTTCTCTCGCCTTATGCAAGGCAAGGCTCATCGCTTCACTTTCTTCCGGGTTGGGATACACCACTGTCGGAAACTGCCCGTTACCCTGCGGTTCGGCCTGTTCCTGTATCACGGTGATGTTTTCGAAGCCCATTTTCCGCAGTAACGGCTCTACCAGCGTAACACCGGTGCCGTGCAAGGGAGTGTAGACTATTTTTAAATCTTTCTGGCGGGCGATCGCTTCTTTGGAAATGGAAAGGGACAAAATATGCCGGAGGTATTTTTCATCGATTTCTGCGCCTATCGAATGGATTTTTGCAGGGTCCCCGCTAAACCGGATCGCATCAATCGACGCGATGGCGTTGACTTCCGCGATGATATTGGTATCGTGCGGTGCAACCACCTGGGAACCATCGTTCCAGTAGGCTTTATAGCCGTTGTATTCTTTCGGATTATGGGAAGCCGTTACGACAACGCCGCTATGGCAACCCAGCAGCCGGATGGCAAAAGACAACTCGGGTGTAGGACGGAGGCCCTCGAACAGGTAGACGGTGATGCCGTTGGCAGAAAAAATAGCTGCAATAATCCCCGCAAATTCATCCGATTTGATCCGGCTGTCGTAAGCAATGGCTACTTTGATGGTCTCCCCCCGGAAGACCTTGTTCAGGTAGTTGGCAAGCCCTTGTGTGGCCGCCCCGACAGTGTATCGGTTCATCCGGTTAGACCCGATGCCGATTAGCCCCCGCAGACCGCCGGTTCCGAATTCGAGGTCTTTGTAAAAGGAGTCGGTTAGCTCGGTTATGCTTTCATTGTCAATGAGTTGTTGAATCGATGCCTTCGTTTCGCCGTCGTAATTTCCCGTGAGCCAGGTTGCTATTTTTTGCCGGACGGCTGGTTCTAATGGTAGGTTTGACATACAGTTATGTGTTTTTACTGGATCCGTTGAAAGGGACGGTAATATATGAAAATTTTAGGATCAGTTTGTCTCCGAACCGGACGGGAGCTCTTCTTTTTTTGTGCCAACCTTTGCCCTTGCTCTGCCCACTTGCAGGATAAGTTCCGCTACGAGGCCCGTCCAGCCGGTTTGGTGAGATGCCCCGCAGCCCCGCCCGTTGTCGCCGTCGAAATATTCATAAAAGAGTACATGATCCTTGAAGTGAGGATCCGTCTGCATTTTTTCACAGGCTCCGAAAACCGGCCGAGACCCGTTTTTCCCTGTTTTGAAAATATTGACGAGGCGTTTGGCAATGCCGAGCGCCACCTGGTCGATCGTCGTCAGAGTACCGGAATTGGTCGGGTATTCCAGTTCAAAATCATCGCCGTAGTAGGAATGGAACTTAAGCAGGGAATCCAGGATCAGGTAATTCAACGGGAACCAGACCGGCCCGCGCCAGTTGGAGTTTCCTCCCATAATATCGGTGAGGGCTTCTCCCGGAACGTAATCCACCTGCAGGACTTCTCCGTTCAGGAAGAATTTATACGGGTGTTCTTTATGGTACTTGGAAAGTGCCCGCACGCCATAATCGGAGAGGAACTCATTCTCATCGAGCATCCGTTTCAGGATCATTTTCATCCGGTGTCCCCGCAGAATGGATAACAAATGGTTTTCCCCTTTTCCTGCTTCATACCAACGTGAGATCAGCCGCGCCAGGTCCGGACGGTTGGAAACCACCCAGTCGATCCGGCGTTTGAAAGACGGAAGTTGATCCAGCGTGGCAGGGTCCAGGATCTCCACGGCCAGCAGCGGGATGAGGCCTACGATGGAACGTATTTTCAACAGGATATTCTGCCCGTTGGGAATATGGATGACATCGTAGTAAAATTGATCTTCTTCATCCCAGAGACTTAAGGCGCTATCCCCTCCTACGGCTTCCATGGCGCCGGCAATGTGCAGGAAGTGCTCGAAGAATTTGGAGGCCATGTCCTGGTAAACAGGTCGTTCGATAGCGATTTCCACGGAGATCCGCAGCATGTTCAGGGTATACATCGCCATCCATCCGGTGGCATCCGCCTGTTCCAGCTGTCCCCCGAACGGCATCGGCATGGAACGGTCGAATACCCCGATGTTATCCAGGCCCAGAAATCCGCCGCTAAAGATATTGTTGCCGGTTTCGTCCTTTTGATTGACCCACCAGGTGAAGTTCAGGAGCAGCTTATGGAAAATTTTCTCCAGAAACCGGATGTCTCCCACACCTTTGTTTTGCTCTTTATCAATTTCATAGACTTTCAGGGCGGCCCAGGCATGAACCGGGGGATTGACATCTGAGAAGTTCCATTCGTAGGCCGGGATCTGCCCGTTCGGGTGCATGTAGTATTCCCGGAGGAGAATTTCCAGTTGCCGCTTGGCAAAATCTGCATCCACCCGCGCAAGCGGAATGGTATGAAAGGCCAGGTCCCAGGCGGCAAACCAGGGATATTCCCATTTGTCCGGCATGGAAATGAGGTTGGCGGCATATAAATGCTTCCAGCTTGAATTCCGTCCGGTCTTCCGGTTTTGTTCCGGTTTGGGTTTGGCCGGGTCTCCCTTTAGCCACTCGAACACGTTGTAATAATAAAATTGCTTATTCCACAACATACCGGCGTACGCCTGGCGGGCGATGGCTTCCAGTTCCGGATGGTTGACCTCGTGCTGAAGATTGTCGTAAAACTCGTCGGCTTCCCGTATCCGCTTGTCCAGAATATCCTCAAACCCTCCGAATGGCTCGGTAACCGAATGGTCGGCAAAACGGATCCGGAAGACAGTGCTCTCACCGGGTCCCAGGGTTTTGGTAAAACGTCCTGCAGCTTTGGTGCCGAATTTATTCTTATTGACGGTCGGGGTCTTCCCGCCGCTGATAATATAGTCGTTAATCCCGTCTTTGGCGTACGAAGACGCATTCTCCGTCCCGTAAAGATGTTGGTAATTGGTCTCATTTTCACAGAAAAGGAGCTCCTCGGCATTGTCAAAATACAGGTTATACCGGCCGTGTCTGCGGTGGTTGACTTCGATCGTCTGCTTGGCCACACTGGTAAGCATGGGCTTGTATTCATACTGCGAATACCCCCAGGCCCACGTATTGCGAAACCAGATAGTAGGCAGAACGGTGATAGGGGCCGCCTTCGGTCCCCGGTTGTGGACCGTTATCTTTAACAGGATATCTTCCTGGTCCACTTTGGCGTATTCCAGGAAAATATCAAAGTATTCGTCGTTATCAAATATCCCGGTATCAATCAGCTCATACTCAGGCTCAGCCTTGGTACGTCCGGCGCTTTCCTGCCGGAGCTGCTGGTAGGGGAAAGGATTTTGGGGATATTTATACAGCATTTTCATGTACGAATGCGTGGGTGTGCTGTCGAGGTAATAATACAGCTCCTTCACGTCTTCTCCATGGTTCGACTCGCGATTGGTGAGTCCGAACAGCCTTTCTTTGAGCATCTTGTCCTGATGGTTCCAGAAGGCGAAGGCAATACAGATATGTTGTTTGGTGTCAGAAATCCCTCCAATCCCTTCTTCACCCCACCGGTAGGCTCTGGAGAAGGCAGCCTCATGCGTCACGCTGTTCCATGCATCTCCGTTGCTGCTATAATCTTCCCGGACGGTTCCCCATTGTCTTTCTGATAAATAAGGCCCCCATTTTTTCCATCCCCTGTTTTCTTTCTGAAGAGAGAGCCTTACTTTTTCCGCCGCATTTGCCATATTTGAAACTATTGGTTAAAAAAATGATCCGAGCCGGTATACCGGGGCAGCGGATCTTATCCGTGCAGGAAGGCAGTATCTGCATCTGCTGCAAAACTGTCGTCGCTGGTAAGGTGAATGACGTCAAAATCGACATCTCCTGCATATTTTAGGGTGATGTCGCGTGCCTGTTGCCTGGTCTGGTCAACGACGGGGTGTGTGCCGGATTCCAGCAGGTGCAGCACGTCCCCGACCTGGTCTTTAAACAGCATCGGTAGGGATAACCGGGCAAACTGCCCTCCCGGGGTCTTTAGATAAACAGTGGGTTGGCAGACGCCCTCGGCGCTTTTCCGGCCGTACCACTTTCGTGCCTTTGCATATTCCTCCTCCGTGGGACCGATAACAACGGCCTTTGCGGGCAGGCGGCGCGCGGTACGTGTGGTAATTCCGGCATCTAGTTGCTCCAGGAGCTGCCGCAGGGCAACGGTGTTTTTACCGGTTTTCATACGTTCGTATACCGATTGTCGTATGAAATAGGTCAGTGCCTGGGTAACATTCAGCCCGATTTCCGCCATTTGCTTAAAAATGAAGGAGGTGGCCGACATCCCCGGAATGGTATTGGGATCGTGCAGTAAAATAGCGCCTTCTGAAGTAAGAAACCCGTCGATCCGGGTACAGACTCCCATTCCGAGTCCGGCGGCGGCCTGGCGCACAGCTTCCTGTATGTTCAGGTTATTGGCGACAGTGGTATGGACCGGGGTTTGTTTCCGGGTGGCGCCGGGCCGGTATTTCGAATTGAAATCGAAAACCTCCTCTGCTTTTATCACTTCTGTCGGCGGCAGTGCCACCATCGGGTCGCTGTTATGCTGGATACATCCGCAGGAAAATTCTTGTCCCTCAATAAAGGTTTCGAACAAGACTTCGTTCTCTGCGTGGTTGCTGATCAGCATCACCGCCGTTTCCCCATTCGTAAAAATGCTGTCCAGCATGGCTTCCAAAGCATCCGGGTGGTGCACCGGGGTATTGTTCAGATAGACCGGGAAGCCGATGCCTTCGTCGAGGTTCGCCAGGCGCTGCAGCCAGTCACGGCGATCGGGAGCAGTCATTTGCTGCCATTCGTCCGCAGCCAGGGTGCGCACAAAGAAACATTGGTCGACAGCAGCCTCAAAGGCCGCAAAGTCGTCTTCCTTCACAATAGCCACGCCGATGGAAGACCCCTGATGGGGAGCTTTCACGACGATCGGCAACCCTAATTGTGCTTTTATTTTCTGGTAGGTGGCGGATCGGGCTGCTTTTTGTTCCCAGTCGGAAAACAAGATCGATTGTGTCGGCTTCTGCTGCCCGTTCAGGAGGGCGATCATTTTATTCTGAAGGATTTTGTCAATCCCGATCGAAGAGCCCATGATGCCGGGGCCTGTATAGGGGACCCGGTACCATTCGAGTAACCCCTGTATAGTTCCGTCTTCGCAATCCGGACCGTGCATGGCCAGCAGGGCCACCTCCATCAGCTCGTGCAGCTGCCAGGGTGCGACGATCTCACCGATCGCTGCCGGTACGGGCTGGTTTTTCAGTTCGGGGAAGGATTCGGCATAAAGACTGTAGGCCCCGGGTGCCGACGATTCGAACGGGTAGAATTCACGGATGCTGGTCGCGTACATATGTTCCGGACGCAGCCGGATAAAACGTCCGAACGAGTCGACAAAAATGGGGAGTGCCGTAAAGAGTGTCTGGTCAAGGTGTTCAAAAGCCGTTTTTCCACCGGCAAAGGAGATTTCCCGCTCACGGGACGGGCCTCCGAAAAAAATACCAATGCGTATCACCTGACAGGGGGTTTGGTTTCGAAAAATAAAAGCAAAAATAAACCCTAACAGGTACGAATCATATTACCTGATAGGGTTTATGAAAAAAAAGAACATTAAGCTACCTCTGTTTCCGAAACGGCTTCAACCCGTACAACTTCCGGTACGGAACGGCGAATGGACTCTTCAAGACCGGCTTTAAAGGTCATGGCGCTCATCGGGCAGGTCTGGCAGGAACCCATCAGCTCGAGCCTGACTACCAGCTCATCGGTCAGTTCATGCAGTTTTACATTTCCGCCGTCTGCGATGAGATAAGGCCGCACTGACTCCAGGGCAGCCTCAATTCGTTGGATCAACACTTCTTTATTCTCGACACTCATTTCTACTGGTAGCTTATACTTTTATCAAACTTTCCCAATTCCCAGGCTCCGTCGGACGGAGGGCAGAACCTATGCAAGATACGAAATAATCATACTTTCATCACCACCGGCTGGGTTTTTTCCTGGGAGGCATTCCGGATAGCAATCTGCTGGGCAAGCGCTTTGGCTGTCTGTTTAAAGGCAATGCCCGCTACGGTCTCTTCATCCATTACGGCCGGACGACCGTTATCGCCTGCTTCCCGGATGCCCTGTACCAACGGGATTTCTCCCAGAAAAGGAACATCGTATTTTTCTGCAAGGTTCCTTCCCCCGCCTTGTCCGAAAATATAGTACCGGTTATCGGGCAATTCTTCAGGGGTAAAATAGGCCATGTTTTCGATGATACCCAGCACAGGGACATTGATCTGCGGCTGCCGGAACATGGCAAGTCCTTTGGTGGCATCCGCAAGGGCGACTTTCTGAGGGGTCGTCACGATGACAGCACCGGTAACCGGGACGGTTTGTACCAGCGTGATATGAATATCGCTCGTCCCGGGCGGAAGGTCGATCAGCAGGTAATCGAGTTCGCCCCAGTCGGTGTCGCCAAAAAATTGTTTCAGCGCCTGGCTGGCCATAGGCCCCCGCCAGACCACGGCACTGTCGGCCGGCGTCATAAAGCCGATCGAAATGAGCTTGATGCCGTATTGCCGGATCGGATTGATGTAGTTTTTCCCGTTGATAGGGGTAATCGTCGGTTTCATGTCTTCCACGCCAAACATCACCGGAATGGAAGGACCCGAAATGTCGGCGTCTATAATGCCCACTTTCGCCCCGGACCGGTGAAGGGCCATGGCCAGGTTCGCTGTGACGGTCGATTTACCGACCCCTCCTTTTCCGGAGGCGACAGCAATCACATTTTTAACACCCGGAATTAAAGCGCCGCCCGACCGCGAGGTAGTGACATTTGCTTCGAGTTTGATAATAACCTCCAGGTCCGGCGCAATGTGCAGGTGGATGGCTTCGGTACATTCCCGGCGGATACGCTCTTTCAGCGGACAGGCCGGTGTGGTGAGCACCACGGTAAAGCGTACTTGTCCGACCCCTATTTCAATATCCTGAATCATTCCTAATGTCACCAGATCTTTTTTCAGATCAGGCTCCTGGACCGTGCGGAGCGCGGCCAGTACTTTTTCTTTATTAACTGTGAATTCTCCCATTTGATTGGTTAATCTTTGCAAACCTGTACTGATAAGGATACCGCCGGCTCGTCGGGGAGTCAGGATACCGCCTGTAGGAACAACACCAACAGGACCGATAGAGTTTACGGATACTGGTTTTTTAGAATCAGACTAATCTTTTCAATTTCTGTTTCGACCGCCAGCCGGTTCTTGAGTTTCCGCAGTCGTTCGATCGTCTGTGTCAGGTGCTTACGGTATTCTTCCGAATAGCCGTGCTTCGGGGTGTGTGCAATCGCCTGGGCAGCTTGTTGCCATTCTTTCAGTGTTTCATGGGTTTCCTGGTCCAGGTAGGCCTTCAGAAAGGTCCGGAAAATATGATCAACGGCCACCGAGTCGGGGTGGATCAGGTCGGGTTCGTAAAAACGGTAATCCCGCAGCTCGTCCAGCATGATCTCATAGGAAGGGAAGTAGGCAACCTGGGGATAGGTGGTTTCCAGGTAATGACACAGGAGGCGCAACAGGGATTTACTGACCTGGTTGAGGGGCAGTGTATCGCGGGTATGGCGAACCGGGCTGACGGTAACAATGATTTTCAGGTCAGGGTTCAACGGCAGGAGCAATGCCAGCAGCTCGTCCATCGACTGGCTGAGAGTTTCCAGGGAAAGCAGCTCTTTCTGAAATTCACCGGCCGGGGTTTTATGGCAGTTGGCGATGAGTTCCCCGGTCTTGAGGTAGCGGTAGGCAAATGCGCTGCCGAATGTCAGGACAAGGACGTCTGTGTCGAGTAGTTGCTGGCGCGTTCGGCGCAGGAGCAGTCGCAGCTGGGTGTCAAAATCGTCGAGGGTAGTGTCCGAATAAACCGACGAATGAAAGTCGTAACTGACATGATGGTGCTTGCCAAGTGACAAATAATGGCCCAGGTGCGGAAACTGTTCCCGGATGGCAAACTGTAATAATTTCGAAATCGACCAGGGATTGAAAAGCGTGCCGAGCTCATTGGGGAGTACCCGGAATTTGCTCTCAAAAAGACGGTCCCCGATCAGCGTTGCAAAGCAGGACCCGAGGGTCATGAGCTGTGTATCGTAATTGATTTTCCAGGGAGAGGCGGGGACACTGACTTCGGTGCTTAATTTAATACTATTCATTGTTAACTACTGGTATGCGGCCCGGATTGTACGGAATGGACTGCAAAGGTATCGCAAAATTCACTGAAAATGAAGGTGCTACCGGACGAAAGCAGGAGGGGCCGTTGTGTTTGAGAGTAGTGTGTCCGAACGATGGGTTTTTACGCGTTTAAAAATTTGCTGTAAACAGCCTGCAAAAATGCCCCCGGTGGCTATCAAAATGTCGGCCCTACAGGCCTTTTTACCAGGTGGTGGATGTCGTTTCTACCAAAATGCTGCCCCGAATGGGGCTTTCCGGGTAGGCTCGTAGAGTCAGGGGCGCCCAGTTGGTATTGGCAGCAAGGAGGCGCGCTCTTTCCGGGTCTTTTACGGATCTCGTTTATAAATAGCAAAGCGTCCGTCGAAAAAAGTCAGATGATAAGGGGGCAGTTGCCTGGTTCCGGCTTCTGGATAATAGGATTCGGTTAGAAATTCATAATCGTAGAGAATAAAATCAGCGCCATGATTGCCGGCCCACTGGCTCATCTGGTGGGCCGAATAGGTTGCTTTGTCATGATGCAGCTTGTAGTTCTCATGGGTAAGCAGGCGGTCGTATTCTTCGTATTCGTTGAAAAAAAAGGTCAGTGGCACCAGGCCGGTTTTATCGGCAGAAAGGTGTTTTCGCAGTCCTGCATAGTCATCGGGCAACCCCCCGAAGGCGATATTTTTATGGATAAGCTGCCCCATTCCAAAGGTTCCTATTATAAAGTAGCCCGCTAAAATTGCCGCCAGCGGCCGGTTGAAAAAGGGAGCTCTCCGGTAAAGTTCGTAAAGCAGGATCAGCATGAAAGGAATAAAAAACAGCATGTACATGGCGCTGTTGCCCTTGGTGATCAGCCAGAACGTAAGCACCAGGAGCAAGGGGTAGATCCGGAGGCCGGCAGGGAGTTCGCGAATAAATTCTCGCTGCTTCCATAAAACGTAAAAAAAGAGGATCGTCAACGCCATCTGCTCCGGGGAATGCAGGAACATACGGGGAAAGGTAAGCAGCTGGATGAGCTTGCTGTTCAGGCTGAGTCCGTGACGGGCAGCCGGGTCATTGGTAAACTGGTAATACCAGGTCGCTAATCCCTGCGGATCATCCAGGATATCGATCAGGTACACCGCGGCCGTCAGCAATCCGAAAACAGTGAAACAGGCGAGTGCCTTGTATCGTTTCAGGTACCCTAGTGTCAGGAATCCCACTATCAGGAAGATAATACCATTCAGATGCGCCAGGAAAGCAAGACCGGCCAGGACACCCGCAGTCATGGTCTTCACAGCATGTCTGGGACCGGTAAACAAGAGTAGCCAGGAGCCGAAGCCGAGTGCTGCCAGCATCATTTCGGGTCGGTTCTGAAAACTCATTTTCACCAGCACGCGGTTGGCGAAAATCAGGATCAGCAGGGCGATCATCAGCCTGGAGCCATACCCGCCTTCCCGAAGCCGGACGTAACAGACCAACTCGGCGATCAGTACCACAAAAAAGAGTAATCCGGTAAACTGGACGACCGGGAGCGCGGTTCCGAAAAAGTGCATGAGCACCGCTCCCAGCCAGAGAAAAAGCTTGTGGCTGACCAGCAGTTCCTTTTCCCAGCCGTTCAGACCACGAAAGAATTCGGAACGGATAAGGCCGTCTTCCAGCAGCCAGTAAGACTGTTCGGCAAACCAGGCATCATCGCCGGTCGGGGTCCGGTTGAAATAGGTCAGTAAGGTTAACGCGATGAAAAAAAACAAAAGGGCGTAATAGAGCCGGATGTTGGAAGGGGACATAATAGCCATCGGTTGTGCTTCAGAAGGAAATGTAAAGTGTGTCCGGGAAATGGTTAATGGTTTAACGCATTCGTTGATGCAGGGCAACTATAGGGAAGCTATGCGTGAGAGCCGGAAATCGCGCAACGTTTATTTCCGCGGTTGAGGGTTATATAATCTTGTAATTCCGGAATTCAAATAAGCGCCTCCCGGTTTTTTTTTCAACCCAGTATAAAAAGCGGTCTTTGAGATCAAAGTTCTTACGGGAGCAATCTATTGCCGCCTGCCAGTTGAGTCTTGCAATCCGCGCTGTCATCACAGCAGGATGAGATTCCGTAAAACGAGTCAGCGAGTCAAAATCATTGTAATCAAACAGATCGCTGCTCTCCAGTACCTTTTGCCACTCCTCGTCGTCTTTCCAGAAGCGTGCTACATTTTTGATCTTCGTCTTCATCTGGAACGGACTCTTCACCCAGCCGTAATGATAGATAGCAGCGTCTATGGGCTTCACCCGCAGTTTCGTATTCCCTCTCCGAAAACCCTGTGCATCCCGAAACGCGGTAATGTCTGCATAGCGTGGATTCGCGGGATTACGGATAATCCGAATCTCTTTCCGGTACCATTTCCGGCTATCGCCTACGTAATCATACGTGCCGTAAAAATGAAGATAATTAAATAAAAGCCCTTCGACCTCAGGATGATGCAGGTGTTCCTCACAAGCCTTTCTGACGACAGGGAGGTATTTTTCATGCAGGACTTCGTCTCCCTGTATATAAAAAGCCCAGTCTGTGCCCGGCGACAGGTATTTGAGCGCTTTATTGGTTTCAACTGCCAGTACCGCGCCGCCTTTACGCAGGGTCATGTCCCATTCGGTTTCAACCAATCTGATTTTAGGATCTCCGATACCGCGGATCAATTCAAGGGTGTTGTCTTCACTTTTTCCTACAGCAACAATCATTTCATCTACTAACGGCAGAATAGAGCTGATGGCCTCTACAATGGGGTAATCGTTACTGACAGCATTTCGAATAATAGTAAATCCGGCTATTCTCATGTATATAAAACTTGCTTTTTCGCGGTTTAGGAAGTTCGTTTCTGGGCGGGGAATGGGGGAATGGGGGAATAGGGAACGGGGAATAGGGAATAGGGAATGGGGAATGGGCGTGGCTTGAGGGGGATTTCAGGGTGTGTGAAATACTGCCCTTTACCATCTGCCCGGCCCCAAGACAACCTAACACCTAATACCCAACACCTAATACCTGAAACCACCTCCCAGCCAGTAAGAAGTCAGGCTTCGCGGGCCTGACTTCTTACTGGTGAAATAAAGTATCTTACAAATCAATCGCTTCGCCATACGCTACCTCGGTTGCCCCTTTTATCGTTTCCGAGATGGTCGGGTGCGGATGTACCGAACGCATGATTTCATGGGCGGTGGTTTCCAGCTTACGGGCTACTACTACCTCTGCGATCAGCTCGGTTACATTGTAACCGATCATGTGGGCTCCCAGGAATTCGCCATATTTGGCATCGTAAATGACCTTTACAAATCCGTCCGGAGCGCCGGCTGCTTTGGCTTTTCCGGAAGCTGCGAAGGGAAACTTGCCTACCTTAATCTCGTAGCCGGCATCCTTGGCCTTTTTCTCGGTGAGGCCTACCGATGCTATTTCCGGCTGACAATAGGTACAGCCCGGAATGTTGCCGTAATCCAGGGCTTCTGTTTTATGTCCGGCAATACGTTCTGCCGCAATAATTCCTTCAGCCGTAGCCACATGGGCCAGGGCAGGACCCGGAACGCAGTCACCAATGGCATAAAATCCCGGGACGTTCGTTTCGTACCACTCGTTAACCGCGATTTTCCCTTTGTCGGTCTGGATACCCACTTCCTCCAGTCCGATGTTTTCAATATTGGAGACTACGCCGGCGGCAGAAAGCACTACATCCACCTCAAATGTTTTTTCGCCCTCGGGGGTCTTTACAAATACTTTTGCACCTTTCCCGCTGGTATCGACCTTCTCAACAGAGGAACTGGTCAGAATATCGATTCCCAGTTTTTTGAACTGCTTGGCAAGTTCTTTAGAAACGTCCTCATCTTCTACCGGCACCACATTGGGCAGGAATTCAACGATCGTTACTTTAGTCCCCAGGCTGGCATACACATAGGCAAATTCGACGCCAATGGCTCCGGAACCGATGATCAGCAGCTTGTCCGGCTGTTTTTCGAGGCTCATTGCCTTCCGGTATTCGATTATTTTGCTGCCGTCGAGTTTGATATTCGGTAATTCACGGGCACGGGCCCCGGTCGCAATTACTACCCCTTTGCCGGCCCGGTATACCGTTTTCTTGCCATCAGCGCCGGTGACTTCCACCGACTGGTCTTTCACGACCTTTCCCGTTCCGCTGATGACATCTATTTTGTTTTTTTTCATCAGGAAGGTCACCCCCTTGTTCATTCCTTCAGCGACTCCCCGGCTGCGCTTGATCACCGCGCCGAAATCGGCCTTACTATCCGAGACGGTTATCCCATAATCTTTAGCGTGTTTGATGTATTCAAATACCTGTGCGCTTTTCAGCAGGGCTTTGGTGGGGATACAGCCCCAGTTGAGACAAATGCCACCAAGGTTTTCTTTCTCTACGATCGCCACTTTCAGTCCCAGCTGCGAAGCACGGATTGCTGTCGGGTAACCGCCCGGGCCGCTGCCGATTACGATAACGTCATAATTCTGAGCCATTTTAAGGGATATTTAATGAATTATTTGAATGATTAACTGAACCAATTGTCCTTTGAAGAACAATGTTACAAAGGTAAAAGGTTTTGTGAAAATGACTAAAATAACTGTACTTACCCCGTACACGGTAATTTTTTTTACCTTTGAGCCACCATTTAAATCATTTGCAAAATCAATGACATTAGATCAGTTAAGAGAGCTGGCAGCAAGGGTAGAGGCTTTAGGGAAATATCTTGACTATCCGGTACGGAAAGAGAAACTCACTGACCTGGAACAGCAAACCGCTCAGCCGGAGTTCTGGAACGATTCGGAACGGGCAGAGCTGGTGATGAAAGACATCCGGGGACTTAAGTTCTGGACAAAGGGCTATGAAGACCTGATGCGTCTGCGCGACGACCTGGATACGATCTGGGAGTTTTTTGAAGCGGGAGAAGCGACCGAAGAAGAGGTGGATGCGGAAGGTAAGAAGCTGGAAGCCAAACTGGAAGAAATGGAGTTCCGGAAAATGATGTCGGAAGAAGGGGATGAACTGCCGGCGGTAATCGAAATTAACGCCGGCGCCGGGGGGACGGAATCACAGGACTGGACCTCCATGCTGATGCGGATGTATATCATGTGGGCCGAGAAAAATGGATTTAAGGTGAAAGAGGTCGATCTGCAGGACGGGGATGTGGCGGGGGTGAAGTCGGTAACGCTGGAAATTTCCGGCGATTATGCCTACGGGAACCTGAAATCTGAAAACGGGGTACACCGGCTGGTCCGGATTTCCCCCTTTGATTCCAACGCCAGGCGGCATACATCCTTTTCATCGGTCTACGTTTACCCGTTAGTGGCGGATGATATTGAGATAGAAGTCAACCAGGCCGATATCACCTGGGATACCTTCCGCTCCGGAGGTGCGGGCGGTCAGAATGTCAATAAGGTGGAAACAGCGGTCCGGCTGCATCATAAACCTTCCGGGATCATTATTGCCTGTCAGCAGGAACGTTCGCAGCTGATGAACAAAGAAGTAGCCATCCGGTTGCTCAAATCACGGCTGTACCAGATTGAACTGGAGAAACGGAACGCAGCGCGGGCAGAAGTGGAGGCGTCCAAACGAAAAATAGAATGGGGGTCCCAGATCCGGAGCTATGTGCTGGACGACCGAAGGGTGAAGGACCATCGGACCAATCATCAGACCTCCAATACAGACGCGGTACTGAACGGCGAAATCAACGATTTCATCAAAGCCTATCTGATGGAAGCGTAGGGGCCGCCCGCGCCGGCCCAATAACCTGCCGCGCGGCCCCAATATCGTAGGGGCCGCCCGCGCCGACCCCAATAACCGCCCGCACCGGCCCAATATCGTAGGGGCCTGCTGCGCCGGCCCAATAACCGTCCGCACCGGCGTAGCCGGCCCCAACGTGATGACCCAGTCGATACAGTTGCATTACAGGCGCCTTGGAAATGGCCCGGAAACCTTGCTCGCCTTTCATGGAATCGGCCAGACGGGAGCGGCCTGTTATACCTCATTTGCCGAAGAACTCGGTGACCGGTATTCCATTATCGCCTTCGACCTTCCTTTTCATGGCGAAACGAAAGGACACAACAGGTCTGGGGATTTTCCGATGACCCCGGCTCATTGGAAGGACTTCTTGGACGATTTTCTGACGAACACGGGGATAGACCGGTTCAGTATCGCGGGGTTTAGCCTGGGGGGGAGGTTTGCACTGGTCACTTTCCAGTTGTTCCCGGAACGTATTAATACCATGTATTTAATGGCGCCGGACGGTATCCGGATCCATCCGCTTTACAGGCTGACAACCCAAACGGCGGCAGGCAGACGCCTGCTGCACTGGAGTCTTCAGCGCCCGGGATGCTTGTTTAAAATAGCCGGATGGGGACAGCAGGCCGGTGTATTGGCTCCCAGTGTGGTTCGCGTGGTGCGGCATTTGCTGGAAACCCCGGAAAAAGCACAGCAGGTCTATGCCTCCTGGGTGAATTTCCGGTTGATGAAACCCGATCGGAGCGCGCTGGCAACGGCTATTGAAACAGCTCCGCAAAAGGTCTGGCTGCTGATCGGCGCCTATGACCGGATGATCGGTGAGAAAACGGTAAAAGCCGTTGTCAAAGGCCTTCCGCAAGGGAATTTTCAGTGTCTACCCTATGGACATGCCGGGCTGGTGGCCGGGACGGCTCGTTGGATCCGCCAAAATAAAACGGCGGCTGGCGGAAATTAACCCCACCGTTCGTATCTTTGATTGTTGGTCAACAGGCTGACGGCTACACACTTGAACGCATTTGGAAATGACACACACAACTGCACGAACGCTGTGGGCGCTATCCCTGCTCTTCGGGGGATTACAGGGGCCTGCTCAAACAATTTACGGCAATGAATGGATTGACTACGGACAATCGTATGTACGTATCCCGGTGGCGCACACGGGTTGGTACCGGGTGCTCTTTGCAGAACTGGAAGCAGTAGGGGTTCCCGTCGGCGCCATCGCGCCGCATACCTACCGGCTGTTTAAGAAGGGACAGGAGATTGCCCTGGCAGTCAATACTTCCCCGGAAGGATTTCTGGAATTTTTCGGCGAAAGGAATGACGGGACCGGGGACGCGCAGCTGTACCCGGAACCGGAGGCGCAGCCTCATCCTTTTTATAGCCTTTTTTCGGACACGACTGCCTATTTCCTGACCTGGAATCCGGCGGTTTCCGGGAAGCGGATCGGGTGGAACAGGTTACCCGATACCGCAGACCGCAATGTGCCCGGGAAGACAGGATATTGGGCAAGGCAGGTACTGGCGGAGCAGGCCGAATACACGGCAGGAGCCATTTACCCGATGGGAGCCGGCTATGAGAATGGCATTATCCTGACGGGCTATGATACAGGGGAAGGCTGGACGGGACGGGAACAGGTGGACGGGAGCCGGCAGGAAATAGGAATAGCCTGTCCGGGCCGGATGGGAGACACGCTGTCATTGGAATTGCTGCTTACCGGGCGAAGCGCGGGCCGTCACCGGGCGGATATCTGGAGTGTTGTTGGCGGAACCGGTTTCCGGAAGCTGGGGGAGGTGCAGTGGGAAGCTTACCAGAGTAGCTGCTTCAGGACCCGGCTGGATCCGGAGGACCTGCATGCACAGGATTCCCTGGTGCTCGCGATCGTATTCCAGCCGGATTCCCCGACCGTGCAGCGGGCCTCGGTCGGGTATGTACAGGTCCGGTACCTGCGGGAACCCGGGAGGGTGTTGCCGGCAGGGCAGGAGCTGATGACCCTTGGAGAAACGGGTCACTACGAACTGGACGGGGAATTGTACGAGGTGTCGGATCCTTTGCATCCGGAAAAGGTACCCGGGTCGGCCGGCGGGTTCCTGCTGAAGGCCGGTTCTCAAGTCATCCGGGTACTGGATCCCTTTCACCCGGGGCCCCTCAGGTGTGTCCGTTTCACCCCCATTGCCCCGGATACCGAGTTCCTGATCATTTCCCATCCCTTCCTGAGGAACCCAAAAGCGGATGTACTGGCCGAGTATGCCGCTTACCGTTCGTCGGAGGCTGGGGGCGGGTTTCGTACCGCCGTGGTAAACAGTTGGGATTTGTATGAAACATTTCACTATGGTGAACCCGGGCCTGAAGGGTTAAGGCGGGCAATTCAATGGCTGGCAGACAAGGGGAGCCTTCGCTTTGTGCTGCTGGCAGGAAAGGCCATCGACCCTCAGACTGCCCGCCGGCAGGGAACTGCCTGGACCCGCAATCTGGTGCCGAACGCCGGGTGGCCGGGCGCCGATCTGCCGTTGATACCGGAGGGCTCGTCCGGGGAGCCCCTGGTACCGGTAGGACGTCTTCAGACGGATTCTCCGGAAGCGGCGCGGGCCTACCTGGAAAAAGTGAAGGCGCATGAGGCTTCCTTTCCCGGCGGGGACTGGCGGCGACGGGTCATGCACCTCGGCGGCGGACAAACCGGCGGGGAACGGGAGCGGTTCCGCACGTACCTGGAGGGGTTTGAGAACCAGTTGCAGGGTCGGGAAATGACGATAGAAACCCGGTTAAAACAGACCAATGATCCCGTTGAAAACCTGGATATCGTGCCGCAGGTTAACGAGGGGATAGCGATGCTGACCCTGTTCGGACATTCCGGGGTGGCGGCAACCGATATCGTCCTGGGGTTAGCCAGTGAACAAGGCAACGGATTGGCCAACCACGGGCGTTATCCCCTGGTAATTGCCAACGGCTGCGCGCTGGGAAATAGCTTCTTTCATTTGCCCGCACTCAGTACCGACTGGATCGTAACACCTGGTAAAGGAGCTATCCTGTTTGTAGCGCATACGCATAACGGCCTGGAAGCCTCCATGCAACAGTACACCAGTTGTCTGTACGACGTACTGGCGGCCGGCAATTTCCGGAGCCGGCCTTTCGGTGAAATTCAGCAGGAGGCGATCCGGCGCTACCGTTCTGCTTACCCGACATTGACCGCCAGAATTACGGCCGAACAGATGCTGCTTCAGGGAGATCCTGCTGTCCGGATATTTCCGGCCGGGGAGAGCGTCGTACCGGAACCTGGCGGAAGAACGGTGGTATACCCCAATCCGGCACGGAGTGAAGTGCGGTTTTGCCTGGAATGGGAGTCCGGGGGAGAGGGGTTGTTCTGGGAGGTAATCGTTTCTGATGTGTTCGGCCGGCAGGTACACCGGCAGGTATATCCGCTACGTAAAGGAAGAAACGAATGCTATTGGCCGATTGCCGAGAAAAGGCAAGGTATCTACTGGTACCGGCTGCGCGTATGGGAAGGGTATACCCGCCGGGAATTATCGGTTTCGGCGGGGAAACTGGTGCTCTATACGGGGGATGGAAATTAAAGCGGCCATGGAATTGACATACCGCAGGAAGGTGGTGGGAAGCCTGTTGGCAGTAGGAAGCCTGCAGGTGATAGTGCTGACCGGACTGGTAATCCTTAACCCGAATCACTATGTCACGATAGATTCATCTTATTACCTGGAATCGGCCCGGAATATACAGGAAGGGATTGGATATGCGACGATGGTCGAAGGAAAGCTGGTTGGGAACGGTCACTTTCCGTCCGGGTATTCCTGTGCGATTGCGTGGCTGGCCGGCCTGACAGGATTGCCGGTGCTCATCGCTTCTAAATTGGTCAACCTGCTGGCGCTGCTGTCGATCCCCTGGCTTTTTTACCGGCAGGTTGCGGGTGGGAAGGCAGTTGCCTGCGGCAGCGTGCTGCTGTTGGGCGACTTCCTGAAAATAGGAGCACATACCTGGTCGGAATCGCTGTTTTTAGGGTTGCTGACGGGCTGGGGGATTGCCTGGTACCGGAAGGATCTCAGGGCTTGCTTCCTGCTGGGGATCGGTCTGATCTGGGTTCGGTATGCGGGGGTGTTTATTGTGGTGTATACGGCTTTCCGGATGTGGAAGGAAAGGAGGTCGGCTTCGGAGGTGAGAACCTATGGAAAGATGATCGCCGGATGGCTGTTGTTTTTTGCCGGGCAGGCCTTGTATAACCTGTACCGCACCGGTCATGCTTTCGGAGAAGGACGGTTTGCAGTGTCTGCCGATGCCACACACAACCTGGTACATTTCATCCCGGGGCTCGCGAATGAACTCCTGCTGGTACGGGATCGGGGTAGGGAAGGATGGGACGGACTGGCGGTCGCCGGTTTTTTGCTGCAGCTGTTATGGATGGGGGCGATGGCTGCCGGCAGGCGGTTCTGGAAGATCGACACGCGTTACCGGCAATTTGCCGGGACACTTGCGGAAATTGCTTTTACCTACTTGGTCGTGATCATAATAATCCGATTTTTCAGTCCCTTTACGGCACCGGGGTATCGTTTATTGGCTCCCTTTACCTTCCTGATTGTGCAGTCAGTGGTGCTGGGTTTCCAGGTACGCTCTGCAAGGCATCGGTTTTATACTGTCTGCTTAGTGGTGGCCTCCTGGCTATCTCTTTTGCCGACGGGGGACCTGTGGCAAAAACTGGGGCGGGTTGCTATTGCCTTACCATTTCTTTCATAATCGCGGTTAGGCCGGGCTCTGCCTGTGCGGCAATCGCCAGGATTTCAGCTAGTGCTGTTTTTTTTAACGTTTCCGGGATTCCCATATCGGTGATGACGGAGAGGCCGAAACAGCGCATTCCCATCTGGTGGCCAACCATAATTTCCGGGACGGTGCTCATGCCGACCGCATCCGCCCCAAGTTGCCGCAGCATGCGGTATTCAGCCCTGGTTTCGAGCTGGGGACCGGACGCGTAGCAGTAAACCCCCTTCCGGAGGTTTAGTCCCTGTGTCCGGGCAATGGCTTCGGCGGCCTGCACCAACGCCGGGTGATACAGGTCACACATATCAGGAAAACGGTCCCCAAAGCCGGGATAATGGGTCCCGGTTAGTGGGTTTTCCGGTAAAAACAGGCTGATATGGTCGGTAATCACCATCAGGTCACCCGTCTGAAAGCCGGGATTAAGTCCTCCGGAGGCATTGGAAACCAGGAGAGTGCCGGCTCCCAGCCGTTTCATTATGCGGACGGGGAAGGTCACTTGCTGCATGGAATAGCCCTCATAAAAATGAAAGCGTCCCTGCATACACACGACCCTTTTCCCGTTTAAGGTTCCGAAGAGGAGTTGTCCGGAATGGGATTCGACGGTGGAAAGCGGGAAATGCGGGATTTCGGAATACGGAATACGATAGGTACAGGCAATTTCCCGCACCAGCGCGCCGAGACCGGTACCTAAAATGATAGCGGTCTCGGGGCTGAAGTCCTGTGTGCTGGTCCGGATAAATGCTTCTGCTTCAGCAAACTGTTCGGGAAGAGGCATGTCGCAGTCGTTACTTAGCGGTTCCCTGCAGGCGTTGCAGCAGCCATTCGTTCATTTTGGTACGCTGCTCGGGATAGGTCCAGTGACCGGTATCGTAAGCGAGGTGAAGTTGTTTCGGGGCCGTTGTGACATTGTAAAATGCATACATGGAGGTAGGCGGGCAGGTTTCGTCGTTGTACCCCCAGGAGTAGTATCCCGGCACTTTTACGCGGCGCGCGAAATTAACGACATCGAAATAAGGCAGGGTTTTTAACTTTTCCGGTGTATTGGAGTAAGAAAGGTTGGCTTCTCCGAAATAGTGAGGCCATCCGCCGGCTCTTTCGTGCAGGTAACCGGTTACATCGCTCAGGGCGGGATAAAATGCCCCCAGCCATTTGACGCGTGCATCCAGACCCGCAGTAATGACGGAAAGCGCCCCGCCCTGGCTGCCGCCCGTTACCGCCAGGTTTGTTCCGTCGAATTGCGGCAGGTTCACCAGGAAATCGTTGGCCCGTACACAACCGAGGTACACCCGTTTGTAGTAAAAGCGATCACGGTCGTCCATGTTATAGCTCCAGTAGCCATTCAGGGTAGCTGTGCGCATGTCGTTGTACACACCTGCATCCAGGTTGACAGGAATGCCGTGGATCCCGATCTGCAGTGTAATAATCCCTCGTTCCGCGTTACCGACATCGCCCGAGTAACCCCGGACGCCCGCGCCGGGAACATGCAGCAGGGCCGGGTATTTACCTTCTTTTTTCGGCACACAGAGAATTCCGTACACCCGGCTGCCTACCGGCAGGTTCTGGAAGCTGACATGATAGACATTCACCTTTTCGGTACAACGCTCCGGGAGTAACGTCATGCGGGAATCCAGGGGGATTCTCGACAGATCCGTGAGGGCTGTTTTCCAGAAATTATCGAAATCTCCGGGATCCGCTACAGTGGGTGCAATTTTCTCCGGATCGACACCGGCCGTGCCGAGCCCGCGGTAGGTAACGCCGTCAACTTCTGTTTTCGCAATACAACGCAAAAAACCGGGCTTCCCGAGGGTGCCGCCATCAACGGTCAGGCGTCCTTCTGAAAGTGTTTCAGTGGCGGTTTTAAGCGGCTTTAATTTTTCGGGCCCGATTTCATACGTGACCTTTGCGTTTTTTAAGGGAATACCGTCTTTCAATACGGTGATGGTAAATCTGGCATTCTCACCCGACGGGTAGGTCCAGTTTGCCCGCTCCGGGGCGACGACCACCTGCACATATTGTTGTACAGGTTGTGCAAAAAGGGAAAGGTGTACGAGAATCGTAAGAAGTACGACCAGGAATGTATTTTTTTTCATTTTTAAAATAGAAAAGATTGGGTTGACAGGATGATCAAAGATCCGAAATCTGCCCTAAAAGTAATATACTCCGGCGAGTTAGGCGATTATTTTTTTGGAATTAGCCGGACTGAGGGTGTAGGATGCGCCTTCTCCACGCGGTGAATTTTACTCAGGAAGCGGATACTTCCGGAAAAGCAACCCGCTCGTCACCAGGAGGCTGACCGCTGCCAGCGAAAGCGGCGTATGGTAGAGGATAATAAAGGTGATGGCCACAAATGCTGCGAAGAGCCTGCCGGATATTGCTTCCAGCGGCGGGTTCGCAACTAGCAGCGTCGTATAGTAGCAGGCGACCAGTGACAGGCTGAACAGGCTGAGCTGCAGGATCTCGGTTGCCGAAAGATTTCCGTAACGAAGGGTCAGGAAGATTTCCGGGAGCAGCAGCAGGGCCAGCACGAGCAGCAGCCGGCTATAGCGCTGCAGCAGCGAATGCGGCAGCGATCGCTGCCAGCTCCAAACCGTATGCTCCCAGTAGAATAGTTCCCGGCATAACCCGATATGCAGCAGACTGAGCACCAGGAATAGGAATGCCGGGAAACGGAGGTCGTAGGTATCCGGCGTATAGTAGGGGAGCACGCCTGCAAGTAACACGAACGTCATGGTTTTAGTGAGCAGCAGACTGATACCCCGTTCCCGGAACAGCCATTCGAGTGTCCAGAGCGGCCAGGATGCTTTTCGCCGGAAAGGCAGTGCCAGGACCGCTTTACGGGAAACGGCACCGAAGCTGTCCAGGGGAATTCGGGTGCGCCGTTCCAGTAAAAACGCGGTGCCCGTCAGCAGGAGCAGGAGGATTGCGGTCAGCAATGTGCAGGCCACGAAAGCGCGCTGTTGGAGGCCGGTTACGAGGATAAATGCGCCGTAGGTAAGTACAGGAGCGGACAGGCCTGCCGATACTTCCAGCCAAAGGCGCCATCGAACGTGGGCGGGCAGCAGGTAGGTTTCCCGTACGAACTGGTAATTTTTCTGGTGCAGCAGGGTGATACAATAGCCGCCGGCCATTCCCATATAGGCTGCCCAGAGAAGACCCGTGATGCCAAGAGCCAGGAAGTTTCCCATAATCAGAGCGGCCAGGGCCAGGTGTTCGCGGCTGCTCATGATCCCGAAAGCCAGCAGCAGCACTACGAAGAAGAACCCGGTTCGCTGGCGGTAAAAAGAAAGGACCAGGCTTTTGAAGAGGATATTCATTTCGCAGAGAGGGTCAGCGGCACTAATGCATGCGCCTGTAGCCGGTACGCTCCTGAGAGGGGAATTTCCTCTGGAGCAAACGGTTGGTGAGAAGAGAGTAAAAAGCCCGCATTGCTTTCACGGATCAGGTGAAAAAGTGCCGTACGAGCTTCGGTATCGATGGTAATCAGCGGTTCGTCGAGGATGATCAGTTCCGGACGGCCGAGGAAAGCCAGGGCCAGCGATACTTTTTTGACCATCCCGCTCGAGCAGGCGGCAAAGGGTTGGTGCAGGTAATTCCCAATCCCGATATGTTCAATAAGTGCTTCACACTGGCCGGACGGCGCTTTTCGGGTGTCGGAAACAAATTGTAAGAGATCGTGCGGAGTAAGAAAACCCGGGAATTGCGGTTCTGCCTCCGCCAGGGCAATCCGTGCCCGATAATCCTGCGGATGGCCGCGGAGCGAATAGCGTTCCTGCAGCCAGACCTCTCCCTCGAAAGAATAAATACCGGCAAGTATCCTGAAGAGGGTCGATTTCCCGGCGCCATTCTCTCCCTGTATCCAGTAAATTCCGGATGGAACTTCCCATTCCGGGATGTCGAGCACCAGGTGTTTACCAAAGGATTTCCGGAGATGGGTTACGCGGAGCATGGGGGAGAGGTGTTGTCGTATATTCTCCATTTTTCTGTAAAAGGTAACTGCCGTGTGGCAATGGGCAGCCAAGCGGGTCTTGTTGGTTCGGAAATGAAATTGTAAAGTAAGAAGATTCGGCGGAATGGCAACTATCGTGCAGCCGGAAACCCTTAAAAAGGTACACCTCGGATGAGCGCACCAGCGATTATTCAGATTTGCACAGATGAGGTTTGTGAGGAGATCGTTTAGGGGCGGTTTCCGCGGATTGACAGGAAGGCCTTCCACTTGGTTCCCTTTTCAAAATAGCCGATTACGGCAAGGCTGAACAGAACGCTTATAAAAATGGACAGGTAAGGATCCAGATAAGGCGTGGTTGGCAGGTCAAAGGGATTGTTGCAGTAGATATAGGTACGGAAAAGATATTCCCCTGATGGTTCCGCGCAGCTGCCATATACCCAGTCCAGGAAAAAGACACTGTTCCACAGGTAGTGAAGAACGGCGCTGTACCAAAAGCTTTTGAAATAGTAAGCGATGACGCCATAAAACATCCCGTGCGCCGCTGTCCCCGAGCACACGGCAATGATGTGCCCGGTATCTTCCAGTCCCGCCATATGGGTCAGTCCGAATACTAATCCGGAAGAAACGATGGCTATCGCCGGTCCCGCCCGGTTGGTTATAAATTGTTGATAATAGCCCCGGTACAGGAGCTCTTCGATCAATGATCCGCGCGTACCAATAATAAGTCCATTAGCAATCAGTGTAAGACGGAGGTCCGGATTAATGTAAATGGCTTTATTGTCGGATACAATCCATAGCAAGAATAATACTGAAAAGATATAGAGAAAGCCGATCCCGGCCGCTTTTAAAAGTTTTTGAGCATTGACCCTGTAGAAGTCCGGGCTCAGTGCTGTTTGAGCATTCCGGTTTAGAAGAAAACGATATAGTAACAGGGCCAATCCGATTTCAAATAGCAACTGAATGATAAGGGAGATCCCAGTAGGTACCGGTATTCCTATAGCGGGGAGCAGTTTTTTGACAAAAAGATTGGAAGTGCCTACCGCGAGGATATGGCAAACATAGATGCGGAGAATAAAAATACAGATGTCCAGAAATAACTTTAGTTTCGCCATAGCCATAAAAAAGTTAAGGGCAATCGCTGCCCTTAACGACTCCAACATACTTAAAATGTTATTTTGCTTGTGCAACCGCATCCACCAATGCAGACCCAGGCCCTTCCACCGAAAATGGACCCTTTGCTACACGTTTTCCCGCAGCAGGTCTCCCCGTTGAAAACCAGGCAGAAATCCGTGCACTCGATTACTAATTTTGGTAATGAAATATCAGTTTTGGCATTCTTGTCCTTGAGGTACAGCATTTCCATCGGCGGAGCTGCTGTTGGTGCGGCTTTACTTTCTAAAGAGGTGTAAATGAAATCACCGGCGACCAGGTCATTCCCTGTCCCGTCATCGCTCATCGGGATATCTTCAAACAGCAGATAGCGCGGAGGTTTCAGCCCCTGCTTGCCTGTTATCGGTCGCAGTTGGAGCCGGAGTACTTTTTGTCCGCCGTCAGCAGTACTTTCCTTCCAGATAGAGGCGACCGTCATTTGATCGATATCTTCCATAATAGGTACGAACGCATCCTTTTCGGTACAGGCGTTCCCCAGCAGGCCGCAAAACAACAGGCATATCCGGCAGGATAATTTTTTGAAATTCAGTGAATAGTGCATAGTTGTGAAAATTGAATGGTAAAACATGATTGAATGTTGCCAGCGTGTCCGGAACTGCTGACAATTTCTTGGCAGATGAATGGGCAGCAAAAAAAGTATAGTGTGTGAATTGCATTGCGAAATCAACAAGAATATTGCCTTTCCCAAGGGACCTCAAAAATTTTACAAGCTGTCGACCTGCTGCGCCGTCGCCTTCCAACCCTACAAATATAAGAGGATAACCGGACACCCGACGTTGTCTAATGGCAAGGATTGACCTTGTCAACCGGCATTATCTAGTGTTGCTAACAAACAACAGCTCAGGCGTTAAACCCTTTAATGCCACACCGGGTGGAGAAGGAAGCTGCAAGGAAAAACACGAGGCGCCAGGCAGATGGCCGGGAGCTCCTTGTGTTTTATAAGTATTTTTTGCTACTTGCCGTGCACACACAGTAACCTCTAAACACTATGCACAAACCTACCGAATCGCTCCAGCTGCTTTTAACTGCCGTAAAAGGATTTTCTTCCCCGCTCCGGGAGGAAGTCGGGCAAATACTCCGGCCTTCTGTGTTTCCGAAAGGGAGTATCCTGCTGCACGCAGGCCAGGTAGCCTCTTCGCTGTATGTCATCGAAAAAGGGATTATCAGAGCCTACAAGCCAATGGCCAATTTATCGGATATGACCACGACCTGGATGGCCGGAGAGGGTGAAATAGCCTGCGCGACGGAAAGTTTTTACTTCCGCAAACCCGCTGCCGAAATCCTTGAAACACTTGAAGAGTGCACGGTATACAGCATCGCTTACCAGGATTTCCGGTACTTGGCTTCGAATCACCTCAGCTTTGCCAACCTGATGACTGATTTCCTCGCAGCCGCTTTGGCCGGCTGTGAAAGAAGGGTGGAACTCATGAAAACAGTACCGGTAGAGGCCCGGATCGACCGCTACCTGACCGATCGTTTCTATCCCTGTTTTCTCCGCAAGGTACCGGATCATTATATTGCTTCGTACCTCGGGACAACCCCCTCCACCTTCAGCAGACGACTGACACAGGTAAATGGAAGAAGAACCTGAACGTAGCTTCCCGGGGGACCTAGCCCTTATAAAAGACCCATTTGGCCAACTCCTTGTAGGTTACCTTCTTACCGTACATCAGGATCCCTACCCGGTAGATCCGTGCGGCAAGCCAGATAGTGCCGATAAAACCGACAATCAGGATAACCATCGATAGGGCCAGTTCCCAGGCAGGTACACCGAAGGGGATACGGACCATCATGACAATGGGAGAAGTAAAAGGGATCATAGAACCCCAGAAACTCATCGAGCCGTCGGGGTCTCGAAGGGCCATCTGGGCCATGACGAACGCCAGGATCAAGGGAAGTGTAATCGGTAAGACAAACTGCTGGGTATCGGCTTCGTTGTCGACAGCTGCGCCGACGGCCCCGAACAAGGCGCTGTAAAGCAGGTAGCCACCCAGGAAGTAAAACAGAAAGCAGCCGATAATCAGGGGAATGTTGAGGGTTTTCAAAGCATCCAGTGCTTCCAGTATCTCAGGGTTGTCGCCGGCAGCAGCCACAGCCGCTGACTGTCCCGGTAGTTGTGACTGGACCTGGGTAACTTCAGGCTTCACCCGCTCGAGCTGCTCCTTGAAAAGGTAGCTGGCTCCGGAGGTAAGTAAAACCGTAAGCCCGATCCACAAACCAAATTGGGTCAGCCCTACCAAAGCGACCCCTACGATTTTCCCCAGTAATAACTGGAACGGGCGGACTGAAGAAATGATCACCTCGACAATTCGACTGGTTTTCTCTTCCGTGACGCTTCGCATGACCTGGCTTCCATACAACAATACGGCAAAATAGATAATCATCCCGCATATCATCGAAATCACCGTGGCTACGGCCGCGTTGCTTTTTCGCTCCCCGGCTGCATCCAGGCTGATGGTTTGGGCGCTGACGTTCACCCGCGCCTCCTGGATGATTTTCTGGTTGATCCCTGCTTCGCGCAGCTTGATATCTTCAATCTGGCGTTCTATGGCTTTTTCAATGCCCGATTTGAGTTCCAGGCTTACATTCTTTTTTGCGTAGATCCGCACCTCCCGGGGCTGCTCCAGCACATTGGACGGAATGTAAACCAAGGCGCTCTGGTCGCTTTTTTCAAAGGCAGATTTGGCAGCATCGATTGAAATGTCCGTATAGGAGAATTTCAGGGAACGGGAATCCTCGAACTTACCGGTCATGAGCCCGCTCTCGTCCAGCACCTGTACTGTTTTGGTATCGATTGAACCGACAGCCATCCAGATGATAGCGGCATAAAACCCCAGAAACAGGATCGGTGTTAACAGGGTCATGACGATAAAGGATTTCTTCTTTACCCGCACCAGGTATTCCCGTTTCAAGACCAGTAATATGTTTCTCATGCGTATAAAAATTGTTTTTTTCGTATTTTGGGCACTAGAGATTACTCAGATTTGCACGGTAAAAACGCCGTCACACCATTTCCCATCCTTCCCTGACCGGCTCCCGGAGCAGCGGGTCTGCCTCGGGTAGACCGATTGCTTTCATGTTTTTGCCGTCCCAGTTTATTTTTTTTCCACCCAGACGAAGTGAAACAACGCCCAATAAGGTGATTTCGGTCAGTTTGGCGCCATAGTCGAAATGAGCGCCTGCTGCCGGGCCGCCCTGGATGGCTTCGATCCATTCCTTGAAATGTCCGGTGGAGCGGCGGATGGTAGGCTTGGGCGGTGTATATTGTTTTTTGGTGTCGGGATAATAAACTTTAGGATTTCCCCCTCCGGCTCCTACAACAAGGATTCCTTTTTTGCCGATAAACAAGGAGCCCCGGGCCGGAAGTTCGGCACTGGCAGGGAGGATCTCGGGACGCTGCGGGCGGAGCCCGCCGGAGTACCAGTATTGTTTCAGAGCCTGTTGCTCACCGTCTTTTTCAAATTCATAATAGCCGATTTCACCGTAGGGGGCGATGTTCTTGTCGCTGTAGCCGGCCGGGTGTACTTCTACGCTTTTGGGAGTGTGCAGGTTAAAGGCCCATACCGAAGGGTCGAGGTCATGGCAGCCGAAATCTCCCAGGGCACCGCATCCCAGCGCCCAGAAATCGCGCCAGGCAACGGGGGTATACGCTTCCTGGTAGGCCATGTAAGGTGTGGGGCCCAGCCATAAATCCCACCCGATGGTATCGCCATTGGAACTGCTTCCCTGGGGCAGTCCCTTCAAACCCGGCAGCCAGCGGGTTGCCGGAACCCAGGTGTGCGCCTCCCGGACCGTGCCGATGGCGCCGTCGCGGAGGTATTCCACTGTTTCCCGTATCCCGTCATTGCTATGCAGGGAATTTCCCATCTGGGTAGCCAGGCCGGAAGCGTTGGCAGCTTCCCGGACTTTGCGGGCTTCCCATACGTTATGGGTGAGTGGTTTTTCACAATACACATGCTTTCCCGCCCGCAAGGCATTGAGTGTTACGTAGGCATGGGTATTGTCAGGGGTAGAACACATTACAGCGTCAATGCCTGATTCTTTTGTGAGCATTTCACGGAAGTCGTGGTATTCATTGAGTTTGAAATTGCCGCCGTAATGCGCTTCAATCATCTCTTTCACCGGACCGCGGCCGGCTTTTGATTTATAGTAAAATCCGCTCAGGTCCCAGTAAGCCGCCGGGTCAGCGATGGCTGTAATCCTGACATTGTCGAGTTCAAGAAGCTTGGACGCGTTCTGGCGGCCCTTGCCCCCGGCGCCGATCAGCCCGACCGTTACCTGGTCGCTGGGAGCAATAAACCCTTTACCTCCCAGCACATGGCGCGGGACAATGGTGATACCGGCAGCGGCCAGGGTTAGTCCGCCAATGAATTTTCTGCGTGAGGTTTTGGAAATAGCTGTCATTGAATCATATTAAGGTTAACACTACCCAAAGCCGGTAAGCGGCTGGTTAGCTGTTCAGGAGTATCCGGAGGGTAAAAGTAGTAAAAAAATGGACATCTTTCCCTACGTTTAAAGGGGGCTAAAGCTTTCTGCGGAAAAAGGTATTTTAGGAGTGTGAAAATAGTCGTGCACAACGGCTATTCAGAGGAAATCAAACAAAATAGTAACTCACTTTGACCCATGGTCTGTGTCCCCACAGACCATTTTGGATACCAGCCAGGGCCAGGCCAGATACGGGCCACGCCGGATACCAGCCAGGGGCGTCAAGCCTGGAATGGAGTGGACCGTGAAGGCATCGTCCACAGTAAATACTCGGGATAGTGTTGCAACTATTCAAACAGACTGCCGCCCGAACGCAACCAACCCATGGCCTGTTTGGATGCTGTTACAGTAGTATTACATAATCAAAGAAGCGCATTTAGTAAACAGGAGATGAGAAAGAAATTACTTCGGATCGGAATAGGGGTGCTGGGTCTGCTGGTCGTAGCGGGGGTCTACAGCGTTTATCAGTTACGTGACCGGCATCCGGGCTATGCGATCGACCTGCATGTGAAACCCGGAATACCACAGGTCCCTAAAATTGGTTTTTCGAAAAAGAACATTACTCCGGAAGGCTTCGATACCTGGAATGACCATAACCAGGATGCCAAATACAATGAAAAAGACGGTGATACGTACAACGACCTCAACGGCAACGGGAAATTTGATGCCGTTTGGCTCGCCGGGTTTCATCAGGGTCGGCCGGCGAACGGAGTGAACGATTCCCTGTGGGCGCGATCGATGGTGATAGACGACGGGCGTACGCGCCTGGGTCTGTGTGTGATCGACATGATGGGCTTCGGGCACGACGAAGTGGTTACGGTCCGGAAAAGGATCCAGGAAGCACTCCGGCTCGATTACCTGATTATTTCGAGTACGCATGTCCATTCTTCCCCGGACCTCATGGGGATGTGGGGACCCGGCCCGTTTACGTCTGGGATAAACCCGGCCTACCGGGAACTGGTGATGGATCGGATTGCAGCATCACTGGGCGAAGCATCGGAACAGGCGCGCCCGGCGAAGCTGAAGCTGGCAGAAGACCTGGTCCGGGCGATTCCCCTGGTAGGCGATTCCCGTCCGCCCAAGGTGCTGGACGCAGGGATCCGGTTGCTGCAGGTACTGGACGCGGGTACGAATGAAACCATCGGAACGCTCCTGAATTGGGGCAACCACCCGGAAACACTATGGTCCGGGAATTTGATGCTGACCGCTGATTTTCCGCATTATTACCGGAAGTATGTGGAAGAAGGTATTGTGAACGGCGATACCCTCGTGGCAAAAGGCCTGGGTGGGGTAGCGCTGTTTATGAATGGCGCCGTGGGCGGGCTGATGACTACCCGGCCTCCGGATACTATTGCACATCCCCTGACACAGCAGTTGCTGACCGGCGCTACCTTTGAGAAGGCAGATGCGCAGGGAATGGCCCTGGCGTTAGTGTCTTTACAGGCGTTGGCCGGCGAGGAAGCGCAGGAGGTGGAAACGGCGGCTCTGGAAGTGAGCGCCCGGACCATCGCGGTGAAAAATGACAACCCGCTGTTTCAGCTGGCCGGGGTGCTGGGTATCTTCAAAAGGGGCTATGTCCGCTGGAAACACCTCCGCTCGGAAGTAGCTGCCTGGTCGCTGGGGCCGGCGATGTTTCTGCATATCCCGGGAGAGTTGTACCCTGAAATTGCGAACGGCGGGGTAGAGGCGCCGGATGGAGGTGATTTCGGGATTGCTGCGCTGGAAATCCCGCCGTTGCGGGAACAGGTAAAACACCGGTACGTATTTCTGGGAGGCTTGTCGAACGATGAAATCGGGTACATCATTCCCAAAAGCCAGTGGGACACCAGGGCTCCGTATACCTATGGAAGGGAAAA
>JBEBSD010000020.1:0-85635 GCA_040394475.1 Telluribacter humicola | reverse complement strand
AGGTACCCGCCACAAAGTATACTAGGCCCCATTGGTAACAGTGGGGCCTTTTTTTGTTTATGGTACCAAAAAAATCTGCATTATTTTAGACAATAGTTAGAGAAAATTAGATTTGACGAATTTTTATCGGAAAATGTTTTCTCATTTAGAGGATGGAAAACAAAGAACACCTCCTCGCTACCCGTTTTATTGCTGCAAGAATCCGGTTGATTATGGAACTTCTGGACCTGGAAGTTGCCGGTTTTGCCGCCTTCCTCGGTCGCTCTGAAAGTAATGTTTACGCGCTTATAGCCGGTAGAAAACGGGTAACATGGCAAACAGCCTGGAATCTGGGCCTCAAACTGGGGTTTAACGGAAATATAATCTTTGATCCCGATAGCGATATTCCGGAAGCTATTCGCGATTCGGCGGCAGTGAAACAATTCAGAGAAGAGTATAAAACCAATCCGGAATTTTTCCTGACCACCAAAGTAGAACGAAACATACGCTATTTCCTGGAATGTGAAATCCTCCCCTCTCCCCTATTGAACGAACCGCGGTATGTCTGGGAGGTTAGTCAGGCATGCAAGGACCGAAAACGGGACATCGATAGCGACACATTATCCAAGAAACTCAAACAACTGGTCTCCCAGAGAAAACTCCAAAGCAAGAAAATGAAGATCAAAAGACGCAACGGCTCCTATGGCAACCGGGTTGTAGACGTCTTTTTTAAGCAGGCATAAGCCGGCTGAAAGTACTGTACTCTAAAAACAAATAACGGACACCCGAATCAGGCATCCGTTAATTTATCTAACTGTTCACTTCTAACTTTCTTGCTATCTAACTGGTATTACGCAGTCCGGCGGCTATGTGTTGCAGTAAAAAATGAATATTCCTGAAACATTGAGGCCAGGTTCCGCGTACTTAAGTATACAGTTAATACCTCAACACATTTCCGATTGCTGTTCGCTAACAAAATACCGTTTAACGAAGACGACTTCGATAGCATTGTTCAGGCTTGCATAGTCGGGAACAATGCGGCGCAGCGGTTGTTGTTTAAAACGTATTACGGATACGCTAAAAGTGTTGCGTTACGGTACTGTTCTTCTTATGAAGAAGCGGAAGAAGTATTGAATGAAGCGTTTCTCAAACTATTCCAAAACTTATTTAAATACGATAACCAACAATCATTTAAGGGATGGTTACGCACAATCGTTATCAACACGGCCATCAGCTACTACCGGAAAAATCAAAAATACAGGCGTGATACCGTTGGGCTGGAGGATGCCCCCTATCCCCGGTTTGAAGATACGATCATAGAGAAAATAACGGCAGAGGAAATATTAGGGCTGGTGCAGCAGATAAAACCCGTATACCGGAGTGTTTTTATGCTGTACGTTGTGGACGGTTACTCACACAAGGAAATCGCTGAAATAATGCAACTCAATGAAGCAACGGTACGCTCCCACTTTATGAGGGCCAGAGCGCGGTTACAACATCTGACTAAACAATACTATCCCGATTTATTTCCTAAGGATTGGGGCGTAAGTTCTTATAAGCACAATGAAAACTAATCGATTTGAAGAAAATATACGCAAAAAACTGGAGAGTATAAATCCTGTTTTCAAAGAGGCTGACTGGGACAGTTTGCAAAAGCATCTGCAGCATCAGAATCCGTCGTCCTTCTGGCAGAAACACGGGCAGTGGGCGGGCTACGGAGCTGCAGTGGCAGTTGTGGTTCTGACAAGCGTTTTCTCCTATAACCAGTTTAAACAAAACCAGCAGTTACGGAAGGAAATAACAGCACTTAAAGATATTGTGGAATCGAAAATCCCGGAGCCGGAAAAGGTTGTCCGGATTGATACGGTATTCATAGGCCCGGGGTCATTTGCCGGCTACCCGGGAACCGGGCGGCGCCTCTTTGCAAACACAGCTGTTATCCCGCAGGAGGCCGGCTACGAGGGGCTTGCAATAGCGGGTACAGAACCGGATCCGGTGTACCCGGAAAATGCGCTCCCGGAACCGGATTCCGGAAAGGAACACAGGGCGGAAAATACAGAAACCTCCCCTATCCTGACAGCCGGCGGGCCGCCGGCAGAAAACATAATGCGCCGGATTTCACTTGAAAACGTCTTGCCCGTGACCCGTACGAGTGAGGTACAGGTGCAAGGCAATGCAGGGAACCTGAAACTGCCCGATGTGAGGGTACCGGTTACAACGGATGCAGCACCGGCCATGGCTGTTAAATCCACCACAGCAGTTGCAACGAAAGCAATGCCGGCCAAACCGGACCAGGAAAGTAAACTTCTGCCCGATTTCATTACCAACCGGGCCTATCGCGTCGGGCTCGGGATAGGGCGGTCGTCTAAGGCGAAAGTGACCGGTGTGTACAATGAAGTATTCTTCTCTCCGAAACTTTCTGCGGTCTGGGGCCTTTCCTTTACCGAATATGACCGGATCCGGTATTTTAATGAGAAGGTATTTATAGACCGGACCCGGGAGAATTTCCGGCATAGTTTTGGAAAAAGCATACCGCAGAACTGCGAAGTGATGAATATCGCCACCTACAGCACGGTGGTACAAATGCCGGTAGCGCTTACGTACCGGCAGGAGTTGGGAAAAGGCTTTTCTGCCTTGCTGGGCGCCGGCACCAATGCGAACCTGCGCTTCCGGCAGCATGTGAGCTATGATCTGCGTTTTGCCATTGGTATGAGAGAAGAGACGGGCCTCCAATTCAGGAAGCAAAGCTATCCCGTACTGAATAACGTTACCATCAGCGGGGGCCTGGAGAAGAACTTCGATCCGGTCATCATCCAGGCCGAGGTATATTATACGTCACAGAAAAATGATATCCCCTACATAAATGTGAATAACAGGATGGGTATCCGGTTGAAAGGAATGCTGCAGTTCGGCCGGAAAATTTAATGGCTTTATACGGAAATGTTGTCAATTAGGTAATTTGTGTGCTATTTTTGGAAGTAAACAAGTGACCAGGTTAAGGAAAATTGATCAACATAATCAGCATCGGTGAAATTTGCGGCGATTGATATAGGGTCTAACGGAGCCAGAATGCAGATTTCGTCTGTGCTACAGTCGGAATCCGTTACCCGTTTAAAAAAAGTAGAGTATGTCCGGTTCCCGCTTCGTTTAGGACATGATGTTTTCACGGAAGGAAGGATTTCCGAGCAAAGTGAAGACCGGATGGTGAAACTGATGCTGGTGTATCAATTGCTGATGGAGTTGCATGAGGTGGAAGATTTTATGGCCTGTGCGACCTCTGCGATGCGGGAATCGGAGAATGGACATGAAGTGAGAGACCGTATTGCAAAGCGGACGGGTATTCCGATCCATATTATTGACGGACAACGCGAGGCGGAGCTCACCAATAACGTGGTGGTAAAATCATTGGGAGAAGGACAGTTTCTCCATATTGATGTCGGAGGAGGCAGCACGGAGCTGAACGTGTATATGGATCGGGTAAAGATCAAAGCAAAATCATTTAAGTTAGGTTCGGTCAGGCTGCTGGAAGGAAAAGAATCCCGGGGGGCCTGGGGTTCCATGAGAGACTGGATTTATCAGAATGTAAACCGGAACCTGCCCATCCAGTCGGTGGGGACCGGGGGGAATATCAACAAACTGTTCGATCTTTCCTCCAAGCTGACGGAAGGGACTACCAGCATAGCAGAAATCCGGCGGATGCGTGACTATATCGCCGAATTTTCTTTGCATGACCGGATTAACAAACTCTTGTTAAATCCCGATCGCGCCGATGTCATCGTCCCGGCCGGAACTATCTATATCTCCGCAATGGAATGGGCAGGTGCCGAAATCATACACGTTCCGGATGTCGGCTTGAAAGACGGGATCCTGCAAGTGTTGTTTGACCGGCATTTTAAAAAGAAAAAAGCAGTCTGCTGACCTCCCACGGAACTATTGCCGGTAGTTTCTTTGTTAAACACGCATAGTCTATAGAAATAATATACTATTTCGGATTACCTACAAGCGATGAGTATTCAGTACCTGACAGTTCCAGGCCTGGCCGGCTCAGGACCGGCGCATTGGCAATCGATTTGGGAAATGCACCATCCTGAAACATTTCAACGGGTAGAGCAGGGCAACTGGGACTGGCCCGATAAAACAAGCTGGGTGGCGCGGTTAGAGGAAACCATCCAACAGCAGCAAGGCCCGGTCGTCCTGATTGCCCATAGTTTAGGGTGTATCACTGTGGTGCACTGGTCGGATAAATGCTATTCGGAAAAGGTCGCAGGAGCCTTGCTGGTTGCCCCGGCCGATGCCGAGTTATCAAAGCGTCTTTCATTCGTAGAGGGCTTCTCCCCTATTCCGGTCGCTAAACTGCCCTTTCCGAGCGTTGTAATTGCCAGTACCAATGACCGGTACATGTCGATTAAGCGAGCAGCCCATTTCGCCGGGTGCTGGGACAGTGAGTTTATAAACATCGGAAACAAAGGGCATATCAATGCGGTTTCCGGATTAGGAGACTGGGACGAGGGAAAACAGTATTTAAACCGGCTCTCGACGTCAGTCTTTAGCGGTAAGAGCTTCCATTAAAGCAATTGACGGGTCGACCTGGCGTTTTTCTGGAATAAAATTCATCACCAAACGTGCTGTCATTATGAGAACCAAACACTTCTTTTTTTACGTAACCCTGCTGTTGCCCGGGCTCCCGCTATTTGGCCTTGCCCAGGAGAAGCGCCTTGCTCCGGGGGTCTGGCGGGGAGAGTTTCAGGTGGACAGCCAGGTGGTCCCGTTTAATTTTGAAATCGCGGAGAGGCAGGGAAAAACGGTCTTTACCGCATTGAATGCAGACCGCCGCGATGACTTTGACGTGCAGTATGTAGCGGGAACCGATTCGGTGTATATTATTCCTGAAACCTTTGAGTATCGTTTTTTCGGGAAAATAGACGCAGCAGGCGAGCTGTCGGGAGTATACCGGAACATGACGCCGGGAAATACCTCAAGGATCTACCCCTTCCGGGCGAAGGCAGGCGAGAGTCATCGGTTTGTGGCACCGGACGAACAACGAAAGCCGGAACAGGTCCTGACGGGAAAATGGGCCCTGAAAATAGCCGAACGCCAGGGCGATGCGGCAAACAGGGTTGCGCTGTTCGAACAAAAGGGATCCCGGCTGAACGGGATCATTCTCTCGATTACGGGCGATTCCCGGGAGCTCCAGGGAGATGTTCAGGGAAATACCTTCCGCCTTTCCGGGTTTACCGGATCGGGAGTAACCCTGGTGGAGGGAATCCTTTCAGATCAGAATAAACTGAGTGGAAGCATTGGCTTCGGGAACAATGCCCTGCGCTTCGAAGGAGAACGGAATGACAGTGCGGCGCTGGCAGATGCCTATTCGCTCACCCATCTGAAACCCGGTTACGAAAAACTGGAGATCCGTTTCCCGGACCTTGAAGGGAACCTTGTGACGCTTGACGATGCGAAATACAAGGGGAAAGTGGTCATTATTGAATTACTGGGGAGCTGGTGCCCGAACTGTATCGACCAGATTCAGTTTCTTGCACCTTGGTTCCGGGAAAACCAGCACAGAGGGGTGGAAGTGCTCGGGGTCGCCTTTGAGGCAAAAGATGATCCGGAGTTTGCACGAAAAGCGCTCACAAAACTGAAAATGCGCTACGATATCCGGTATGACATAGTCTTTGGCGGGAAAGCGGACGCGGAGGTCGTACAATCAAAATTTGAGGCCTTAAATACCTTCCTGGCCTTTCCTACTACGATTATTATCGGACGGGACGGTAAGGTACGTGAAATCCATACCGGATTTTCCGGAAAAGGAACGGGTGTTTTTTATGAGGAATTTGTCGGGAAATGGAACAAAGAGCTGGATCTCCTGCTGGCGGAACGTCCCTGACCGGTAGTTATTTCACATTCCGGCGGCGGTTCCGCTGAAAATCTTCCAGGATAAAGCCACCCAGGCCGTCAAGGTTGCTGTAGTAGGCACGGCCGTTATTGACCTCTGTAAAGCGTTGGACGAACTGTCGCAGGTAGGGGTCGGAGGCGATCATAAACGTTGTTACAGGAATCTGAAGCCGACGGCATTGGGCCGCTAATGTCAGGGTTTTGTTAATGATTTTCCGGTCCAGTCCAAAAGCATTTTTGTAATAACGGATTCCTTCTTTCAAACAGGTTGGCTTACCGTCCGTAATCATAAAAATCTGCTTGTTCCGGTTTTTTTTTCTGCGGAGAAGATCCATCGACAGCTCCAGGCCTGCGACGGTATTGGTATGATACGGGCCTACTTTCAGGTAGGGCAGCTCTTTTAGCGGGATTTGCCAGGCGTCATTCCCGAAAACAATAATGTCCAGCGAGTCTTTGGGATACTTGGTCCGGATAAGCTCGGCGAGTGCAAGAGCCACTTTTTTGGCAGGGGTGATCCGGTCTTCCCCGTACAGGATCATGGAGTGGCTGATGTCGATCATAACGACGGTAGCCGTAGAAGACTTCTGCTCTTTTTCAATGACTTCCAGGTCGCCTTCGGTCAGGATAAAATCACCTATACCATGATTGATCTGCGCATTTTTAATCGACTCAGACATCGCTACCTGATCGGGAGTGTCACCGAACTGGTAGGACCTCAGGTCGCTGCTAAGCTCATCACCGGTACCCGAATAGGGCGTCGGGTGATTGCCTCCGGATTTAGACCTCCGCAGTTTCCCGAAAATTTCATCAAGGGCGCTTTTCCGGATATCCTGTTCGGTCTTCGGAGTAATAGCCAGTATCCCTGAGCCCGGCTTTTCTTCCAGGTATCCTTTCTTTTTAAGGTCTTCCAGAAAGTCGCCGATGCCGTACCGGTCGTCGGTAAGTTTGTATTTATGGTCGAGCTCGTTGAGCCAGGCCATTGCTTCTGCGACATCTCCCGAGTTGATCAGCAAGAGCTGCTGAAAAATATTCAGCAATTGCTCAAATGTATTTCCTCCCCGGGATTTCGGGGGAACATATGCTGTAAACTGATGGCCTGTCATAAGAAAAGCAGGTGATGTTGGAAAGTGAAGCCCAGCCGGTTTATACCGACTGGGCTTCGTCCGCATTAAGCAGCATCTTCACCACAGAACTCCTGGAATGCTTCTACCAGGTGTTCGGCAATCATCTGGCCGGAACGGCCTTCTATGTGGTGCCTTTCGATAAAGTGCGCCAAGTCCTTGTCTTTAAAAAGTGCGATGGCAGGAGACGAAGGCGGGTAGGGAAGTGTATATTCCCGCATCCGCGCAGTGGCTTCCGTATCAACGCCGGCAAAAACCGTAACGAGGTTATCGGGCTTTACTTCACTGTAGGCGAGGGCCGCTTTTACGGCAGGGCGGGCTGCCCCGGCAGCACAACCGCACACGGAGTTAATCATCACCAGCGTGGTCCCTTTTGCATCGGCAAAAAAGTTATCCACGTCTTCGGCGGTCAATAATTCTACAAAACCAGCCTCTGTGAGGTCTGCCTTCATAGGGGCAACTAATTGCGGGGGATACATATTTTTTAAGTTTATTAAGTTTTTAATTCAGAATCACAGCAACCATACCGGAATAACGCGGACTACATAAAGCCCAGTTCGAGCTTTGCTTCTTCCGACATCATTTCCGTCGAATAAGGGGGGTCAAAGGTGAGCTCCACACTTACATCATTTACACCGGGCACCTCTCGTATCTTCATCTCGATTTCCCCGGGCAACGAACCTGCCGACGGGCAGGAAGGAGAGGTCAATGTCATTAAGACATAGACATTATTAACAGGGAATATTTTCAGGTCGTAAATCAGGCCCAACTCGTAGACATCGACCGGTATTTCCGGATCGTACACCTCTTTGATGGCCTTCAGTACTGCTTCTTTTAACGCTTCTTCCGACATATTGCTTGGCTTTACACCGTCTTGACTTTTGAATACAATAATCCGTACTGCTTCATTTTCTGAACCATTGAGGCGAGTCCGCCGGCCCTTCTGGAAGTAACCAGGCTGCTCATGCCGATCTTCTCAATAAAATAAAGCTCTGCACGGGCAATATCCGCGGGTTTTTGTCCGGAAAGGACGCTGATCAGCATACTGATCAACCCCTTGGCGATCTGAGCTTCGGGTTCCCCGTCTCCTACAAAATACAGACGGTCGTCTGCCCGCAACTCCGCTCCCAGCCATACCCGCGACTGGCACCCTTTGATCAGGTGATCTTCTGTTTTATATTTTTCATCGATCGGTTTTAATTTTTTGCCCAGATCGATAATGTACTGCGTTTTATCCAAGGGTTCATCGAAGAGATCAAAGGTCTCTATGATTTCGTCCTGTATTTCGTTGATTGTTGTCGTCATAAACTGTGTCGAACTTCGGGTTTTAACCGGCTGTCCGGTCTGTCCGAAGGTTATCCGAGCATTTTTTTCGCCCGGCGAACTCCTTCCGCCAGGATATCAATTTCTTCTGTCGTATTATAAACAGCAAAAGAGGCCCTGGAGGTTCCAGTGATACCAAAACGTTGCATCAGCGGTTGTGTACAATGGTGCCCTGTCCGGATGGCAATTCCCTGCTGGTCGAGGATAACCCCCATATCCTCGTGATGAATCCCTTTCATGACAAAAGAAATAACGCTGACTTTTTCCCGGGCACGCCCGATAATCGTGAGTCCGTCAATAGCGGAAAGGGCGTCGGTCGCATACTGCAGCAACGCCTGCTCGTGCGCGGCTATTGCCGGCTTGCCAATGGATTCGACAAAATCGATCGCACTTTTGGCGGCAATCACATCGGCTATATTGGGAGTTCCGGCCTCAAACTTATAAGGGAGATCGTTATAGGTGGTTTTGGCAAAGGTAACTTCCTTGATCATCTCCCCTCCCCCACGGTAAGGCGGCATGGCGTTGAGCAGCTCCTTCTTGCCGTATAAAATGCCCATTCCGGTAGGCCCGTAAAGCTTATGCAGCGACAATACGTAAAAATCCGCATCGAGTTCCTGAACATCAATGGCGAGGTGCGCACTGGCCTGGGCGCCGTCAACCAGTACTTTGGCCCCTGCGGAATGTGCCTGTTCGATAATTTCGGCAACGGGGTTGATGGTTCCCAGCGCGTTGGAAGCGTGCACGATCGCAACCAGCTTGGTCCGCTCGTTCAGCAAGGTCCTGAAGGCCTCCATATCGAGTTCCCCCTCTTCGCTGACAGGGATTACGTTCAGGGTACAGCCTTTTTCCAGGCAGAGCATTTGCCAGGGCACGATATTGGAATGGTGCTCCATCGCACTGATCAGGATTTCGTCGCCGGGGCCAATAAATTGCCGCCCGTAGGTCTGTGCAATGAGGTTAATCCCATCGGTGGTACCGTAGGTGAAAATCACTTCCTCCGGGGAAGCCGCGTTGATAAAGCCCTGCAGGCGTACGCGGGACTCTTCAAATGCCGCCGTCGCTTTTTCTGCCAGAAAATGAATGCCCCTGTGAATATTGGCATTAGAGTGATGGTAATACGCGCTCAAAGCATCAATTACCACAGCAGGCTTTTGCGTGGTAGCGGCATTGTCCAGGTAAACCAGGGGTTTTCCATTCACGGTTTCCTGGAGTATGGGAAACTGTGAACGTATCTGGTCAATTGCTATTGCGGATCGGGTCATTGTTTTCATGTGCATAAAAGATTTCGGCGATCAGCTTTCGGTAGTCGGCTTTCGGTAATCAGCTATCAGCTATCGGCTATCGGCTATCGGCGGCTGGTGTGCCCGTGCGGCCCTGCCGACTGCTGCTGTCACCCTTGCCGCGTTGGCTATCGGTAATCAGCTATCAGCTATCGGCGATTTGTGCCCGTGCGGCCTTGCCGATAGCCGACTGCTGATAGCCGATCTCATCTTACGTCCTGCCGCGAACAAACTCAATGGAAAACCTACTGTGTCAGGTTCAGTTTTTCAGCGATAACCCCTTCCAGGTAATGGCGGATCGGGTCAATCCGGATCTGACTGATTACATCTTCACAAAAGGCAAACATCAGTAAACCCATCGCTTCTGATTTTGGAATTCCACGCGAACGCAGGTAAAAAAGCGCCTCCTCATCCAGTTGACCGGTCGTGGTTCCATGTGAGCATTTCACATCGTCGGCATAAATTTCCAGCTGGGGTTTGGTATTCATTTTAGCGCCCGGCGATAAAACCACGTTTTTACACGACTGGTAAGCATTGGTTTTCTGAGCATCCGGACGAACAAAGACCTTGCCGTTGAAGACACCCACGGATTGATCCCTCAAAACCCCTTTGTACAGCTCATTACTAAAGGAATTGGGCTGACGGTGGTCGGCCAGGGTATGGTTGTCGATGTGCTGCCTGCCGTTGGGAGCATAGAGTCCGTACATATGGGCGTCACAGAATTGTCCGTCAATTTCAATATTCAGGTTATTGCGGATAAACCCGCCGTTCAGGCTCACCGTGGCGGCATAAAAATGGCTGCGGTCGCGCATCCGCACCTGGGTCGTCCCGATGTGATAAGCGTTATCCGTCTCATTCTGGACTTTATAGTACTCTACATAGGCCTCTTCCCCTACATGAATCTCTGTCACAATATTGGTAAAAGAGCGTTCTTCTCCGAGGGTACGGAAGGCTTCTGCCATTTTAAACTGGGCATTCCGGCCTGCCGCTACCACGACTCGCGTCTGAGCGCCCGAATTCTGTTTCCGGGCGTCCGATATAAAACGCAGGATGACGGGCTGTTCGACCACCGTGTTATCCGGAATATGGATAAACAATCCCTCGGAAGAAAAGGCGGTGTTCAGCGCCGTGAAGGCCTCCTTTTCGTTTTTAGCCAGGGTATTGTAATAGGCTTTAAACAAATCGGGGTGAGATTGGGCGGCCTCCTGCAACGGAAGAATCAGGACCTGTCCGGGGGGAGACACAAGCGTGGAAAGCCGGGGCTGGTACGTACCGTTTACAAAGTAAAGGATATTCCCTTCCAGGTTGGGTATCTGAAGGGTCTCCAGCAATTCCGGGGTGACCTCGTGCCCGGCATTGAAGGCATAGGACTCGCTGATCAGGTTACGGACATTACTGTATTTCCATTCCTCGTGCTTTGGAGTGGGAAATCCCAAGTGTCCAAACCAATGGAATGCGGCTTTTCGCTGCTGAAAAAAATCGCTTGCCGCCGCACCGTTAATGGCGCTTTCCTGCGCAGCAAAACGGGAGGACAGCAGCTCCTTTAAATCTATAGTTTCCTTCATGATGGTGTTCAATTGAAAATCGCGGGCATTTTCCCCGGGGGCGGAATCCCCACGAATTAGTGGGTTTCCGACAATTGTGGTTTGATCCAGTCGTATCCTTTTTCTTCCAGTTCGAGTGCCAGTTCTTTGGATCCGGATTTGGCAATACGGCCATTATACAGGACGTGTACGAAATCCGGAACAATATAGTCGAGCAAACGCTGATAGTGGGTCACCACGATGGTTGCGCGTTCCGGGGAGCGAAGCTTGTTAACCCCTTCCGAAACAATCCGGAGGGCATCAATATCGAGTCCGGAATCCGTTTCGTCCAGGATTGCCAGCTGGGGCTCGAGTACAGCCATCTGGAAGATTTCATTCCGCTTTTTCTCTCCTCCCGAAAAGCCTTCGTTGAGGGCTCTTTTAAGGAGAGAATCATTCATATTGACCAGTTTAGCTTTCTCCTTGACCAGTTTCAGAAAGCGGGCTGCATCCAATGGTTCTTCCCCGTTATATTTGCGGATTTCATTGACGGCCGTTTTCAGAAAATTGATGGTGGTTACCCCGGGGATCTCCACAGGATATTGGAAGGCCAGGAAGATGCCTTCTGCCGCCCGGTCTTCCGGAGCCATTTCAAGAAGGTTTTTCCCGTTGTATTCCACGGTTCCGCTGGTTACCTCGTATTCTTCCCTTCCCGCCAGAACGGAAGCCAGGGTACTTTTTCCCGATCCGTTAGGACCCATAATCGCATGCACTTCTCCGGGTTTGATTTCCAGATTAACTCCTTTCAGAATCTCTTTTTCTCCGATGGAGGCGTGCAGGTTTTTAATTGTGAGCATATTTGTTTTTTCTTAAAATCCTAAAAAAGCATGCAAAAATAGCAAGGATTAGCCGTTAAAAGAAATACGGACAACTAATGTGGCTCTTCCTTACATTGTATCAACGGCTTATTCCCGGTTGTTGTTCCCTGAGAAGCTTTTTTTTACTACCTTGAAAAAGTACCTGACAACAGGAGAAACCATAAACAGGATGCATATGGCTTTTAACAGCTCGCTATTGCCGGTCTTTGTCGCGTCGGAGGTGGGTAACCTGAAACGGCTGCTGATCCACAGCCCGGACCGGGGCCTGGGGAAAGTGATCCCTTCTAAGGCGCAAGACTGGCTTTTTGAAGATATTGTCCATCTGGATACGATGCGGCGGCAGGAGTATGATTATTACCTGCTGTTATTGCTGTGGTTTCTGGATCCGGCTAAAATCCGGGGCAGGATGAAGGAAATCGAAACCGACCGGGAGCGCCGCTTCTTTAAACCGGGTGGAACAGGTTATTTTAAATCCGATTTTGTATTGGAGTTCGAGACATTGCTTAGCGAAGTACTCGATGTCCCGGCCATTCGCAGCCAGCTGACCGCGTCTATCTGTGGTATCGAGAGGTGTTCTTACCGGACACAGGAAGCGCTGGCCGGGTACGACACCCATGAACTTGCCCGGATTTTTATTTCGGGGACGCTTCCGGATAAATCGATGCTGTTTGCCCCGCTCCCGAACCTGATTTTTACCCGGGATATCGGAATTGTGATCAAAGATTTTATCCTGCTGAACAAACCCGCCAAGAATGTACGTACCCGCGAATCACTGCTGGCGCAGTACGTGTTTTACAATCATCCGGTATTTGAAAGGTACCGGGATAAGATCTTGGAACTTCCCGATAACGAGCATCATTTTCTGCTCGCAGATGAAGTCCGCAACAGCGAGTACAACCGCGCCACCCTGGAAGGTGGGGATGTAATGGTGGTGGCGCCGGAGCATTTGCTGATCGGCTGCAGCGAACGGACGTCCCTCTATGCGGTGCAGCAGTGTATCCGGTTGCTTTTTGACCGGGGGCTGATGACCAAGATCAGCGTGATAAAGATCCCGAAAAAGCGTGATTATATGCACATTGACACACTGTTTACCCAGGTAAAACGCAATGTATGGGTGTTGTTGCATACCCTGGCCCGGCACGGTGACCAGCAGCAAAAAAGAGATGTCCTGCATTTTTTTGCGGGTAAACAGATTGAAGAGGAAATGAGTATCCTTCAATTTCGCAAAGGCGAAGAGGAGCATCCGAGACGGGTAGATAACCTGGAAGATTTGCTGGAAGAAATCAGTCGGGAAGACCTGGGATGCACCGAGAAGGTGCAGTTTATTTACTCGGGAAACCGGGAGTTTCCCTTCAATGAGCGTGAGCAATGGACCGATTCCTGTAATGTACTGGCGCTGAAGGATGGGGTGGTTTTAGGATACGACCGGAATGATAATACCCTTGAAGCTTTTCGTCAGAACGGGTTCGCGACGGTGCACGTGAAGGAGTTGCTGGCACAGTTCGAGGCCGGAACCGTCCGGCCGGAAGACCTAACGGATACGCTCGTTATGCTGCCGTCTGCGGAGCTTTCACGGGCGAGAGGGGGGTATCATTGTATGAGCATGCCCTTGTGGCGAGAAGGTATTTAATACGAAATTACCATTTTTTCTTATTTTTGTAAATAATGGATTTCCTAAGCAAAGCGGCCTATGCGTACGATTCGAACCTCCACAACGGTACAACCCCAGTCTACTTCCCGGATCCTGATGATCCGGCCGGCGGCTTTTGCTTTTAATGAACAAACCGCCGGAAGCAATGCCTTCCAGCGGCTGACCGGCACAGAAGATACTGCACAGGCGGCGCTGGAAGAGTTTGATGAAATGGTGCGTCACCTGGTGGCCGCCGGAGTGGAGGTGCTGGTGGTGGAGGATACAGAACGCCCGTATACGCCGGATGCCGTATTTTCCAACAACTGGGTTTCCTATCACCAGAGCGGCAAGGTAGTACTGTACCCGATGCTGGCGGAAAACCGTCGGTTGGAGCGGCGCAGGGATATTCTGAAGCAACTGGAAGAAACGTTTAAAATCGAGGAAGTTATTGACTTGTCATACTTCGAAAAAGACGGAAAATTCCTGGAAGGAACCGGTAGTATGGTATTGGACCGCCGGTACAAAATTGCATTTGCCGCACTTTCTCCCCGGACGCACCGGGAGCCGTTACAGGCGTTTGCGGAAGCAATGGGCTATGAATTGGTGCTCTTTACCGCATTTGACAGGCATAACCGGCTGGTTTATCATACCAATGTTATGTTATGTATCGGTGATATATTTGCCGTCGTGTGCCTGGAAGCGGTGACCGATCCCGACGAGCGGTATCTGTTAAGAAGTGTATTGGAGGAAACGCATAAGGTGATTGTCGAAATCACCCTGGAGCAGATGGAAGCCTTTGCCGGCAACATGCTGATGGTGCGCAACCGTGAAGATCAGAAGCTGCTGGTGATGTCTACTGCCGCCTATGACTCACTTACGGCTTCTCAACGGTCGTTGTTGGAGGATTTTGTCCGGATGCTGCCGGTTGATTTACCGGTGATCGAAGCCAACGGGGGCGGTTCGGCCCGCTGTATGATGACCGAGATACATTTACCGCTGAAATAGCGCTGCCGGTATGGACGCTGAGAAATTCAGAATCAGGCCTGCAACTCGGGAAGATGAAGCGTGTTTGTACCGTTTTATCTGTGACCTGGAGGACACGGCTTTGATCCGGGAAGCTTTTACTCCTGTTTTTCTGGCAAATCTTGAAAAGGAACCGGTATGCTACCGGATTGCCGAAATGGGAGGACAACCCGTCGGGATGGGTTCCTGTGTGGTTCAGCCAGTGCTTCATCATGCCGGGTTGGTGGCCGAAATCCAGGAATTGTATGTCGTTCCCGAATACCGTTCGCAAGGGATAGGGCAGGAATTGCTTCAAAATTTACTTCAGTTTGCCCGGAGCCGGGGCGCCTTACTGGTGGAGGTCTCATCCAGTAAAAGGAGGACAGGGGCACATCGTTTTTACGAGCGGGAAGGCTTCAGCAACAACCATTTCAAGCTAACCAAACATTGGGAGTAAATCAGGATCATATTTTTTCTCCGTGCACCTCTGTGTTTTTCCTCTGTGCCCTCCGTGTTCCTTTTTCGCCGTATCTGCGTAAGAACGCGCCTTCCGTACCCCGGGCCTGTCAGCGCGTCTTAACTATTTTTCTCCGTGCGCCTCCGTGTTTTTCCTCTGTGCTCTCCGTGTTCCTTTTGTCGCCGTATCTGCGTAAGAACGGGCCTTCCGTACCACGGGCCTGTCAGTGCGTCTTAACTATTTTTCTCCGTGCACCTCCGTGTTTTTCCTCTGTGCTCTCCGTGTTCCATTTTTCACCACGTCAGCGCAGTGACGTGTCTGCCGGCGATAAGCTTCATCCATTGAACGCTCAGTATCCCCCATCCATAAAAAAGCGATTCGCCAGGAAGCAAATCGCTTTTTGAACTACATAAACCTTCAACTAACTATATTAAGATCTTCAGTACCGGGCCCAGTTGCTGCGGTGTTTGCGGGAGTGTTCGCGGGTTTCAAGCCGGACACGGTGTTGTAAATTTTCTAATTCGCGGATAATTTCCCGAGACTCCCGCGGCGTCATCCGGCTCCGGCGCGCATAACGTTTTTCTTTAGCGGCAATCTTGTCATATTCTTTCAGGAAGCGTTTCGCTTCTCTGGGCGATAGCAGATTCCGCCGGGCACCCATCTGCAATTGCTGTTTGATATCGCGTTGTAATTCGTTGATTACACGCTCAGGGCGTGCACGGACCTCGTACCGGCCACTGTCATAACGAGGGTCGTGGCGCTGTGCATCGACGGCTAATGAGGCCGTGAGTACCAGGGCTGCGATTAAAAGTATCTTCTTCATGGCTAATAGACTTTTATCGGTTTCGAATCTTAGAAATTCAAAACCGGCAAAAGTTTAAAACCATGCATGTTAACATTTGTTAATCAGAAAAGGGCGGGAAGATAACCTCGCTGGAAAGCCCTTCAGGAGGGTACTTTTTGCTCAAGATTCAGCAAGTCCTGGATGGCCTGCCGGGCGATAATGGTGATTTCTTCCGGGCTAAGGCCGCCCGGCTCAATGCTTTTGAGGCTGGTCCAGGAAATACGGGTAAAGGCGGTCAGGGGAAAAATTCCGCGGGTAGGATTAAGTCTGCCGGTTCCCTGCACGGCAACCGGTACAATGAGCGCCCCCGGCGCCCGTTTAAGGAGAGTGGCCAGCCCGCCTACTGCAAATGGTTTCATCACGCCGGACTGAGTGCGGGTCCCTTCGGGAAAAATGACGGCAGAAAAATTGTTCTCCTGGATATATTTCCCCAACCGGGCGATTTCCATAATAGCCTGTTTGCTGTCTTTGCGGTTGATCAGTGCGGCCCCGCTTTTCCGAAGGTTGTACGAGATACTCGGAATCCCTCTGGCCAGTTCGATTTTGGAAACAAAAATAGGGGTGTGCTTTCGCAGGAACCAGATTATACCGGGAATGTCAAAGGTACTTTGGTGGTTGGCGACAAAGATAACGGGCCGGTTAACCGGCAAGGCTTCCTGCTGGTTGAAACGAATACGCGCGCCGGTCAGCAAAAGCCCGTACGTGAGCGAAAAATTCAGATGGTCTACTGATTTTTTGTGAGCCTTTTTTCCGAACAGATTGAAGGCTGCCAGCTGATAAACGTGAAATACGGCCAGTGTAAGGCCAAAGTGTACCAGATAGATACAGGTTAAAAAGTAATCCAGTATGCGTTTCATGAATCGAGCGGAGTTTGTCACAAAAATACAGCAAATACCCTATATGTTACTAACCCGGACAAATATTGCATTTCTTTCCTACATTATACCGAACTTTACAGCGATCGGAATACTGACGAAAATCAGGTCCGGCGGGATACCTGTTATGTCAGAAAGGATGCGTTAATTTGCAACCAATACAGGGCCTTAATTGAGAAAACCAACAAAAGAACATGGAACTGTCACCGCATAGATTGGAGGTAATGAATTTCATCGGTAAAAATCTGGATGAAATTATCGTTGATTATTTAAAGCCGGTAGAGGAGTATTGGCAGCCGTCTGATTTCCTGCCGGATTTTTCGCGGGACAATTTCGAAAAGGAAGTGAAATTGTTGCAGGAAAGCTGCAATGAGCTCCCGTATGATTATATCGCCGTGCTGATCGGAGATACCATCACGGAGGAAGCCCTCCCGACCTATGAATCCTGGCTGATGGACGTCGTGGGAATAGAACAGCAGGGAACACCTAACGGATGGGCGAAATGGGTACGCTCCTGGACTGCAGAGGAAAACCGGCATGGCGATCTGCTGAATAAATACCTGTACCTGTCGGGAAGGGTAAATATGCATGCCATGGAAGTGTCGACGCAGTATTTGATCCAGGATGGTTTTGACATTGGAACAGGCCGGGATCCTTACCGGAATTTTATCTACACATCCTTTCAGGAGCTGGCCACGAATGTCTCCCACCGCCGGACGGCGACGATTGCCAAAAAACATGGAAATCCCCATCTTTCCAAAATATGCGGCGTGATCGCATCCGACGAAATGCGGCATGCCAAAGCGTATAAAAACTTCGTTTCCCGAATCCTGGAGGTAGATGCTTCTGAAATGATGCTGGCGCTGGAAGATATGATGCGTAAAAAAATCGTAATGCCGGCGCATTTTCTCCGGGAAACGGGAGTCAACATAGGGCAAACATTTTCTCATTTTTCAGATGCGGCTCAGCGCCTGGGGGTATATACCACCATCGATTACATAGAGATCCTGGAAGATCTGCTCAAGGATTGGGACATCGAAAAAATAACGGGACTGAACGATGCGGCGGAAAAGGGCCGGGATTACCTGATGGCTTTGCCGGCCAGGCTTCGCCGTATCGCCGAACGGACCCGGATCCCCGAGCTGAACTATCAGTTCAGCTGGATCCGGTAACAGTTCAGAACCTGCCATCAGACGGGGGGTAGCCGCTCTTCCAAAAAATGGCCGGCTCCTGAAACCATCGTGCAGGAAGTACACAGGTTTCTGGAGCCGGCGGGTATAGCAGTCGTCGATTTTACAGGACCGGATGATTAACAGGCGGAGGCAAAACGCTATCGCGGCTGCTGTATTCTTTTACCGTTTCGATAAAACACCTGACTTTATCGGGATGTGTGTCGGGATAAACGCCATGGCCCAGGTTGGCAATGTAAGCGTGGGTTCCGAAGGAGCGGATCATTTCCCGGGTGTGGCGCCGTATCTCGTCAAAGGATGCGTACAATACACAAGGGTCCAGATTTCCCTGCAGTGTTTTATGCGGGATCAGCTGACGGGATTCCGCAATATCCATGTTCCAGTCAAGCCCCACCACCGAGCAGTTTAATTCACCAATGGCTTTTCGGGCAAAATAAGCGCCTTTCGCAAAAACAGTAACCGGCACCTCTTCGATGGCATCACAAATCTGTTTAAGATACGGGAGCGAGAAGTCGGCATACTGCCGGGGGGAGAGAATTCCCGCCCAGGAATCAAATAACTGGACCAGGTCTGCCCCTGCCCGGACCTGCGCTTTGAGATAGGCGATGGTGCTATCGGTTATTTTTTGAAGCAGTGTATGGGAAAACACCGGATCGGTATACAGAAGCTTTTTAGCGATGGAAAAGGTTTTGGACCCCTGACCTTCTGTCATGTAACAAAAAATCGTAAAGGGCGCTCCTGCAAACCCGATGAGCGGAACCCGGCCGTTCAGCGCTTTTTTGATAAGGGTAATCGCTTCCGGAACGTACGGCAAATCGGCGGCCGGGTCGGCCACCCGAAGGGTCTTCAGATCAGCCATGGTCCGGACAGTACGGGGGAAATGCGGTCCCCGCAGCTCAATCATTTCGTAAGGCAGCCCCATTGCCTCGGGAATAACCAGGATATCGGAAAACAGAATGGCAGCATCCACCCCCAGCAGATCGACAGGCTGAAGGGTTACTTCTGCCGCCAGTTCCGGCGTACTGACCAGGTTGATAAAGTTTCCGGCTTTTTCCCGTACAGCCCGGTATTCGGCCAGGATCCTGCCGGCCTGACGCATCATCCACACCGGGGCTCTTTCCGTTTTTTCTCCCCGCGCAGCCCGCAGGAGCAAGTCGTTTTTCAGTTTCATGCTGCAAAGGTAAGCAGAAACGGCATTGACCGCTAATGAAACCCGTTTCTCCGGTATTTTTACCGGCGACGCGCGGAAAGGAACCGTTTTCCGATGCCAGGGAGGGTTACGTGTGGCCTAAAAAAACCAGTCCTTTCCGTTCAGCTCGAAAAAGGGACTGGTTTTTTGTTTGAAACCGGTACTGTTTATTTCGAAGCAGGTTTCTTGGTTGCGGCCCGGTTGACCGGGGCGGCGGTTGTGGCCTGCGATTTTTCTACTTCACCCTTTAGGTACAGGGTAATAGTGGGTGATTCCGCATTACTGGTGACAGTAACCGACTTATTAAAAGGACCCATCGCCTGCGCGTTGTAGGTCGCTGTGATTTTTCCGGTTTTACCAGGGGCAATCGGCGCCTTGCTGTAATCGGGAGTCGTACACCCGCAGGAAGCGGAAACATTGGTGATCACAATGGGATCCGTACCGGTATTGGTAAAGATAAACTCATTAGTCACCGGTTTCCCCTGTGCGATCTTGCCAAAATTATGGGTCTCCTCTTTGAACTTCATGATACCCTTTTGACTAAACCCAACAGTGACGATAGCCAGAAGAAAAACGGGGATGAAAAAATATTTTTTCATGTTAATAGAAATTTATTGGATTACACATTTATTGCTTGTTATAACAATCGTGAGAATTTTTGATTCCCGGATAAGACAAATTTAGAATAATTATTTGGAAATAAGAAAGGTCTCACGGGCTTATGTTCATCGAAGGCAAGGGGTGGAAAATTAATTTAATTTTGACATTTCGTCATATTAGTCGTAATTTGAATCAGCATGTTCTGCTTTTACGTCGCTTATATTGTCTATGCTTTTAAACGAAACGCTGACCGAAAACCATACAATTCTCCGCGAAAAAGTCCTGTATGACTTCCGGGTGGCTTCCGAAAGCCGTGCGGTAGCCTTGCTGGGCCGAAGGGACGTAATGGGTGGAAGAGCCAAGTTCGGGATCTTTGGAGATGGGAAGGAATTGGCGCAGATAGCGCTGGGCAGTTGCTATCTGCAGGGAGATTTCAGATCAGGGTACTACCGCGATCAGACGATCGAATATTATATTGGGAACCTCTCCTGGCAACAGTTGTTTGCCCAACTGTATGCGCATACCGATATTGCCTATGAGCCCCATACCGGAGGCCGCTCCATGAACGGCCACTTCGCTACGCGGTGGCTGGATGAAGCGGGCAACTGGCGCGACCAGACGGAACTGTTCAATTCTGTTTGTGATATCTCTCCGACAGCCGGACAAGTCCCCCGCTCACTCGGGCTGGCCTACGCTTCCAAACTTTACCGCGAAAACCGCGAGCTTGATTTCCTCAACAGGTTTTCGAGAAACGGGAACGAAATTGTATTCGCAACCATCGGTGATGCATCCACCTCTCAAGGCATGTTCTGGGAAACCATGAATGCTGCAGGAGTGCTCCAGGTACCCCTGCTTATGTCGGTCTGGGACGATGGTTACGGGATTTCGGTGCCGGTTTCCTATCAGACCACTAAGGGCAGCATCTCCAGGGCGCTGGAAGGGCTGCAGCGGAACGGGCGCGAAAACGGAATTGAGATATTTGAAGTGAAGGGCTGGAATTATCCGGAATTGGTGGAAACGTATCAAAAAGCGGTGGCGATCTGCCGGGAAGAGCATGTGCCTGTGCTGGTGCATGTGACAGAGCTGACGCAGCCGACAGGCCATTCTTCTTCCGGTTCGCATGAACGGTACAAGTCAAGGGAACGGTTGGAATGGGAGGCCGAGTTTGATTGCAACCGGCAATTCAGAAACTGGATTATCGACAATAATTTTGCATCCGGAGACGAACTGGACGCGATTGAACAGGAAGCGAAAGAGACCATCCGAGAGGCACGGAATACGGCCTGGAGCGCTTACCGGGAGGACTATCGGAAAGATCAGGAGGAAATTACGGCATTGATCCGCAAGTTGAGTGAAGAAAGCCGGCAGGGAAAACAGTTGCTGGCGTTACTCAACGAGCTGACGCAGGTACAAGTTCCTATCCGCCGTGATTTTATGACATTGGCTCATAAAGCGCTGCGGCTCCTTCGGGAGGAAGAGCCGCCTTCCAAACCGGCGTTGAAAAAATGGCTGGAAACAGCCGGTGAGCAGAATGCAGAACGCTTCAGTACGTTTTTATACAGCACTTCCGAACATTCCCCGCTGCGCGTACCGGAAATAAAGCCGGTTTACGAGCCGGGCAGCCCGAAAGTGGATGGCCGGGAAATTATCCGGAATTATTTTGACGCACTGTTTTCACGCGATCCCCGGGTGGTGGCGCTGGGGGAGGATATCGGGCTGATCGGAGATGTTAATCAAGGCTTTGCGGGACTGCAGGAAAAGCACGGAGAGATCCGTATTACGGATACCGGGATCCGGGAAACCTCGATTATCGGCCAGGGGATCGGATTGGCCATGAGAGGCTTACGACCAATGGTTGAAATTCAGTATTTTGATTATACCTATTATACACTGGCAACCCTGACAGACGACCTGGCTTCTCTGCGGTACCGGACTGCCGGAGGCCAGCAGGCGCCGCTGATTGTACGCACACGGGGACATCGGCTGGAAGGGATCTGGCATTCAGGATCACCGGTAGGAACCATGTTGAGCAGCCTTAGAGGGATGCATGTGGTGGTCCCCCGCAATTTCACACAGGCGGCCGGTCTTTACAACACACTTTTTAAAGGCGATGACCCCGCCCTGGTGATAGAGCCGCTTAATGCCTATCGTCAGAAAGAGGTGCTTCCGGCCAACCTGGGAACGTACACGGTTCCGCTGGGAATGCCGGAAATACTCCGGGAAGGAAAAGATGTCACGGTGGTTACGTACGGGTCGATGTGCAGGATCGTCACTGAAGCTGCCCTGCTGCTGGCTGCAGCAGGCATCGATACGGAGGTGATCGACGTGCAGACATTGCTGCCTTTTGATCTGGAGGAGCGGATTGTTGCCTCGTTGAAAAAAACCAACCGCGTGGTATTTGCAGATGAAGACGTGCCCGGCAGCGCCAGCGCTTATATGATGCAGCAGGTGCTGGAAAAGCAGAACGGGTACCGGTGGCTGGATTCGGCGCCCCGCACCATTACGGCCAAAGACCACCGTCCGGCGTATGGCTCCGACGGGGATTATTTTTCTAAGCCTAACGTAGACGAAGTATTCGGGGTAATCTACTCGTTGATGCGTGAGGCAGATCCGCAGGCTTTTCCGGCCATTTATTAGGGAAAACACACGTTCCCGGGCGGGTCGATCGGAATAGATGTATCAGCAAGTCGGTAAACGGGTTATAGATCTGATCGTGGCAGTGACAGGGTTACTGGTAGTGTTCCCTGTAATGGGAATCCTGGGTCTGGCGCTCTGGATTTCACTGAAGGAATTTCCCCTGTTTTTTCAGCCCCGCCCGGGGCGGCACGGGAAAGTTTTCTGCCTGGTAAAGCTCAAAACGATGCGTTCGCAGCGGGGAGAGCGCTCGCTGCCGGATGAAGAGCGGGTGACAGCGTTTAGCGCATGCCTCCGCGACAGGAGGCTGGACGAGCTTCCGCAGTTGTGGAATGTGCTGAAGGGTGATATGAGCCTGATCGGGCCAAGGCCCCTTTTGATCGACTATTTGCCGCTATACAATGCGGATCAGAACAAACGCCACGATGTGCGGCCGGGTATCACCGGATGGGCACAGGTAAAGGGAGGAAATACGTTGTCCTGGGAGGAAAAATTTACCCGCGATAACTGGTACGTAGCCAATATGTCACTTTCGCTGGATGTGCATATCCTGGTGGTAACCTTAAAAATGCTGGCAGGAAGCGGCCGCACTCCGGGCAACAGGGGCGCAGTAGCACGGTTTAAAGGAAATGGCACACTATGAAATACTGTTGTACGGGGCGGGAGGACATCCACGTGTACTGATCAGCTGCCTGATCGCGGCCGGTTGTGTGGTGTCCCGGCCGGTTCCCGATAACTCCCGGTGGCCGCCGGCAAGATGAACGAACCAGTATACACACAGACGATGAACAAAATTCTGCTCTCACCACCGCATTTGACCGGCAGGGAAATGGACTTCCTGCGACTGGCAATGGATGCTAACTGGATCGCGCCGGAAGGCCCGTGTACAGCGGCATTTGAAAAGGAATTATCGGCGTATCTGCATGATAAACCGGTTGTCGCGCTGAACGCGGGAACAGCCGCCCTGCATCTGGCAATGCGGCTCCTGGAAGTGGATAAGGACGATATTGTCGTCTGCCAGTCCCTGACCTTTGCAGCCACTGTTTTCCCCGTCTGCTATCAGAAAGCTACTCCGGTCTTTGTTGACAGTGAGCCGGAAACCTGGAATATCGATCCGTATCACTTGCAAAAATGCCTGGAGTATTATTGCCGGAGAGGGAAAAAACCGAAAGCCGTCATCGGCGTACATGTGTTCGGGATGCCGTTGCGGCTGACCGACGTACTGGAGGTGTGCAACCGGTATGAGGTCCCCTTTCTGGAAGACGCTGCCGAGGCACAGGGATCCGTCTACAGGGGCCGGCAGGCGGGAAGTTTTGGAACAATGGCTGTCCTGTCGTTCAACGGGAACAAAATGATGACTACTTCGGCAGGCGGGGCCTTGGTGCTGCCGGATGAGCGGCTGCGGCAAAGAGCCTGTTTTCTGGCTTCCCAGGCAAAAGATCAGTTGCCTTACTACTGCCATTCGGAAGTAGGGTATAACTACAGAATGAGCAACCTCTGTGCCGCGATAGGGCTCGCCCAGCTGGAGGCGCTGGAAGAACGGGTACAGCTGCGCCGGCGTAACTTTGACTATTATCAGAAAATGCTGGGAGCAATCCCCGGGATTGCTTTCCAACCGGAACGTCCGGAATCCCGTTCCAACCGGTGGTTAACCGTTTTGCGGATCCATCCCGGGTCGGGGGCAACGCCCGAAACGCTTCATGCGGCGCTTGCCGGAGCCGGGATTGCGTCGCGGTATGCATGGAATCCCATGCATTTACAGCCTGTTTTTAAGGGAGCCGGTTACTGGGGAGCGCGTGTGGCTGAAAGCATTTTTAGCGAAGGACTCTGCCTGCCTTCGGGTTCCGGGCTGACCGAGGAAGAACTGGCCAGGATTGTCGGGGTGATAACGGCTCATCTGGGGTAACGAACGCGATCGGGTTTCCGAATTAAACAGAAGCAGCGAAAACAATTACAGGAGTATAATTATTATTGAATCATTTTTTTCGTTCTTACAATAGTTTTCCCATCCGGTCACTCAACCTGATCGGTGTAGATCCGGGTAATCTGCGGTGTGACTTCTGATACGCGGGAAACGAATTTCCGACAAACCAATTTCCATAAACATGAAACGGTCGCTTTTTTTCCTATATACACTGTTGGTCATAACCTTTATAAGAATGCCCGGATTAAGTCAGACTCCTTTACCGCAATATGAATCAGAATGGCAGTCGGTGGAGGCGGCCCTTGCCAAAGGACTTCCCCAATCGGCTTTGAAGACCGTGGACGCGATTTTCAGGCAAGCCAAAACCGACGGACAGCAGGGACATGTTTTGAAAGCGCTGGTGTACCGGGTGCAATTGGAGGGAGAACTCGGCGACAAGCTGGCAGATACCAAAGCGCCGAGGCTATTGGAAGCAGAAATTGCAGCGGCCAGCGAACCTGTCCGCTCTGTTTTGTATAGCCTTCAGGCCAACTGGTATTTTGGCTATTACACCACGCACCAATGGGAGCTTCGTGACCGGACGGCTACGACCTCGCCATCCGACGACCTGAGTTTGTGGTCGGCAACCGACTTCCTGGAGCGGATCGAGGCATTGTACCTGAAATCGCTCGAACAGGAGGCCGTATTAAAACAGACAGCGGTGTCGTTCGTGCAGCCGGCGGTGACGCCGGGTAAAAATACCGGGGCATTGCGACCTGCATTGTATGACCTCCTGGCGCACCGGGCGATAGAATTCTTTCAGACAGATGCCTACAGGATACGGAGCAGCGCTGATTTCTATCCACTTACCGATACCGCGGTATTGGCCCCGGCGGCGGTATTTGTGGACCTGATACCGGAAAACCCGGCCGATTCTTCGGCTGACTGGCGGGTGTTGCGCCTGTTTCAGCAGTTACTCCGGTTTCATTTGAACGATCCGGATCCCGCTGCCCTGATCGATGCCGATCTGCAACGGCTGGCGTTCGTCTATGGCCGGCTGCAGCATCCGGATAAAACCCGCTTGTACAGAGCGGCGCTGCAGGCACTCGCGAATCGCTATACCGATCAGCCGGGAAGTGCGCAGGTCGTTTACCTGCTGGCCTTACAGCATTTTCAGGACGCCGCCCGATACCAGCGGGATAAAAGCGATTCTGCTTACCGGCTGGAGGCGGTCAGGGCACTGGCAATTGCCGAAGAAGTGCTGAAAAAATTTCCCGAAACAGAAGGTGGATTCAATGCGCAGAACTTAAAAAATGACATCCTGCAAAAGGAACTGGCGTTTGACGTTGAAAAGGTCAATATCCCCGGAAAGCCTTTTCGCATTTCACTGGCGTATAAAAATACCGCCAAAGTGTATTTTCGGCTGATAAGGGCCACCCAGGCCCAGAAGGAGAGCAACTGGAGGCAGGATCCAGAACGGTTCTGGACCACGCTGTCCGGGAGCCGTGAAATTGCGGCCTGGGAACAGGAAGTGCCGGATTTTGAAGATCATCAGTCGTACCGCACGGAATTGAAGGTGGATGCATTGCCGGTGGGGGAATATATCCTGGTAGCTTCCTCCGAACCGAAGCAAAACGAGCGGGAGGGCATCGTAACCGCCGGGTTGTTTTATGTTTCCGGGATCAGTTACGTCAATCAGGGGACAGATTATTTTGTGCTGGACCGGGAAACCGGGGCGCCTTTAGCGGGTGCAGGCGTCCAGGTATGGCGGCAGGGGTACAATACCGCCAGGCGGGAGTATGAGCTGAAGGCGGGGGAACGCCTGACAACGGACTCCCTGGGCTATTGCAGGGTGCAGCTTCAGGGGAAAACGGCGTCGGGCGAACAGCTGGCCTTCAAAATTACGCACGGGAAAGACACCCTGTTCATTAACGAACGACAGTACCATTCCTTTAATACGCCGCCGCCGAAGAACCAGGAGGAACAACGGGTGTTCTTTTTTACAGACCGCAGTATATACCGGCCGGGACAAGATGTCCATTTCAAGGGCATCCTCATGAAAAGCAGGACGAATCCCCGTGGGAATGAAGTGGTTCCGGATCGTCGGCTGACGGTCTCGCTTACCAATGTGAACGGTGAAAAGGTGGATTCGCTACAGGTCACCACCAATGATATGGGGTCTTTTTCCGGAGTGTTTGCATTGCCTGTCATGGGGTTGAATGGCCGGTATACCCTCGCCGTTACGAGCGGTACTGCCGGCAGGACCGCGTTCAATGTAGAGGAATACAAACGCCCCAAGTTTGAGGTCGCTTTTGATACGGTTACCACACCGTTCCGGGTAGCGGACACCATCCGGATGGCCGGCCGGGCCACAGCCTATGCCGGAAATGTAGTGGAGGGGGCAAAAGTGAGCTACCGGGTGGTCCGCACGCCGCGGTTCCCTTACCCCTGGCGGTTTATGCGCGGCTGGTGGCCGCCCGTGACCCCTGCAGAAATAGCGCATGGTGAAACAATTACTGCGCCGGACGGTACATTTGAAGTCCTTTTCCAGGCTCTTCCCGACCGGAGCATCCGGAAGGAACTGGATCCTGTTTTTGATTACATGGTGTATGCTGACGTGACAGACACCAATGGCGAAACCCGCTCCGGCCGGCAGACGGTGTCGGTGAGCTACAAGCCTGTCGTGATCAACGCTACGATTCCGGAACAATGGGATCGCAACGATTTTAAAGCATTGACCATCCGTACCGAAAACCTGGCCGGCGCCTTTGTCCAGGTCCCCGTGCAGGTGACGATCCGGCAACTGGTCCCAGAGCAACGGCTGATCCGGAACCGGTACTGGGAACGCCCGGATGTTTTTGTCCTTTCGAAAGATGAGTTTGTAAAGGCTTTTCCGCACGATGAGTACGATCAGGAAAGTGACTGGTCCACCTGGAAAAGGGGTGAAATCCTGTTTGCAAAAAGAGAGAATACCCGCCCTGACGGCACCTGGCCTCTGGAGCTGACCAAAACCCTGAATACGGGCTTTTATGAACTGGTAGTGGCGGTAGAGACGGCCGACGGGGAAGAGGTGAAAGAAGTAAAAAGAATAGAATTAATAGAAGAGGCTTCTCCCGGCCTCCTGGTGCCGCAGTACCTTTGGAGCCAGGGGAGTAAACCGATTGCGCCCGGCGAAACAACTCAGGTGTTGCTGGGAACTTCGGCTTCCGATATTTTTGTCATTCAGACAACCACAAAAGACGCGCGGGACAACAGCGCAGGCAAGTATGACTTTTTCAAAATCGACTCCGGGATTAAACCCCTGGCTTTCGGGGCTTCCGCGGCGGAAAAAGGAGGGTACGGTGTAAGCTTTTTGTTTGTGAAGCATAACCGGGTATTCGAGTTTCAGGACGTGATCAGGGTGCCGTGGACGGAAAAGGAATTGAAACTGAGCTACGAAACCTTCCGGGACAAAACATTGCCGGGAAGCACGGAAACCTGGACAATCCGGATTGCCGGCATAAAAGGAGAACAGGTGGCAGCCGAATTCCTGGGAAGTATGTACGACGCTTCGCTGGATCAGTTCATGACGCACCAGTGGACCAAACCTTCCATCTGGCCGGAGTTTGGAGGAAGGGTACTCTGGAACAGGCAATGGAATTTTGCTGGTATTGGTTCAGGATTGCTGCACCATAGCCGGCCGGAGCGATTGTACTGGGAGAAACAATATGAGGAGCTAATGGACATTCTCCTACTGCAGAACCGGCATATGCTGCTTGAAAACCGGGCGGCGGCGCCGCAAATGAAGATGGCAATGGTCGCAGGGGCGGCTGATCTCAGCGAAGAGAAAGTAGTGGTGGGCTATAGCGACGCGGTTAACGAGGCGCCCGCGCCGCAGGAACCCGTACAGGTTCGATCCAATTTTAACGAAACGGCGTTCTTTTACCCGGAATTGCGTACGGACCACGAGGGGAATGTCTCCTTTTCGTTTACAATGCCGGAGGCCCTTACGCGTTGGAAATTTCAGGGCTTAGCACATACCCGCGACCTGGCATTTGGCTATAGCGCTAAGCAAATTATAACCCAGAAGGAGCTGATGGTACAGCCGAATATACCCCGCTTTGTGCGGGTAGGCGATGCCGTGTCGGTAGGAACCAAAGTAGTAAACCTGTCGGATAAGCCTCAAAAAGGGACCGTAACGATGCAGGTATTGGATGCCGGTAGCAGAGAGTTGCTTGATGAGGGGTTCTCCAATACACTGCCGGAGCAGCCGTTTGAACTTGCTGCCGGGCAAAGCAAAAGTGTGTTCTTCGGGATACGGATCCCCCAGGGCCGTACACAGCCCGTTCTGGTAAGAATCGTCGCCCGGGGTGAGGGAATAAGCGACGGAGAAGAACACGTCGTGCCGGTACTGAGCAATCAGTTACTGGTAACGGAAGCCATGCCCCTCCGGCAGTCGGGTAGCGGCAGTAAAGCATACCGCTTTGAAAAGCTGTCGAACAGCGCACAGAGCACAACACTCCGGCACCATTCCCTGACTTTGGAATATACAGCCAACCCCGCATGGAATGTCGTTCAGGCGCTTCCCTATCTGATGGAGTATCAATATGATTGTTCCGAACAAACCTGGAACCGTTATTACGCCAATGCCCTGGCGACGCATCTTGCAGGCAGTATTCCCCGATTGGCCGCCGTATTGGAAAGCTGGAAAAATACAGAACCGGCTTCTTTTGTCTCCAATCTTGAAAAGAACCCTGAATTAAAAGCGCTGGTCCTTGAAGAAACGCCGTGGGTAATGGATGCCGGAAGCGAGTCGGAGCAGCAACAGCGGATAGCGCTGCTTTTCGATCTGGTGCGGATGCGGAACGAAGCCGCAGCCGCCCTGGCGAAATTAACGGAACAGCAAAAACCAAGTGGAGCGTTTCCCTGGTTTAAAGGGGGCCATGATAATTATTACATCAGCCAGTATATCCTGACCGGGATCGGTCATTTACGCCGCCAGGTGCCCGTAGAGAAAAAGCAGGATGCTGCTCTGACAGCGATTGCGCGGCAGGCATTGGCTTTTGCAGATGCACACTGGGAAAAGGAATACCAGCAGCTTATTCGTGCAAAAGCTGATCTGAAAATCCAGCAACCGGGTCCGCTGGCCATCCAATACCTCTATATGAGGAGCTTTTTTACGGAGAATGTGATGTCGAAAGCAACTAAGATTGCGCATCAGTACTACCTGGACCAGGTGAAGAAGGACTGGGTACGCCAGAACAAGTACATGCAGGCCATGATTGCGTTAACGGCTTTCCGTACGGGCGATGCCCGTACTGCAAAGGAAATTCTGGCGTCGCTCAAAGAAACAGCCGTCCGCAGCGACGAGCTCGGGGTGTACTGGAAACGGAATACCAGGGCCTGGTGGTGGCAGGACCAACCGATCGAAGAACAGGCGCTGCTGGCGGAAGCGTTTGACGAGATTGCAAGTGACAGCGCGATGGTGGATGGCATCCGTACCTGGCTGCTGTCAAATAAACAGACTAACCGCTGGGAAAGTACCAAAGCGACTGCCGCTGCCTGTTACGCCCTGCTGCTCAGAGGGACAGGGTGGCTGGAAGAACAACCGGAAGTGACCATACAGACAGGACAACAGGAGTTTTCTCAAAAAGGAGCGACGGGTACAGGCTATTTTAAAGAGCGGATCCCGGCAGCCGAAATAACGGCGGCTTCCGGAGCGGTGACCGTACAGGTGGAATCAGCGGCGGCGGGACGTCCTTCCTGGGGAGCCGTTTACTGGCAGTATTTTGAAGACCTGGATAAAATTACCGCCGCAGCGACCCCGTTGGTGCTCAGGAAAAAGCTTTTCGTGGAAGTCAATACAGCAGAGGGGCCCTTACTCAAGCCCGTTGGAACGGAGCTGAAAACCGGTGATAAAGTGGTGGTCCGGATCGAACTGGAAGTCGACAGGGACATGGAATTTGTGCATATGAACGATATGCGTGCCTCGGGACTGGAACCTGTAAATGTAATCAGCGGGTACAAATTACAGGGAGGGTTGTTCTATTATGAGACGACGAAAGATGCCGGGACGCATTTCTTTTTCGACCACCTGCCGAAAGGCAATTATGTGTTTGAGTATCCTTTACGCGCTTCCAACCCGGGCGATTTCAGTAATGGGATTACCCGGATACAATGCTTGTATGCCCCGGAGTTTACCGCTCATTCCGAAGGAAGCCGCCTGATTATCCGGTAATCGTCGGAAAATGGTGAGAGGGGGTCGTACAGGACGAAATGGGTTGAGCTGCTTCTACTCAATGACCCTCTTCCGATTTTTTACTATTAAAGTACGCAACGAAGACAATGGAAAGGCCAATGGTTCCTAAAACGAACGTAAACAAATCACCAACGACGCCAAGGATTGCAACCAGCAAAATATAAATGAGGATGTTAAGCCATTGAGGCAATTCTGCCGATTGTGAGTGATTTTGTGCCATGATTTGATGAATTAAAATTAACTTGGGGCAAAAATACTCAAAAAATCAGATTGAGAGTACCTGATTCTGTTTTATTCCCTTTAAACAATTAAATCTTATGAGAAAAATTGTAGTAGCCGGTGTGGTGCTGAGTGGGTTGATGCTGTGGAATTGTGGTGGAAAGTCGGATGAAGCGAAAGAGGAGCCTAAAAATGCCCTGAGCGCCATTCAGGAGTTTGCGAAAAAGGCGGAAGAACTGCAAAATAAAGAGCCCGTAGAGCCGGTCGACTTCCGGGAGTTGAAAAACCTGCTGCCGGAAACAGTAGCCGGAATTCCCCGCACAGAAGCATCGGGCGAAAAAAACGGCGCTCTTGGAATGACGATTTCACAGGCCAGGGGTGAGTATCGTAACGAGGAGGCATCGGTAATCATCGAAATCATGGATACCGGGGGAATAGGAGGCTTTGGTGCAATGGGGGTCGCCGCATGGGCATTGGCCGAGACGGATAAGGAAACATCAACAGGATATGAGCGTACGGTCAAAATTGAGGGCCATAAAGCATTTGAAAAATATGATAATGAGGGTAGGTACGGAGAGCTGAAGCTAATGGTAGCCGATCGGTATGTACTGAGCCTGGAAGGGTCCAATGTAGAAATGGCACAGCTTAAATCGATTCTGAAGGATATTGATTTGGGAAAGTTGGAAAAGCTTCAGTAACAACATATCGGATGGAGCTGCCTGAGATTAAATTACCTTTCAACGAATGGGTTGCCCTGGAAACCCCTTATTTTGCCCATGCTACCGACGGGATCCGGGAGGACGGGGTGCGTACGGATGTACGCCTACTGGCTACCGATACCGGACTCCGGGTGGCATTTGAATGCCTGGACAATCCTTACCTGGACCGTAACACGTATACGGAGCATAATACGGATCTCTGGAGGCAAGAGGTTTTCGAGGTTTTTATTGCGGCAGGAGCCGGTCAGCCGCAGCGGTACCTGGAAGTGGAGATCAATCCGAACAATGCCTTGTTTACCGGTTGGATGACCAATGAGTCGGGTGTAGGGCCGCTGGAACTGGAAATGATTCCCTACGGTACGATAGCGCACCAGGTGACGCGCACCGCCGGCAGTTGGGCCGGGGAGTTGACAATTCCCTGGTCGTTGCTGGGCCCGGACCGCAGCACTGCCTACCGGCTGAACTTTTATCGGATTGTGTTGCACAGCCCGTCAGCGGATGAGGATTGGGAATGCAGTACGACAAATTGCCACTTTCTATGCTGGAGTGCGACGCACAGCGGGGCTGAGCCGGCATTTCACCGGCCATCCCGGTTTGGTAAGATAACGATTCCGGAATAACGGCGAACCGGGCGCTGCCGGTACAGGGAGGTAGTAAGGAGTCAGCCGGGTTGCCGGCAACCAAATGGGAAGTATAATACTTTATAGCGAATGAAATTATTCACCTGTGGTTCCTGCGGGAATATGCTTTATTTCGAAAACGACAGGTGTGTGGCTTGCGGACATAAGGCGGGGTTCGATCCCGAAGGACTTCGACTGGTTACCTTAACCGGCGGGCACGGGGGAGTATGGACCGATCTGTCGGAACCGTCGAAGCGTTACCGCCTGTGTGCGAACGCGGCCTACGGGGTATGCAACTGGCTGGTGCCGGCCGAAACGGACCAGTCCTATTGTTTGTCCTGCGCCCGTAACCATGTTATCCCGAATCTCTCTTTACCGGGAAATGTTCAGCGCTGGCAGCAGCTCGAGGTGGCAAAGCGCCGGTTGCTTTATTCGTTGCTGCGGCTGCGATTGCCATTGCGTATCGGTAACTCAGAACTGCAATTTGAATTTCTCTCCAGCGAACTGACCAGTGAACCCGTGGTGACGGGCCATTCAAATGGCCTGGTGACGATCAATATCGAAGAAGCGGATGAAATCCAGCGCCGCATTACCCAATTGCAGATGGGTGAAAAATACCGGACGGTACTGGGACATTTCAGGCATGAGGTCGGCCATTTTTATTGGTACCGGTTGGTGCAGCATACGATGTACGGACCGCATTTCAGGCATTTATTTGGGGACGAACGGGCGGAGTATGCAGCTTCGTTGAACGATTACTACGAAAACGGTGCAACCGAAGGGTGGCAGGAACATTATATCAGCGCGTATGCGACGGCGCATCCGTGGGAAGACTGGGCCGAGACCTGGGCGAACTATCTGCATGTTATGGATTCGCTTGAGACGGCCTGGGCATTCGGGATGGGTATCCATCCGCACGTGAACAACCACCCGGCCTACCAGGTTGATATCCGGAAAGACCCCTATGAAATGGCAGATTTTCAGGAGATGATCCGTCTGTGGCTGCCGCTTACAACCGCATTCAATCACCTCAACAGGAGCATGGGGCACCCCGATTTTTATGCTTTCTATATTTCTCCGATGGTGATGGAAAAATTGGCCTTTGTTCACCGGGTTTGCCGCGGGGAATGAACTGGCTCAGACCGCTTTTTCCCGCCTCACGACGGTGAAACCACGTCCGCAGGTCTCCTGACCTGCGCCCAGGTTACCGACAGCTGATTACCGACCGCCGACTGCCGATAGCTGATTTCCGATAGCCGATTTCCGATTACCGATAGCCGATCACCGATTACCGATAGCCGATTACCGATAGCCGATCACCGATAGCCGATTACCGATAGCCGATCACCGATAGCCGATTTCCGATCACCGCCAGCATTCGGCCCGTAGCCCCTTGTTCTTTGCGATACGAAAAGTAGTCCTGATTGTGCTCATAGGTTGAATACGGCGAAACCTCTATGCGATTTTCCGGAACACCGGCCGCTAGCAGCTGGTGCTTATTGGCCTGTTTGAGGTCTACCTGGAATTTACCGGCGACTGTCGCCGGCCGGCAAAAGGCAGGGGCAAATTGCGCTGCAACTTCAGGGCCCACTTCAAATGAACAAGTGTCGATGCAGGTGCCGATGTAGGCGATGCAGTCGGAAGGGTTGGATCCGTAGGTGTGCTGCAATTGTGCAATGGCTTGTTCGACAATCCGAGCCACCGTCCCCCGCCATCCGGCATGAATGGCAGCCACCGCCCCCTTTACCGGGTCTGCCACCAGAACGGGCGTGCAATCGGCAATGGTTACCGAGAGGAAAAGTCCGGGGACGTCGGTCATCAGGGCGTCGTAGCCATCGAGACGGCCGGGTTGGTCAACGATGGCAATGCGATCCTCATGGATTTGCCTGGCGCCGGCCAGCCGGCTTTCCGGGATACCGAGCGCGTGGCAAAAACGCCGTTTGTTTTCAGCAACCAGGACGGGATCATCCGCCGTATTGTCACCCAGGTTAAGGGAGTGGAACGGAAAAGCGCTGACGCCCCCATGGCGGGTACTTTCAGCCATCAGCAGGAAGGGGTACGGGGCTGACAGGGCAGGTTTCCGGAAGGAGACAGGTTCTGACATACGTCAAGGCTTATCATTTTCCCCCTTTTTAAAGATACTTCCGATGCCTTTGCCAAGCTTCTGAATCGTTTCAATACTGATATTGAGGGGTTCGGTGGTAATATTATCGTAATTTTCACTCAGGTAGTCCTGGTTGTATTGCTGCGGATAGATGATAATCTTGCTATGGTCTGCAAAGTGTTTTTCCAGCTTGGCCGGAAGGTTTTCCAGCAGCCCGGTGTGGGAAGCCGAGCCCTTACGCGCTGAAACCAGGATAAACAGGTCGTCCGCATGGATGTTTCTGGCCAGGATAAGGAAGTCTTCCCAATGGTCAAAATGATGGGTGACAATCAAGGCCGACACTTTGGCGGTGGCACACAGTTTCTTTACGGCCCGCTCGGTGGTGGTATTGCAATAGAGCTGGATAGAGATACTGAGTTCCTGGGAAAGTCTGGCCATTTTCAGGAACCAGAGTTCAAATCCGTTTTCGTGTTCGGCCAGCGGCGGTACGGCGATCAGAATCTGTTTGTGTAGTACCAGGGGCTTTTTCAGGTCGCATATGAAAATCGCCTTGTCGGTATTGTTCAGGATACTGTCAATTTTTTCACCGATCAGTTTGTCCAGCAAACCAGTGCGCTGAGGCCAGCCCAACACAATAATATCCGCCATGATTTCCCGGGAGATCCGTGCAATGCCGCTGGCAGGATTGTGGTCGATGGTGGTAATGATATCCACCATGGTTTCAGAAGCAGAGGCTTGCTTTACGAATTCTTCCAGCTTGTTCCTGGCCTTCATAATGTTGAGTTCTGCTTCGTTATTATTGGAGACGACGGTGAGGATGGAGATGGGATTAACGGATTTTTTATCCTTGATAAAAATGGAGAACTCCAGCAGTTTTTCAATGGCCGCGAAATTGGCGATCGGTAAAAGGATATGTTCGTTGTTAAAAGCATTGGTCGTCTGAAGGCCCAGGTCCTCGTCTTCCGTTTCGATTACCAGTTGTTTGGCTGCTTTCTCGGTTACAAATGAGGCCACAATACAGGTTACCAGGATGAGGATAATCGTTCCGTTCAGGATGTTTTCGTCCAGGATGCCGGCGTTATAACCCACGAGGATGACGGCCAGGGTTGCAGCAGCGTGGGCGCCGCTGAGCCCGAAAATAAGCTGCCGCTGAGAGTTGGAATACCTGAAAACCAGCTGGGTTGCCAGTGCAGCAAACCATTTCCCGAACAGCGCGACGACGGACAGCGTTGCCGCTACTATCAGCGCCATTGGCCCGCTGAGGATGACCCGGACGTCTACAAGCATCCCTACACTGATGAGAAAGAACGGGATGAACAGCGAGTTCCCGATAAATTCGATGCGGTTCATCAAGGCAGAAGAATGCGGAATCAGCCGGTTAAGGGCAAGACCGGCGGCAAATGCCCCGATGATATGCTCAACACCTGCGGCCTCCGCAAGAAAGGCAGCGAGAAATACGACCGCCAGCACAAAGATGTAATGAGAATGTTTCTCACTTTCGAGTTTGCGGAAAAACAGCTTGGCAATTTTGGGAATCGCCACGAACATGATGGCGGAAAAAATAGCGAGTGAAATAATTAACCGGATCCAGAACTCCTGGTTGAGGTTCCCCTGGCTGTTGCTCATGATTACCGCGAGGATGATCAACACAGCGGTATCCGTCAGAATAGTGCCGCCTACGGAGATAGCGACGGCCTGGTTTTTGGAAACACCGAACTTACTAACGATCGGATAGGTAACCAGGGTATGGGTGGCAAACATACTGGCGGTGAGGAAACTGGCATTAAAGTCGTATTTCAGGAGATAGTAGCATACGGGAAAGCCTATTCCCAGCGGGAGGGCAAACGTAAAGAGGCCAAAGACAAGGCTTTTGTTCCGGTTGGCCATAAACTCGTTCATATCCAGTTCCAGACCTGCAATGAACATGATGTACAGTAAACCGATGGTCGAAAACAGCCCGATCGCCATGTTGTTTTCGAGTATATTCAACCCGTGGGGACCTATAATAACTCCTGAAATAATGAGGCCGATGATGCTGGGAATATTGAGTCTTCTCAGAAGAAGCGGCGAAAAAAGAATGATCAGCAGGAGAAGTGATAGGATGAGTACCGGATTTTTCAGTGGTAAGTCAAATTCCTGTAGTAAATGGTTGAAGAAATCCGTCATAGGTAAAATAGTTTCTTGGGGGAGCCTCTTCCTGAAAGAAGATTTTCACCAAAGTTTTGGGCTCCGGTAAGTACAAAACTATCTATTTTTTCCTAAAGACTGCGTTTTTACCACAATCGAATCCATCCGGGCACTCCCGGAAATGGGAAGGACACGTGCTGGCGGATTGGGTGTGAAGGAGTTAAAAGCAGGATGACGGTAGCTCTACCGGAGTCCTTCCAGCCAACTCTGGACCGTAGCCTGCGACGTATGAAAAAGCAGGTTCGGAAAGAGGCCGGTCAGCAGGGTGAAGACCGCCAGCACCGCCAGCATCCCAAGCTCCCGTCGTGTCAGGTCGGGGAGCAGCGGGTGGTCCTTGCTGTGTTTATACCAGTAGCCACCGAAATACATCCGCTGGTAGGTCCAGAGAAAATACATAGCGGCAAGCACAATCCCCAGCGTAGACAGGGCTGGAATCCAGAAAGGTATTTGCGGCGCCCGGAAGCTGCCCATCAGGGTAAACAACTCGCCGACAAAACCGGAGAAGCCCGGAAGGCCGAGAGAAGCGAAGAACGCGATCCCTGTAAAGATTGTATAAACGGGCATCGGCTGGATCAGGCCTCTGTAATGCGCCAGCTCGCGGTCATGTGTGCGATCGTAGAGGACCCCGGCGCAAAGAAAGAGCATCGAAGACAGGATTCCGTGACTCACCATTTGATAAATGGCCCCGTTGATCCCTTCTCCGGTAAAGGAAGCCACTCCGAGCAATACAAATCCCATGTGCGAGACGGACGAATAGGCGATCATTTTCTTCAGGTCGTATTGTGCCAGGGCATTGAACCCGCCGTACACAATCGAGACCATCCCTAGTACCGACAGGATAACAGCATTGTCAAAGGCTTCTTCGGGGAAAAACCCGATGACAATCCGGATAAAGCCGTAACCTCCTATTTTAAGCAGAATCCCCGCCAGTACGACCGATATGGGGGTCGGCGCCTCCACGTGGGCGTCGGGCAGCCAGGTATGCACGGGTACCACCGGTAATTTCACGGCAAACCCGATGAACAGAAACCAGAAAATAAGGGCGCGCAGGGAGATGTTGCCCAGGAAGAAACCCGACCCGGGATCAAGCATGGAGCCCGGAATATAGTTCCGGGAGTCCGTGAGGTATTCAAACCGGAAGGTCCGTACCAGGTTTTCGGCGGGGATGAGTCCCTGGGCCATCAGCCGGCGGAGGTTTTCGAGTACTTCGGGCAGTACTGATGCCTTGTCGGCTGCCAGTCCGGCAGCTACGGCCGTTTCAACGGGGTCGATGACGGAAACATACAAGGCAATCATGGCAATCAGGATCAGGAGAGAGCCCGCGAACGTATAAATGAAAAACTTCAGGGCCGCGTATTCTCTTCGCGGACCGCCCCACATCCCGATCAGGAAGTACATGGGAAGCAGCATGAATTCGAAAAACAGGTAAAACAGGAAAAAGTCCTGTGCCACAAAACATCCGACCACACTGCCGCTCAGCAACAGGTAAAGCGCGAAATAGCCCCTTGGGCGCTTTTCGATGTTCCAGGAACTTACGGCGCCGATAAACAGCACGAGTACAGCCAGTACTACCAGCGCCATATTAAGTCCGTCGACCCCAAGGGCATAATCAATAGAAACATACCCCAACGAACCCAGCGACAACGAAATCCAATCGGCCGTCTGGGCAAGCTGCTGTCCGGATACGGCAGGGTTGTAGGCCGTGGCCAGGACGACCGCCCAAACAACTTCAAGGGCGAGAACCCCTACCGTAAAGGAGCGCAGCCAGGAAACGTTAGGAAGCAGGAGTGCAATAAGGGCGCCGGTTAACGGAGTGGCAACCAACAGGGTCAGTACATATTCGCTCATCTGTAAAAAAACTACAACTAATTCATTCTTATGGTTTGTTCGCGTCTGCGTTTCTTCGGCACCACAGCGTAAACTTTATTTTAACACGTTTCAATGTTCCCGAAAACTGACTGCCGAACACCAGCTCCTCAAGTACCTAACACCCAATCCCTAAAACCTAACACCTAAAACCTAACACCTAATCCCTAACACCTAATACCTAACCCCTAATACCCAACAAACATCCAGATAAAAAGCAGGATCAAACTCACAAACGTGACAATAAAATACGATTGGATTTTTCCGTTCTGGACGGTTCTTACAAGCGTTCCTGCCAGGTGCGCGGCAAACGACGCGCCTTTTACCAGGCCGTCGACCAAAAACCGGTCCAGCCAGCCCGTCAGGTGGGCCAGAACGACCGATAACCGGGCCACGGCGTTGATCATGCCGTCTACCACGTTGGTTTCAAGGATCTTAAAGCTGTTTCCGATTTGTTGAAAAGGAACCAGGAAAAACTCATGAAAATGGCCGGATTCTGAATAATTTTTCAGTAGCCGGGACCGGGACGGCCGGACCTGTTCCGTAAGGGCAGGAAGGAAGCGATCACCGGAAGCAATCCGCCTCCACGCCCAGAAAATCCCGGCGGTAGTGGCCAAAACGGACAAAACGGGAACCAGTACGGAATGCGTGGTGCCGCTGTGCCGGAGCTGATTGAGCACCCAGCCGTTGGAAGCATCGATCGGATGCCAGGAAAAACAAATAAATACCGAAAGCGCCGTTAAGAGCACTATAGGAACCCGCATCGCCATCGGCGGCTCGTGGGGATGTACTGTGCTTTCGGCCGGATACCTGCCGGTAGCTCCGAAAACGAGCCAAAGCTGGCGTGCCATGTAAAAGGCTGTGAGACTTGCCGAGAGCAGCGCAATGGTCAGGGCCGCATACGCGATCCATCCCAGGTCGGGACCCCGGTGAAAAACATGTGTAAAAATAGCGTCTTTGGATAAAAATCCGGAAAAAAAAGGCAATCCGGACAATGCCGCTGCACAAACCGCGTAGCAAATAAAGGTGATAGGGAGTTGTTTGCGAAGTCCTCCCATCGTGCGCATATGCTGAGGGTCAAATGATACGGAAGGATCCGTTGGTGTCATGGCATGGATCACAGCGCCGGAGGCCAGGAATAAGCCTGCCTTGAAAAAGGCGTGTGTGATCAGGTGAAACAGGGCGATTTGCCAGGTTCCCATGCCCACTGACACCACCATTAACCCCAGCTGCGATTGCGTGGAATAGGCCAACACTTTTTTGATATCCCAGGCAGTGCAGGCCCTGATTGCACCGTCTGCCATGGTGATGGTCCCGATGACGGCGATGAAGAGTTCGGCAGTCGGAGTTAACAGGAAAGCGATACGGGCGAGCAGGAAGATACCGGCTGCCACCATCGTCGCGGCATGGATAAGGGCAGACACCGGTGTCGGGCCTTCCATGGCATCAGGAAGCCAGGCCGAGAGCGGGAACTGGGCAGATTTACCCATACACCCGCCAAACAGCAGGATTCCGATACCGGTAAGCTGCGCGGTGGAAAGCTGGCCGATGGCAGCAGGCAGCGTGTCGAAATCGGTCGTCCCCGTAAAATACAGGAGCAGTAAGATCCCGGATAAAAAAGCAGCATCTCCGATCCTGTTGAGGATAAATGCTTTTTGTGCTGCCCAGACCGTCCGGGGTTTCTCATGCCAGAAGCCGATTAACAGGTAAGAAGACAACCCTACCAGCTCCCAGAAAATATACATGACGATGAGGTCGCCCGCCAGGACGATCCCCAGCATGGAAAAGATGAACAGCTGTAAAAAAGCGTAATAGCGATGAATGGCCTTATCCCCGCGCATGTATGCCATGGAGTAGAGTTGGACCAGCAGGGCGATCAGATGCACCAGCGGCAGCATCAGGGCGGTAAGGGAGTCGAGCCGGAATCCAAGCACCAGGGTATAGGCGCCAGTGGCTGCCCATGGAAAATGCAGCGCATAGGAATCAATGGAAAATGCGGCCCAGGTACTCAGGATAAGACCTCCTGCAGTAACCAGCGTAGCGACGGGACCCGCATAGTGCTGCACCCGTTTCCCGTCGGCCATCAGCGCAAGAAACAGCAGCAAGGGGGCTCCCAAAAGAAGTCCTACTAGGGTAAATTGGTAGGGTAAATCGGGCATGTATATGATTTTGTGCTGCAAATATCTTTAATAAATGACCGAAATCAAACTTCCTGCTATGCAAGGTCACTCCCGGGCGTATCTTTTCTCGGTAATTTTCAAAAGCGGAAAGGTGAACGGGGCAACAGGCTGTTAAACTTTAATATCCTTGATAAAGAGCTGGAGATAGCGATTCCCTCTGAATACGTTCTCCTCCAGGGTATAACACATGGAAAATGATTTGCCATCGGCCAGCTCCGGGTAAAAATGACTCATGCCGAACCCGATGGCGGTAAAGGCGCCGGACCCCTCCTGGGCTACTTCAAGACGGAGGTGCTTTTCTTTTAAGATCACCGGGGGCCGGGTCAGGCGCAGCTGGTGTGAAACAAAGACCGGCGTCATGTTTCCGGGACCGAAGGGAGCCATTTGATGAAGGATCTGGAAGAATTTAGCGTTGACAGCCGTCAGGGACAACTCCATGTCAATGGCAATATGAGGGATTAACTGCTCAGGAGAAATGCGCCGGCTGACCACTTCTTCGAAACGGAGCCGGAAAGCCGGAATGTTTTCCAGCGGAAGGGTTAATCCGGCGGCAAACGTGTGCCCCCCGAATTGCTCCAGGTATTCGGAGCACTCCTCAATGGCCTCGTACACATCGAATCCCGGGACGGACCGTGCTGAACCGGCCGCTTTTCCGTTGGAGTGGGTCAGGATGATGGTCGGGCGGTGGAAATGTTCAATGCACCGACTGGCTACGATCCCGATCACCCCCTTATGCCAGTCTTCCTTATAAAGTACCGTACTTTTAGCCTCCTGTAACCATGGATCCTGCTGGATCATTTCCAACGCTTCGTCGGTAATATGGGTATCGAAGTTACGGCGCTCCAGGTTGTGCTGGTTGATTTCGGTGGCAAAGGCAAGGGCCTCCTGTTCGTCGTCCGCCAGTAGCAGCCGGACAGCCTCCCGGGCATGCTTGATCCTTCCGGCGGCGTTGATACGGGGAGCAAGGCCGAAAACAACCTGGGAGATACTGAGTGTTCCCGAAATGCCGGCGATGAGAATAAGGGCCTTCAGGCCGGGGCGGGGAGACTCGTTCAACCGGATCAGACCGTAGCGCGCGAGAATCCGGTTCTCTCCCGTAATCGGAACAATATCGGAGGCAATGCTGACCATCAGAAGGTCAAGGTAGGGATACAGCTGCTCCGGGTCGCCCCCGGTATGGAGGGTATAGGCCTGCATCAGTTTGAAACCTACCCCGCATCCCGTAAGCTCTTTGAAGGGGTAGGGACAGTCGTCTCTTTTGGGATCAAGGACGGCAACGGCAGGAGGAAGTTCATCCCCCGGGCGGTGGTGGTCACAAATGATAAAATCAATGCCCCTGGATTGCGCCACAGCTATTTTGTCGACCGATTTGATACCGCAGTCAAGGGTGACAATCAGTGTAAAGCCGTTTTGCTCGGCAAAATCAATGCCGGCCCACGAAACCCCATACCCTTCGGTATTACGATCGGGGATATAATAATCGACGGCTCCGTAGAGGTGGTGCAGAAAATCATAGAACATGGCGACAGAAGTACTGCCATCCACATCATAGTCGCCGTAAACGAGTATTTTTTCACCGGTCCCGATGGCCTGCTGCAGACGGTTGACGGCCGCCTGCATGTCCTTCATCAGAAAGGGGTCGTGGAGGAGGGAGAGGTCGGCCCGGAAAAAATGCCTGGCCGCTTCAAAAGAGGTGATACTCCGCTGTACTAACAGGGTAGACAGGGGTAAGGAGAGGTTCAGCTGAGAAGCCAGTTCTCCCGCGATTTCAGACTCGTTAGGGTGTGTTTCTCTGACAATCCATCGTTTTTCATTCATAGTGGCAAAGATATGGGGATTGTTGGATTGGTCCGGGTTTTTTTCAGTTCGTTTTAAGGGTACCCGGGTCCGATATAGTAGTGTATAAGCAGGTAAAGGCTCTTGCGGTATAAAAATTATGCAGCCATCTATTAAAGATAGGAATAAAGTAAATGGTTTACAACCCGGAGGCATTTCACTCAAAAGTGACAATCGGCATTGTAAACCAGAGCTGCTGATCTTCTATATTTGCAGGAAGCAATTGATAAAACGAAAAATTATGGCCCGACTGTTAGCAATAGATTATGGTAGTAAGCGAACCGGACTGGCTGTAACGGATCCGCTGCAAATCATTGCCACAGCGCTGGAGGCTGTACCGACGCACCAGTTATTCAGCTATTTGAAAGATTATCTTGAAAAAGAAACGGTAGAGGCGGTGGTGGTTGGCATGCCCAGGCGGCTGGATAATACGGAAACCAATAATACAGCAGGGGTCCTGGCATTCATTGCCAAATTTAAAAAAGTGTATCCCGGAATGCCTGTCCATACGCACGATGAACGCTTTACCTCTTCCATGGCGCTCCATTCGATGATCATGAGCGGGACTAAAAAAAAAGACCGGCGTGAAAAGGGGAATATTGACAAAGTAAGTGCAACGATTATTCTGCAGTCGTTTATGGAAAGTCGTCATTAAGATTTCTCCAGGGCTTTTGCGGCATTCCAGTAGGTATCCATTTCGGCCAGCGACATCTGCTGCAGGTTTTTACCGTCGGCCCTGGATTGTTCTTCCAGGTAGGAAAAGCGGCGTATAAACTTCTTATTGGTGCGTTCGAGGGCCGTTTCCGGGTTGATCCCGGCAAAGCGGGCGTAATTAACCAGTGAAAAAAGGACATCGCCAAACTCTGCTTCGGCGGCTTCCAGGTCGGGAGGGCTGCCTGCTTCGGGGCTGATCTGGGATTTGAACTCCTGCATTTCTTCCTCCACTTTTTCCCACACCTGACTTTTTTCTTCCCAGTCAAATCCGGCGCCACGCGCCTTTTCCTGGATCCGCATCGCTTTTACAAGGGCAGGGAGCGACTTGGGAACTCCGCCTAAAACAGAGCGGTTCCCTTCTTTCAGCTTCAGTTGTTCCCAGTTCTGCTTCACTTTTTCCTCCGTATCGGCGATCACCTTATTGCCGTTGCCGTCACCGTAAATATGGGGATGGCGGTGAATGAGTTTATCACAGATTCCGTGCAGCACCTCCCGGATATCAAATAGCCCTGTTTCAGAGGCTATCCGCGCGTAAAAGACGATATGCAGAAGGATATCACCCAGTTCTTTTTTCACTTCAGGCATATCTCCCTCCAGAATAGCATCCGAAAGCTCATAAGTTTCCTCAATGGTCAGGTGCCGGAGGCTATCGACGGTCTGTTTTTTATCCCAGGGGCATTGCTCCCGGAGCTCGTCCATAATGGTTAATAAACGGTCAAAAGCCAGTAACTGCTGCTGTCTTTCAGGCGGAATTGAAGCAAATGATAAATCCATTCTGCAAAGATAAAAAGAGCGGGGGGAGAATAGCTATCGGCTATCGGAAATCGGCTATCTGACCGGGTACAAAAAACCACCGGTTCCCAGCCCTGAAAGGGCGACATACCCTAGCACAGGGTGCAACCCTGTGAAAAAAACCCGCCCCGCCCCCCGTCGCCTCCACGACACCCCACCCCGCCACGGACGATCCCCACCCGTCCACCCCCCCCCCCGCCCCCCCCGGAAATTCGCCAACAAAACGAATCAAAAAAACACCCCCCACCCCATTTATTGAACTATAATGCAACCCAAACTAACCGATTTGACGATTTAATTTCAATATAGTACAATGACAGGCCAAAAGAGTGGAAGTATCACGTGAGGAAGCCCTCTACCTTCGTGTTGTTGAAAAATAGGATAATGCAACAGAAAGGAAAGCTTGATTTTTTAAAGGAGAAATCCCGGGAAATCCGAAAGACAATTGTGGAAATGGTGTACCGGGCCAACTCCGGGCATATAGGCGGAAGCCTGGGCGCCGCGGACCTGGTTGTCGCCTTGTACTATCACCTCATGGAGCACCGACCGGCAGCACCCGGGTGGTCGGAACGCGACCGGTTTATTTTATCCAAAGGACACTGTACCCCTGTTATTTATGCCGTACTCGCCGATTGCGGGTATTTTCCCAAAGAGGATCTGAACGCCTTCCGCCGGCCGGGATCGCATTTACAGGGACATCCTTATCAGCCGAAAACCCCGGGAATTGAAGCCTCTGCGGGGACCCTGGGATTGGGAATCTCTACCGCAGCGGGGATGGCCCTGGGGGCGAAGCTGAAGCGTGAAAAACAGTATTACTATGTTTTGTGCGGTGACGGCGAATTACAGGAAGGACAAGTATGGGAAGCGGCGATGTTTGCTAACAAGTACAAGCTGGACAATATGATCGTTTTCGTGGACCGCAATTACCTGCAGACAGACGGCAACTCCGAAACAATCATGCCGCTCGATCCGCTCCCGCCCAAATGGGAAAGTTTTGGCTGGAGTGTCCGGGAAATCGACGGGCATGATTTTACCCGGATCATTGATGCCGTTGAAATGGCGAAAAGGGAAAAGGGTCGCCCGGCGGTGATCATTGCGCATACGATTAAAGGGAAAGGAGTCTCCTTTATGGAAAACGTTGCGGGCTGGCACGGAACACCGCCGGGAGCGGCAGATTTTAAGAGGGCAATGAACGAATTAAGCAATGGAATATAAACAGACCCGGCAGGGATATGTCGACGGCCTGCTGGAGCTGGCAGCGGAAATACCGGAGTTGGTAGTACTGGATGCGGATGTTGCCAAGGCTACCAAAACAGTGGATTTCCAGGCGGCACATCCCCACCGTTTTTTCAACTGCGGGGTACAGGAACAGAACATGCTGTCGGTAGCCGCCGGCCTTGCGCTGGAAGGATTTCTGCCATTTGCCTCCACGTTTGGTGTTTTTGCTACCTGCAGGGCCGGGGACCAGCTCCGGAATTCCATCGCTTACCCCTCGCTCAACGTAAAGATCGGGGCTACCCACTGCGGGATTACGACCGGGGGAGACGGCGCTTCTCACCAAAGTAACGAAGATATTGCGATCGTGCGCGCATTTCCGAATATGACGGTGCTGGTACCGGGCGATTACGAGGAGGCGAAACAGGCGACCAGGGCAGCGGCCCGGTATACAGGTCCGGTTTACCTGCGGTTCGGCAGGGACGCCTACCCGGTGGTACCTGCGGTACACGGGCATTTTGAGATCGGCAAGGCCCGGCTGCTCCGGAAGGGAACCGATATAACGATCATGACGACCGGGATTATGGTGCATGAAGGACTACTGGCTGCCGGCATCCTGGAGGAACAAGGTTACGCCGTCCGGGTAGTACATTTCCCGACGGTAAAGCCCCTGGACGAAAGGGCGGTAATTGCCGCGGCACGGGAAACGGGAGGCATTATCACCGCCGAAGAACATTCTGTTATCGGGGGGTTGGGAGAAGCGGTGGCAGGAGTGGTAACCGGGGCTTGCCCCTGCCCGGTAATCCGGATCGGCGTCAGAGATGTGTTCGGGGAGTCCGGTGAGGCGTCGGAGCTACTGGACAAATACGGCCTGCGGGCAGTGGATATTGTCGGTGCGGCACGTCGGCTTTTAATAGGTGTTAGGGATTAGGTGATAGGTTTAAGGTGTTAGGTGTTAGGGATTAGGTGTTAGGCAATGGGTGTCGGGTGTTAGCGGATGGTGGGCAATGAACAAAATTAGGTTATTTATAATCAACAGTTTAATCTGTGGTGCAACGTTGTGTTGCTTTTTTATACAAATGAATGCATTGACGAAATACCAGAAAGGTGCGGGAAATGTAGCCCTGATGGACATGCCGGAGCCTCGTTGTGAAAGCGGTCAGGTGATCCTGGAGGTAAATTGCTGCGGCATCTGCGGGACGGACCTGCATGTGTACCACGATACCTTCAGGAATTATCCCCCGGTGATACTCGGGCACGAGTTTTCCGGAACAATTGTGGAAACCGGGACCGGGGTAAACGGGCTTCAAAACGGGGGTACCTTCGCGGTGCTGGGCGCGACAGCTGTGACGTGCGGCCGCTGCAGCTACTGCTACAGCGGGGAATTTATGTTTTGTAAAAACAGAAGGGGAATGGGGCACGGGGTGAACGGCGCCTTTGCCCGGTACGCTGCCGTGCGCCCCGATCAGTTGTTCCGCCTCCCGGAGGGAGTCTCTGCGGAGGAAGGGGCATTGACAGAACCGCTGGCTGCCGCGGTACATGCCGTATGCGATATCGCCAGGTTCAGACTGGGGGATGTTGTATTATTGTCGGGACCGGGGCCCATTGGCCTGCTGTGCCTCAAGCTCCTGGCAGTTCAGGGTATCAGGACGATCGTTGCCGGCACTTCCGAAGACGGCCTGCGGCTGGATAAAGCCGTGCAATACGGAGCCGCCCGTACGGTCAGGGTGGATTCAGATGACCTGGAGGCGGTAATAGCTGCGGAGACTGATGGGAAAGGGGTCGATCTTGCTATTGAATGTGCCGGCGCCGCCGGCTCCGTCCGGAATTGCCTCAGCGCCCTCAGACCGTTGGGACATTATATCCAGGTGGGGCATTTTGGCCGGGAACTACAGGTACCGTGGGATCTGATTGCCTTTAAACAATTGAAAATCGACGGATCGGTGGGCTACACGCGTGACACCTGGACGCAGACCTTACGGATGCTGGAACAGGGAAAATTGAAGATACGCGACATTATCACGCATGAATTGCCGCTTTCGGAGTGGCGGACGGGGTTCGATCTTTCTGAACAGAAAAAAGCCGTGAAAGTCTTGCTGCGCCCCGATCAGCGTGTAATAGAAGAGCGCGTTGGAGGAGCCGAGCCCGTTTGTTTGTAATGAATTCTAAAAAGATTAATGCTTTATGTCACTGAAATTTTCAAGAAAGGTAGCGATTGTAACAGGAGCAGGAAAAGGAATCGGCTTTGAAATCGCACGCCAGCTGGTACAGGAGGGGGCTTCGGTGATCCTGAATGATATCGACCACGAGCTGGCGGCGGCGGCGGCGGGAAGGCTGCTGCTAGAAGGGCCGGGAAAATGCGCGGCACTGGCGGGGGACGCGGGAGATACTGCTTTTATCCACCGGCTTGCGTCCGAGACGGTCAACCGGTTCGGGCGCATAGATCTGGTGGTGGCCAACGCAGGGACGACGATGTTCGGCGATTTTTTCGAGGTGAAGGCCGAGGATTTTCAAAAAGTGATCCACCTTAATTTGCAGGGGCCGTTTTTCCTGGCGCAGCAGGCTGCCAGGCAGATGCGTATACAGGGGAGCGGTGGCAGGATCTTACTGATGTCTTCGACGATCGGGCTGAGGGCTTATCCGCAGCTTGCCCTCTATTCGATGACAAAGGCCGCTTTGAACATGATGGCCAAGAGCCTGGTGCTGGATCTATCCCGCTACGGCATCACGATCAACGCCGTCGCGCCGGGCGCCACCGTCACCGAACGGACCTTGCTGGAAGATCCTGACTATGAAAGCAAATGGAAAGAGCTGATCCCCAATAGCCGGATTGCCGTGCCGGGCACTATTGCCAAAGCGACGCTTTTTCTGCTTTCAGACGATGCAGAGCACATTACGGGTCAGACGCTCGTGATAGACGGCGGATGGACGGCCATAGGGCCTTACCCCGATGCGGCCAATTTGCGCGACAATGGCTGGGAAGTTTTCGGGTCCAGGTAAAACCGTTTGCGGTAGTCAAGCGGCGAATATTTTGTGATAAGCTTGAATTTCCGGTTAAAGTAAGACAGGCTGTTGTAGCCGCATGAATAGCAGACCTGTGAGACTGAAAGGTCTTGTTCTATGAACAGTTTGCAGGCATGGCCGATCCTGATCTCGTTGAGGATATGGGTGAACGTCTTCCCTGTCCGGCTTTTGAAGAACTTGCAGAAAGCGGAGGTGGTCATGTGAATATGCGAAGCCACTTCTGTGAGGCTGATTTCTTCCGTAAAACGACGGAGTACGTATTCAAAAACCTTGTTGATCCGTTCGGCGTCATTCGGGGAGAAAGTGTTCTCGTATCCCAGGGAAGACAATAAACGCTGCTCACCGGAATTGGCGATCAGCTGAAGCATATCCAGGAGACACTTCAGACGCTCGTACCCCTCGAGATGAAACAGGCGTTCCATCTGTAAGGCTACCTGCTGCCGGGTATCCCCGTAAATGTGAATGCCCCGGAGGGAGGTTTGCAGCAGCTTTTTGATGGTAGCCATTTCAGGGATATCCAGAAAGCGTTCACCGATGAAATCCCCGGAAAAATGAACCACAACAGCCCTTATCCGCAGTTCAGGCCGCCCCTCATAATAGATTTCGTCATTGCGCATGTAATGAGGCAGATGGGGGCCGATGAGCAACAGGTCGCCAGGTCCGAAATTATCGGTATGATCGCCTATAAACCGTTTTCCGGTGCTTTCTGTAAAGAGTGTCAGCTCGTATTCCGGATGAAAATGCCATCCGATTTTAATATGGGGAAGAATCTCTTCCTTCAGTGCAAATGAAGAGTCGGGGTTCGGGGTGATTTTCTCTAAAATAGGGTTCATCTGTGTTAGTTAGTTTATTGGCTATCAGCTATCGGCCGTCAGCTATCGGTCGTCAGCTATCGGTCGTCAGCTATCGGCCGTCGGCTATCGGCTATCAGCTTTTTATTCGTCGGCTGGCGGCGTATCGCCGGGCCACGTTGGCTAATGTGCAAAATCCAAGACATCCATCTTCCGATTTCTGACAGCTGTTTTCCGATCACTGATTTCCGACGTCCGATTTCCGAAAGCTGACCGCTGATTTCCGACATCTGATTTCCGAAAGCTGACCGCTGATTTCCGACATCCGATTTCCGAAAGCTGACCGCTGATTTCCGATAGCTGATTTCCGAAAGCTGAAAGCCGATTTCCGATAGCTGACCGCTGAAAGCCGATTTCCGACAACTCCCGGAGCTTTTACACAAAAACAAATTAGAACAATAATGGCCTAAAAACGGATCAAGTTACCAAAATAATTCAATATAGTTCAAAAGGAGGCCAAAATAAAGGAAGCCGTAGCTTATGTGTCATTTTATCTTTGCAAAGTGATAAACCGAAAAATAAACCCTGTAGAAGCGTAGCTGTAATTTCCCGGTGTTACGGATGCGATGGTCAGGGATTTAGAAAAAAATGACGCCACAGGGAGTGGTCAGGCGGGCGCCGGACCGGGAGGCGGCGGGAAATCATTTGAAAAAAGACGGTAAGAAGCGCTGCGCAAAAATCAGGAGGAAGGAACGTTCAAAAATAGAGGGTAATAGAGTTCAATTTATGAAAACGCGGTTAGGAGTATTAGTTATTTTTCCGCTTGCAGGCTTGTTTTCCTGCAGCAGCCTCATTATTGAGGAGACGGTCTATGAAGACAGGCCGCATTTCAAAATCGTGACCGCAACGGCTACCTACTGTCTGGATAAAGCGGGAGGAGGAATGTCGCGGATAATCGATGCCGACGGCACCGATTGGGTGGCTTATCGCGGCAGGGCCGATGCTTCGGTACCGGAGGGAGCTGCCGGAGGGTTCCGGGGACTTCCCAATTTCGTCTTCCGATCGGACGATGGAGGAGCCGGGCATCCTGGTTTTGACCAGTGTATCAGCGAAAAGGTGGACGCCCGTACGATCCGGACAAGAAGTAAAAGCGGGAAATGGGCATGGTCGTGGAAGTTTTATGACGATCATGTCCGTCTTACGATGGAAAAAGCAGATCCTGCTCATGCATACTGGTTTTTATACGAAGGTCCTGTGGCGGGAAGTTTCAATCCCCGCCGCAAATACTGGGGAACGGACCTTGGAGGACCGAGGGGGGAAACGCCTTCATTGAACCATGGAGAGAGTATTGAGGGAAATTGGCAATGGGCGTATTTCGGAGATCAGGAAACAGAGCGGGTTCTTTTCATTGCACAGGAGCAGCCTGATGAATGGAACGATCTGTTTGCGTACATGGGCAGCACAGCGGCCGGAAAAGAGGCTGCAGACGGGATGGTCGTCTTTGGTTTCGGGCGGGGCAAAGGAGCCGTACCGCTGATGAAAGCGACGGGAGTGGTGTTCAGAATCGGTTTTATAGACCGCAAGATCGTTTCTCCCGATGACCATGAATGGATAAAGCAAGAAATCGAAAGTAAGAACACCCCATAACAATTAACCTGAAATGCATATGAATGCTAATTTACTTCGGGATAAGTTTTTTGAAAGACTTGTCTTTTGTTTACTGTTCCTGATCTTCGGGTGCCAGCCGGACTACAGTCATTTCGAACCGGCGCCCGGAATTGAGGGCAGAATTATGGACCAGCTGCGGGCAGATCCCGAGTTCAGCCTCTTTGTTGAAGCGCTGGAGCTGACGGAAATGGATGCCTTCCTCAACCGTTCGGGATTGTGGACCGTGATTGCACCTACCGACGAGGCATTTCATGCAGCCGGTATCGATTTCAGCAGCATGTCCCGACAAGAGCTGACCGCGCTGATCGGCTTCCATGTACTGGAACGGATGATGTTTACATTTGATTTTGCCCAAAGCAAATTCAGCAGCAACGTGCAATGGCGGTATGCTTCCCGGAGTAAGAAATTTGTTACGGTGGCAACAGATGGCAACGCGGTCAATGGTATCCCGTTCATTGAGACAAAGAAAAACATAGCAGCCCGGAACGGGGTCATCCATGGTATCGCCCAGGTAATGTTTCCCGATCCCAGTATCGACAATTACCTCGGGGAACGGGAGGACGTCAGTATCTTCTTCCAGGCGCTGCAGCATTATGCCAGGTACCAGGTAGACGGAGAGAACTCTGTGGACCGGGACGGAGACGGGATTATCGACGATACGGTCTTTGTCAAGTCCTACACACAGGTGGTGGATCTTGCAAACGAATCGGCGATCAAAACGGTCTATGCGCCGACGAATGCCGCCTTTCAGGCCTTTTTCAACGATCCGGAGGTGCCTTACGACAGTATGGATGATTTCGACATGTCGGACCCGGTAGACAACCATATACTGACTACCCTGCTCAACGTGCACCTGGCAGCCGGCAGTCAGCCGGCAAGCGGCACAATCCCTACGAGTGGTCAGGAGACCATAACCATAGCACCGGCCGATGTACAGACCGCCGACATAGCCCAGAGCAACGGGGCGATTCATGTGCTGAACAAGGTGACTTATCCGCCGAGCCTGAAAACAGTGCCGGGCCGGATATTGATGGATAAGGACTTGTCTAAATTTGCAGCGGCGTTATTGAAAAGCTCGCTGGTCAGCGCTTATCTTCCTTCCGGAGGAATATTCACCGCGTTTGTTCCTACTAACGATGCCTTCGTGCGGGCGGGGATTGATCCCGGGCAATCATCGGTTACCCCCTTATTCCTGTCGCCGATCCTGCGCTATCATCTCGTGACAGGCAGGAAGGTGCCTTCAGAAGAAATCGCCGGGACAACCGGATTTCTGCCGACCAGTCATGGAACTTTTATGAAATATGAAAATTCGGGTGTATCGGACGATCAGGGCGGTATCGGAGCCCTTGTTTCCGCCAACCAGGAAGCGGGTAACGGCATCGTGCATAAAATTGACAAAGTACTGATGCCGCCTGTCCAAACGGTTGCCCAGCTGCTTACGGAAGGTTCTGAATACAGTCAGTTCAGGGCCGCCCTGACGCGGGCTGGGTTGCTTTCTGAGCTGGAACAGGGGAATATATCGGTGTTTGCACCGGACAATGAAGCATTTTTTAAGCTGTACGGCGATTTAAATGCACCAGGCGGATTGACCGATATCAGTATCCCGCGCCTGGACTCCATCCTTAAATACCACCTGGTCCCCAACCGGATGTTTTCTTCTGAACTTTCTCCGCAGGCCGAAATCGTGACGAGGCTGAACGGACAGCGCCTGACGTCGAAAGTCGTTTCGGGGAATCTGTTCCTTACGGATGGAAATACAGGGTCTGCCGATGCCCGTATCACCAGGCCCGACCGCCAGGGAACAAATGGGGTCGTGCACAGAATAAATGGGGTATTGCTACCTAAGGCCTATTGATAAACAGTTTCTAAATGGTGTTACCATGACTACAAAATTTCAAAACCAAAGCAAATTTTTCCTTCTGTTTGGTCTGTTGTGGCTGATCGCATCCCATGCAGGAGCCCAGGGTGAAAAGAAGACCATAACCGGTACGGTTGCCGATAGCAGCGGGATCCTGGTCGGTGTAAGCGTGATCCTCAAAAACAGCAATACCGGAACGATTACCGACCACACAGGCCGGTATACCGTGGAGGCGGCGCCGGAAGATATACTGGTTTTTACGTATATCGGCTACAAGGGACAGGAAATCAACGTGAACAAGCAATCCCTCATTGATGTGCGGCTTGTTTCGGATTTCGGGAACCTGGACGAGGTGGTGGTGATAGGCTACGGCGCACAAAGGCGGCGGGACCTCACGTCATCCATTGTGTCGGTACGGATGAAAGACGTGGAAGATGTGCCGCTTCCGTCTCCGGACGCCCTGATACAAGGCAGGGCCGCGGGGGTCAGGGTTACGTCGCAGTCCGGAGCGCCCGGCGCGGGATTCCAGGTGAGTGTGCGGGGGAACACTTCCATTACAGCCGGAAATGAACCTCTGTACGTGGTAGACGGAATCCCCATGCGGTCTGAGAGCTTTTCCGATCCGCTGGTCCAAACCAATGTGGGCAGTAATGTACTGGCCGATATCAATCCAGATAATATCGCCGCTATTGAAATTATGAAGGATGCCGCAGCAGCGGCTATTTACGGCGCCAGGGCCGCTAACGGGGTGGTGCTGATTACGACAAAAAGAGGCACGAAAGGCCAATCGAAGCTGTCGTTTACTTCTTATTTGGGATTTCAGAGAGCACCCGGGAAAATCCCATTGCTCAGTGGCCCGGAGAATAAAACACTGCTCGTCGAAAGCAACCTGAACGGTAATTTCGGCTTTCACGGCGGCCTCCTCGACGCTCCCGGAACACCGTATTATTATTCGTTCGACAACGATACCGACTGGCAGGACCTCGTGCTCAGGACCGGCGCGATACAGAACTACAACGTTTCCCTGAGCGGAGGAGAACAACGGACAAGGTATTTTCTGAGCATCGGGTATTTCGGGCAGAAAGGGACCGTATTATCAACAGACTTCAACAGGCTGAATGCCCAGGTGAACGTCGATTATGAGCTTTCACCCCGGGCACGGATCGGAAACACCATTACGGTAAGCCGGTCCAACAGTAACCGGATGGATGAAGGCGCCGGGCAATTCAACATCTTAAGGGCGGCGTATGAAAAAAATTCCTACCATCCGGTTAATGCAAGGGATGCCGATGGGAACGACCTGGGCTATTATGGCGGGTTTATATGGGGGTATACCCAACATCCCCTGGTGATTGCCGAGCAGGTACGCAACAACCAGGTGAGCAACAGAGTTCTGGGAAATGTCTTTCTCGAATATGACATCCTCAAAAATCTTACCTTCCGGACCAGTATAGGCATCGATTATACCGGACAGGGTGAAAGCCGCTTCATTCCCAAATTTGAAGCAAACGGCATTGTAAGGGCTTCGGAACAGCGCATACAAGAGCTGTCCTGGGTCAATGAGAACCTGCTGACCTACCAGTATGACTGGGAGGGCCAGCATCGGCTGTCGGCCGTGGCCGGGTACAGCCAGCAGGAATCCTCTGTGGAACGGTTATTCGGCGAAACGCACGGACACCCTTCCAATACGATCCCTACGCTCAATGCGGGCCCTACGCTTGTCAGTGCCACGTCAAGTGTGAACGAGTGGGGCATTAATTCCTTGTTTGGCAGGGTTTCCTATATTTACGATGACAAATATTCCCTTTCAGCCAACGTCCGGAGGGACGGCTCTTCAAGGTTCGGGGAAAACAACAAATACGCCGTCTTTCCTGCCGTCTCCATGTTCTGGAGAATCTCTTCGGAACCGTTTATGAAAAACAGCAACTGGATCGAAGATCTTAAGCTGCGGGCAAGCTACGGGAAAACAGGGAACCAGAACATCGGCAACTATGCCTCAAGGGCATTGTACGTGCCGGGGGCCAATTATCTGGGCCAGCCGGGCTATATGCCGTCGAATATAGGGGTCCCCGACCTGTCATGGGAGGTCACTGACCAGGTCAACCTGGCGTTTGACATGACGGTTTTAAACGGAAGGCTTACCATAATCCCTGAATATTATGTCAAAAAGACCAAAGGGCTGCTGCTGCAGCGGAATCTTCCTTCCATCTCCGGATTCCCCGGTACGCTGCAGAACATCGGTGATACCGAAAACCGGGGTGTAGAGCTCGCTTTGTCAGGTAAGGTGATCCAAAACCGCCAGGTTACCTGGACTGCCGACTTCAACATTGCCAGGAACAAAAACAAGATCCTCAGGCTGCCGGAAGGGAACGATATTTTCGTGGCCCAGCGCGGGTTTACCGGTGTCGGAAGAAAAGGAGAGGAAATCGGCACTTTTTACGGCTGGCGGGCATTAGGGGTTTTCCCGACAGATGCGGATGCCTTTCTGACCAGCACCGGCGAGGTGGCGTATCTTAACCCCGGCGGGCCTCTCAGCGGTGACGGAGGCGTGTTGAGACGTGACAGTCCGACCGGGCTGGTTTTCACCGGCGGGGATGTGATCTGGGAAGACCTGAACAAGGATGGGGTCATCAACGATGCCGACCTTCAGGTATTGGGAAGGGCTCAGCCGAAATTTTACGGGGGTTTCAACAATACCGTTTCGTACAAAGGCCTGCAACTGAGTGTGTTCTTCCAGTACCAGTATGGCAATGACGTGATCAATGAGACACGGCGGATCGGTGAAAGCATGAGCGGGGTCGGCAACTACTTCCGGTCCACCCTCAACCGGTGGCGGAAGCAGGGCGATATCACGACCATGCCGAAAGCCGTACGCGGCGACGCCATGGGCAATACCCGCCCCAATTCCAGCAGGTGGGTCGAAGATGGATCGTACATGCGCCTTAAAACCGTCTCGTTGTCGTACAATGTACCCGTGCCCAAAAGCCGGGCAGTAAAGAATTTGCGACTGTACGTGACCGGCCAGAACCTGATCACCTTTACGAAGTATCTGGGCACCGACCCCGAATTTACTTCCAATCTCAGCGCATTGCTGGCAGGGATCGATCATTCCATTTACCCGCAGCCCCGCACGGTTACCATCGGGCTGAACGCAGGATTTTAAGGCTCGCTGTTTCAATGAATTAAACTGACAGAGAAATGAAAAATAAAAGCTTTTACATCCCTTTATTTACAGGCCTTCTGATGACAATGTCGTGCGATGTGATTGACAAGGAGCCGATCAGCGCGCTTTCCCAGGGGACTTTTTTTGCAACCAGAAGCGATGCAAATTCAGCGCTGATGGGCGCGTATGACGGGATGCAGCAACTTGTTGAGGACATGCTTATTTACGGTGAATTGCGGTCGGATAATGTAAAAGGTACGTACGGGTCGCGTGGGCAGGACATACACCTGTTGTATAACCAGACCATCACACCTGAAAATACCTGGTGCCGGTGGGGTGAATTTTATACTGCACTTAACCGTATCAATGGTGTAATCAGGCTGGTTCCGCCGATTATGGAAAGAGATCCTGAATTTACCCGGGCCGAGAGCAACAATACAGTGGGGGAAGCGCTTTACCTGAGGGCGCTGACGTATTTTTACCTGGCCAGGACCTGGGGAGATGTGCCGCTGGTCACCGAGCCCTCCATGAGCGGGACGGCAGATTTCCAGCTGCCCCAGAGCGCCCATCAGGAGGTGCTGGACCAGATCGTGGCCGATCTTAAGCTGGTGCTGGACAATGACTACCTTCCTGTCACGTATCCGGGTGGGGTTACCCACACCAAGGGACGTGCGACCAGGGCCGCCGCCCAGGCGTTGTTGGCCAGTGTGTATTTATGGTCAGGCAATTATCAGGAGGCAGCGGACTATGCGCAGCTGGTGATCGGAAACACGAACTATTCACTCGTGCCCGGCACTACCTGGTTTTCCATATTCGCCGGAAACCAGAATTCCTCCGAAAGTATTTTTGAATTTCAGTTCGACCTGGGCCGGCAGGAGACCAACCGGTTGTACTGGCTTACCAACGGACTGGCCGGAGGCGCCTACCTGGTGAGCCCTTCACAGGAAACACTTGAGCTGTGGGTCGCCGAAGGCGATCATGTCAGAGGGGTGGGCCGCTCTTACCGGGAATCGTTTTATCCTAAAATATTCAAGTATGAAATGATGGTACCCGACGACAGGAGCACGTATCCCACCGTCGACCTCGTTCCGCTCCGGCCGGCACAGGGGAACGTCTCCGACGGTAATTTCATCGTGTCCCGCCTGCCGGATGTAATCCTGATGCGGGCAGAGGCGCTGAACAGGCTGGGTCAAAGGCAGGCGGCAATTACCCTGCTCAATCAGATAAGGGCCCGGGTAGGACTTCCGGGCGCGACTGTAACGGGTTCCAACGAGGTGCTTACGGCATCGGCTACGATGGAACAGGTGGAAGATGCCATCCTTCACGAGCGGCGGCTTGAGCTGGCATTTGAGGGGCATCGCTGGTTCGACCTGATGCGGATTGCACGGCATGGCCGGCCGGAAGTGCTGATCGGGCGGGTCATGGCATCGGACCTGTATGAAAAGGAACACGGACAGTTCGGCGCCATTGACAAGAATGTCCCGGGAGTGAATGTCATTCAGGACCCCATGAGCTGGTACATGCCGGTCCACAGGCTGGAGCTGCAGGAGAATAGAAGTCTGGAACAAAATCCTTATTACAAATAAAAAGTATGAAAAAAGTATTCACGGGCCTGGTCATGTGGTTGTTGATGCACCAGCCATTGAGCGCCCAGGAGGCCGGACAGTTTGTCAAACGCTATTGGTATGAGAATGGTATAGCGCAGGGAAATCCCAATTTTAACCATACCATTCGTATAAATGCCCCGGAAATAGGGCTGCACCCTGTATTTGGGAAAAGAGTAGAGGTAAGGGGCAACGGGATGATCCAGGTGCTTGCGGAAGAAGCATTGGATCAGATAGAAAGCGCTGCCCTGTACCTGGAAGTATGGGGCGGGCACCCGCATACCCAACAGAAAAAGGTAAGTGTCAATGGCCGGAATACGTATGAGCTTCCGGAGGTAGGGACTGCCGAAGGGCACTGTACCTACCATTATCCGCTGATACCGCTGAAGATCACCGATTTGGTAAACGGGTATAATGTTTTTCAGTTCTCCTGTGAACAGGGGGCTTCTTTCTGGGGGCATTTCCTGATCGACAATGCGTGCCTGCTCCTGGGTTTGAAGGACGGTCACCCCGAGCTGAAAACAACGGGTTTGCAGGGGTTTGAAGCAACCGTTTCTTCCCGTCCGTTGTCGGCCGATGCCATTTCCCTGCAGCTGGCGATTTCGGGACGGGATGCGTCAGCAATAGAAAAAGTAACGTATTTCGGGTACTACGAAGCCTTTGATGACAACGGGAACGGGCTTGAAAGGGATTGGCACGGGTATACCAAAAAGAAAATCCCGCAGCACGTCCTGGGTGAAAGCCGTACGCCGCCTTTCAACGTTGAATGGGATATAGCCATGCTGGCCCCCCAGAATAATGTAAAGGTGAAAGCGGAAGTCAGTTTCAAAAACAATACGGATATTTCGTATGTGACGGCAGTGACGGAAGGGATAACAATACCTGTACGGGCAGAATCCCGGGTAGACCGGTTTCGCTCTTACGACATCCCGGTGCCTTTCTGGTCGCGGGCAGGAAAGCTGAATACGTGCACAATAGTAGCCGATGTCGTACCGGAAAAGATTGAAAAGGCCGAATTGCACGTGCTTATCTGGGACGGCGGCGAAGGAAATGTAAAAGAGCATTTCAAGCTGAACGGGAATGCGTTGCCGCTTGCCGGCGGCAAGCACGCACATGATGTGATTTACCGGATTTTTGAAATCGACCCTTCCTGGATAAAAGCAGGAGAAAACAAAATCGAGCTTTTATCGGATACCGAACATCATGGCATTGAGGTGCTGTTGCCGGGACCGGAGCTCCGCATAAAAAGCGCCCGGTAACGGAGTGCGTCAGGAACAGATTTAAATTAAACGATAGCATGTCTATGTTAGTGATTACCAGGTGTCCGGAAGTAAGCGTATGGTGGGGAATATCCTGCCTGTTCGGGGTGTTGTTTTTTTCATGTCAGGGGGCGGTTGTACGGGGTGAGGGGGAGGAGAACGACAGCACGCGTCTGAAAAAAGCCGCAGTGGCGTATGAGTGGGAACATTTGTCGACGGAGAAAGCAGACCTGGCAGTCCCGAATGAGGGAAGCCAGCAGACGGCCACGATTGTTATAGATGTGGATAATGACGGGGACAATGATTTTATCATTGCCGAACGAACCTCGGCGCCGGCGGTGGTCTGGTACCGCAGGAATGCCGGGGGATGGGATCGCTACGTGATTGAAAAAGAAGCCTTGAAGATTGAAGCAGGGTCGGCTTTTCACGATATAGATGGCGATGGCGACCTGGACATTGTATTGGGAGGCGATAGTCAGAGCAGCCAGGTGTGGTGGTGGGAAAACCCTTATCCGGATTACCGGCCGGAAACGCCCTGGGTCCGGCGGTTGATTAAAGATTCCGGGGCCAGCAAGCACCACGACCAGCTTTTCGGCGATTTTGACGGCGACGGCAAAGAGGATCTTGTATTCTGGAACCAGGGCGGGACAACCTTGTTTTTTGCAAAAATACCGGATGATCCAAGACGGGCGACCTCCTGGGAGTGTGTCCCTGTTTACCATTGGAGCAAGGACAGCGAAATGGAACAGCGCGGCAGTTACCCGGGTTGGCGGCAGACCAACGAACACGAAGGACTGGCCAAAATCGACATCGACGGCGACGGTAAGCTGGATATAGTGGGAGGCGGAAGATGGTTCAGGCACATTGACGGAACTACTTTTTTGCCCAATATTATTGATGCCGGCTATCCTTTCACACGATCAGCCGTCGGGGACTTTGTGGAAGGAGGAAGGCCGGAGGTGGTCCTGGTGGCGGGCGACGGTGTGGCGCCAATGGTACTGTATGAGTGGCAGAAAGGGGTATGGAAAAGTAAAGTGCTGATTGAAGAAGTGACGGACGGTCACTCCATTAGTGTCCTGGATTTTAACGGGGACGGCCACCTTGATATTTTCACCGCCGAAATGCAGCTGGGCAAGAATCCCGAGCCCAAAACGAGGATATTGCTGGGAGACGGAAAGGGCAATTTTGAAGAAATGCCTGTCCACTCAGGCTTCGGTATGCACGAAGCGGTAATGGCTGATCTGAACGGTGACGGGTTGCCGGATATTCTGGGCAAACCCTACAACTGGAAGGCCCCGAGGCTGGATATCTGGATCAATAAGGGGAAAAAATAATTGTTGAACTGTAGGGTGGTGCTGAATCAGCTATCGGAAATCGGCTATCAGAGATCGGAAATCAGCTATCAGCAGTCGGCTATCAGAGATCGGATGGCTGCCAGGCCAACATGCCCTGGCCGGCCGCTGCTGACTGCTAACCGTCGAAATCCGAAATCCGACCGCTGAAATCCGATAGCTGATAGCCGAAAATCCGAAATCCGACCGCCGATAGCTAAAATCCGACCGCCAACCACTGCTAACTTTTTACACAAATGAAACCTCACAATTTGAAAACAACAAGAGCATTGCTTTTTGTAATGATATTCTTTTCCTGTACCACCGGTACCAAACAGCAGACCGCGTTGCCGCTCGACCAATGGACCTACATCCAGGCCGATGACCAAAGGGCGAAGTGGGGAGATTGGGCTCAGCCTGAATGGCTGCGGTACTTTGGGGTTGATATGGAGGATGTAACCGGAGACGGGTTCCGGGATATCGTGGCAGGAAGGTATTTTTACCGGAATCCCGGTGGCGATATGACCGGGAGATGGGACAGGACAGACCTGGGGATGAACGTGGACGGGATGCTGTTTATTGATGTTGAAGGAAAGGGTTATGACGGGATCATTGCGACAGCGCTTCCGGAAGTATACTGGTTCCGGGCACAGGACGCACAGGGAGACGCCTGGGAAGGGATCAAAATCGGCGAAGTGCCGGCAACGGGTCACGTAAACGGTCAGGGGTATGCAAAAGCACAGCTCGTGCCCGGAGGGAAGGCGGAAATCGTACTGGCCACCGGGAATGGGATCTATTATTTTGAAATACCCCGGGAGAATCCGCATACAGGGAACTGGCCTTCAGTGCTTATCGCACCCGAGGCCTCGGATGAAGGGTTCGGCGTAGGTGATATAGATGGCGACGGCTTGCCGGATATTGTTGCAGGAAAACGGCAGGGAGAGCATGAGGGCGACGGCATGGAGATCCTGTGGTGGAAAAATCCGGGCGACGGAAGCGGGAGCTGGGAGCGCTTCACAGTAGGAAACACTGTTTTTGATGCCGACCGGATCGTCGTTGCCGATCTGAATGGCGACGGAAGGGCAGATGTGGCAGTGTCCGAAGAACGGTATCCCGGTAAGGATCCGGATGCCAGCCTTTTCTGGTTTGAACAACCTTCGGAACGTACCGGTGAAAGCTGGAAAAGACATACCATTGTTACACAGTATTCACTCAATAACCTGGATGCCAGGGATATGGACGGAGACGGACATTGCGATATCGTCACCGCAGAGCACAAAGGTCCGGAGTTCAGGCTGCAGGTATGGAAAAACGACGGGAAAGGAAATTTTACAGAAAACCTGGTAGACAGAGGAAAGGAAAGTCATCTGGGCGCCCGCGTGGCCGATTTGGACGGAAACGGGACGCAGGACATTGTCAGCATAGGCTGGGACAGGTATCAGTATCTTCATATCTGGAGAAACGACGGTAAGAATACCGGGGAGGAATAAAAAGGGTGACGCTCCGCTTCGCGAGAGGGGCGTATTTGTTTCAAATCAAAAATAGTGCGTATCGATGAATCTTAGAATAAGGATATGGACGCTCCTCTGCATTACCTGCTGGGGGGTGACGGCGCCGGCAGCGCAGCCGGCGCGATCGCTGAAAGTTATGACGTACAATATTTACAACGGATTCGATTACGGTAAGGACACCCCCCGGGAAAAGGCGACGGCGGCCTGGATCGCCTCAGAGCAGCCTGATGTGGTGGCCTTTCAGGAATTGTGCGGATTCACGGAGGCCAGGCTCAGGGAGTTTGCTGCAAAATGGGGACATCCCTATGTGGCGATCCTGAAAGAGGAAGGATTTCCGGTCGGGGTGACGTCGAACCGGCCGATAACGGTTAAAAAGAAAATGACAGATGGATTATGGCATGGGATGCTGCACGTAGCCACCCATGAAATCGATTTTATCGTCGTGCACCTGTGTCCCGCCGATCATCCGACGAGGCTGCGCGAATCGGAACAGCTCCTGGCCTACATGAAAGGAGCATTCTCTCCTGAGAAGGACCGCTATATGGTTCTGGGAGATTTCAACGCTCATTCTCCGTTCGATGCTTTTCTCGATAAGCGCCGCCCGGCCTTGCTCGAAAAATACCGGCAACTGGATAGCGAAAGAAAATCCAGGGATCATTTTCAGAACCTTCCCCACCATGAAATTGAATACAGCGTGTTGTCCCGTTTCCTGGGTTTCCCGTTAATAGACCTGTGCGAACGAAAAGTGAAGGCGGAAGAACGGTTCAGTTTCCCCTCCCCGATTCATTTCAATCCTGCCCGGAAACGCGGGGAAGTAGCGCCTATCCTCGAACGCCTGGATTTCATCCTGACCTGTCCCCGGCTTGCGGATCGCTGTACGCTGGCGGCAATCATCAATACCGGGGCCGCTGACGCCTTGTCCGACCACTATCCGGTGATTGCGGAATTTGCAGCAGAGAACTAACAGGGCAATCCGCAGATGGTTCCAGCAGGGAGGATCCGGGGTCAGTTCAGCAGGATTTCATCGATAAAAAGCCAGGCAGGCTTGCCGGGATTGGGATGCCAGGCAGGGAGCTTTTCCACGGGCCGGGCAATTATTTTGATCGTGGAAACGGGTTTATGCCCGGCGATCGGACAGGAGATAATATTCCGCCTGACTTTGCTGTCTTTTGCCGGCATTTCGGGTTTGAGCCTCGCCATCCGTTCGGGGGGATTTCCAGGCCCATGTCCCCATATCTCCACTTCGTAGGGAGGAAAACTTTCAAGCCTGGCGCTGAGCAGGGTACTCAGCAGGATCTCCTTCAATACTACGGGCTGTTTAAAGCCGAGCTCCGCTATAAATTCCTGCCCGTTATACCCCAGCCATTTTCCATCGCTCGCATAAAGGATGTCGGTGCTTCCCTCCGCCAGGTCGAACAAGGTGGCCGCACCGCGGCCTTTATGAAGGGGGTGGGGCGGGTGTGCCAATGAGAACGTGTCCGGAAGATACGTAGTACGTTGATAGGATTTTTCGACGACCGGGCTCTGGATCCAACCTTCTTTGACAGCCTTTACTTTGACGACCGTGTTGTCGCTGATCGTGATGGATTCCCGGAAGCGGGGGGACTGCAGGCTGTCGGGCTCAGACCCGTCGGTTGTATAAAGAAGGTCCGTTCCGGCAACCGGGTGGTCGACAGTCAACGCGAATGGTTGCCGGAAAAAGATATGTTCAGGATTCAGCCGGGGATTATTGAGCTGAAGCGTGGTCGTGTCATCTGCCATAAAACCGCTGTCGATCCGCAGGCCGGGGTGGATCTGCATGAGGCTGTCGGCTTCCTGTGGACCGAGGAGGGTATTCCAGGCATATACCTGCGACAGTTTCGATGCGTTCAGGAGGGAGGTCAGCCCCGCCGTGGTTACTTCTGTTCCCGTAATCATCAGGGTACGGAGGGCGGGTAGCTGCGTGGCTGCGGCCAGTCCCTGGTCGGTTACCCCGGTGTAATTAAGGTTCAGCCGGCGCAGGTTGGGGAAGGAGGCTACGACCGCCATTTCGGCATCGCCAACGGGCATACCGCTCAGATTGAGTTGCACTACCTGGGTAGCGATTTCCTTTATTTCTTCCAGCGACTTCAGCTCAAAGGAGTTCCGGTTGAAAAAGCTGACATCCAGGGCCGGGGTATTGAAGGCTACCGGGGCCACAAGCCGGTAGCTGGTGTTCAGCTGTTCTATCCTGGCGGCGTTTGCAGGGCCGAAATCGTAGGTGTTCTCCGCACTGCTTCCATAGAGCGCCGAAGCCAGTGGTTTTATCTCCGGGTCAGGTGCATCGGCAAGCCTTACGGTAAAATCCCCGCCGCCGTTGATCCATGCTTTTACCAGGGCGATTTCGGTTTGGCTGAGTTGTGGTTTGCCTTTGGGCGGCATCCGGTGCTCATGGTCAATATCCAGCAGCAGCCGCTCCACCAGGAGGCTCTCCCCGAAGGTTGCTGCGGCAAACGGCTTGCCCGATTTTCCTCCTGCCGAGAAAGAACTCGTATCGGTCATGACCAGCTCCCCTTTGGCCTTGTCGGGGTTATGGCAGGAAAAACATTTTTCCTTCAGGATGGGCTGGACCAGGTCTGAATACACGTGTGCCTCGGAGAGGTCAACGGTAGTTTTGCCCGTGGAGCCCATGGGAGCCAGCACATAATTTTCACCATGTGTAAGCGAGGCCCCGAAATGGCCTGCCACCAGTAACAAACCCAGAACGACAACCATACCCGCATACAGGATGTTCCTGCCCTTGCGCAGGGTGTAACCCCACCACAGCAGCGGTGATAAAAAAGAGACGGCCGTACCTGTCCATTTGTGCCATTGCAGCGTGTCGCCCGAATAGCCTTCCTCCGAGGAAAGGAACAACCCGAGCACAGCGGTAACGGCCGCCGACAGGCACCCGGCAAGCAGCAGGGTTTGGATAATCTTGCCCATGTCGGCACGGTCGAGGGGGAAGTGCTTTTTGAATGCTTCGAATACAAAGGCTGTGAGGAGTAATACGATCGGGAAATGCAGCAGCAGCGGATGCATACGGCCCACCACTTTCAACGGCAGCGGAAGGTCTATCCCCGGTCCGAATAGCAGCAAAAACGCAAGGAAGACATTTAGCCCGATGATCAGGTTGACGGTAGTTTCTTTGAGCAATCTCATAAGCCAGTTTCCGGGAGAAGTATCGTTAGGCCAGTAGGTCTTTTACCACCTTGCCGTGGACATCCGTCAGCCGGTAGCGGCGCCCCAGATGCTTATAGGTAAGCTTTTCATGATCCAGGCCCAGCAAATGAAGGAGGGTAGCATGGAAATCATGGACATGGACGGGGTCTTTCACGATATTGTAGCCGAAATCATCCGTCTCTCCATACACCATGCCCGATTTTACCCCGCCCCCTGTCAGCCAGGCGCTAAAGGCGCGGGGATGATGATCCCTTCCGTACTTATCCTTCTGGAGTTTCCCCTGACAATAATTCGTCCGGCCAAACTCTCCTCCCCAGATAACAAGCGTATCTTCCAGCAGTCCACGCTGTTTGAGATCCTGTACCAACGCCGCCGAGGCCTGGTCGACATCTTTTGCCTGTCCGGCCATCTCGTCGGGGAGGTTTCCATGCTGATCCCATCCCTGGTGGTAAAGCTGGATAAAGCGTACGCCGTTTTCGGCGAGCTTCCGGGCCAACAGGCAATTGGCAGCATAGGTGCCGGGAACCAGGCAATCCGGTCCGTACAATTTAATTACGTGGTCGGGTTCCCGCGACAGGTCCGTCACTTCGGGAACAGAAGTCTGCATGCGGTAAGCCATTTCGTACTGACGTATTTTGGCAATAATTTCAGGATCCCCGACTTTTTCATACTGGATCTGGTTGAGTATTTCCAGGTTGTCGAGCAGTTGCCGCCGGGATTGCTTGTCTGTTCCGCCGGGATTGCCCAGGTAGAGCACAGGGTCACTGCCGGGCATGAACTGGACTCCCTGGTGTACCGAATCAAGGAAACCGTTACTCCACAACTTGGAATAAACTCCCTGTCCGTTTCCCTTGCCCTTGGAGACCAAAACGCAAAATGCGGGCAGGTTCTGGTTTTCGTTTCCCAGTCCGTAGCTCATCCAGGCGCCCATGCTGGGACGATTGCCCTGCTGGGCGCCTGTCTGGAAAAATGTAATGGCAGGATCATGGTTGATTGCTTCCGTATAGAGCGACCGGATGATGCATATTTCATCCGCAATTTTTGCCGTATGGGGAAACAAATCGCTTACCCAGGCCCGGGCTTGTCCGTATTGCTTAAAATCATAAAAAGACCCCACCAGCGGGAAGTGCTCCTGGTTGGCCGTCATCCCGGTGAGTCGTTGTCCCCGTCGGATGGATTCCGGCAAATCCTCGCCCATCATTTGCCTCAGTAAAGGTTTATAGTCAAAGGACTCCAGCTGGGACGGCGCCCCGCTTTGGAACATATAGATGACACGTTTGGCTTTAGGGGCAAAATGAGGCATTCCGGCAGGAAATCCTCCGGTTCCGCCATCCGTTTTTGAAAACAGGTCCGGAATCAGCAACGAGCCCAGCGCCATACTGCCGATACCGGTGCTAACCCTCGAAAAAAACTGCCGGCGATTAATGCTCAGTCCGCTTTCCTTTAATTGCTTTTTCATCCGTAGAAAAAATATTTTTTTGTTTGCCTGGTCTCTGTTTCCACAGACCGTCCTTATACACGGTAAAAAGAAGACACTGTCCGCAGTAAAAAATGATTCTTCGCAAACCCATCCCCCCAGTCCGACCCCCGAAAACTGCCATCCGAAAACCAACGGCTGATAACTGATATCCAACCTCCGAAAGCCACCTAACACCTAATACCTAACAACCTCACAACCTAATGCCTAACAACCTAACACCTCACACCTCACACCTAACATCAATTCCTCATAATCGTTTCCTCCAGATTATACAGCATATGGACAACCGACATCAACGCAGCATGCGCAGTACTGTCAAGTCGCCTATCGTGGGGAAATTCCCCGATATCCAGAAACGCCTGAGCGTCTTCCGGGTGCTGTTGATAGCGTTCTTTTTCAGCCTGGTAGTACCTGTTCATCGTGGCCGTTTCGTTTCGATCCGGCAGGCGGCACAGGATTCTGCGAAATGCGGCAGTGATCCTGGCTTCGTCCGAAAGCCCTTTGTTTTGCAGCAGTTTCCCGGCCAGAACGCGCGACGCTTCCAGCACTATCGGATCGTTCATCATCACCAGCGCCTGTAAGGGGGTGTTGGTGCGCATCCTGCTCACTTCACATTGGTCCCGGTTACTGGCATCGAAGATCAGCATATTGGGGGGAGGTACTGTGAGCTTTATAAACGTATAAATGCCCCGGCGGTACAACTCTTCTCCATGGTCCTGGACATATCGCTTCAGGTTACCTCTGCCCGAGCTGGTCACTTCCCAGATACCGTCCGGCTGGTACGGTTTAAAGCTTGGTCCTCCAATCTTCTCCGAAAGCAACCCGCTGCTCGCCAGGACATGGTCGCGGATCAGCTCGGCGGGAAGTCTCACGCGGGGGGCACGCGACAAGTACGTATTATCCGGATCTGTTTTGTATTGTTTGTCCGTTAGCTGTGCGGATTGACGGTAAGTAGCGGATGTGACGATTTTCCGGACCAGCCGCTTGATATCCCAGCCATTTTCCATAAAATCTACCGCCAGCCAGTCTAAAAGTTCCGGGTGGGACGGAAGGCTCCCCTGGCTGCCGAAATCGCCGACCGGTTCAACCAGCCCCCTTCCGAATATCCGTGCCCATACTTGGTTTACAAACACCCGCGCCGTTAACGGGTTCTCTTTACTGATGGTCCAGCGGGCCAGGCCAATCCGGTTGCGGGGATATCGGGTCGTATCCAGGGGATAAATGGCTTCAGGTGTGCCGGGAGAAACCTCTTCGGCGGGAGCATCGTACAGTCCTCTTTCCAGAATATGGGTTTTGCGCCTTTCTTCCATTTCGCTCATCACGGATACCCTTACGGAGGAAGTGTCAGGACTGTTTACAAAATGCAGGATCCCGGACAAGTCGTGCTGCTCAATCTGCATAAACGGAAATTTGGAAGGTTTGGATTGTCTGGAATTCCCGATTTCCAAGCCCTTATCCGGAGTATTGTTGAAGAAAGCAAACAGTTCGAAATAATTCTTTTGTGTAATAGGATCATATTTATGGTCATGGCATTGCGCACATTCCATGGTGATGCCGAGGACGCCCTTGCTGAACGTGTTGGTCCGGTCCAGCACATAATTAATCCGGTACTCCTCATCGATCACTCCCTGCTCTTCCGTGATCTTGTGATTGCGTGCGAAGGCGGTGGCCAGCAGCTGTTCTTTGCTGGCATCCGGGAGCATGTCACCTGCAAGCTGCCAGAGCAGAAACTGGCTGTAGGGCAGGTTTTTATTGAAAGCATGGATAACCCAATCGCGCCAGGGCCATTGCGTACGTCGTTGGTCGTCCTGGTAGCCATATGAATCTGCATACCGGGACACGTCGAGCCAGTGCAGCGCCATTTTTTCGCCGTAGTGCGGAGATGCCAGCAACCTGTCGACAGCCTTTTCATAGGCATCCGGCGCAGTGTCGGCCCCGAAAAGGTCCATTTGTTCCGGGGATGGCGGCAGACCGGTAATATCCGTGCAAACTCTGCGTAATAAAACCTCTTTATCGGCCTGCCCGTTCGGTTTTAGCCCCCGCAGCGCCATCCCCTCCAACACGAAATAATCGATTTCGTTCACAGGCCAGTCGGGATCGTCTACTTCGGGAACCGGCGCTTTTTTCGGAGGAAGAAAGGCCCAGTGCTTTTCGTATTTTGCCCCCTGCCGGATCCATTTCTCGATGAGCCTGATCTCATAATCGTTCAGCAGCAGGTTAGAGGAGGCGGGAGGCATGCGCAGGGTCTCGTCATCGGAAGTGATGCGCAGGTATACACCGCTGGTCTTGGGACTGCCGGGTACGATCCCATGCACTCCCGGGCTTTCCCTGAGCACGGCATAGGCATTTTCTTCTATATCCAGTCGCAGGCCCGCTTCCCGCTTGTAGGGGTCGGGCCCGTGACAGGCAAAGCACCGGTCCGAAAGAATGGGCCTTATATGTGTATTAAAACCCACTTCGCCCGGAAGTTTGGTTGGTACCGCAGTAGCCGTGTTGTCACCCCGGTGGCAATGGACGAGCACACCGGCGCCGCACATCGTGAGCAGCATGTAAAGCAGCCTTTTTCGATACAACTTTGCAGACCACGGATACCTCATAAGCTGCCGGTAAAACAATTTTGTATTATTCATCTCCCCCACGCTCCGACGGAATTTTTAACGGTTTTATCCGTACTCATCAATGCTTTCATTGAACCTCTTCCTTATCGACCCTTATTCGTTACAGGTACATGCACCGCAAAGGGCGGCATGTCCGCTATTGCATTCGCGTGCATAAAGTAAGCAATGTTTTGCGAAAGTCAAAAAGTAAATTTTCCAATATTTAGTAGGGCGTAATCAGTAAGGTCCGATTCCCGTTTATGCGACCGGCAAATGTGCCGCCCTGTGGTGCAGGGCGGTGTACTCCGCCAGCAGCGCCCAGCAATGCGCTTCACATTCCCAGTACATATGAAACCATTTCGAATGGGCAATCCGGTACAGCAACGGATTTTCATAAGCTGTAAGCAAACCGGCAATAAAGAACCAGAAGCCTTGGAAATCCTTTGCCGTATAGGTATGAACCGGCACCGGCACAGGATTTTCTCCCAGGCGAAGCAGGGAAGTACTGAGTAAAACCCGGTCCATCGGGTGTACGGGACTTTCCAGCAGCTCGTAGCAGGTACGGAGGAGCTCCGGTTTGATTTTCTTTAGAAAAAGGGGTTCAAATGCAGCCACCAGCCGGGCCACATGATAAATGATCAGCGGAGTGCGCGGATATTGATGGGCGCAGCGAAAGGGTTCGGTTTTATAACGGCCGGTTTCAATGACCGAACGAATATAGAGCAGGCTGTCCTGGTCGTGCTGATTGAAGGGCAGCTTGTAACGGTAGAGGCAGTAGAGCACATTGCTGAGGACGCAGGCATCCAGTTCGATGTACATTTTTTTTCCGAACCATGTCGAATAAGCGGTCAGGGACTTGTATTCGGAATACGTGTTTTTGACCCGTTGACTGGTTCCGTTGGCATGCTGCGCAAGCTTATCTTTCAGCCAAAGGAGCTGTTGGCGGTCCGGCTCGGTGGTCAGGTAGACCATTGCCGTGTCATCGGCGTCATCCGGAATACGGAAATGTTCAAAATGCCGGAAGAGGTACCCGTTGGAAAAATGATCGGAAGGACGGGTTTTCCAGAAATTATAGGTGTTCAGCCCGTCTTTGTTCCGGAAGTCAGGATAGTTGGCTGTCACGCCGGTAATAATCTGTCGGAGTTGTTCCCGGAGTGCTGCCGACGCTACCAGCGGCCGGATGGTTTGCAGGGTAAAAGCAGTGATCGCCGAAAAGAACAGGTTGGTGTCCGGACGGCGATACCCCAGGAAGGGATTGGACCTGTAAGAAGGAAAAAGGCCCGGCTGGAGGCCCGGCTGGAGGCCCGGCGGAGGAGCGTCTCCCCCGCCGGATTGTAAGGATAGGATACGTTGTATGAAATCTGCGACAACCAACGTTATTGTTGTTTTCTCAGTTCCAGGTATTCCATCCGGGTAATGTTCTGGGTCTCATTCACGATCTTCACAATGGTGGCAATCCGGGGAGGTTCGCTGACGCCTCTCACCAGCTTGGTGCCGAGTGCCTTGATCCGGATTTTATCTTTACTGTTGGTTTCTTCAACGGTGAGGTCAATAGCCAATGAGTTATTGTTGAGTTTTTTTACTTCCTGAATGGTGTAACTGTTCAACAACTCTACGATACTGCCCTGATTAAACCGGTCATTGATACTGTAGTCGACCGAAAAAGTAGAACTGTTTTTAAAGTTGACAACCCATTTGTGAGTAGCAGTTTTAGAAGCTTCCGGTAATTCAGTCTGGTACGTGCCGATATAGTCGAAATCGTTGACCGTAGGATCATCGTCGATCAGATTGGGCACCTTCAGAAGCTCTACATACTCTGCATTGCGCACGGACTGGTTATTGGTTCCGGTAAAAGAAAGGTTGATCAGAATTTTTTCTGACCCGTCCTCGAAGCGTTTCAGGCTTCCGGTCCCCTCTATCCGGGTAGGTACAGCGGCGTCAGAATCGGTTTCGTTAACGGCAAAGGTGCTGTCATTGCTGATGGTCACGTCTTCCAGGAAATAAACTTCCCGCTTTCTGGAGGTATTGTTTCCGGTCGGGTAGCTGTCCTCAATGTAATAACCGATGTTGAGTTTGTTATTGGCTTTGCGGGTGACTACCCATACGTAGAAGGACGACTTGTCGGTGGCGGATTGTGTCGCATAATACGTCCCGACAAAATGATCCGCCCGGTTGGGACCTACGTTTTCACTTTTATCCCGACAGCCTGCAACCACAGCAATGAATAGAAATAAGGCCAGTTTTCTCATGGGTTAGCGTATTAAAATAAATAGGATAGTATAAACTTTGCTATTGACGGACCGGTCTGCCGGATAAAAAGGTTTGGGCCGGCATTCCTGACAGGAGAAGTATCTTAAAAAAATGTGCCAGTACAAACGGGCAATCCGGATAAAATAAGCAAGGTACTGTTCAATGTCCTATATTTGTTTACGAAACCTTTGCCGGGGCGGCCCACAGGCTGCTCATGGCGATGCTAACAAAGAGATTCATGAAGTTTGCTACGAAAGCCATACATGCCGGTACGGGGCCGGACGCAGGAGCGGGGGCTGTTGTAACCCCTGTTTATCAGGCTGCTACCTACGCACAGCAGCGACCGGGGAAACATAAGGGGTATACGTATTCCCGCACGGGAAACCCGACGCGGGCGGCGCTGGAAGCATCGCTGGCGGCACTTGAGAACGGTTCTGACGGCTTTTGTTTCGGATCGGGAATGGCAGCCGTGGATGCGGTTCTGAGATTGTTAAAGCCGGGTGATGAGGTGGTTGCCACCAGGGATTTGTATGGCGGGACGTTTCGGCTTATGACGAAAGTATATGAGCCTTACGGGCTGAAGTTTCATTTTATCGATTTGAATGATGAAGCGGTACTGTTGCGCACGCTTACGGAAAGGACGCGCCTGATCTGGATGGAAATGCCCTCCAATCCGCTGTTGTACCTGACCGATATCGAGCAGGTTGTGCTCGCGGCGAAAAGCCGGGAAATTCTTACGGCTGTGGACAGTACGTTTGCCTCCCCTTACTTGTTTAACCCGCTGGATTGGGGGATAGATATAGTGGTGCATTCGGTGACGAAATACCTGGGAGGCCATTCGGATACGGTGATGGGTGCGCTGGTGGTCAAACGGGAGGATCTGGCAGACCGGCTAAGGTTCATCCAGATCAGTGGTGGCGCTATTCCGGGCCCTCAGGACTGTTTTTTGGCGTTGAGAGGCTTGAAAACCCTGCATGTTCGAATGCAGCGGCACTGTGAGAATGCGGGAAAAATAGCGGTGTGGCTGTCAGAAAACCCCGCCGTGAAACGGGTTTATTATCCGGGACTTCCTTCGCATCCGGGACATGCCCTCGCGGCCCGCCTCCTGCGGGGATTCGGCGGCATGATCTCCTTTGAACCGGCTGCCGGGACCCGTGAGGAAACGATCCGCATCATGGAACGGCTGCAGCTCTTTGTATTGGCAGAATCATTGGGCGGTGTGGAATCATTGTGTGCGCATCCGGCAAGTATGAGCCATGCGGGCCTTCCGGAAGAAGAACGGGCCGCATTGGGAATTCATGATACGCTGATCCGGTTAAGTGTCGGGATCGAGGATGCGGACGATCTGGTAACCGACCTGAAACAGGCGCTGGGCTGATGGAATACCTGACTTTTAACCGGGATACCGTTGGCGGCCTGCGTCACCAGAATGCCTATTTTCAGAAGGTTATTACGATTTGTTCCGAATGGCTCGCCGGGAAAACCGAATACCGCCTGCACACTTCGGGCTCAACGGGTACGCCTAAGGAAATCAGCATCACAGCGGCCCAAATGAGAGCCAGTGCGCGCGCAACGGAGAAGGCGTTGGAACTGCCGTCCGGAACCCGGGCGCTGGTGTGTCTACAGGTAGATTACATCGCCGGTCTGATGATGCTGGTCAGGGGAATGGAGCTGGGCTGGGAGCTGACCGTATCGGAACCGGCAGCAAATCCGTTGCTGGGCTTACCGGAAAGCAGCGCATTCGATTTTACAGCTCTTGTCCCCATGCAGCTCATGGAGGTCCTTGTGAATGAAAATACCCAAACGCAGGCAAAGAAACTGGGGAAAATTCTCCTCGGTGGCTCGGAGATCACCGCGCGCCAGGCAGAATTGTTCAAAGCGCTGCAGCAGCCTGTTTTCCACGGGTACGGGATGACCGAAACTGTTTCCCATGTGGCATTGCGGCAGGTTAAGGATGGGCGGGAAAGTGTATACACGGTGCTGGACGGACTGGTTTACGGATTGGACGAACGGGGCTGTTTGTATTTCGAAGGTGCGGTGACTGATTTTAAAAGAATCCGGACGAACGATAAAGCAGTAATGCTGCCGGACCGTGGTTTTCAGCTTTCCGGCAGGATCGATAACATTATCAACTCAGGAGGGGTGAAAATTCAGGTGGAAAAAGTGGAAAAAGCACTGGAGCAGCTGTTCCATGAAACCGGCATCCCGAACACATTCTTTGTATGGCATGAGCCGGACGAACGTCTCGGTCAGAAGGTGATATTGGTCGTGGAGGGGCCGGTTGAAGCGGCGACCCGGGCGCTGCTGGAAAACCTGCACGGATTGGCGCTGACCCGGTATGAATACCCTAAAACGGTTTATTTTGTAGAAAAAATCAGTAAAACAGGGAGTGACAAGACGGACAGATCCGCTACCGTCACGGCCCTGCAGAAGCGTATCAACCAAATCTAATAAGCTTATGTTCCCTTACGAACAACTCGTCATTACCAGTCAGACTATTCCGGACATTCCGCCTCCCTTTGCGCATGATTACCAGCTTGTAATCGATGAAAACCCGTCTGCGCTGCAACTGAGTTTCCGGCAGGAATACAGTGGAAGACAAGAGCTGACAGCAGATGAAATCCTGGAAGAAGGATTTTCGCTGCAGGATGACTTTGTGTGGCAGGGCTCCCTGCATAAGGTTTGGAAGCAGCAGCTGGACGCGTTGCTGAAAACGACAAGAGTGTTGCCGGAACCAACGGATTCGACCCAGCAGGATTTTATGATCGCCCTCCAGTCGCGCTTAGCGGGTGAAACGGAAACGGTGTATGTAGCGGATAGCAATATTCAAAAATGGGTGTACCTGATCCAGGAGCTCAAGCAAGCCATTTACGAAACAGATGGCGTTGAAGCGCCGTTGGTAATTCAATACCTGGACATCCGTAAGGACCGGACAACCCGGCTCACGCTGAATGGCTATTTTGCCGACCGGACCTTCAGTGTGCGGGTCGATGACCGTCCGCTGGAATTACACGACTGGAGTAAGCTGCAGGAATTGATCCGGATGATCTTTCTGAATACCGAATTGGATCCGGAAGAAGGATTGAAAAATACACCTGTGAAAGAGGGGCGCTACTTGTTGCTGCCGGAATCGGATTGGTACCGCTTTGGAAATGGCGTAAAGGAATTACATCCTAAAAACAGGGTATTGGACCGGCTGGCCGAAGCGTTGAATAAGCTCACCGGGCGGCAGTAAGGATTATTCCCCGACGAGGTGCCCGAGCTCCCTGACCAGTTCACGAATGCGGTGACCGGGCGTGGGAAGCGTGGTACTGATGCAGGCAATAACTTCCCAGGTTTCCAGGATTTCATCTGAACGGAGTTCCAGAACCGGAAACTCCGCGAAGTCGGAACTGAGGATAAGCGTGCCCTTGGCTTTCATCTGATTAAACACCCTGCGGTAAAGTGTTCCCAATGCACGGGTGACGACAACATACGGAACGGCGTTTTTGAGGGTGTAGAAATTCTCCGAACGGGAGGTAATCAGTAAAATGCCGCCGGGCGTCGGGACGCTTGGCGTCGGATTGCCGGGCGGGAAGAAATCTTTGCCCGGCTCAAAGGTTCTGTACCGGCCGCCTTCGCGGTATTGCAGGGCTTCCATTGCAAGGTTGCCGAGGGCAGCTGCCGGGAGCGCGGGCGGTGTCGCCGGTGCGGGAGCCGGATGCGTGACGGCCGGGGGAGCTTCGGGTGCATGGCTGAACAGCCCCATTTGATTGCTGTTGCCGGCGGGGAGTACTTCCGGGGCCGCTTTTTCTTTGGGAACGAAGGTTTTGGGAGGGGGAGGTTCTTCCCGGCTTTCCGCTGCCTTTTGCGGGAGGTTGTGCCGGAAGAGGGTACCCGTTTTTCGTTGACGCTCCCTTAAATCATCGTTTAAAATCAACTCCACAGGCACCCCGAATTCCTTCGACATGTTGTCGAGTGAAAGGGAGTTCGGGTTAGCCCTGGCTTCTTCATAGGCTCCCAGCAGCGACCGCTTGATGCCGATCCGCTGCGCCAGCTGCTCCTGGGTATACCCGTTCAGTTTTCGTAAATACTTAATATTGTTACTGACGATACTCATCGAAAGAAGAATTTCACACAAAGATTCTTGTTATTGATACCATCTCCAAACGTACTGACATTTTCCCCTGAAAATAGCCGGAATGAAGAAGGCGCTTCCGGGAAAGCGCCGAAAAGGCTCTCTAACCTACTAAAAAAACCTGTAAAAACCGCATGGAAAAAATGAAGCTGGCCGGCAGGTGGGGTTGGGAGGCGGGCGTGCGACCGGTTTGCAGACAGCCATGACGCCGGCGGCGGAAGGGGTTGAGGTGCTATTTTAGCGGGTTTCAGGTGAATATTTCAATCAATAATTGTTTGAGTACAAATTTTAGTGTATTTTATGCCTATTCTCTCATCACAGGATCAGATATTATGGATACGGCACCGATAGACAGGCCCTCTCAACTGGCGATTCGTACACTTTATGAAAAGCAGCGAACGTATGCACCGGAGGTGGCGCTAAGCACCTTCAGGCAGCGCCGGGATAAACTGAAACGAATGCTGACTTACCTGTTGCTTCACGTGGAGGAAATTGAAAAGGCCACTTATCGGGACTTTCGTAAACCTTCGGCGGAAGCGCAGTTGTCGGAGGTAATCAGTCTCACGACAGAGCTTCGGTACCACATCCGGCACCTGCGCCGGTGGATGGAGCCGCACCGGGTAAGTACGCCTGTGCTGGCGGCAGGAACCGGGAGCTATATCCAGTTTGAGCCCAAGGGCACAACCCTGATTATAGGCCCGTGGAATTACCCGGTCAGCCTGGTGCTGAAACCACTTATTGCAGCAGTAAGTGCAGGCTGCGTGGCTATGATAAAGCCATCGGAACATACACCCCATGCCGCCGCATTTGTAAAGAAGCTGGTATCCAATGTATTTACTCCGGAAGAAGTGGTGGTGATAGAGGGGGGAAAAGACGTGGCAGCCTCTTTGCTGGAACTGCCGTTTAACCATGTGTTTTTCACCGGCAGTACCGAAACGGGAAAAATCGTGATGAAAGCCGCCGCCGCTCACCTGGCGTCGGTATCGCTGGAACTCGGGGGGAAATCCCCTGCAATTGTCGATGCGTCTGCCGATATCCCGGAAACTGCCCGCCAGCTTGTCTGGGCAAAGTTTTTTAACAACGGACAAACCTGTATCGCACCGGACTACGTGATGGTTCATCGGCAGGTACACGAGGCCCTTTTGAAGGAATTAAAAGAGAATATCCGCAAGATGTACGATGCGGACGGGCGCGGGACCCGGTTTTCGGAAAGTTACGCAAGGATCGTGAACGAGCATCATTTTGGCAGAGTGAAAGGGTTGCTGGAGGAGGCGCTGTCGGAAGGCGCTGTGGTGATTGCCGGTGGAGAGGTCGTCGATGAGGAATTGTTTATCGCTCCTACCGTGCTGACCGGGGTCTCGCCGGCAATGGCCCTTATGCAGGAGGAGATTTTTGGGCCGCTGCTGCCGGTGATGCCGTTTGATACGCTGAAGGAGGCTGCAGGTTTCGTAAATACACTGGAAAAGCCTCTGGCCGTGTACATCCATAGCCGGAACCGGAAAAACACCGACTACCTGTTACAGCATACCTCTTCCGGAAATGCCTTGGTAAATGAGGTGTTGCTGCAGTTTATGCATGCGGAAATCCCCTTTGGCGGGGTGAACCACAGCGGGTTGGGGAGAGCGAACGGGTTTTACGGTTTTCAGGAATTTTCCAATGCTAAAGGCGTGATTAAAAGGAGATTCGGAACCATGCGGTTTCTCTATCCGCCCTACTCCGGGAAGACGCTGAAGTTTCTCCGGTGGATAAGGCGTTATGTTTGAAACCCATGGTCTGTGTCCCCACAGACCATATTAGAGACCAGCCTGTACCAACCCGAACCAGCCTGTACCAACCCGGTTAATTGCCGGTCATAAAGTGGGCTGTGGGGACACAGCCCACGGCAGCCCACGGATAATGCACCCATTAAGGTGATTCAATCCTATTGGTAAATTTCCTTTTTTGTGGCTTTTAAGGTATTCGTAAGCAGGCCGCAGATAGTCATCAGCCCGACACCGCCCGGAACCGGGGTGATGTAGCCGGCCCTGGGAGCGACCTCGTCAAATTTAACATCGCCTTTAATGGCAAAGCCGCTTTTTTTACTGCTATCCGCTACGCGGGTAATCCCGACATCCACTACCACTGCACCTTCTTTGACATAGTCGGCGGTTACAAATTCAGGCCGTCCCAGCGCTACAATCAGGATATCCGCAGTACGGCAGATTGCTTTCAGGTCGGCTGTCCGGCTATGGCAGATGGTGACGGTGCTATTCCCCGGATAGGCATTTCGCTGCATGAGGATGCTCATAGGCAGTCCTACAATCTGGCTGCGGCCAATGACGACGCAGTGCTTTCCGGCCGTTTCGATCTGGGCCCTCCGAAGCATTTCAATAATGCCGAACGGGGTGGCCGACAGGTAGGCCGGAAGTCCTTTGCACATACGGCCTACATTTAACGGGTGAAAACCGTCCACATCCTTTTTAGGGTCGATGGCTTCCATCACGGTATTTTCAGAAATGTGTTTCGGAAGAGGAAGCTGTACGATAAAGCCGTCTATCTCCGGGTTCTGGTTGAGCTCCTGTATAACCTTCAATAGGTCGTCTTCGGAAATATCCGAATCAAACCGGAGAAGGCTGGAAGTAAATCCGATTTCCTCGCAGCTCCTTATTTTGGAGGCAACGTAGGTTTGACTGGCGCCGTCCTCTCCCACAAGGACCGCTGCCAAATGGGGTTTTTTACCTCCTCCTTCTACCCAGGCCTGCGTTTCCACTTTGATTTCGGCTTTGATTTGGGCCGACAGTATTTTTCCGTCAAGAAGTTGCATGAATGATGACTGAGATAATTGATTGTATAAGTAAGTAGTCCTGTCAGCGGGTAGCCAAAAGGGTCTCTTTGATACGCTGCATGCCTACCGTGGCTTTTTCCTGGATGAATCGGATCTCCTGATTAAAGGAAAAGTCGGGTTTACTGACGTCCACGACATACACCGGCACGCCGGGTTGTGTGTAATGGATCAGCCCGGCCGCAGGGTACACCACAAGAGATGTCCCGATCACGATAAAAATATCGGCCTGCCTGACCAGGTCAATCGCGGGCTCTATCATCGGTACCGCTTCTCCGAACCACACGATGTGAGGCCGCAACTGGCTTCCCGCTGCACAAAGATCGCCTATGTTAAGTTCCCACCCCTTAATGTCGTAGATATCGGAAGGGTTTTGGGTGCTCTGGGCTTTGGACAATTCCCCGTGTAAATGCAATACATGCGTAGAGCCCGCCCGTTCGTGCAGGTTATCTACGTTTTGGGTAATGATATGTACGTCATAAACCTCCTCCAGCTCAGCAAGAATGGTGTGTGCCAGATTGGGGGAGACATCCCCGGCCTGCCTGCGCCGCTGGTTGTAAAATTCCAGGACGAGTCCGGGGTTCCTTTTCCAGGCCTCCGGAGTGGCGACATCCTCGATCCGATGGTTTTCCCACAGGCCGTTCCCGTCCCGGAACGTCCGGACGCCGCTTTCTGCGCTCACTCCCGCTCCGGTCAGTATGACTAATCGTTGCTTGCTCATGGAACACTACATTTTATTCGGCCAGTTTCAGGACGTCCTCGTAACTCAGCGATTCGGGTGCTACTCCTTTCGGAATTTTGATGTTCCGTTTCCCAAAGGAAATATAGGGACCGTACCGCCCGTTCTGAATTTTGACCTGGGCATTTTCTTTAAATTCCTTGATAATCTTATTCGCTTCCGCTTGTCGTTTCGCCTGGATGACCTCTATGGCCTCCTCCAGGGTAATAGTGGCCAGGTTCAGCCCTTTCGTCAGGGAATAATATTTCGCGTCATGCTTTACGTAGGGGCCGAAACGCCCTTTCCCTTTGGTGACGGGACTTCCTTCAAAATCTCCCAGTGCATCGGACGACTCCGCCGCCCGTTTCTCCTGAATGATTTCGACGGCACGTTCCAGGCTGATGGTATACGGGTCGTCGGCGGGCGTCAGGTTGTAATATTTATCATCAAACTTAATATAGGGGCCGTACTTCCCGATGCTGACCAGAAGCGACTTGTCTTCGTAGATCCCGGCTTCTCTGGGGAGCTTGAAGAGCTCGAGGGCTTCGTCCAGGGAAATGTTTTCGATGAGCTGTCCCTTTTGCAGATTGGCAAAACGAGGCTTTTCTTCATCGTCTGCCTCCCCGATCTGGGCATAGGGCCCGTACTTGCCGATTCGTACCGACACCTTTTTACCCGTAGCCGGATCCTCCCCGAGTTCGCGGGTTGTCAGACTCCGGTCAAATTTTTCGCTTTCTACTTCCGCTATTTTCTTGTGAAACCCCTGGTAAAAGTCCTTGATCATCTGTTGCCAGGGAAGTTTTCCGTCGGCAATATTGTCAAAGTCTTTTTCTACATTGGCCGTAAAGGAAAAGTCAACTACGTCATCAAAGTTGTTGACTAAAAAGTCATTCACGATAATGCCGGCATTGGTGGGGAATAATTTGGCCTTTTCGGTACCGAATGTTTCCTTTTTTACCTTGTAGTGAACAACCCCCTTTTTGAGCGTATATTCTTTGAATTCCCGCTCCTGGCCGGGCCGGTCTTCTTTCAGCACGTATTCCCGTTTGATAATCGTAGAAATAGTGGGCGCATAGGTAGACGGCCGGCCGATCCCCATTTCCTCAAGTTTTTTTACCAGGCTGGCTTCCGTGTACCGCGGCAAATGCCGGGTGAACCGTTCCGTTGCCTTCAGATCGGACAAGTTCAATTGCTGCCCGAGTGAAATAGGGGGCAGCATTCCCTTTTGTTCCGATTCGCCTCCCTCTTCCTGGTCGTCGTTCGATTCCAGATAGACCTTGAGGAACCCTTCAAATTTAATGACTTCTCCCTGCGCCACAAGCTCCTCGGATGTCGTGGAAATGGCAATCGTAGCCGTCGTCCGCTCGATCTGCGCGTCCGCCATCTGCGAGGCGATGGCCCGTTTCCAGATCAGCTCGTAGAGGCGCTGTTCATTCCGGTCCTTGCTGACATGCTGGGCCGAAAATTCCGTAGGACGGATGGCTTCGTGGGCCTCCTGCGCCGATTCCGATTTGGTCTTATAGGTTCTGCGGTGGTAGTAACTTTGACCGTATTCCGTAGTGATCTGGTTTTGAGCCTTTGTCAGCGCCTCTTCCGACAGGTTGGTGGAGTCGGTCCGCATGTAGGAAATCTTACCGGCTTCGTAGAGCTTCTGTGCCACCACCATGGTTTGCAATACTGAAAATCCCAGTTTGCGCGACGCTTCCTGCTGAAGGGTGGAGGTTGTAAAAGGTGGCGCCGGCGATTTTTTGGCCGGTTTGGTTTCCAGTCCTTTGATAGCAAATGCTGCCGCGATACACTTATCGAGAAAAATTTTTGCTTCGGCTTCGGTTTCGATGTTTTTGGGGAGTTCGGCCTCCAGCACCTTTCCGTTTCCAAGGTCAAACTGTGCCGCCACTTTAAAGCTGTTACGGGTCTGGAAGGCTTCTATTTCCCGTTCCCGGTCAACGATCAGCCGGACCGCCACAGACTGTACCCTGCCGGCAGAAAGAGAGGATTTTCCGATACGGATTTTTTTCCAGAGCACGGGCGAAAGTTCGTACCCTACCAGGCGGTCGAGGATACGACGGGCCTGTTGCGCATTGACCAGGTCGATATCAATGGTCCGGGGTTTGGAAATAGCGTTCTGCAGGGCCGACTTGGTAATCTCCCTGAAAACGATCCGCTTGGTACTGTCAGGCAGGTTGAGGGCCTCTTTGAGGTGCCAGGAAATGGCTTCCCCTTCACGGTCATCATCCGTTGCCAGCCATACTTCGGCATCCTTGGCCAGTTTCTTTAATTCTTTGATTATCTTCGTCTTATCGGCAGAAATTTCATATACCGGTTGAAAACCGTTTTCCACGTCGACTCCCATATCGTGCTCCGGAAGATCACGGACGTGACCAAAACTGGATTTAACGATAAAGTCGTCTCCGAGGTAATTTTCAATAGTCTTGGCCTTAGCCGGTGACTCTACTATCACCAGGTTCTTTGACATAAACAGCTCGTTGGTATGATTATTCGGGTTGCAGTTTGCTTGCCCCAAATATATAGTGAGAATATGACAAATCGTAAACTACTCGGATAAAACCGTTGTTAGTAAAGCAGGGATCGCGGGATTTAACAGGAGATCGGGTGTCTTCCGGGAAGCGGAATCGCAAGGCATGAGGGTGTATTTACGATTATCGACTAATTATACTAAATCTAAACTTGAAGAAAATGTCGGTTTTTTCCTTTACATGTAAGTTGGCATTCAAAATGGAACCGTCGGAATTATGTAATTTTACCTCGCCCAAAATAGCACATATTGAATTTATTAATGATGGCATTTGACATAGAAATGATTAAGGGTGTTTACGCCCGGTTAGGAGAAAGGGTAGAAGCAGCACGAAAAGTCGTTGGCCGCCCGTTAACACTCAGTGAAAAAATTCTTTATTCCCACTTATGGGATAAAACCCCCACACAGGCATACGAAAGAGGAAATGCGTATGTAGATTTCGCTCCCGACCGGGTGGCGATGCAGGACGCAACCGCTCAAATGGCATTGCTGCAATTTATGCAGGCCGGAAGGCCTACGGTGGCAGTCCCTTCTACCGTCCACTGCGATCACCTGATTCAGGCGAAGGTAGGCGCAGCCACCGATCTTGCCGTGGCGAATAAGGAAAGCCGGGAGGTGTTTGATTTTCTGGGATCGGTTTCGGATAAATACGGGATTGGTTTCTGGAAACCCGGAGCAGGGATCATCCACCAGGTGGTATTGGAAAATTACGCATTCCCGGGCGGTATGATGATCGGAACTGATTCCCATACGGTGAATGCCGGCGGATTGGGAATGGTGGCCATTGGTGTAGGAGGGGCGGATGCCTGTGATGTAATGGCCGGCCTTCCGTGGGAACTGAAATTTCCCAAGCTCATTGGAATTAAATTAACGGGAAAGCTCAACGGCTGGACCGCACCGAAGGATGTAATCCTGAAAGTGGCCGGTATCCTGACGGTAAAGGGCGGGACCGGTTACATTGTCGAATATTTCGGAGAGGGCGCCCACGCGATGTCGTGTACAGGCAAGGGGACCATCTGCAACATGGGGGCTGAAATCGGCGCGACGACGTCTACCTTTGGATACGACGAGTCGATGGAGCGGTATCTCAGGGCCACCGACCGGAATGATGTGGCCGATGCGGCCAATGCCGTAAGGGAGCACCTGACTGCAGATCCTGAGGTGTACGAGCACCCGGAGGAGTATTTCGACCAGGTGATTGAAATCAATCTTTCCGAACTGGAGCCGCATCTCAACGGTCCGTTCACACCTGATCTCGCCACCCCCATTTCCCGTATGAAAGAGGTAGCAGTGAAGAACGGATGGCCGCTGAAAGTAGAATGGGGCCTGATCGGTTCCTGTACCAATTCTTCCTACGAGGATTTGTCAAGAGCGGCTTCCGTCGCGAAACAGGCAGTGGCTAAAGGGCTGATCACGAAGGCGGATTTCGGGATTAACCCGGGTTCAGAGCAGGTCCGGTATACGGCCGAAAGAGACGGGTTGCTGCAAAGTTTTACCGATCTGGATGCCACGATCTTTACGAATGCCTGCGGCCCGTGTATCGGGATGTGGGCAAGGGTCGGCGCCGAAAAAGCAGAAAAAAATACGATTGTACATTCGTTTAACCGCAATTTTGCCAAAAGAGCGGACGGAAACCCGAATACATATGCTTTTGTAGCTTCTCCGGAAGTAGTAGCGGCCCTTGCCATTGCGGGAGACTTGTCGTTCAACCCTCTGACCGATACCCTGATCAACAATGAAGGAAATGCCGTAAAGCTGGATGCACCGGTAGGGGATGAACTTCCGGCAAGAGGGTTTGACGTGGAAGATGCGGGCTACCAGGCCCCTTCTGCCGACGGAAGCGCCGTGCAGGTGGCTGTATCGCCTGTCTCGGAGCGGCTGCAGCTGCTGGATCCGTTCAAAGCCTGGGAAGGAACCGACCTGAAAGGCCTGAGACTCCTGATCAAAGCAAAAGGGAAATGTACCACCGACCACATTTCAATGGCCGGGCCCTGGCTGCGTTTCCGGGGGCACCTGGATAATATTTCCAATAACATGCTCATCGGGGCCGTCAACTATTTCAATGAAAAAACAGATTCGGTTAAGAACCAGCTGACCGGGGAATACGGGCCTGTTCCGGCCACCCAGCGTGCTTACAAAGCGGCAGGCATCGGATCCATAGTGGTAGGAGACGAAAACTACGGCGAAGGCTCCTCCCGCGAACATGCGGCCATGGAACCCCGCCACCTGGGGGTACGGGCGGTCCTGGTAAAATCATTTGCCCGTATCCATGAAACCAACCTGAAAAAGCAGGGGATGCTGGGACTTACGTTTGCGAATAAGGACGATTACGATAAGGTGCAGGAAGACGATACTATTGATATCATCGGGTTGACCACCTTTGCGCCGAACACACCCCTGACACTGGTAGTGAACCATGCTGACGGTACATCGGAAGAGATCCTGGTCAACCACAGCTACAATGCGCAGCAGATTGAATGGTTCCGGGAAGGAGGTGCGTTGAATATTATCCGGAAGTCGGTGGCCGGCGTGTAGCAAGTTGCCGGCAGCAGGTTTCAAAAACGGGAGGGCTTTCAACGTTCTCCCGTTTTTTTGTGCAGGTAGCCGTTATCGGACTTCTACCCGTCTCCTCTGCATTTCCTTTTTGACATAGCTGCTCTTCCGCCCGTTCTTGGCCCATTTGATAAAACCGATCGGGCCCAGCGCCAGTCCGGTAACGGAACCGGCAACAATCATTCTTACGCCGCTGTTGACCGCTTTTTGGTTGGTCGCATGGCCATAGGAATCGGTATTATTGGTAATAATCATCAGCCCGATGGTATTGATGGCAATCTGCAGGACCGTCCCGGTCAGTCCCAGCAACTTGCCGTTGTTCGCCTGCTTCCGGTAAAAGTCGTAGGTCGTCGGGAGGTCGTGGGAGGGGAGTGCCAGTACGCTTTCTTCGAAAGCATTACGTGGCGGACGGGCAGCGTACCGATTCTGAGCCGGCGGTGCAACGGGTGGGGATGGTTTTTCATCGTAAAACTGATCCATCGTTATGGTAAAGGATTCCGTTTTTCCATCGCGGTATCGCACCGACAGCAATTCTGATTTGCTGATGCCATAGATTGGGCCTTCCGGGTCGGTCCGTTTGCGGTACAGGATTTCATCGGGTTTGTTTTCCACAATAAGCACTTCGAGCACGTCGCCGTTTCTTTTGGTGAGAACATCCCACGCGGTGTCCTGGGCGATCCCGTTAAGAGGCAAGAGTGCAAATGGCAGAACAAGGCAGCAAATCCGGAGTTGAGAAGCGATGGACATGAGTGAAATCCGGGAAAAAGTTATAAACCGTATTTGTCAAGCAGTTTTACCAGCACCCCGAAATCTTTGGGATAGGGGGCTGTAATAGCCACCCGCTCGCCATCCATCAGGAAAAAACTGAGCGAATGCGCGTGCAAGGCCACCCGCTGCATGACGGGAAGCTCTTCGGTGTCCTTTTTGAGGTGAAACTTATTTTTCAGTTCCGAGAGAAAGACAGGTTTCCCGCCGTACTGACTGTCGTTCACGATAGGGGCTTTCAGGCAGGAAAGATGGATCCGGATCTGGTGCATGCGGCCCGTAATGGGGATGCATTCCATGAGGGTATAGCCCCGGTAAACTTTCAGGGTATTAAAAATGGTTTCAGCGGGTTTTCCCCCGGCGCGGTCTATTTTAACGACGGTGCCGTTTTTGAGCGGAAGGATCGGGAGGAACACCGAAATACTTTCCAGCGAGTGCATCCCTACCGAAACAGCATGATAGCGCTTGGTAACCTCCCTGCTTTCAAACTGCATGGCCAGGTGGCGGTAGGCGGCCGGATTTTTGGCAAAAGCCAGGGCCCCGGAAGTCTCTTTGTCGAGACGGTGTGCAGCCTGAAGCGACGGATTATAGGCCTTTGCAAACCGGATCAACCCTGTCCCGCGGTCGGCAGTCCGTTCATCGAGGGTCGCCAGATGCGGCGGTTTATTGACCACCAGGTAGTCGTCATTTTCATAAAGGATAATCTCTTCAAAGTTAAATTTCATTCGTATAAAAAGGTTTGAGCTATTAGCTGTTAGGCATTAGCCGCGCGGCGGGCTTTTTACTCATCGATCGTGTCCGGGCCGGACGCCCAATTTTTGCACAAATGTAGAATAGAATTGTGAATGTTCCGCATCTGGGTGTTTGAGCACGCCCGGAAAAAGCACCCGAAGGCATGCCGAGGATGAGCAGAGACAAAACAAAGCCCTGAAGGGGCGACATCCATTAGCCCCGGGTGTAGCCCGGGGAACGGGGAATGAGGAACGAGGAATGGGGAATGGGGCCCGGGGAACGGGGCCCGAGGAACGGGGCCCGAGGAACGGGGAATGAGGAACGGGGAACGGGGAACGAGGAACGGGGCCCGGGGAACGGGGAATGGGGAATGGGGCCCGGGGAACGGGGAATGAGGAATGAGGAATGGGGAACGGGGAATGGGGAATGGGGAACGGGGAATGAGGAATGAGGAACGGGGAACGGGGAATGGGGCCCGGGGAACGAGGAACGGGGAACGAGGAACGGGGAATGAGGAACGGGGCCCGGGGAATGAGGAACGGGGAACGGGGAATGGGGAATGAGGAATGAGGAACGGGGCCCGAGGAACGGGGAATGAGGAATGGGGAATGAGGAATGGGGCCCGGGGAACGGGGAATGGGGAACGGGGAATGGGGAACGGGGAATG
>JBEBSD010000019.1:0-86336 GCA_040394475.1 Telluribacter humicola | reverse complement strand
CTAACTCAGCTATATGCTTAATCTAAGATGCCCCACAGAAATTTCGCTTGATCCTCTATGATCCCCTAAATATGGGTTCCTCCCAACGCCCCCACGACACTCAACCTAGATGATCCGAGGACTTCTTTTACCAGTGAAAGCGACAGTTCGGGCCGTACGCCCGGCACGGATATACTTCTTTCCAGTGTCTTTTAAAATTCCCTAATTTGCAGGATGTCTGACTGCTTCTGGCCATTTTTATTGGTTTGCCAGCAGGCTGGAAAAGTAAGGAATATTCCCTTCTACCACTTTGCGTACGTTCGTCCCGATAAAGCCATCGGTTCTGCCTACGTTTATCACCATAAACTGCGGCGCCCATTTTGGCAGGCTGCGGTTGTAATAGCCGGGGTCGGGCATAATGGGCACCGACATAGCAGGATCGTCCGGCGTGGTAAAAATGTATCGGCTATACAGGTACTTATTCGTTACAGGCTCGGTTATTCTTCCGCTGTTTACCACAGCCATTTCATTGAGCCAGGCTCCGTCTTTTTTCAGATCCTGCCGGTAGGCTTCCAACGGCATTTCGTACATGGACAAAGACTGTTGCTTACCCTCCAGCATTTTTTCCTTGTATTCAGGAAATGCTTCAAATTGCTCTTTCCATTCCTTGGAAGAATAAAACTTGTTTAACTCTTTTAGTTTTGCTTCGCAGATAGCCACCTGTTTTTCCAAAAACTCTTTACGGCTCACATAGCGGTAGGGCTGTTTGCCCTTGTAGGTAATCCATACGTAATAGCCGTTTCCTCCCTCGACGCTATGATACCCGTTTGAAAGGTCGGGAAGCTTTCCGCCTTTACATTCCCTTGGTGATAAGGAATTGAAACCACAGGTGTTGGTTACTTCTGAACGTACTTCGCCCCTCTCATCATAAATCGGCATCTCGCTGAAATCAACCGTTATCGAGCCACCGGGGTTTATATGTACAGACGAGCTGACGCCTTCGCTATTCCTCGACTTTTTGCCGTTCGAACAGTAAAACACAAAATTGCTTATGGTATAAATATACCAGTTTCCATAGACGCTGCTGTTCAGGGAGATATTATGCGTTAAGTAGTGATAAACATCTGCGCCAACGGGTTTGTATTGCTCCTGGAACATCTGCCCGATCCGGTTGAATGCTTTCTTCGCGCCTGCAGCTTCTTCCGCGGCAGGTCTGCGCGTATTGCTGTGTACCTCATCACCGGGTTGGGGCAGCCATTTGCCGGGCAGGGTTTTCAATGCCTCCCGGTCGCAGTCCTGTGCGGAGACGTTAACACAGCTCATCAGCAGGACAAGGAATGCAATCTTTTTCATAAGCTTTATAAAGGACTATTGGAGCGGCAAATAGAATTCTCCGGAGAATGAAATAGACTCCTTGCTGCTGCAATTTTGTTGGTAAAGATGATTATTAAACACCAGGGTCCCGGATGCAGTACCGGATATGACGGTACCCGGCGGGCCTGCTTTGAACTCGTTCAGCGTTACCGTTACCGGGGTGCACGTTCTGACATCTCTGTCATTTGAAATACAGATATCAGTAACACCATCAGCCCCTTTGATCGTGTACGGATTAAGATTGAGATTTTGATAACCTCTGAAAGGTGGAACTGCCGCCTCATCAAACCAAGCGAAGAGTACGCTAGGTTCATTGTCGTAGCAATCGATAGCATTCATTCCGACGACAGGTTTTCTTATAACGATGGAAAACCCATGCTCCAATTCGGGGGCTGCTTTATCCGACAGGCCGAAACCGAGCAGGAGTTGGTCCTGTTGATACGTTGCCCCTGCCGACCCCTCTCCCTTCGGAGCCTCTGACGAGTTGAATTCGTAAGTAGTGTAGTAGTTAATTTCTGTCCCGCCAAAGGAGAATTTAGCATAAAATTGCTTGTCTGTGATGGTAATGGGTGTGGTGATGCTGATCGTGGGGGTCTTACCGTCTTTTTGCCGGGCTTCTATGGTCATCGTCACGGCTACGTTATCGGGGTTGGGTTTCTTACCGGGCGCTGTGTAGGTAGCTTCAATTCCATAGTCATCCAGCTTGCCCTTGCTATTGGATACCGGGGCTTTGACGCCGTCCAGCCGCCATTCTTTAAAATCGAGCCCCACAAATTTGTCGAGCTTCTGCATGATACGGCCGATATCACCCAGGGGTACCAGGTCGCTGTCGCCTATACTTCCGTGGTGGACAGGCGTTAACGGTACCAGCACGTCGTCTTTGATATCGTCATAGGTCAGGAACCCCGTCACCATGATATCTACAGACTCGCCGGTTTTAACGTGGGCGGATGAGGGTGTAAGCGCGAGATCTATCATCTTGCCCATTGCCCAGTCGCTGAAGTGGCTGGTCTCCGTGCTGACGGTGCGTGTGGCGGGATCCGGTTCACTCAGCAGGTGGCCCTCCCAGGTGCCGTTTGGCTTCTGGCTGGTGATCCAGAGAAACTCTGCCGCTGTGCCTCTGAGCATCGCATTATCATAGCTGAACGTCAGCTTTACGGGCTTTGCAAAATTGACGCCCTCCGGTGTAACACGGTAGCCCCTGCCCAGCCCCAAAGGAGCGGTGTTACTGATGGGTTCTACGCCCACCGTGACCGTGCTGCTCACGGCTCCTGCCGGTATGCTGACCGTCAGGCGGCCGTCTTCCGACCGCAGTTCTCCGCCGGCAGGACCTATCTGCGCCGTACGGGGCGCCCCCTGTGAGGTTCCCCGGGCTGTTACGACCGGTTTGAGGTTCGAAAAATCAGGGACTTTTTTTTCAATGTCTTCTTTTTTACAGCCTGCAAGGAGGCAAATCAGGAAAAGGGATGTAAGTTTTTTCATTGGTATAAGAGGTTATCAGCTTTCAGCAATCAGCCCTTATTCATCGGTAGTTTGTGCCGATAGCTGATTTCTGATGGCTCATGGCTATTTCTTATAATCATTAAGCCCTGTGACACTGAATTTTCCATCGGTAATTTCAAGAAACTCAGGGTTGGCGCAAGGGTCGGAGGGGGTACCGTCACCAGGGGTGCCATGATAATATACTAAACGACCACTGAAAGTCCCCGTAAAACGATACAAATACGGCATATAATCAAGGCCCGCATGCTGTTTTTGTATTTGAAAGCTAAATAAGTCACTGTTACATTCATCCCAGGAATAAGAGTCGTAATTAGGGATCGCCCCGGTGCCAATCTTGTGATTGTCAGCATACGCCATATGTCCGTCCTTATAATTTTGCGAAGAATTTGCGAGATATGCCCCTGCAAAATCAAAGATAATATAGCCATCCGGACTAAATTGGACTACTAACCCTTCTTCCGGATCGTTTACAGTCCCAAGTATCGGATACAACGCAAGATCGTCAGACTCCCTGCTAAAGTCGAATGGCTGACCGTTCACTTTAAAAGAAACCGTGCTTTTCAGGTTGGCGTTGTCGTCGTTGTCAGGTGTAACGTCTTCTTTACAGGAAGTGAAAAGCATTGTAAGCGCTATCATGCTGAATATTGCTCTTTTCATCATCATTGCTTTTATCCGTTTTTTTGATAAAATTGATAAACAAATTTCCGTCGTTCAGATAGACTTTCCTATCGTTAAAAAAGGGGATTTTTCAGGATAAAAAATCATTAAAAAAGAGGAGGCGGATTGAAAAGAATTGTATGTTAATTTGTATTTCGAACCTAATAGCGCCACCTGTATGAGGATATGGTCTATGATATTGCTGTTATGTGCCGGGAATACTTTTTCCCCGGGACAGGATATAGCGGACCGGGTTGAGAGGATTCGCAACAGCCCGCTGAATGTAGCCCATGTAGACAGCCTTCGGAAATTAGGGTTTCAGCTCAGGGAAACGGACAGCAGCCTCTCCAAACAATTGCTGAAAGAGTCGCTAAGCAAAAGCATTCAAATCGACGACCCGAACTCCATAACCAATGCTTACAGGGTGTTAGGCGTATGGTACAGCGATTTTGACGAGCTGGACTCAGCCTATTATTACTACAAGCTGGCGCTGAAGACGGCCACCGGGAACAACAACCGCTATTTAATGGGCGGCACGGAGTTCAACCTGGGCAACATCAAGTATTGGAAAGGCGAGTACGACAGTTGCCTGTATTATTTCCTGAGGGCGGCGAAAATTTTTGAAGACCCCGGCCTCCTGAATGATAAAACGGTCGATGAAAAAGCGCTGGATATGCGGAAGTCCGACCTTTACGGCAACCTCAGCACGGTCTTCAACACGTTAAAAAACACGGACAAAGCCCATGAGTATGTAGAGAAGGCCATCGCCATCAGCAAAAAATATAAGAGCGAATCCGGCGCAGATGCCTACGCCTACTACATGACCCTGAAAGCCGATATTTCTTCCGACGAAGAATCCCTCCGCATCCTGCTGGAAGTTTTGCCGCAATTGGAAAAAGGCGGACTCGACAAGGGCATCGTACGGAATACCTATCACAATATATCCTCTGATTATTTCAATCTGGGCAGGATAGACTCGGCGGCCCTATTTGCCCAAAAAAGTATGAAGCTGGCAGAGCAGTTGAATATGCGGATGCACCTCTCGGGCTCCCACTGGCTCCTGGCGCGTATTGCCGTACATGAAAAACGACATGCCGAAGCGGAACGGCACGTCAAAGCGGCCGGGGCGTTTTTTGAGAACACCGAAGATCCCGAAGAGCTCTGTAACTATTACTCCCTCCTGAGTACGCTGCGCTACGCACAGGGCCGCTACAGGGAAGCCTACGATTATAACAAACAGTATCACCGCATCAATGACAGCCTGGTCAGGAGCGCAGTGGTGCGGGAGTCCTTTGAAAGGGAAGCCCGTTACCAGACAACAGAAAAAGAAGCCACCATTCGGCTGCAGCAGGCCCGCCTGAAACAGACGAATACGTTGAATTATATTCTCGCAGGTGCCGCTGCCGCTTTATTGGCTATCGCTTCGCTCGGCTACCGCAATTACCGCCATCGCCAGAAGCTGCAGCAGGCAAAAATAGATGAGCTGGAAACCGAAAAACAACTCGCCGCTACCGAAGCCATACTCAAAGGCGAGGAGCAGGAGCGCACCCGCCTGGCCAAAGACCTGCACGACGGGCTGGGGGGCATGCTCAGCGGCATTAAATACTCATTTCAGAATATGAAAGAAAATCTCATTCTTACGCCTGAAAATGCACAGGCTTTTGAGCGCAGCCTCGATATGCTTGACAGCTCGATCAGGGAAATGCGCCGCGTGGCACACAATATGATGCCCGAAATGCTGGTTAAATACGGCCTGAACGTGGCGCTGAAAGAATTTTGCAACGAGATCGACCGCAGCAGCGCTATCCGCACCACTTACCAGTCAATTGGTATGGAAGATACGGTTCTGGAACAAACCAAAGCGGTGGCGGTGTACCGCATTGTACAGGAACTAGTGAACAATGCCATCAAACATGCCGCAGCCGCACATGTGCTGGTGCAGGTACATGCGTCCGAACCGGACAACCTGCTTGCTGTCACCGTAGAAGACGACGGCAAAGGCTTCGATACCGGCTTGTTACATCGCGCAGAAGGTATCGGCTGGAGCAATATCCGGAACCGCGTGGATTTTCTCAAAGGGAAGATCGACGTGCATTCCGGTCCGGACAACGGTACTTCGGTTTTAATGGAAGTAACGCTGCCATGACAACAAAACTGTTTATCGTTGACGACCACTACATGGTGATAGAAGGCATTCGTTCGCTGCTGCAGAGCGAAAAGGATATGGAGTGGATGGGGCACGCTATGAATGCAGCATCCTGTCTTGCTTTCCTCAAACGCCAGGAGCCTGATGTTATCCTGATGGATATTAACCTTCCGGACAAGAGCGGTATTGACCTCTGTAAAGCGGTAAAGGAATTGTATCCCGCTGTCGCTGTTCTGGGACTAAGCACTTTCAACCAACAACCTGTTATCCGCAATATGATGGACAACGGCGCGTCGGGCTATGTTTTGAAAAATGCTACGAAAGAAGAATTGCTGCAGGCCATTACCACGGTAGCGACAGGCAGAACCTATCTAAGCTATGAAGCCGTGCTGGCGCTCCGGGAAACAGTCCGCGACACCCCTGTTATCACACGCCGCGAGAAAGAAGTGTTGCAGCTCATTGCCGAAGGCCTCACCAATACCGAGATCGCCGAAAAGCTCTTTATCAGTATTCCCACGGTAAACTCGCATCGAAAAAGTCTTATTGAAAAATTTGATGCAGCCAACACGGCTGTGCTTATTGGTAAGGCGATAAAAGGTGGCTTTTTGTAGTATCGTAGCACGGCGCCGTCGGTATTGAAGATTCCACTGTAAGCCTGTAACTATATTCTTCAATTTCTGCTTGCCGGGCGTTAGCAAACCCCTTTCCCTTTCCGATCTTTACAAAGCCGCATTTCTCTAAAACTTTCTGTGAGCGATAATTGTCACATGCAACACGTCCGTAAACCGGCCTGGTTGGTTCAATTTCCAAAAAGTCTTTGAGTGCAGTGGTAGCAATTCCTTGTCCCCAGAATCTCCTGTCGATCCAATAAGTAATCTCGGCATCATTTTCTATAACAAATTTCGACACACTACCCACAATTTCATTATTGACTTTTATTGTCTGCATGTTTATTGCCGGGTCAGTTAAAAACGTTGTATACTTCTCCAGGTAAGCAGTTTTGTTGGTTGGATCCTCAGCCGTAAAAGCCGCTAAGTAATTCGCCTCTTTGTCAAGCTGAAATTGAAAAAATGCGTTTAAATCATCTTTTTCGGTTTTTGTCAACGTAATCCTGTTGTTTGTCGTCATCCTGAAAAGCATGGTTAGTTGGATCGCTAACGAGTTATTTCCGTTCGGGCGGGATCTCCCGCACAGCCCTCCGACAGGAAGAACGGCGCTTCAAATTTAACGAAAATCTTCCTGCGAAGAACGTCACTCCACTGTCGCAAACCACTTGTTATGCTTTCGTGCTGCCAACGACTATTTCAATGCTTCACGACCTTAAGTGTTTTCATTTTGTCTCTTAGCATGATCTTTAGCAAATAAACTCCGGGCGGGTAGGGCGTCATATCCACTTTCGCCCTGGAACCAACGCTCGTGTGGTGCCATAGTACCACTCCGTTTGAGTTCAAAAGGGTCAGGTTTCTTTCCGCATCGGCTGCAAAGTGGATTACTACATCCTGTGAAGTAGGATTGGGACCGGCAGCGATTATTTCCGAATCCACGTCTTCCAGGCCTAAAATAACTTCGATCCTGACGGCCGAAGGTTCGTTAATCTTACCTGTTCCGCATGAATTCGTCACCGAATTCAATCTGAAGTAAGCGGAAGGCTCCTTGCTTTCAATCACAAGGGTATCGGGAGATATTTCCGCATACCGCATGACAGCCCCCAGGTCATTGCCATAGGCGTATCTCCACGGCCCGGTTCCTTCCAGTAATACCACCACGCTGGCTTTTCCGGTATCATCTTTGTACAGATTGGCTTCAGCAAAAGAAATGCCGGCGTTCGCAGCGAAGCGTAATGGTTGCTGATAATCGCTGGAAGCTGTATTTGCTTCACTGGCAATCACTCTGAATCGATACGATTCTCCCACCACAAGATCATCCTGTATTACAACCTGCAATGGTGATTCCTTCCCGCCTGAAGCAAAAGTCTTTGCCATTTGTCCCTGTTTGTCAAATAACTGAAGCGTGAAAGAATTGTCAGAAGAGAAAGCACCTGTTTGATTAAAGTAGACCAGCAGCGTGTCTCCGCTGCAAAAACTGCCATTCTCTTTATTGGTCCCTATCACCCTGACCGTCCGACCTGCAGCAGGGTTCACTACTACCGTTACACTGCCCGAGTACTGTACAGGACCACAATTGCTGGTTGCCGAGGTAATCGTGTAGGTAGTTGTAGTGGATGGAGTTACAGCAATGCTATAAAAAAAAGGATAACTAAAACGGACTCTTTTATTTGTACCGTCCGATAATTGGATCAGCACTTCCTGGTCACCTTCCTCTTTGGGCCAGATGTTGATATACGTAGACTCTCCCGGGTTAATCGTGGTATGACCGATCAGCTCAATTTCGGGGGCTTTCTGAATGCGGATTTGTTCTGATAGCGAAGCATCCGTCCCGGTGACATAGCATGTGAGCGCATAATTACCGCTGAGAAGGTGATCCGCAATGAGTAACGAAGCAGTTCCGTCAGCAGCGGTGACGGATAGAAGTTCAGATCGTGTACCATTTGAATTGGTTAGATAGAAGCCGACTTTTTCACCTGACGGAATATCCCCGCCAATGGCATAATCAACCCGAAGCGTACTCCCGCTGCAGACGGTTGCTGATTGAGGTTTGACACTGACCACCTTTGGTTTAACCTTTACCAGGAACTCCCCCGATACAGTTCCGTAACCGCAGGAATTGCTTATTGAGGTTGATTTGAATAAAGTCTCCCGCCCTATTACTGTAGTTTGATAAAAGTAAGCCTGAAAAATTTCCGATTCTCCCCTACCGTCATGCAACAGTTGCCATGGGCCTCCTCCTGTGAGCAGGTATTCCAATTTCAGTTCTTCTCCAAAGGCAATTTCACCCGGATTCACCCCGTTGGGACCGGATACAGTAAGTGTCGCTGTAGGTTTTTTCTGCACGACCAGCCGGGTTCCTCCTGATGAAGTAAATTCGTCTGTCGTAACGCTGATGTAGTACTGGCCTTCCTCAAATGCTTCGGGAATTTTGTACCTGAAATTTCCGGATGTGGTAGTCGTAGCCAGCGTGTGATACTCCTCATGATCTTTTGTAATCTGCAGCCGGAATACCGTACCAGGAGGAGCCGTACCATTTTCTATGGCAAAAGGCACTACTATTTCTTCGCCTGCACAGTAAACCTGGCCTTCAGTGAATCCCCTGAGCGTTATCCGGTGTTGCCGCCAATACAAATAGGTCGTAAGATTAAGTGCTGTCGTACCACAGACATTCGTCATCGATTTGATTAAAAAAGGGGTCACTTTTGATCGCTCCATGGGCGGGGGAAAGGTGGCGTACTGAGAGCGCTGGACAAAATGATAATCCTGTGTCCCGTCAGAAAACACGGCTGTATATGGAGCGTGATGGCCATAGGGAACGGAAATAAAAGGAGTCTCATCAATTCCGAAGATTCTGGGACTGTCGGCAGTTATTCCGTAGATTTCTTCCTGAGACAGCTTCTTAGGCTTTTCGTCTATCAGGTAAGGGATACCTGCACTCCATACTTCCTCAGGTTTTGTCGATCTGATACTTTGATACAGGTAGGATCGCTCTCCGAGTAATGCTGCCGGCATTTTGTATACACCCGGTGTTTTGACGGTCTTCCATACTTCAGTGGTTGAACCCGGCAGGAAAATCTGGAATTCATTGTCTGCCTCAAACCTGCCCAGAGCTTCGAAGCTTATTTCGATACTGTCAGGGCTACACAGGTATTTGGCGGCAGGCGGGTGAACCACCACGACGGGCTTTACGTCGGTATATTGATCAACAGTCAATTCGAGTCGTGGGATCCCGGAAGTGGAATAGCATTCATTTTCGACCGACTGCGGCGCGAAGTTGCCGGATTCAGGTACATACACACGTTCAAATTTTCGCATATGGTCCGCATACGATTTGCCGCCTTTATAGTCGATCACAGTGAAAGGAACACCGCCTGAAACTACCAGATTATACGATAAGTAGCCGGGGTAGGGCAATGAAGCAGACTCATAGGTATCATAGCTTATCCTGGGGATACCTCTTACCGTAAAACCGTGTATATATTCGGAAGTATACGAAGGGTTAACCGTTTTTATACGGAAGCTGTAAATGTTGAAATACCCCTCTTCACCCCATCCGGCAGGTGAGTGAGGGATCAGAAACTCGATCGAGTCATTGACCAGCTTGGCCTCAAACTGGTAGATTTTGTTGCTTTGTGTACGTCCTTCGACGATCAACTGTGTATTGCTGTTTAGCGGAACATTGCTCACAAAAGGAAGCCGCATCACCTGGTTTTCACAAATACTCCGGCCTGCAGCTGCCGGCGGGAGGATAGCGATTCCCGGCGGGACACTGATGACCACCTTTTGTTTGGGCAAATCCGTCGTCACACCACATCGTGTTTTCAGGGATCTGATCTCGAAAGTTTCTGTATTTAACGGATAAATCTTCGCCAGCAGGTTACCGTCGAGCAAATAGGAAGTTCCGTTGCTGAGCTCCAGCGTATAGGGAGCAGGCCCGGAAACATTAAAGTAGAGGTTATAAGCTTCCCCGATACGGGCTGAGTCGTTTTGATATCGGAAAGTGGCAACAGGTTTCTCGTGAATTGAAAATTGTTCAGAATAAGGACTCACCAGGCCGGGGATATCCACTACAATCGCTACCTGGTAGGGCAGGGAGTAGCGTATCATTTGTTTCGGGATTTTGCCGGTCAGAATTCCTTCCTGCTTTTTGACAGCCGGTATTTCAACTATTCTGTTTTCGTCCGGATGCGAATAGCTCATCTTCAGGAAACGTAGTTTAAAATGGGCTGTAGCAGGAATTACACCGCCACTTGTACTGTAAGTCAGTTCAATCTCACCGTCGTCACAAACAGCAGTATTATTCACTTTACCTGGGATAATGGATACAGCGTTTACCGCTACCAATGCTTTGCCCGAAGAAGGAACAGAGATATCGCAACCATTTAACGCCTTAACAATGAACAAATCCTTTGACTCAGAAACGGGAATAGACATCGGATAGGTGGCGTTTGGACCGTGGATGTAAACCTTTGAACTGTCACTCAAAGTAGCGGTAATCAGATTGTTAGCTGTAGCGTTAAAAGAGAGCAGCAGATTTGTTCCTGCATTCAGTGTATCTGCGGTTCCACTGGCATTTCCGATACGGAGTGTTCCTCTGTTGAAAAATTGGGTGATGTACGAGCCCCCGGTTTTTACGACGGGACTTGAGGAAGATACCCCATAGCTTACCGCTGTCCCTTCCAGAAGAATGTCCTCTTCGACCCTGAAATGAAAGGCGCCGTCAGTGTAGGTGGCTTCGTAAGAAGCTATTACTTGGGAAGTATACGGTTTCATCAGCTCCACTGTGAATTTGTTGTCGCTGTTAAACGCTCCAATAATATCCGCCGGTAATCGGTTTTCGGAATAGGCGCAAATCCGGCTTTGAGGATAGCTGTTGACTATAATTTGCGGCTTGACGGTTTGTCCGTTTGCGATGTTCATCCAAACCGGCAGACAAATAATGAATAGGACAGAAAGTTTCATGAAGATAAAAGGAGGTATTCGTTTTCAACCATCAATGTCATGTTACTATTGGCTGCTTTCCGAAACAGGATATTTTAGTATTTAAGTATTCTGTAAGTTACCGGTTTTTCCGCTGTCCGGACATTGAGCAAATAAACACCTGATGGAAGAAGAGACAAGTCTACAGTAAAGCGATGTTGAGTAGCGGCACCGCCGTACACTTTTTGACCCTTCAAATCAACTATTTCAACCTGTCGCTCCCCGCTGTCGTTAAAATAAAGTGTAAGCATACCTTGTGTCGGATTGGGCCCCAGACGAACGGTTTCGGCTTTGCCCGCCGGCGCTGTCGAAGTCAGCAATTCGATACTGAAGGTCGAACCGGGGCCGATGTTGCCCGTTCCGCATTTGTTGCCTGTTTCCATGATTCGGTAGACAGCCTCAGGTGTGGCGGGGAACAACCGGATCGTATCGGTATGATTTTGTGTACTTCTGTGTTGGGCAAAGTTATGATCGCCGAAATAGTAGTAAACCGGCTTGCTTCCTTCAAGACTGATTATTGCCTCCACTGGTTCTCCCGGACGATAATAAGCGTAGGGTGTCAACACTCCGGCCGTCGCATATTCTCCAACATTTATCCGACCGCTATAGGTACTTCCGCTGATTGCCTGATCCTGAGAGACAAGTCGGATTTTATAGTAAGCTGATTCATTCGTGGAGGAGGGAATTACGCCCCTTACCGGAGAGGATGTTCCGAAAGTAGGAACAGGAGCAAAATTGTCACCCGTATGGTCTGATACTAACAGCGTGTAACCGGCATCCGGAGCTTGTCCGCCATGCGTGTCGAAAAATACCTGAATGGTGTCTGAATTACAGATTGTCAGCTTGTTTATCCCCGCTACCTGGCTGACGGAAAGCCATTGGGAAAGCCGGGGTTCGACGGTAACAGTGGCAGTGCCCGAGACGGTACCTGTTCCGCATTGGGTGACGGGGGCGATCAGGGTATAGCTAGTGGTGGTTTGGGGCTGTACCGTCAATTCTGTGATGCCATTCGGAAAAGAAGACACAATGTTGTGCACACTGCCGTCAGATAAACTGATGGCAGTATTATGAGCGAAGGTATTGTTCGTACGGACATAAAGAGCCGTTGACTCCCCCGCCGTAATGGTATTGCTCCCAAAAAGGGTTACATCCGGTGAGGCGTACACTTCGTACACCAGTGTACCAGAGGCTTTCAGAGAAGGTATTGCAGCGACAACCGACAAAAAGCGTTGGTTGATATTTCCCGGGATATTCAATCTGACCCTGCCTTTAAGATTGTTAACAGAATCAAGTTTTACCGGAGGACTCCCCGGCTGCAGAAGACTGAATACAAGATAGTTTTTCTGCGTGTTGTCAGCTCCTTTAATATCGTAATCAAGCTCGATCTCTTTTCCGGAGCAGATAACCGCATCCGAATGCTGCGGATACCTGCTGAGTTCAATTACCGGCTTCACTTTTATGTGCACTTGTCCGGACGTAGTTCCGTAGCCGCAGCCATTCCAGACCTTTCTTATTTCAAATGTCTGATTTTCAGTAATCGCTATGCTGTGACTGGAATAACCGGAATTTGAAACCTGCCTGTCTCCGTTGCTGTAGGTAATGCCTACCGGGCCGTTTCCGGTCAAAGCGCTGTTAAAATAGAAAGCGGACCCGTATTCGATAAACAACGTCGTATCGGTAACCTGCGCACCGCCCACGTATATACTTGCTGTTGGAATTTCTCCGATCAAAAATGTACCGGGAGCTGAATACAAATCATCAGATGACTTCACCCGTATGTAATACCGGCCGGCCTTTTGCGGTGGCGTGGTAAATCTGAAAATATACGTGCTGGTTGTAGTTGCAATATCGGTATAGGTTTCCGGTGACCCTGATTGAGAAATTTGCAAGGTAAACCGGGTATCGGCGTTTGCCGTTCCGCTTTCCAGTCTGAAGGGAACTTCTGTCGGCATGCCGGTGCACCGTTCGTAATTTATTTCGCCGGGATCCAACACAATTTTGTAGGCTATGCCATAAAAATAAGAAGCAGCGTTACTTGTAATGGCTCCACAGCTGTTAGAAACCGAGCGCACGCTGAACTCGGACAGCTCCTGATTTGAAATTTTCATAGGGACACGTATCTGTCCGTTTTGATCCGAAACACCTACCCCTTCTACGCCGCCGTACGCATAGGTGATCAAACTGTTAGGTGTCGAAGAAACGATTACGTCGCGAGGGTATTCAAGATAAAGCTGTTCAGGGTTCTCTCTCGATGCTTGAGGAAAAATTCCGGGAGCACGCGGACTGAGCCTGAAACGAAAACGCGCAGTTTCCGAAATCAGGCGGGGAAGACTTGAGCTCAATTGCAGGCTTGCGTCGTAGGTTTCCTCATACCTGTCCGGAAGTCTGATTTTATAAATTCCCGGCTTTGATACCGTCATGACCGGGAAGGTCTCGATCTGGGCAAACCTCGAATAAGATAAGGTGAACTCATTACCGGCTTCAAACCGGCCGTTAAAAAACACCTCTACCTCTACACTGTCGCCCATGCAGTACGCCTTTTCGATCAGCCTGAGATACAAGGCCGGTTCCATTGAGGCAGGGTTGGCCACTGTCAACGGAAAAGCGGGAAGATCCGTGTTTTTAAAGCACTGATTGGAGATGGCCGCAACTTTGAAAGTGGTATCTCTTTTTATAAACTGATAAAACCAGATAGTATTCGAATCATAGTTTTTGGTGGTCCCGTCTGCCATTTCAATTGCGTAAGGGTAGCCTCCGTATACATTGTAGTCCATCCGGATAACAGCAGGAAACGGAGCGCTTTTTTGAGACTGTTCTGCCATCATCATAAAAGGCCTGCCGTAAATCCTGACACTTCTTACAGGGGAAACAAGCCTCGGATTGGAAGAAACAAGTCGTATCCCACTTACATTTCCATAGTTCAGGTTCGGGCTCTGCCCAGTCATTTCAGGAATAAAAAATTCAATCGAATCTCCCACCACTTTCCCGGGAAAGGAGAAAAAAGTTTCGTCGAAGGTACCAGCCTCTATCGTATAGGTAGTATTGGGGTTGACGCCATTGGCCCGATACCTTACTCTGACGGTTTGCCCTTCACAGAATGACTGTACAGTACTGTAATCCTTTATTTCGCCTAATAAAAGTCCCGGATTTACCGCTATGGTCAAAGGGTTCCCCGCCGGATTTTCTGCAACTCCGCAACCCGATTCCATTTTCTGTACCTGATAAGTCGTAGTGGTTTCGGGAGAGTCGGGAAAGTTATAAGAAAAGCTTTCACCGGTACTCAAGGTAAATTTAAAAGGGGGGTGTCCTACCGGATTGGCAGCAATATAGACCTCTTCCCCCAGGAAGATCGCAGGTTTAGTAGCAGTGAGCGTATATCCGGGCCTGGGTTTTGCTGCTACTTTCAGCGCCCTGTTTCGAGCAACCGCGGCGGGGTTTTCAGTGACAATCCCGACATAAATACCCAGATTGGATTCGTAGTTATCGAATCCGGCCGGAAAAATCCCGGTTAATTCATTTCTGTCCGTTAAGGTCGCAGGGACATCAATATATTTTTGTTTGACCAGATAGCCGTTAAAAGTAACGAAAAACCTTACGCGGAACTTGGTGGCTGAAGGGAAATCCGCCCCATCGGTGTTGAAGAGAAGTTTAAACTCGCTCCCTTCGCATAGGTTTCTCGGGCTGATAGTTACCGGGAAAAAGTCTATAGGATTAACCTTGATCTCCACCTGTCCGTTTGCCTCTATGGTCCCGCATACGTTATGAGCTTCTCTGACAAAATAAGTACCTTCCTTTGTTCTTGGAAGACTAATAAACGAAGTGTATCCGTCGGACCATTCGTTGTCATAGTGCATCAGTTCAAATTTCTCCCCGGTGTTCAAAGTAATTTGACCGGGACCGGCGGGCTTCGCTGTTAAAGCGAGTTCGATCAGATCGGTTGAATTAAGAGTATCCCCGGCATAGCCTGACTTGGTGGAAAGCGTAACCAAGGGCGTAGTCAGAGCTTTGATAAAAACGTCAGTAGTTGTTTCAGTTTTCGGGGATGATGAAACGATTCTGAGTCCAAAAAGCTGAGTATTGGCAAGTTCCTTTTCTGTCAGTATTGTGACGAGTCTGCTTCCCTTTAATTCAGCCGGATATTCCCATCTTCGCTCATTTTCACCCCAGCCTCTGAAGGCTACTACCGTGAATTTATTACCCGCAGGAAAAACACCGGTAATGCTTACGTCTATACTTAACTCAGATCCCAGACAATAATTTTCGGAATGAACTTTTTCAATATGAAGGGTTTGGGCTCCGGCAAAAAAGGTACGACAGATAATGATCGATACGAAGAGCAGTTTATGCATACAAATACTTAAGAATACTACCTTTTATGATTATCTACAAAATGGCGCAAATCGCACTTCACAAATCGCACTTCGTAAATCGTAAATCAATCCCCGGTTATCTTCACTTCCCGGAACATGAACGGGTTATCACTGACCCTCAAGGGCTTTCCGCTGGAGGTAGTGACATTTCTGAGGATGACTTCCCTGGTTCTGACATAGGGAAATTTCTCCTGGTAGGACTCGTCCGTCATTTGAGGATTGAAATTGGTAAAAATAGCGGGCCCCTGATAATGCTCCGGATGCTGAGAGTCGTCGATATGCAGATTTTCAATCGTGATCCGTTCGGGCATATAGCATGTGTAGCCGAAATCATGCTGACCTGAATAGGAGCCGCTGATCAGGGCCGCGTTCACAGGTCTGCCGCCTGCCGGTACAAAAACACAGTTGCGGATCACAAACTCGCCCTGCCACGTGCTGCCGTAGTCGGAGCGCAGGTTGATAAGGCTTCTTCCGCGGATCGTGCTGTTCTCTACGGTGAAGGTACCGCTGCCAATGGCATTGATTCCCATGTGCCCCAGGGTCGAGTTGCGGATGGTGGCATTGGCCACTCCCTGGTGGGCATCAAACCGGGAAAGGGTACACTTGTCATATAGAAGATTCTTGCAGAAGTTGGAACCCAGGATCCCCCAGTACCTGGCGTCGTTGATATCATTTGTCTGACTGCAGTTCACGAATGATATATTAAGCGCACGATTGACAGAAATGTCGTATGAGCCCATAGAGACGGGCTTGCCGGCTGCCCCAATAGTGCTGTAGGTCCGGTGTCCGGTCAGGATCGTGTTCTGAACCGTTACATACGAACAATCCCCAATGGTGATGAAGCCGCCATAAGGCGCACCGTGGTCTCCTTCGCCCGTGATGCGGTGCTCCACCCCGTCAACAAGCACATTGGAGCGCCTGATCGCAATGTTCCGGCTGTAATAGGTGTACTTTGATTCGGCTTTGTTCGCAATGGTCGTAAAGCGTCCTCCGGTGATTTTCAGCGGCTTCTCGTCAATCGGAAGCGCAGTAATCTCCGTGATCTCGTCGAAGTCCCAGATGATCGGAGCATTCATATCCACATTGCCGTTGCTATCGACGACAAAGATATCGGTCTGTGACGACCCGTTGTTTTGGTTCAGCCCAAACCGGATGTAATGCTTCACACGGGAATTGGTGACCGTGATCAGGCAGGGGCCGGGCAGGGAGACGTCGATTTTCTCCTGGTTTCTCTTAAGCGAGGTGATGGTCTCAAGTTTAAACGGCTGCAGGCTGGAACTGACCTGGAAAACAGATGCGCTGCGATTTTGCACCTCCGTATCGTTGATGATAAAGGCTGCAGCGCCGAAATCGGTGTCAGTCCGGACAATCGCTGTGCGCTCCTTTCCGCCTATGTAATAAGTAGCTCCATCGTCAGCCTTCACCGGAAGACCGTGAAGATTGGCAAAGGCATGCGTCGCGGCAATAGCGTCTATGTCATCGCTTTTGCCATCGCCCCTGGCGCCGAAGTCACTGTAGCGAACCAATCCCGTGGCTTTAAATTTCCGGACCTCCTTTGGGGATACGTTTACTTGTAACGCTCCATCTGCCTGAACGAGCACCTGGGTTTTCTTCTTTTCCGACGTTATTACTACATTTTCAAGCGGGCCTTTTTGTTGCCCCTGCGCCGCAGCTGCGCAGGTTAATAAGAAAAACAATAAGAGCGTATGTCTCATCCTAAGGGTATTTTAAAAGTAATCATGTTTAGAAATAGTCTGGCAATTAACCCGATAACAGGTGTATGCGTAAACTTTATTGCAAGCTGGCATTTTTTCCACATAAACGCAAAACATTCGGATCGCGGGTGCCGGCAGCCTTCGCCGATACAACTTTTCTCCGGCCGGCTGTGTCAGGCCAGCTCCTTCAGGGAACACAATACCGGGTAGATTATACCACCCGGTTATCTTTTATCGACCCGTTCTCACTCATTTAATGCCAGACCTATGCGCTACCTGCTGCTATTCATCTTTCCTTTTTTGTGTTCCTGTTCGGCGGAGCAGGACGATCTGCCGCTGCCTAATATCCTATGGATCACCAGCGAAGACAACAGTCCGTTTCTGGGATGTTACGGCGATTCGTTCGCAACTACTCCCAACCTGGACCGGCTGGCCGCGAGGAGTTTTCTTTATACGCATGCCTACGCCAATGCTCCCGTTTGCGCTCCTGCACGAAACACCATCATTACCGGCCTATATGCGAATTCAGGCGGCCACGAAAATATGCGCAGCTTTTACCGTAAAGCGGATCTGGTGAAGCTCTATCCGCACTACCTGAAAGAGGCAGGCTACTATTGTACGAATAACCAGAAAGAAGATTTCAATATTGACCCCGATCAGACTAAGGGCGTCTGGGATGCATTAGGGAAAAAAGCGCATTATAAAGACCGGCCGGCGGGTAAACCCTTCTTCGCCATTTTCAATTCCGGCATCTCGCACGAAAGCAGTTTGCATACCGCTGTTCCTGACGATGCTTTACGCCACCGCCCCGAAAACGTCACGCTTCCTCCCTATCACCCCGATACTCCCGAAATGCGCCATGACTGGGCGCAATACTATGACAAAATCGAGGATATGGATACCTGGGTGGGAACCATCCTGCAAGAGCTGGAGGAAAGCGGGGAAGCTGAAAATACGCTTATTTTCTATTACGGAGACCACGGCGGCGTGCTGGCCCGCAGTAAACGATATTTATACGAATCCGGCACGAGGGTCCCTTTCATTGTCCATATCCCCGAAAAATACAAACATCTGTACCCTACAGCACACCCGGGCGATAAGGTCAGCAGGATCATTAGTTTCGTAGACCTGGTTCCTACGCTTCTCAGTCTGACCGGGATCAAAATACCGGACTATCTTCAGGGGCGTGCTTTCCTGGGGGAACAGCAAACCGCCGGGCCGGAATATGCATTTATGTTCAGAGGCAGGATGGACGAACGCTATGATCTGAGCAGGGCGGTACGGGATTCAACCTATCGCTACATAAGAAATTACATGCCCCATCGTATCTATGCACAAGCCATCAATTATCTCTTTCGCGCACCCTCCATCCGCTCCTGGGAGAATGTCTGCAAGGCAGGAAAATGCAACGACGTCCAACGCGTTTTCTGGAACACAAAGCCCTCGGAAGAGCTATACGACACCGAAAACGACCCCTGGGAAATCAACAACCTGGCGAACAATCCGCATTACAAAGACGTGCTCGAAAGAATGCGGAAGGCCAACCAGGACTGGATTCTGGCTATCAAAGACGCCGGTTTTATACCCGAAGCGACGTTGGTAGATCACACCGAAACGATCGCCCCCTACGACTATATGCGATCAGGAAAAGTGGTTATCGAAGACATTCTGAAAGCGGCGGAGTACGCGACTTCAACGAATCCGGACCCGAACATTTTAACAGGCTATCTCACGTCAGAAGACCCCTCTGTGCGCTACTGGGGCGCCACTGGATTGCTGCTTGCGGGAGAAAAAGCAGCCCCCTTTACGGAACAGATAAAAGCCGCGGCAAACGACCCCTCAGAAAACGTGCTGCTTGTAGCTTCTGAAACACTTTACAGATTGGGCGAGACCGGCGCGGGCAGGGCTTCGCTGATGAAGGCGCTGAAATCATCTAATTCCTTTGCCCGCACCCATGCCATGAACGTTATCGACTATGTAGATGACAATAGTCCGGAAATAAAAAAAGCCGTGATCGAAGTGGTTAAATCAGCCGGAAAATTCCTCCCCGGAAACTATGATCTCAGAATGGCAAAAGCGCTGCTTGCGAAATGGGGCGAAGACGAAAAAGAAGTGGGAATCGAAATTAGTTGGTAGTCGGCCAGGCAAAAAGAGATTTGTTTCCGCGGCAGCCGTGAGAACTGGTTTGGGGAGTAATCCGCTCCACGCTTTTACCCCTTGCATCGGTCCGCTTTTACTACAATCCTGGTCAGCGTTATTCCCCCGTCCGGGAATAGCCGCAACACATACACCCCGGGAGCCACTCCGGTGTGATCGATTGTCCGGGCTCAAAATCCCTGTCAGGAAATCAGTTTTTGCCGCAGCATAAATTCCAGTTGTTCATTTACAACCATCAGTTGCTGCAGCAATTCTTTATTCGTTTCACGCAGCTGATAAACCTCATAAGCATTGTTGATGATGGTCCGCAACTGGCGTTCGTCCCAGGGTTTGTTAAGGTAATAATAAATTTTCCCTTTATTCACCGCATCAATAACCGCATTAATGTCTGCATAGCCCGTGAGCAGAATGCGGATGGCAGTATACTCCCGGGCGATCGCCTCAGCCAGGAATTCCACTCCCGACATTTCCGGCATGCGCTGATCGGTTATAATGACATGTACATTCTTTTCAGCAAGGATTTCCAATCCTTCACTACCCGAGGTTGCGGTCAATACCTGAAAATCATGTCTGAAAGTGGCTTTAAACGCATTCAGGTTATGCGATTCATCATCTACATATAAAACCCGAACTTTTTCGCTTATATTCATAGAGCTGAGTAACAAATTATTATGGCTATTTCCGTGACAAATTCATGGACTCGTATACCTGTTTATTTTCCTAATGGTTGAACACTCAACTATAGTAGAAACTATCAATATTGAAAACATTCCGGGTTTTCATAACTATTTTATGGAATATCTGTTTTTTATTCATACAGCCAGGTCTATATTTTACTATATTGCCTTTATTAAAAGGCCTCATATGCTCTCTCTACCGAACATTTATCAAATATAATACAAAAATGAACCGGACATTCATGTAAACCATACTTCAAAAGTAGTTTACTCATTAGCGCTATGAAATCTTCACATCACTACTCATATTTGTGTTCGAACAGTACCAATCCAGAACTAAAAATGCAATGCCAGGTCCGGGACTTTTATGCTCGCAGCAGCAGCATTTATCCTAACTATCAATTAATACTTTCGTAATATGAGCAAACTCCTACCTCCTGCCAGTAGTTACCGACCTCTTTTTTTCTCATTAACACCAGCATCTTCTGAATATAATTCGTTTAAGAACCTCCAGTCGGATGCAGAAAACGCTGGCAATCTGCTGGATTTATTTGCTCATCAAAAGAAGGAACTTTTGCGGCAGCAGCACCCCCGGAAACACTGGGATGCAGACTCGCTGGACCGTGCCTACGAGGAATGGGCCGCCGGGAAGAATCCTGACCAGGAAGGAACATGGGTATATTACCCCTGGTCGAAGCGGTTGCTGCATCTGCTGGAAAAAGAAGAGTTCATCCAGGTACGTACTTCCCGGAACCAGTATAAAATAACCCCGGCAGAACAACAGCTGCTTTCCACAAAAACCATTGGCATCATAGGGCTTTCTGTCGGACATGCCGTGGCCCTTACCCTGGCGTCGGAACGAATCGCAGGCAACCTGAAACTGGCCGATTTTGACACGATCGAGCTGAGTAATCTGAACAGGATCCGCACAGGAATTCATTCATCCGGCCTGAACAAATGCATTGTAACAGCCCGGGAAATTGCAGAAATAGATCCTTTTATCGATATTGAGTGTTTCACAGAAGGCATAACCCCTGAAAACCTGGAAACTTTTTTAAGAGGGTCACCCGCTCTGGACCTGTTGATCGATGAATGTGATGACCTCCAACTCAAAATCCGCTGTCGTCAGAAGGCACGGGAATACGGTATTCCGGTGCTGATGGAAACCAGCGACCGGGGAATGCTTGACGTGGAACGGTACGATTTGGAACCTGAACGTGCCCTTTTTCACGGATTGCTGAATGACATTCCGGCGGAGCGGCTGCAGGCGATCGCACCCGCAGAAAAAATTCCGCTGGTGCTCAAAATTGTCAATGCTCCCAACGGATCGGTACGCGGACGCGCCTCCATGATTGAAATCGGACAAACCATCAGCACTTGGCCTCAGCTGGCCAGTGCGGTTACGCTGGGAGGCAGCATTGTCGCAGAGACCGGCAGACGAATTTTACTCGACACTTTCAGAGCATCCGGCCGGTATTATGTCGATCCCGAGCAAATCATCCGGGACAAGACTTTGTCTGACATCGGCACGCCGGCTTCCAACCCTTACGAACCCTTCGATAAAACGGCAGCATGGCTGCTGGCAGATTCATTTCCGGCGGCCGGAACGCTGCACCTTCCGGAGGCAACGGTCAAAACGCTGGTCGACGCTGCCTGCCAGGCTCCCTCTACCGGCAACGACCAGCCCTGGAAATGGATTTACACGAACGGGAACCTGTTGCTTTTTCATGATCCGCACCGCTCTCATTCCTTTGGTGATTTTCATCAGAATGCGTCTTTTATTTCCCTGGGAGCTGCCTATGAAAACCTCTCCCTCAAGAGCCGGGCGCTCGGCTATGATGTGCAGCTGCAATGGCAGCCTTCCCGGGCTTCCCCTCACCTGGTCGCCCTTCTCCGGTTTATCCCCGCTGCTCCTACCGCTATTCCCGATTATAGTTTCCTTTCCGGGGCTATCTATTCCCGATGTACCAACCGGAATACCATGGTCAGGGAGGTGATTCCGGAAGCGGCGTATCACCGCATCACCGGCGCTGCCGAAAGCATCGAAGGGGTAAAGCTGCATTGGCTGACGGCCCCTGAGCCGATACAGGAAGCCGGCCGGATCATCGGCGCATGTGACCGGATACGCCTGCTCCATCCCGAAGGACATCAGGACTTTGTCGGCCGGGAAATGCGCTGGACACCGGAAGAGGCCGAAACGAAGGGCGACGGCATTGATATACGTTCCCTTGGACTGAGCGGGCCGGAGGCATTGGCGCTGGGCCTCGTCAAAGACCCTGAGGTGGCCGGCACACTCAAAAAAATAGAAGGCGGGCATGCCCTGGTACAGGCAGCGCTGAAAACCGTTTCCGGAGCCGCTGCCATTGGGCTGATTACCCTGCCGGAGTACGGGCACCGCAGTTTCTTTGAAGGCGGAAAAGCGATGCAGCGTCTGTGGCTGCAGACAGAACTGGAAGAACTGGCGCTTCATCCGCTTATATCGCCGCTTTATCTCTTTCCACGCATCCTATATGGTACCGAGAACGGGTTAGACGAAACGGAAATCAGGAAGCTCAGGGAATTAAGGCAACAGTTTCTTCAGATTTTTCCGCTGGAACCCGGTCTTGCAGAAGTGTTTTTATTCAAGATAGGCAAAGCCGATCGGCCCCTCATTCAATCTCACAGACTCCCTTTACACACCACCCTCTTTCTGAGAAGTCCCCTATGATGGTTGCTAAGATCCGGACGTTCAGGGCACCTGATGACCCGAAAACCTGTTTAAAATACATTGAAGGCCATCGACGGGTATTGGAATCGTACGGCATCAAGCAGTTGACCTCGGCAAACCATAACTGGCTCGACGACCCGCATACGTATGTGGTGATTGTAGAATCGATGGATGGCCGCAAGCTGTATGGCGGGACCAGGGTGCAGGTCCGTTCCGAGTCTTTGAAAATGCCGATGGAAGATGCCATTGCCAAAATCGACCAATCCATTTACGCGTTTGTGGATCAATACGGCAATTACAACGTGGCTGAGTTTTGCGGGCTCTTCAACTCAAAGGAAGTGGCCGGATACGGTATTGGCAGTATTTTCCTCGGGCGGCTGGCCATTGCGATCTCGTCGCAGGTTGGCATCCGGCAGCTGATGGGATTGTGTTCCCCGGCCACCCTGCGCAACAGTCTGAAGGTAGGGTTTGAGATCATGCGCGAACTGGGGAATAACGGAAAATTCTACTATCCCAAGGAAGGACTCATTGCCACTTCTTTAATCATCAAAGACCTGATTAATCTCCCTAACGCCATCCCGGAGGAACGGGAAAGAATACTTGATTTACGACAGAATCCTGTTCAAAACACCATAGAAAAAGGCCCTAAAGGCGAACTCGCAATTTATTATGAAACCGAACTATAATAGCTGGAAGTTACCGGCACTCCTTTTTTTGTTGCTTACCGGTACCGCCGCTTCCCTCCGGGCAGCTACCGTCATTGACTACGACGGCAATACGGTGATCATCGGGCAATCGGTCTCCATCCTTGAAGATCCCGATGATGTCCTCACGATCGGGGACATTATGCAGTCTGCCGATTTTTGGCAGAGTACCACAGACATTCCCAATTTCGGCATCAGCAACTCCACTTTCTGGATAAAATTCTCCGTTCAGAACAACTCCACCGAGGACCGGATCCTGCTGGAACTGGCCAATCCGAAGACCGAATTATGTGAACTATATGCCCTTCAGAACGGCACGGAACCCCTGGCCACCCTGCGTCACAAGGATGTCTTCACAAAACGGTACAACGGTTACCCCAACGTGGTCCTGGACCTTCCTGTCGACCAGGGGCATACGGAAACCTTTTTTCTGAAATTAAGAGGCGACTACCAGCTGACGGTTCCGTTGATCCTGATTTCGGAGCGACCTTTCCTGGACACGGTCATCACCAACCACATCCTGGTGGGGATACACATCGGGATCCTGTTGGCGATTACGTTGTACAACATGTTTCTGTATGCTTCCATCAAGGATAAAAACTATATCTATTACATCCTGTATATCATTTTTATCGGCCTGTCGCAGACCACCATTACGGGCTACACTTTCAAATTTCTGTGGCCTGACTCTCCCCATTTCGACGACCTGGCCCTTATTTTGTTCCCGGCACTTGCAGGCGTATTTGCCATTATTTTCTTTCAGAATACCCTGCACACCAAAGACAAGGTGCCGTATAACCATCAGATACTGAATATCATTATGGTGGTCTATGTGTTTGCCATCATCGTACGGCTTAGCGGATCCACCCAATTGAGTTACCGGATGATCGACGTATGCGGCTTGCTGGGTGTCACTACCGGGATCATTATTGCCATCAAGCTCTCGTTACAAAACTACCGGCCCGCCAAATTTTTCCTCCTGGCGTGGAGCATTTTCCTGATCGGGATTATCCTGTATGTGGCGCGGAACCTGAACCTGCTCCCCTACAACACTTTCACCAATTATACCATGCAGGTCGGAACGGCCATTGAAGTAATCCTCCTTTCCTTTGCCCTGGCCGACCGGATCAACACCTTGAAAAAAGACAAGGAAACTTCCCAGAAAGAAGCCCTCGAAACGTCCCTTGAAAATCAGCGGATCGTCCAGGAACAAAACCTGCTCCTCGAGCGGAAGGTCAACGAAAGGACGGTCGCCCTGACACATGCCAACTCCGACCTTTCCGATGCCCTGTCAAAGCTGCAAAATGCGCAATCCAGTCTCATCCAATCCGAAAAGATGGCCTCTTTGGGCCAGCTGACAGCGGGGGTAGCCCACGAAATCAATAACCCGATCAATTTTGTCAGCTCCAATATCAAACCGCTGCAGCGCGACATCAATGACTTGCTCGAAGTACTGAATCATTATGAAGCGCTGACCGCCGGCGACAGCCCCGAAACGCTCCCGGCTAAGCTGGAATCAATCAGCAAACTAAAGGAAGAGCTGGACCTGGAATATACGAAAACGGAGGTTTCACAGCTGCTGAAAGGGATAGAAGAAGGGGCTAACAGGACGGTGGGAATCGTGAGAGAATTAAAAAATTTCTCCAGGCTCGACGAATCGGACTATAAACAAGTGAATTTGAACGAGGGAATTAATTCTACTCTCGTCATCCTGAATTACCAGCTGGGCACACGGATTCAGGTAATCAGAGAACTGGGAGATATCCCGGAAATTGACTGTTATGCAGGAAAAATGAACCAAGTGTTTATGAATATCATAAGTAATTCTATCTTTGTGCTGGAAAACAACCCGGTAAAAGTTCCTCCTCCCACTATCCACATTAAAACATGGTTGGAGGATGACGGTTACATTGCACTATCTTTTAAGGACAATGGCGTTGGCATTGCCAAAGAACTCCAGTCCAAAATTTTCGATCCATTTTTCACTACTAAAGACGTAGGTAAGGGTACTGGTTTAGGCCTGTCCATCGTTTTTAAGATTATTGAAGCCCATAATGGAAACATTCAGGTTTTTTCGGAAAAGGGAGAAGGAACCGAATTTCTGATGAAGCTCCCGCTTTCGGTCTGATTTTCTCACAAATAAGTCATTAAGCCCCTATGCCTAGCAATGAGCAACAGTTCGATAAGTATACTTTACATTGATGATGAAATCCACAACCTGCAGGCGTTTAAAGCAACCTTCCGGAAATCCTATAGGATCTATATAACACAATTCCCGGAAGAAGCGGAAAAGATACTGAATGAACAGGAAATCCATATCATCCTTGCCGATCAGCGGATGCCCGTGATGAGCGGGGTACAGTTTTTTGAAAAAATAAGACACCGGCACCCGCAGCCTTTCCGGTTTCTCATTACCGGCTATACCGATATCCGGGCTGCTATCGACGCTATCAACAAGGGAGAAGTGTTTCGTTTTATCGAAAAACCCTGGGAAGAAGAACATGTGCGGAACATCATTGACCAGGCCTACGACATTTATCGTACGCGCCAGGAGTTGAAAAGGCGCAATCAGGAGCTGGAAAAAGCGTACGCCGAGCTCGACAATTTTGTGTACAGCGCCTCGCACGACCTGCGGGCGCCGCTGACCTCCATCCAGGGAATTATCAACCTGGCCCTGCTGGAGGAAGACGCCGTTTCCCAGAACGAATACCTCCTGCTTATCCGGCAATCCGTTAACAAGCTCGACACATTTACCAGTAATATAATTGACTACTACAAAAATGCCCGGGGTGTCCCCGTGATCACCGCGATAGACTTTCATGAACTGATTGATGAAATCAAACAAATCATCCGGTATATCCCGGGATTCGATAAAATCAACATAGAAATCAGCATCAACCAACACCAGGAGTTTTACTCTGATCTGATTAAACTAAGGATTATCCTGAACAACCTGCTATCGAATGCTATCAAATTCCAGGACCCGGCTAAAAAAGACCCGCTTATCCGAATATCCATTGACAGCACACAGCACAATTCCGTCACTATTTCCATTACCGATAATGGAATAGGAGTACCTGAAAATGCTCAGGAAAAAATATTCGAAATGTTCTACCGCGCTACTATTGCCACCAGTGGCTCCGGTATCGGATTGTACACCGTGCGTGAAGCAGTGCACAAGCTTAATGGAACCATCACCCTTCAATCAACTCCCACCAAAGGGACGACCTTTACGGTTTCCATTCCGTCATCGCACGAAAGCAAAGCCCATGCTGCGCTTCAACAACCTAACCATTATTCCCCCACACATGAAAATCACATTCCCCCAACACTTTCTACTAATTGACGACAACCCACTAGATCAGTTTGTATATAAGAAGACCTTGCTTAAAACGGGCATTGCACACACGGTGACTTGCTTTGGCTGGGCGAAAGAAGCCCTGGCCTTCCTGACCGCCGAAACGGCACTCCAACCCGGTACAATCCTGCTGGTGGACATCCAGATGCCGGAGATGAACGGATTTGAATTTATCGCCGGGTTAAGTGAATTGCCCGAATCGCTCATCCGGAAGTTTCACATTTTCATGTTGTCCTCTTCTATGGATACCAACGATCTCATCCGGGCCCGCCAGCATGATCTCGTCGTAGATATCCTTCATAAACCGCTGGACATCAATCACCTGAAATCGTTTGGTGAAATAACCTCCGGCTAGTTTGCCTCAGCTTACTATGCAGGCGGGAATGATCCCTAAAAACCCTGCTGCCCTAACCAAAATTCCCCGGAGAAAATTGAAATAGTATCAATTTCTCCGGGGAATTTCAGCAGTCAAAAGAGCGCTTAATTTCTGATTTGAATGCGCTGTGTAGTGATCGCTCCGTCACCATCCTGAAGCTGTACCAGGTAATTCCCGGCAGGCAGATGGCTCAGGTTCACGTCTCCTTCAACCTTTCCGTTCGAACGGAATACTTCTTTTCCAAGGACATTGTACACTGTCAGACCTTTCACTTCTTCAGCCGTCTTCACGGTCACGAGTCCAAAGCTTGGGTTTGGATAAAGGTAAGGTTTACGCTCAACAGACAAATAGTTCAGGCTTACGATACGACTCAATTCCGATGATCCGTCCAGGTCTACCGTACGCAGGCGGTAGAAGTTTGTCCCATTCGACGGGTTATTATGTACAAATGAATAACTTTTCAAACCGGTATGGTTACCTGTGGCTTCCACCTGTCCCACCACATTCCAGTCGGAACCGTTACGGCTGTGGTTGATTTCAAACCGCTGTGCGTTGATCTCTTCCGTAGTCGACCAGGAAACCACCGCATCCGCGCCCTCTGTCCGGGCATCCAGCGTCGCCAATACCACCGGCAAAGACGAATCTTCTATGATCAGGGAGGCCATTTCCATTTTCAGGTAGCGAACGCTGCTGGTGGTGGTGCTGATGGATCCTTCCACCCGAACCTTCTTGGCCCCTGCAGGTGCTGTGCCTGACAGTTCGTAGCGCCTCATTCCGCCGTTGCTTACATTGTTGGTAACTCTCCTGGTGACAGATAAAATCACTGTGCCGTTGGACTTCAGAAAATGCAGTTTGATAAACTGCCCTCTTGTGTTGCTGCCGGCCGATTCATGGATACCCGCCCAGACAGATAAGGTAACTTTGTCACCCTCGCTGAGGTTTACATCCTGGTAGGCCTTGTAGTCTCCTGACTTGTTGGATGTCAGCAGCCCGTAATAATTGCCGCATTTCTGATAACCGTTCGACCGCGTAAAGCTGCCGTTACCGCCACCTGAGTAAGTCCAATCCCGGGGACGATTACTGGAAACCAGTTCAAAACTGGGGTTTTTCAGTTGCCCTGAAGTAGAACAATCCAACGTCTGATTGGCTGCTGGCTGCGCAAATGTAACGCCGGCCGTAAAAACAAAAGCGAATAAGGTAAGTAAAAATCGTAACATGATTTGGGGGAGTTAAATGTGAGAAATAGGGTTTCGTTGGCTTAAACCATTTGATCCAAATGACGCATCCGTTGGCCCGGGCGCCGATTTAGGTGACAAATTTAAGTCAGCCCCCACGGAATAATCCTATTAATGGGACATACACCCCTCACAGCGGGGTGAACACCCCGGAAATGCAGGTAACCGTCAAATCAGTTTTTAAAATAAATCAAGAATACAGGTGAAGCCGGCTCAGCAACGCATGCCGGTACCGGTCGGAAATGGGCACCCGGACGTCGCCGATCACTGCGTAGAACTGGCTGATCTCCTGGACAGCGTTGAGATTGATGATGTAAGATTTGTGGATTCTGAAGAAGGTATTGGCCGGCAACTGTTCCATCAGGCTCTTTAACGTTTCACGGATTACAAACTTCCGTTTCTCCGTATGCAATTCTACGTAATTATCGTCGCTGGTGATAAAACGGATATCATTCAGCGCTATTTTCACATAGGATTCTTTCTCTTTAACAAACAGTACTTCATTGATCACAATGGGCTTATTCCGCTTTTCCACAGTTCCGGGGAGTACTTCCTCCCGGTAACTCCGGATAGCCATATTAACAGCGGTATAGATCATAAGCCGCCGGAAGGGTTTAAAGAGAAACGCATGCGGCGCTGTTTCCAGGGCATCATTGAGTGTCGTCGTTTCGTTGACCGCCGTCAGGTATATATACGGGATTCCAATGTTTTTCCGGACGTAATTGGCGAGATCGATACCGGTTTGCTTGCCCTTCAGATCTATATCAAAAAAAGCAAGGTGAATCTCTTTTGACTCCAATATTTCGACGGCCTCTTCATAACTGCCGGCGATATCCTCCACCACATACCCCATTGACAGCAGCAAACGTTGCAGGCTTATAGCGACCAGTTTCTCATCTTCGACGATAAGTATTTTCATCTAACACGATGCTTATTTTTCAACCCAACTCTTGACATTTCGAGGGCCGTTTTATCCTGATAATTACTGCGTAACGGGCGATCCTTACAATATGTGTTAATTTTTCTGCATATTTGTCTGGCCGTTTAGCCAATCCACCTGTCCAGCCCCTCGTTACAGGGTTACAAGTCTACAAAAAAATGTACCGTAAAACAACCCTGAACTTTGGCAGATAGCGTTTTAAAGCCATATTTAAACTACGTAATCCCCTAATATCCATGAATCAGCAACCTTCGATAACAATCGACAGAAACTTTCTACAAAACAGTTTTGGAGGTGATTTGGAAGCCGAGAAACTAATTTATAACACCTTTATACAGGATGTTATCCCGCGTTGGCAACAGTTGGAAAGCCACTTGACGACCGGCAAACTGGATGAAGTCCGCCGGGTAGTGCACAGCTCCAAGCCTTCCTTTACATTTGCCGGCCTGGGAGCGATGGTGCCGCAGGTGGAAGCCTTTCAAAAAATACTGGACAGTGAACCGCAGCCGGAATATCCGCTCCTAATGGATCATTACAAGAGCATCCAGGCGGAATTAGAGAACATCCTGCCGGAGATTCAAAATGAAATCCTGCGTATTCAGCAGGCGGCGACAGGTGACGCTGTGGTGGGCCGGCAGGATCGTTAGGTGTGCACGTAATCTGATCAGTTGTATAGCGAATTACCAGCGTACGGGTTGGAATTTCCAGCCAGGGACTACTTTTTGCATTTCAATCTCATCATCGCGCCGGCGGAGTCCGCAACGGAGGTAATTTTCATGAAGGCGCATCAGACTGTCACGATCCAGCGTCACCCCTAATCCGGGTCCCTGCGGAACCGGAACCGCCCCGTCTTCAAAACGGATACGTCCTCCCTGGATAATCTCTTCCGATTGCCAGGGATAATGTGTATCCAGCGCGTAGGGAACCGCCGGTAACGCTGCCCCGAGATGGACCATGGCCGCCAACGATATCCCCAGGTGGCTGTTGGAATGCATGGACAGTCCTCTCCCGAATGTTTCGCACAGTCCCGACAAAACCATAGAAGCCCTCAGTCCGCCCCAGAAATGGTGGTCGCTCAATATGATGTCTTCAGCGCCGGTTGCAATACTGGTGGGAATCTCCTCAAAAGAGGTCGTACACATGTTGGTTGCCAGCGGGATGCGTAAGGCTTTTCTGACAATTGCCATTTGTGCCTGCCCCCTTACAGGATCTTCCAGGTATTCCAGTACGGTTTCTAATTCCTTTCCAAATCGAATCGCGGTATCCACTTTCCATAAGGCGTTGGGATCCAGACGAATCGGCACATCAGGACCGAAGGCTTCCCGCAGAGCGATTACCGTGGCGACTTCAATAGCCGGTTCGAAAACACCTCCTTTAAGCTTCAATGATTGAAACCCGAATTCGGCGCACATAGCGCGGGCTTGTGCTATCATCTCTTCCACGCCGAGCGCCGGCGCCTGCCGTGCAGCCGCCCACCCTTCAGCTCTGGGATCGGTCCCAAACGCCAGTTCTCCGCCGGCCCCTTCGTATTTATAGAATAAGTAAGCCGAAAATGGTACGCTGTCCCTCACCTTCCCGCCCAGTAAATCGACCACAGGACGGTTCATGATTTTTCCGATGATGTCCATGCAGGCCACTTCCACCGCACTAAAAACGTGCACCAGCTTTCGTTGGTCCCAGGGTGCATCTCCCCGCTGGGCCGCAGTTTCCGTACCAAAATGAGCAGTCAGCAGCTGCCTGATTTTATTCAGCTGAAAGGGATCCTGGCCAATCAGAAGTTGTCGTGCCTGGCCCAGTGCGTCGTCGGTAGCACTATTCCCCGGTATTTCACTGATTCCGGAGATCCCGTCGTCGGTCACCAGTTCCACAATGGTACGCAACGCATAGGGGGCATGTAATCCAGCGGCATTCAGTAAAGGGGGATCTGTCACCGCAATCGGTGTTATATGAAACTCTTTAATCAAAGGACCGTTCATAAGCCTGGGGTAAGGTAGTTGTTGTTTTTAATGAAATGCTGCCGGGTGGTTATTGGGGTATTGGCTGGGCATAGGATGGTTACGGGCTGGGCATTAGGATGGTCTGTGGGACACAGACCATGGACACAGACCATGGACACAGACCATGGACCTAGCCGCTCCACTCACTTTTCACGGCCTGTAACAGCCCGATAATATAGCCATAGGAAAAAGAAAATGCCTGTAACGGTGCGGCCTTGTCTTCGTGTCCCGGCACATGGTCGGGCATCACCATTCCGTCAAACCCAACATCCCGCAAGGCGCGCATTACCTGGAGAAAATCCATATCACCGTTATCCGGATATACTTCCTGAAAATTGTTCCACCCCCCCTTTATATTCCGGAGGTGCACGTTGAAAATCTGCTTACGCTCTCCCACCCATTTAATAATAGGCAGTATTTCAGACGCGGGATCCTTAAGTCCTTCACCGATCGATCCGATGCAAAAATTAAACCCATGATACTCGCTGTCATAAAGTGCTGCAAACCGCTTGATCCCCGCGAAGACATCCGGACTATTCCACCTTGTAATCCCACGGTAACCTACCGGCGCGGGCGGATCTGCGATATGGTTCCCCAATTTCACCTTGTACTCTTCGGCAACCGGGAGTACCCGGTCCAGCAAATAGGTAATCCGCTCAAAAACAGCCTCTACCGATACCTTTCCGGCAACCGTTTCAGGAGCCGGGCGCTTCAGCGCTTCACTGTAATTCCAGGTACTGTAGGAGGCATTTCCCCGCCGGGGATCAATCGTCCTGCCGGTCCGCAGCACCGGCAGGATAGTGGTGTTATAGTTCAACAAGCGCACGCCGGTCTTCGCTGCTACTACGATCATTTGCTGCAGAATTTCGATTTCCCGATCACGTTCCGGACTTTTACCCAACATTATGTTGGGGTATTCTACTTTATCTATCCCCGCAGATGTCAGCGGCCAGTGATAGGCGTCCAGGCTGATCCCGTATTTTTCACAGGCATCTCTTTTCCGTAACGAATCTTCGAGGTCCCAGCCTTTTCCGGGGATACTTACCGGCGCCCCGCCGTCAATGTTAAAAACCCCGTGGCGGGCCTTGAACTGCAGGCTTTCCTCACTGGTACCTCCTGACTGGCACCCCACTTTCATGAGTACTTTTTCAGGAACGGTCATTTTCTCTGCGCGCAGCGCCGGCGCCAGCGCTGCAACAGACCCTGCCGTAACCGCTTTAATAAACGCTTGTCTTTTCATATCCGTAAAATCAGTTAGTACATAAAAAAATCAATTTACAGGTACAGAGAAGCAGGAATGCTTCCGGTTATTCCACCACCAGGCGCAACGCGCTGTGGTCAAGCTCACCTTTGTCCTCCGACAAGGCCTTATCCATCTGTGCTGCCACCAACGATGCCCCTTTCAACGACAGCTGGTATTCTTTCCCGGTCTGCAGCACAATATTCATATCCTTTTTATGCAGTTTCAACTTAAACCCGGGGACAAAGTTCCGGGCAATCATACGGTTGCCGTGTAAATCCAGGATCCTGCTTTGCGCAAACCCTCCGAGCAGGACCTCTCTCATTTTTTCCAGGTCCACCCCCGCTTTTTCTGCCAGCGCAAACGCCTCCGCTACCGCCTGGATGGTCATTCCTACAATCAATTGATTGCAGGCCTTTGTCGTTTGCCCTGCACCGGGATCCCCCATATGAACAATATTTTTACCCATTGCCTGAAACAGCGGCAGCGCTCTTTCGAAGGCGGCGGCGGTTCCGCCGGCCATAATGGACAGCGACGCATGCTCCGCCCCTACCTGTCCTCCGGACACCGGTGCGTCCAAAGCTTCTACCCCCCGCTCGCGGAGCCTGCCATACAACTTCACCGAGGTGGCCGGGGCAATAGTGGACATATCGATAAACAGGGATCCCTGATGGAATCCCTCCAGGATTCCTTTTTCACCGCTCACCACTTCCTCTACCTCCGGAGCGTCAGGCAACATGGTAATGACGACCGTACTACCCGAAGCCAGATCCCTTCCGGACGGCACCACTTCGGCCCCCGCCGCTCTTAGTTCTCCGGCAGCATTGCTGGATTCCAGCACGCGGACAACATACCCGCTTTTCAGCAAGTTCAGCGCCATCGGCTTACCCATAATACCCAAGCCGATAAATCCTATTTTCTCCATTTTATTACTGATTGTTTTTGTGTTTTCGTCTTTTTTTGCCTTCCCGAAACCCCCTCCCATCCGCGCAAAAGCAATAATTAACTGACTATCAAAAAATCACCAGCAACCCACCCGCGACAGAACCCCAACCTCCGACAGCCGATAGCTGATTTCCGAAAGCTGATTTCCGATTTCCGAAAGCCAATGCACTAAAACCTCACACCTAAAACCTAAAACCTCACAACTAAAACCTAAAACCTCCTATCTAAAACCTCCCTACACCAGCGGGAATAATTTCGCGGCGATAAGCAATACCGCCAGGCCCACGAAACCCATGACCACTAGCATTGGCGAGAACGTTTTCAGCGCTTCTTTTTCAGTCAGGTTACTGATTTTCACAATGATCCAGAACCCGGCATCGTTCATCCAGGGAACCAGTTTCGAACCACAACCAATGGCCAAACCGAGGTACAGCGGATGAAATTCCAGGTTCCCGCTGGTTGCCAGTCCCGAAAGGATTCCCGAAGCCGTGATCAGCGCCACCGTGGCAGATCCCTGGGCAGTCCGCACGATCGCGCTGATAAAAAATGCCATCGGGATCAACGCCATCTGGTAATCCCGGGTCATCTCACCAATCCGGAAACTGATCCCGGTTTGTTGCAGCATGCCTCCGAAAGCGCCTCCGGCAGCCGTAATCAAGATGATGCCGCCACCACTCATCAGGGCATTCTGTACAAAGGAGCTGGTATCCCGGTTCCCTTTTTTCTGGCGGATCAAAACGAGCAGCGCCAGGATCCCACCGGAAATAAGGGCAATATTCTTATCTCCCACTAACCGGATCAGTTGTATAACCCTTTCTTCCACGAATGTAGCCGGCACCCATTGGCCTGACGCCAGCATGGAACCCACGATGTTGTCCAGGCAAATAGCTACCAAAGGAAACACGACAGGCAACAGCGACATCCACAGCGGCGGCAGCTCTGCATCCGGCCGCATCGCCAGCGCTTTAATATCCTCCAGTTTCGCGTCTAAAGAATCCCGGAGCGCGACAGGCCATTTTTTGTTTGCCCAACGAGCAAAAGTATACCCGGCAGTAATCGTGATCAGTCCCAGCAGGACGCCGCCGGCCATCATCATGCCGATGGGAATGTTCATTTCCCCGATCAGGAACAACGGTCCGGGCGCCGGGGGTACAAAAGAGTTGGCCATGGCAGCCCCACCCGTTATGGCCAGTACCAGCAGGAGGTAGTTTTTACCGATCCTTATCGTAACCGCCTTTGCCAGCGGGATCATCAGGAAAATAACAATATCAAAAAAAACGGGAATACCCAGGAAAAAACTTCCGAACAGAAAAGCAATCGGCGCGTTATTCAAACCGGTTACCTGCAACATCGACCTTACTATCCGTTCGGCGGCGCCGCTTTCCAGCATGCTCTTCCCGATAATCGCCGCCATGGCAATCAGGATTCCGATCTTGGCACAGGTGCTTCCAAACTCACCGGCGATACGTTCCCCGATTGTTTTTTCCGCCAGTGCCCGCGCGGCGGCTTCCGTAGCTCCCTTATGCAGGGCAAATTGTTGGACGGCGGTTTCAGGCGTCAGCAGCGCCACAACAAATGCCGCCAGGAGCAGTGCAAGGAACGGGTTCAGTTTCAGGAAGATGATACCGCCGACGACGATGACGATCCCCACCAGCAGAATGAACAGCGGATCACTAAAAAAAGAGGCTAAAGGCATAATTGTCAGGAGTTCAGGGTAGCTTTCAAAGCATTCATCCGGCTGGAGAGCTGGCGTGCGCCCTCTGCCACAAAAGTTGCATCCGAGCCGCAGGCAAGGAAACGGATTCCCAACCGGTGGTATTTTTCATAATCTTCCGTATTGAAAAACAGTATTCCAACTGCCTTCCCGGCCGCGTTTGCGGCCCGGACAGTAGCCTGTAAGGCATCTGTAAAAAGCGGGTGATCGAATTGTCCGAAAATACCGAGCGCCATCGACAGGTCAGCCGGGCCGATAAACAAGACATCTATTCCGGCTGTGTGGGCCACCGCATCCAGGTGATCCAGAATTTCCACTGTTTCGATTTGGGCAACCCCCAGCACGGTATCGCCGGCGTTTTCGTAATAGTCTGCAAAATTTTTCCCGAAGCCGGTAGCCCGCACCATTTTAGCCACCCCTCTTCCGCCGGCAGGCGGATAATGCAATCCGTGGGCAAACTTCGCGGCCCCTTCGGAATTGGCTATTCTCGGGCACATGACACCGGTAGCGCCCATATCAAGCACCCGGTGTATCCGCTGGCTTTCAAAACTTTCCACCCTGACAACGGGGGCAGCAGGCGTGTGTTCCAGTGCCTGCAGGAGATGCATGAGCGTGCTTTCCGATCCGGCTCCGTGTTCCAGATCGATCAGGACCCAGTCGAACCCGGCCATCCCTACAATCTCCGCCGTTAGCGGACTACCTGTGTTCAGCCAGCAACCATGCAGCGTCTCGCCGTTTTTAAGCCTTTCCTTGATGTTTTTCATACTTTCCAGTTTAACCATTTACTTAAATTTCCCCCTTTCACCTTTGCCCGTTCCCCATCGGTATAGCCGGCCATGTGTGTATCAACAATCTGAGGAGTTCCGCTTCCCCATACCAACCGGTCGGGCCCGAACTCCCGGATCACCCGGCTTGTAAAGGGGAGGGCGCTTTCGTAATACGGGGCATCCCTGACAAAATGCCCGATCCCGGAAAGTTTCATCCAGACATTGGGATATTTCGCCAGTTCCAGCACATCTGCAAACTCCACCCCGGTACCCATATGCGGTTCTGCCAGATGGTCTATCAGCACCTTACATCCCGGGAAGGCGGCAATAGCCTCTCCTGCCTGGCGGGCATAATCCGGCCCGATATGCAACTCTATAATCAGGTCCAGGTCCACAGCCTGCTTCCAGAGCGCCCGTACTCCGGAATCCGCGAAAGAATCCTGATACATTTCTTTGTTCCGGTGTGCATGAAAACGGGTGGCAACGATGCGCGACTCCTGCCGAACCAAGGCGGCGAGCTTTCGGGGCGCCGACGGGTCCTTCGGATAAAACAAACTCGTCCCCCTGAGCCTTTCGGGCGCTCTTCCCAGACAATCCAGCACCAGTGAATGGTCATCTCCGTATGGCTCAGGCTGTACAATTACTCCCTTGCCGATTCCTTCTTCGCCCATCCGCTGCAGGTAAACCGCCAGCGGATCCGGCGGGAGTCCGGACACATCCGGTCGATAGACTGCCTGCGCATGAAAGGGGTATTTCTGCAGATCCGGGCTGAACATATGCGGATTCCACTCAATAATTACCCGTTCCACAGCGTCCGGGATCGCTGCATGGCCGAAACCGGCCATTGCTACACCGGTCAATGCGCAAATGACTTCTCTTCGTGTCGTTTTCCTTCCAGGGTTCTGTTTCATTTCCGGCAGTATCATTTGACGTCCCACCATACCCGCGTATCGAGCAAGTCCGGCCCCTGACGGGCAATTGCCTGGTCGACATTCTCTTTATTCACATTGAGCTCCGCATCCGTATACGTAAGCCGGCGAATGAAGCTTTCTGTTTTGAGATCGCTGCCCGGAAACGGATTCGGCGTTAAGGCCGGATAGCCTGTGCGACGGAAATTAGCCCAGGCTTCGGGGCCGTTCAGAAAGGAAGCTACCCAATACTGGGTATTGATCTGCTCCAATTCTTTCCCGCTCTCCAGGAAATTCTGCTGCAGGTAGGCGGTAATAGCCGCCTCGGGAACTGCCGAATGCTCGCCATAAGTAGCCAATTGCTGCATATGCGACCGGACGCCCGTACTGAAAAGCGCTGCTGCATCGCCCGAGGTCCAGTTCCGGACGACTGCCTCGGCCATGAGTAACTGGGTTTGCGCATAGCTGACGAAAATGGTAGGGGTGTTCAGGCCGCCCATCCGGCTACGGTCCAGTTGGCTGTATTCATACAAACTTACCAGCCCGTCATTTGTCACAGCCGTCGAAATAGTCGTATTGTCATACCCCAGCGGCATTCCGATCTGAACCTCCGGGGACCGGTTGGCATTGGCCTCCCGCTGGTCCACGGAGCTTTTGGAACCCACATACCGCACGGCAATGGCATTCAGCCGGGGATCCTGGTTGACTTTCAGGTATTCCACAAAATCAGCTGCAAGGTAAAAGAAATCGGCCTGGCCGCCATTCAGATTGGAGCCTACGGGATTGGGGAAGCTGGCGGTATGCCGGAGCATGGCGTTGTCCTCATTGGACTGCATGACGCCTCCGGCCACTGCACGGGCAACCACCTCCGCTGCTTTGGTCGGGTTGACTTTAGACAACCGCATTCCGCCCCGGAGCAGCAAAGAGTACCCCAACCGCTTCCATTTCGTAACATCTCCTCCGTACAGCACATCACTGAGTACGAGCGGGCCGGCAGGATTCAACGCGGCGGAAGCGGTTTCCAGTTCGTTCAGAAGATCGGTATAAATCGCTTCCTGTGCATCGTATGCAGGCGTTACAATGCCATCCAGGTATCCCTTGCCTGCTTCGAGGTAGGGAATATCCCCGTAGGTATCCGTCAGAAACAGGAACATATAGGCCCGCCATATCCGGGTCATGTGATACAAGTTACTAAGGGCCGGATCCTCCTGTATTTTGGCCACTACATCCGTCAGTTCCTTTATCACCTGCCGGTACCCCCGTTGCCAGTTTCCGGCCGTTACGCCCCTGTTATCCTGGTTGTATTGCCCGGCAGCGCCTACCCCGCTAAACGGGTTGATCATCTGCTTGACGATAATCGTTTCGTACTGCAGATTATTATAGCCGAAAGCGCTCGACACCAATGCACTGTTAAACTGGTAAGCAGGATTTACGTTTGTCAGTGCGATGGGGTTGATATTCATTTCATCAAACCCGTTGTCACAGGCTATCAGAAGCCATAACCCAAAGCTTCCCTGGATGAGTATCTTACTAAGCCTTTTCATATTCCTGTCGGTTAAAATTTTAGGTTGAGGTTAAAACCGGTACTACGCGTTATCGGCAGGCCGGTTGCTTCCAGCCCCATCATGTTGTCCGAAGGGTAACCAAACTGATCGGGGTGAATGGTCGGGACCCATTTTTTTATCACGGCCACGTTATTCGCTACGATATTAAGCCGGGCGCCTTTTATAAAGGGGATGTTGTCGGGCAGGAATCTGGAAAAATCATATCCCAACGTCACCTGGCGCAGCTGCCATAAACCGGCATTGTAAACAAACTGTTCTGCGATATTCTGCGACCGGACCGTTTCATAATAAGCCTGAACTCCCGACTGTGTCTGATTCACTTCCCCGTTAGGGTTAACACCTTCCCCAACGACATACCCGACATCTCTTCCGACGAGTGTTTCTTTAAGCAAGCCATGCCTCCAGGCATTGTGATTGGTCCCCGAAATCAGTTTATGACCCAGTTTGTAGTCGATCAGGAAGGATAGTGAAAAGGATTTATAGTGAAAGCTGTTGGTAATACCTCCTACCCATTTGGGAAGAGCGCTTCCAAAGCTGATCTGTGTTGCCGTCCGGAGCGGGCGACCATTCCCGGCATCAAAAATCCGTACCCCCTGATCATTGCGCAAATAGCCGAATCCAAACAATTGTCCCATTTCCGCTCCGACCACCTGCCTTAATTCACCGGTAAATTCACCCGTCCCGACCGTAATCATGCCGTCGCTGACATCACTTCCCAGATCCAGTACTTTCGTGGTATTATAGGCCGCATTAAAGCTAAGGTTCCAGTCGAAATCATTTTCCGAAAACGGCTGCAGGCTGATCATCAGTTCGAGTCCGCGGTTCCGGCCTTTTCCCACATTGATCAATTGCGTCAGATAACCGGATGCGTCGGAAGTTTGCGCCTGAAGAATCTGATCCGATGACAATTTATCATAGTAAGCAACATCCAGTCCAACCGCGTTGTTAAACAATTTCAGTTCCAATCCGACTTCTTTTTCTGAGACCCTCATGGGGCGTAAATTGGCATTCGGGACCGTAGACGCGCTGATGGTGCCCAGCGGTTGCAGAACACCGGCCGGATTGGGGAACTGCTGGGCGTTAATTCCATAGAACAAATTATTGGCGTACGGCTGGACATCCGTATCACTTCCCACTTCAGCGTAGGCAACACGGATTTTCCCAAAACTAAGCCACGATGGCAACGAGGCGGCGAGCGCCTGTGAAAACACAAAGCTGCCAGTGACCGAGGGATAGAGAATACTCCTGTTCACGGGGGATAATGTCGAGAACCAGTCATTCCGGACGGTAGCGTTCAGGAACAGAAATTCTTTAAAGGAAAATTCCACTGAACCATACAGCGAATTCACCTGCCGTTTAGAAATAGCATACGTCGGGTCTCTCTGTCTCCCGTTCCCGATCGTATAGAGTCCCCGGGTATAAAAATCCTGCACCAGGACATTATAACGGTTCAGCCGGCGGTACATCTGGTTTCCTCCTACCGTTACATTGACCCCGAAAACCCCGAAAGTCTTATTGGCGGCAACGAGAAAATCTGTATTCAACTCACGTACCGACCGCATATCCTGTACATATTGGCCATTCACAAACCCTTCCGGAGCCGCCGCCTGGCGCTGGCTTCCGGTCGGCAGGTTATAATCCTGCTCCCTGGCATAATAATCCTGGCCGGCCCGTACCTGTGCATAAAGCCAGTCTGTAAAATTATAGCGCACCGAAAGGTTGCCGAAAATACGGTCCCTATCGATGTTTTCGAACCGTGTCAACGCAAAATAGGGGTTGGTCCGGTTGGTGAACCGGGACCAGACGTATTCATTCCCCTCCTCGTTGGTGGCATACTGTTCCAGCAAATCCATGGGCATTGAGTTCGCCATGTTATAGATAATCACCGGGCTGTAATCCTGTTCGGCAATGTTGGGCGGGTTTTTCCGGACCTCGTTCGAATAATCCACATTGCCCGAAACGATCAGCTTTTTTGCCATCGTCTGGGTAAATCCCAGGCTGGCGGTTTTCCGGTGGTAACCGGATCCCCGGAGAATCGTACGGTTATCGAGGTTGGAAAGAGACAGGTTCAATCCCCCGTTTTCGCCTCCGGAAGACAGGGTCAGGGTATTGGTAAACGTCTGACCGTTCTGATAGTACTCCCGGAGCTGGTTCCGTTGCGGGACATACGGCACGGTGACGCCGTCGAACAACACATGCGTCATCCCCGGCTCAAACTTTTCTCCGAAACTCCATTGTCCCGACTGCGGATTCGGAGAAGTCGGGCGCACGCCATTCTCACCCTGGCCGTATTCAAACTGGTAATCCCGGTAATCAAGCGGGACATCCACGGTATAATTCGAATTATACTCGATCCCGATACCCGGGCCGGCGCCCCTGGTTCTGGTCGTAATCATAATAACACCGTCTTTCGCACGTGAGCCGTATAAAGCGGATGCTGCAGCGCCTTTTAAAACGGTCATTGATTCAATGTTGTCGGGATTAATGCTGCTTAAGCCATCCCCGCTGTCGGAGGTCCGGTTGCTCCCCCGGTCGCCGGCATCGCCTCTGGCGCCATAATTGGAATTGTCAATAGGAACCCCGTTTACCACAATCAGCGGAGAGTTATTCCCTCCAAAAGAAGATTGTCCGCGAATCCGGATCTTACTGGTACCGGCAGGTCCCGTGCCCATGGAAGTGATATTTACCCCTGCCATTTTCCCCTGCAGCGCATTCATAAAATTAGCCGTACGGTTAACCGTCATTTCCTCCGTAGGTACCGTTACCGTAGCATATCCGAGGCTTTTAGCCGACTTTTTAATTCCGAGGGCTGTTACCACCACTTCTTCCAGCGCCTTATTTTCCGGTTCAAGCGCAATCAGCAGCTGCGAAGCATTTCCAACTTCTACCTCCCTGGATTGAAACCCGACGAAACTGAGCAGTAAAGTCGTTTCACCTTCCTCCAGTTCCAGATGAAAAACTCCTTCGGCATTGGTGGTAGTCCCCCTTTGTGTTCCTTTGACCAGCACGTTTACCCCGGGCAGCCCAACCCCTTTGTCGTCCGTTACCCTGCCGTCAACGGCACGCCGGATAGCGGGGTGCTCTTTCCCGTTTTCGGGTAGAGAAGCACCCGGATTAGCGGCCTGAGGCACCTGGCTGAGGATCACATTCCTTCCTGACAGCTCATACGTTACCCGTAATGGCGTCAATAATTTCCCCAGGACCTCCTCCAGGGTTCCGTTGACTACCTGCATGGTAACTTTTCGTCCGGCGTGGATCACGTTCGAACTATACACAAAGCGCACACCGGTTTTCTTTTCTATATCCACCAGTACTTTCCGGATTTCTCCGTTTTGAAACTGCACCGTCAGCCGTCGGTTCAGGTATTCCTGAGCACGGCTTGGGAAGGCATTGACCACTCCTATGAAAAGCAACATGACAAACCCTTGTGTCATCGAAAACCTCATAAGTTTTAGCCAGAATTTTCTGGTTAAGCGATTTTGCATAACTTTGATTGGGTTAAAGGTTCTATACTTGGTACCGTACTGCGTGATGACTTTGGCGAGTGACACGCGGTAATTTAGCCTTACAGGCAGCAGATACGCATCTGCTGCTTTTTTTATCCGGCCGGCCCCGGGCAGCCGGACCTGTCCTGATTATTTCAGGCGAATGGCTTCATGAGCGGAATTACATCCTTTTCCGTCTACGAGGATCTGTCCGTCCACGATCTCATAATTCGCACCTACTGCTTTGCAAAGAATATCCAGCTTTTCATACATTTTCTCATCGGATAAGGTGGCGGTAATCTTACAGTTTCTGAACAACTCCGAGTCGTACTGAATCGGAATACCGTACAGTTTTTGCATTTCATTCAGGATCACCGGGAGCGGCACTTCATCGTATTTAAACAACTCATCAGGCACATCCGCAATCAGCCGCATGGGATCGGTAACGAGGGTTTTGGAAAGCTGGCTTAACTCTTTCTCAAATATAGCCGCCTGGTTAGCCGTAATAACCAGGCCTTTCACTTCCTTATTGGCGCTTCCGGTGTCGGGGGTTGCTTTGTAGACCGACACCTTTCCGGTCTGCACCTGTACGGTAATCTTCTTATCACCTTCAAAGGCACGTACCACAAAACGCGTCCCCAGTACCCGGGTGATGACATCGCCGGAATACACCATAAAAGGCTGCCCTTGCCGGGTTACCGTAAACGCTGCCTCTCCCGACAAATAGACCCGTCGCGCCGTATCTGAAAACTGGGAAGGATATTGCAGACAGCTATTAGGGCTCAGCATCACCTCCGATTCATCCCCCAGGACAATCCGGAGTACTTTCTCAGAATCGTTGCACGTTCTCACCAGCTTGAGGAGAACAGCTTTTTCTTGAGTCGCCGGAACCGGATCCACCGGCGGGCCATACCCGATCCATTTCAATCCGGCCACCAGGACAATAACCGCTGCGATGCCGAATGCCCACCGACTCCATCCGGATCGCCTCAAGTCGCTTTCTGCAAATTCCCTCTCACTAAACGCAGGGTACTCTCCGGCCGTCTCAATAAACTTACCGGTTTCCGCGCGGATCTCTTTGGAGCTTATCACCTCTCCCGCCACTCCGATGGCCCGGATAATTTGTTCCGCCTGCCTGAAGGGCACCGCCTTTTCCGGGTATTTCTCCAGGAATGATATCCAGAATGCCTCCTGCGCACGATCTCCCTGTACCCAGTTACGGAACCCCTCATCCTGTAGAAAATCGGCCATTGAATACCAACTATAGTGCTTCATCACACAACTTTTTGAGACATCCAAACCTATTATTAACGCCTACAATATACGTAACCCGTTTCGCAAGGGTATCCTCAGGCGACCTGCCCCAGGTACTTCCGTAAACTCCCCAATGATTTTTGCAGGAGGTTATAAACAGACTGACGGTTTAACTGCATTACCTCCGCTATTTGCTCAAAACTCAGGCACTGATAAAACCGGAGATAAATCAGCTCTTTCTGTCTTCCGGACAAGCGGTTGAGGACAGCTTCCAGTTTCTTTATCCGGTAGATCTCATGCTCTTCGTCGATCAGCCGCAGATCAGCGGCAAACTCAAATGAAAATGTATAGTCCTCTGTCAGTGCCGATTGATGCGTGACATACTTTTTGGACAGCTCTCTTAAAATACGGGTTTTCAGCACCACCAGGAGATACGCCCGTACATTTTCTACGGTAGTAACCGACTCCTGCACCTTCCATAACTTCACGAATACATCCTGAATACAATCTTTCACCAGCTCCCGCTCATTGTACAAACTCAGTCCCCAATGAAACAAATCCGGGTAATAGCCCTGCATGATACTCGCTAAAGCATACATATCCCCGCATTGATAATCCCGCCAAAGTTTTTGCGCTTCATCAGAAGTAATACGTGCTTTCATCTGTTACAAATGACATGACATTTCCTAAAAGATCCTTTCCACCCCGAATCATACCCTATTTTTGTGATTTTTTCTTTAAAAAAAATACCTTTTCGAACACAAAGAAGTCATAAACACGGAGCTACACGGAGAAAAAAGCACCGAGAAGGCACGGAGAAAAAAATAATTTACTAAACGCCAGTCAGACACCAGGCAACCCATTTCACAAAAACCTCTGTGAAACTCCGTGCAAAAAACGCTGCGTGTCTCTGTGCTCCTTTTACGGATTACTTTGGAAAATTAAGCAGGGTATCAATTTGTAACAAGCAATCCGGACATGCCAGGAAAACACAAAGAAGGCATAAACACGGAGCTACACGGAGAAAAAAGCACCGAGAAGGCACGGAGAAAAAAATAATTTACTAAACGCCAGTCAGACACCAGGCAACCCATTTCACAAAAACCTCTGTGAAACTCCGTGCAAAAAACGCTGCGTGTCTCTGTGCTCCTTTTACGGATTACTTTGGAAAATTAAGCAGGGTATCAATTTGTAACAAGCAATCCGGACATGCCAGGAAAACACAAAGAAGGCATAAACACGGAGCTACACGGAGAAAAAAGCACCGAGAAGGCACGGAGAAAAAAATAATTTACTAAACGCCAGTCAGACACCAGGCAACCCATTTCACAAAAACCTCTGTGAAACTCCGTGCAAAAAACGCTGCGTGTCTCTGTGCTCCTTTTACGGATTACTTTGGAAAATTAAGCAGGGTATCAATTTGTAACAAGCAATCCGGACATGCCAGGGAAACGACTATTAATATGGGATATCTCCTATTTTTTGGGGCACTTTTTACAACGCTTTCCCTTCTTTTTATAAGCCTTGCAGCATTTTTTCAGCAGACAACATTCCTGCTCCATCAAAGAATACCCCCAGGGGGTTGTGCCTGCCAGCTCTCCCGCTTCCATACTTATCAAAACAGCACCGTCCATACTCCGATCTCTCTGATTATAAATTTCAGTGCAAAAATAAGTCATCCGCACCGATAAAGTTCATTTTCACCCGTATTATTTTAAATCCAATCTAAATAAGGAGTACAACAGCCCGTACATCCCCGTTTCCATCGCCCCCAGCCATTGGGAGGTTCCTTTTAAATTGCTGGTTTTCACTTGTTCGTTTTATTTCATATTCCTTTACGCAGGAGAACCGGTCGGCGCGTACAGCATCCGCCATCAGTGCACTCCGCAGGCAGTCCGGGAACAGCATCTGCGCGATTTTCAGCAATTTATCCGTAAGCAAGGAATCGAAACCGCCTGGCCCGAGGCCTGAGTACGGTTCTGACCGATAAAAGATCCGGGTTGCAACGGGCAGGCCCACCGGCTATTTTTAACTGCGTCCCATAGTGTTTCATTCCTGTAATCCCTATATTTCCCGCTTAATTACCAGTCCGTGTTAAAATCCATTCTACTCCCGATCCTTATTGGTACCTTTTGCCTGCTGACTTTCCGGTTGCCTCGTTTGCCAGGTCTGCTGCCGGACGAAAGGCCGTCTTTTCCGCATCTTGCCAGTGAAAAACCCGATTCTACGCGGTTTACGTATCAGACGCTCGTTTCGGGGTTGGATGAGCCTATGCAAATGGCGCTGCTGCCCAATTACGACATCGTAGTGGTTGAACGAAAAGGAGGCGTACGGTACTTCAGTCACGCAACACAAGAGCTCCGGACACTCGCCCATTTCAATGTTTTCAGCGGTATTGAAGACGGGTTGCTCGGTGTAGCTGCCGACCCCGGTTTTGCGGTCAATCACTGGCTTTATTTCTATTACGGCGTCGGCGGTCCCAGGAGTGTAAGTCATTTGGTACGATACGAACTAAAAGACGGCATGCTGGTGGAATCCTCAAAAAAAGTACTGCTCGAAATTCCTACGCAACGCGAATATTGCTGCCATTCGGCGGGACATCTGGTATTTGACCGCAGCGGCCTGTTGTATCTTTCCATAGGCGACAATACCAATGCGGAAGAAATAGAGGGACATAATCCTACCGATGAACGCCCGGGCAGGCATCTTTCTGACGGCCAGGCTTCTACCGCCAACAGCAATGATTATCGGGGTAAGATTCTTCGCATCCGGCCGGAAGCTGACGGCACCTACAGTATTCCCGACGGGAACCTGTTTCCCAAAGACGGCTCGGAAGGGAAACCCGAAATTTATGTGATGGGCGTCCGGAATCCCTTCCGCATCTCGGTCGACCCCAAAACCAATTTTCTCTACTGGGGTGATGTAGGCCCCGATACCCAGGTGCCTGCTGAAGAAGGATTTCTCAGTTATGATGAAATCAATCAGGCACGCGGGCCGGGCTTTTTCGGCTATCCTTATTTCCTGGGGGCCAATGAAGCCTTTCCCAAATATGATTTCGAAACCAAACAGGAAGGCCCGGCCCAGGATCCGGAGCATCCGGTCAACGAGTCCCCGAACAACACCGGCATCCGCAAGCTCCCGCCTGCCCGGCCCGCTTTCATCTGGTACGGCAAAGGCCCTTCCAAAAGATGGCCGGACCTGGGAAAAGGAGGGGCTTCGGCCATGGCCGGACCTGTTTATTACAGCGATCTGTATCCCGATGCACCTTATAAATTGCCTGCGTATTACAACGGCAAACTGTTTATCTACGACTGGGTACGTAAGTGGATCGTTGCGGTCACGATGGACAACAACGGCAACTACGCCGGTATGGAACATTTTCTTCCGCAATTGAAGGTAGTAGCTCCGATGGATATGCTGATCGCACCGGACGGGGCGTTGTATGTGCTGGCTTACGGCACCAACTGGTTTGCCCGCAATACCGATTCCGGCATTATCCGGGTAACGTATACGGAAGGCAACCGCACCCCGGTAGCGATTGCCGCTGCCAGCACAGAAGTGGGGGCCGCCCCGCTGACGGTCACTTTCTCGGCAGAAGGCTCCAGGGACTTTGACCCGGGAGACACGCTCACCTACGAATGGCAGCTCGGTACCACCCGCCTGCACGGAAAGCAAATCCGATATACCTTCCGGCAACCCGGAACCTACCAAGCCCTGCTCACGGTCCGCGATCCGCATGGCAGTACGGCTTCCACTACCCGGCAGATCCGGGTCGGCAATTCACCCCCGGAAGTTACGATTGCCACGACGGCCAACCAAAGCTTCTACTGGGACGATTCCGAACTGCCTTACACCATTACGATCAACGATCGGGAAGACCAACGCATCGACCCTGCCCGTGTTACTGCTTCCTTTAACTATCTCGATTTCGGAAAAGATCTGGCCAGTGTTTTATCAGGAGGAGACAACACCTCTATTGCCTACATTACTACTGAAAAATACTATCAAACGCTTGACTGCAGTGCGTGCCATAGTAAAACGGAAAAGTCGATCGGCCCTTCCCTGATGGCTATTTCGGAACGCTATCGTGCGGTAAAAGAAAACAGCCGGATACTGGCGAATAAAATTATCAAGGGCGGCAGCGGCAGCTGGGGCAGCTATCCGATGCCGCCCCATCCTGATCTCTCAGCCAGCCAGGCGGAGGAGCTTGCGGCCTACATCCTGTCGCTGGGCCGCAAACCGGAAAACATACCGCTCGCCGGCCGTTTCCCCCTCAACCGTCATACGGACAAGGGGACAGAAGGAGCTTATGTATTGGTTGCTTCCTATACCGACGGGGGCGCCAATGGCATTTCCCCTATTACCTCCAGCCGCTACCTGGCTTTAAGAAACCCTACGATTAAATTGGAAACCTATGACGAAGGGAATGTGGGAGTTGTAATTGCTACCGCCAATACGGGTTATCATTCCTATATCGCGAATATTACCGCCGGTAAATACACCCGCTTCAACCACCTTGACCTGACGCATATTCGCGCGATCCGTTTCCTGGCCCAGGCCCATGGCCAGGGTGGGACTATCGAAGCCAGAAGCGGCGCAAAAGACGGTCCGCTTCTGGGGACCGTCACCCTCCCCCCCGGGAACGTGCCGGATCTAAAAACCGGCTGGCAGGAGTTCCGGCTGGAGCTGCAGCCGGCCAACGGGTTCCACGATCTCTACCTGGTCTATAGCAACCCGGCTGCAACAGGAAGTCTGTTCCACCTGGATTGGATGCGTTTCGAACGCTGATACCGCCGGGTTAATGGCAGTAGATAGGTGGGATTGGCGGCTTTTGGTTTCGGAAGTCGGCTGTCAGCGATCGGCTATCAGCTATCAGCTATCAGCTATCGGCTGTCGGCTATCGGCTGTCAGCGATCGGCTGTCAGCGATCGGCTGTCAGCTATCGGCTGTCAGCGATCGGCGTTCGGAAGTGTGGCGGCAACCGGCACGAGACACAAGATACGATGGGTGGTTGGGTGGTTGAGTGGTTAAGTAGTTGAGTGGTTGGGTGGTTGGGTGGTTGGGTGAGCGAAGTCGAACCCAGGAGTCGAACCCAGAAGTCGAACCCAGAAGTTGGCTATCAGCAATCAAATCGTAAATCAGCTATCAGAGATCGGCTGTCGGCTGTCGGAAATCAATCGTAAATCGTAAATCCCAACAATTTCTATACAAATGAAACACAATTCCAGCAGGCGTACCTTTCTTAAACAATCAGCCCTCAGTGCACTGGGCTTTTCCATTATGCCCTCTCTTTATGGCAAAGTACGGGCAAGCGACCGCCTCCGGGTGGCACATATCGGGCTGGGCGGTATGGGAAACGCTCACATGAACTGGTTTGCCAATCTCCCGGAAGTAGAAATAGCCGCCCTTTGCGATGTAGACCAGGTCCGCCTGGGTGATACCCTGAAGAAGCTGCAAACCCTGCAGCCCGGTCGTAATGTCGCGACCTATACTGACTTCCGCCGTATTCTTGAACGGAATGACATTGATGCCATTACCTGTGCCACTCCCGATCACTGGCATAGTCAGATCGCCTGCCTGGCCTTCGATGCGGGAAAAGATGTTTATGGCGAAAAACCGCTGTCGTACGATGTGAAAGAGGGGCAAACCATGCTTCATTATCTGAAAAAGCATAACCGGGTGTTCCAGATGGGGAACCAGATTCACGCCAGCGATAATTTCCACCGGGTCGTAGAGCTGGTGCAGTCGGGAAGTATAGGAACTGTTAAAACGGTCAAACTCTGGAAAACCGGGGGCGCTCCCGAACTGGGCAGCCCTAAACCTCAGGCGGTGCCGGCTACCCTCGACTGGGATATGTGGCTGGGTCCGGCGCCCTTTACGGAATATATTCCTGAAAAATGCCATTTCAACTACCGTTATTTCCTGGAATATTCCGGTGGGATGTTTGCCGACTTCTGGTGCCACATTGCCGATGTGGCTTTCTGGTCGCTGCAACCGAAAGGACTCAGGCGTATTCACGCCCGCGGCGAAGCGCCGGAAGGGATTGCCAACGCCCCCAAATGGCTCGACGTCGATTACGAATTCGACGGCTTAACGATCAACTGGACCACCGCTCCACCGGCCATACCCGGCGCCGAAAAAATGGGGATAGGCGCCTGTTTTGAAGGAGACAAAGGGATGCTTGTCTGCGATTACGGAAAGCGGGAAATAACGATCAATGGCGAGAAACTCACCGATCTTACCACGGTCCCGCAAACCTTGCAGCGCTCCCCGGGACATCAGCAAAACTTTGTGGACGCCGTCAAATCACGCACCCAACCCGAGTCCAATCTCGAGTATGCCCGCCAGATGACGCTCCCCATGCACCTGGGGCTTATTTCGTATCGGCTCGGAAAACCATTGGAGTGGAATGCGGAAAAGGAAAAATTTGTCGGAGAAAGAGCTGCAAACAAGTTGCTGCACCGCAAACCCCGTAAAAAATGGAACCTGCTGTAAGTAGCCTTTCATCCCTGCGCCTTACCAATCAACTATCTTTATGCAAAACAAAACATCCTGTTACGCGCTGCTTCTGACACTTTTATGCATCAGCAGCTGTACAAAAAAAGTGGAAGAAACGACCGTTCCCTGGAAAATGGGTGTGGCCCTTTACTCGTTCAATAAATTCCCGTTCCCTCAAACGCTGGAAAAGGCCGATAGTGCCGGACTCCGCTATGTGGAGGGTTTTTCCTTTCATCAGTTGGGCGACGCTTTTGACAATAAGACTTTTTCATTGCTTACGGACGACGATGTCATCCGCATAAAGGCGTTGCTCGACGAAAAAAACCTGCAGATGCCTTCCATTTATGTCGGAGACGCCAAAACCCCGGAACAATGGCTGCACTATTTTGAGCTCGGCAAAAAACTCGGCGTGTCTTTTTTCGTCAGTGAGCCCCGGCCGGATGAATGGGATTTACTGGACAGCCTGGGCGCTGTATACGGCATCCGGACCGCACTGCATCAGCATGCCAAAGGAGAAAGCTATTACTGGCATCCCGACAGCGTGCTCAAGGCCAGTGAGGGCCGGCCACACCTGGGAGCCTGCGGGGACATCGGACACTGGACCCGCAGCGGCCTGGACCCGGTAGCCGCCCTGAAATCCCTGGAAGGGAAATTAATCAGCGTACATCTTAAGGATGTGGCCCGTGCAGACGAATTAAAGGCAGAATACGTGGTGATCGGAAAAGGCGTGATCGATTTTAAAGAAACCGCCGCCGAATTAAAGCGGCAACGGTTTGACGGCTACGTTTACATCGAACAAGAAGCCAACTGGTGGGACAATCTTGCTGACGTGAAAGCCGGTTTGGAGTATTTCAATGCCATTTCCAATGGTGAGGCACCTCCGGAAACCTCTGCACAGCATCCGTTCCTGGAAGGAGTCAAACACATGGTTATATTTGACCTCAGGCATGAAAAAGGATCCGAAGAAGCCCGCAGATTTATGGAAGACGGTAGACGCATCCTGAGCGCTATTCCCGTCGTGCAGTCGTTTCAGGCGTACGATCAGGTCAGTCCGAAAAATGATTTCACCTATGGCTTTTCAATGATCTTCCGGGACTCCGCTGCCTATGAGGCGTATAACCTGCATCCGGATCATGTAGATTTCGTGCAAAACCGCTGGGTGCCCGAAGTAGCAAGGCATCTGGAGATCGATTTTGAAAATTTCAACCCGTAGGAAAGCCGATTGCTGTATGTGGGGGAATGGGCAATAGGGAACGGGGAATGGGCGGCGGCTGAGTGCCAGCTCCTGGGTTCGACTCAGCTCACCCATCGTATCCTGTGTCTCATGCCGGTTACCCTCACACTTCCGACAGCTGATAACCGACAGCCCCCTAAAACCTAAAACCTAATACCTAAAACCCCTTCAATAACTCAGAATCGTAAACTCCGTCCTCCGGTTGCGTTGATGTTCCTCTTCTGTTTTCGCATTCCGGATCAGCAGGTTCCGTTCGCCATACCCCTTTGCCTCCATGCGTTCAGGTTCAATTCCCTTTTCTGACAAATAATTCACCACCGATTCTGCCCGCCGTTGCGACAAGGTCATATTATACGCATCAGAGGCCCGTGCATCCGTGTGAGAGCTCAGTTCTATCTGCATGGTAGGATTATCCTTCAGCAGCTGTACCAGTTTATCCAATTCCGGTGCGGCATCTGCCCGAATCGCGTATTTATCCAGATCGTAGTAGATATTGTCAAGCGCGAAGGTCCTGTTCAGCTCCATTTTATCCAGCCTGATCGTAACCTGGTAGGTTGTATCCGTTTCGGCCTTATTCAGAAAAATCAGCGGGATACTTTTCCCGGCCATCGTAAACGGCATCCGCTTGCTGATATACCCCTTCCGTTCGGCCAGCAACACATAGGATTTCCCTTCCTCCAGCCGGTATTTTCCAAATTTCCCCTGCTCATCGGTGGGCATACGCTCCAGCGCGACATCCGCCGTGTCTGGCATGATCCTTACAAAAGCCGAATCCAGGGGCGTACTTTCCGGTAATCCGGTCAGGACATCCCCGGCCAGGAAATAACGGATCACCTTCAGTTCACCATTGACATAACGCGGATCTTCAGGCTCGGGTTTTGGTTCGTCTGCCTCTTCGGCTTCCGGCATATAGAAATAGTAAATATCATCGTCTCCTTTTCCTCCGTCCCGGTTAGACGAAAAGAAACCGCTTTCTTCTTCATAAAATACCAATCCGAAATCGTCTTGCGGTGAATTAAACGGCACTCCCATGTTTTCGACAGCAATCACCCCCTGTGAACGGGTGGCCACAAAAAGATCCAGTTTTCCCAGACCAGGATGTCCGTCCGATGCGAAGTACAAGCGGTTATCGGGTCCGACGTAGGGAAACATTTCATCTCCCGCCGTATTGATATCCCCACCCATGTTGACGGGCTTGCTGAACCTTCCGGAAGCGTCCATATTGGTACGGTAAATATCAATTCCCCCCACGCCACCCGGGCGATTAGAGGCAAAATACAGCGTTTTACCATCTCTCGAAAAGGCGGGAGAACCGTCCCACGACAACGAATCGTTGACAGGCAGGTAACGGGGCTCGCTCCATTGGTCATTTACGAGCCGTGACATATACAGCTTCACATCGGCATTTCCTCTTTTTTTACCGGTATTCCCTCTCGCAAACACCACGGTTTTCCCGTCCGGTGTGAATGCCGGGGACCCTTCGTTGGCGTTGGCGTCAAAGATCGTACTGCTGAAAAGTGCCGGATTCCCCGTGGTTTCCGCAGGATCGTCTGCAATCTTCACTTTATAAATCCCGAGCATCGGTTGCCCGTTGCTCTTATAAACCGCTTCCTTACGCGACATGGACACTACCAGTTCCTGGTTCAGCACCGCCGGAGCAAATTCGGCAGCGTCCGTATTCAGCGGGACATTCACGATCTCATACGCCACTTTCTGAATGGCCACCCGGTCCATTATTTTCAGGATTTCCACTTCTCTTGAAGCCCTTTCTTTCAGAACATCCGCGCTTTTAGCGGCAACGGCTACCTGCCGGAATTGTTCCAGGGCCTCGCTATAATCGCCGATGGTCTTTAACGTATACGCATACTGAAACCGCGCGTCTGCATTGTCGGGGTCATTTTCCAGGACTTTCTTCCAATACGGCAGCGCTTCTTTAAACCGGTTGGAAAGCCGGTACGATTCGGCAATATAGAAATTAGCACTTCCCGCCTCATAATTTGCTTCCAGCGCCTTGCTCAAATCTTTTATCGCCAGGTCATACTCCCCGTTTCCAAATTTTTTGATACCGGAGGTATACATCTGCCTGGCCGAATTACATGCCGACAGCCCCAGAATTACACCGACGATCGTAAAGGAGGCGGCAACAATCCGCAGCTTTTTTTTCATATACTTGATTTCCAGAAATGCCTCAACTCTTTTCACCTGTCGGATAAAGGAGTCCGGTTACGGGTAAAAGGTTCAAATTTTATTATAATTTAACGTCTCGAAACGGAATTCCTTACAAATTACGAAGGTTTTTTATAAGACGTGGCAGGGGCGTTGCCAATTTTATGAAAAGGGCAGGTGCCGACTGCCGTTACCTGCCCTTTTCCGCCACCTGTTCAATGATCGCCCTGGATCACGGAATAACCGGGCTCGTCGTCGAAGTAATACAGGTTTTCCGTTTTAATAACGTCATAACCAGCTTCCAGCAGGATTTTCTGCAAGGCTATCGGCTGTCCTTTGTCCAATCCCTTTTCTCCTAAAAAGCGGCATCTCCAGTGATCGGTGCAAAAAGTTTCCGGAAATCCTCCGGGGTACACTTTGGCTCCCCGGTTGGTAATAGCGGATAAGGTAAAGAGCCCGGCAACTGCCTGTGTAAGCGCTGCGCCCAGGTCGCCTGCGTTTCCCTGCCAATCCAGATAGATATCGACGCCTGCGAGCTCTTTCCGGGGGTTCCGGACCGCTAAGGTATCTCCCTTGACCGGACTGGGAGCAGCGGCATAGCTCACTGGCCGGAAATGTTGAGGATCCTGCCCGAGCCGCTGCAAAACCGCGTCTGCAAAAGCCGAGGTTCCGACACGTTCTTTACTGAGTCCCTCCTTGAAAATATCTCCTGTATGAATCCCCTCTTCAATGGTCCGCAACCAGGCGTTATGTATTTTGGCAGCCACTTCACCCTGACCGATATGGACCAGCATCATGATCGCCCCGTTCAGCAGCCCCGACGGATTGGCAATTCCTTTGCCGGCAATGTCCGGCGCAGACCCGTGAATAGCCTCAAACATGGCGCACTGATCTCCCACGTTCGCCGAGCCGCCCATTCCGACCGATCCTGCCACCTGTGCAGCAATATCCGAGATAATATCTCCATAAAGATTCAGCGTCACAATCACGTCAAAGCGCTCCGGCTGGTCGGCCAGCAGCGCCGACCCGATGTCAATGATCCAGTGGTCCTGTTCTATATCGGGATATTCTGCCCCTATTTCGACAAATACCTTATGAAACAAGCCGTCACTCATCTTCATAATGTTGTCTTTTGTAAAACAAGTGACTTTTTTCCGTTGATAGGCGCGGGCATACTCAAACGCGTACCGGATGATTTTTTCGCAGCCAGGCCGGGAAATCAGCTTCAGTGTTTCAATCATCTGTGCGGTTTGCCGGTATTCAATCCCGGTATACAGATCTTCCTCGTTTTCCCGGATGATCACCACGTTGAGTTCGGGATGCCGGGTTCTGACAAAAGGTGCAAAAGCCTGGTTGGGCCGGACATTTGCATAAAGCCCAAGGGCGGTCCGTGTGGTCACATTCAAACTCTTGTACCCGCCTCCCTGAGGCGTGGTAATCGGGGCTTTCAGAAACACTTTGGTACGCCGCAGTGACTCCCAGGCGCTTTCATGAATGCCGCCCGGTACCCCGCTTTGATACACTTTTTCACCCACTTCGATCACTTCCGGGGCAATGCGGGCGCCTGCTGCATCGAGTATTCGCAGCGTCGCCTCCATAATTTCAGGACCGATACCGTCTCCGTAAGCAATTGTAACAGGTGTTTTCACTGACATAGACATGCTGGATTAAGCAAATTACAAACAATAACCGACAGCAATGTACGAATTATCGTAATGAATGGCTTACCGCAAGTCATATAATTGCACGGTCGTTATACGACAGCTTTTGTACAGACAGCCGACACGACCTGCTCCACCATCTGTGAGGATCCCACATAAAACGGACTCCGCTGATGGACGCTTTCCGGTACAATATCCAGAACGGGCTGGTTCCCGTCAGAAGCCTGTCCGCCTGACTGCTCGGCCAGAAATGCCAGCGGGTAACATTCATAGAGCAACCGGAGCTTACCCGCGGAGGCCTTGGCGGTCGCGGGGTAAAGATAGATTCCCCCCTTCAAGGTATTCCGGTGAAAATCGGCCACCAGCGAACCTATATACCGCGCCGAATAGCCCTGTTGCTGACAATACCGGATATATTCCTGTACACCCGGGGGATAATGATCGAAATAGCCGTCATTCAGCGAGTAAATAGTCCCGTTAAGCGGACATTTCACGTCTTTATGCGAGAGGATGTATTCCCCCAGTGTGTAGTCGTATGTAAAACCGTTCACGCCGCTGCCCGTGGAATACACCAGAATGGTAGAAGATCCGTACAAAATATAACCCGCCGCCACCTGCTTACGGCCTCCTTGGAGAAAATCCGTCCTGTTGGCTTTGGTTCCGATCGGCGTAACCCGGCGGTAAATAGAGAAAATCGTCCCGATAGAAACATTCACATCGATGTTGGAAGAGCCGTCCAGCGGGTCTATTGCTACCACGTACTTTCCCTGGTCATTTCCGGTATAGATGATATCCTCATCTTCTTCCGATATAATTGCGCAAACCTCTCCTCCCCTTTTCAGGGCCCTCAGAAAACGGATATTGGCGATCACGTCCAGCTTCTGCTGGTTTTCCCCCTGTACGTTCGAAGTGCCGATCCCTCCGGACAGATCGACCAGCCCGGACAGGTTGACCTCCCGGTTAATGATCTTACCCGCAAGCGCCACATCTCTCAGCAGTTGCGAAAGTTCACCCGTTGCATAGGGAAATGCACTTTGTTCATGATTGATAAAGCGGTCCAGGGTTATTCCGACCGGAACCGCCAGTTCCTGTAGAGATTGCTGTTGCATAGTAGAAAGAATGACAATTACATTTGGATATTTACAATATTATATAAAAATCCCCGGACACTCATTTTATTTAAATAATTTAACAAATATCAATATGACACGTAATGTGCCTATCCCGTTCCAAACGGTACTCATCAGACGAATTCTTGATAATATTACCCCTAAGTAAGTATACAATAACCTGCTCACCGTACTGCACAATCCGCTATTTACCGTCATAGTGCAATAATAATATTTTTTAAAAAATAGAACTTTTCAAATGCTTTTAAAGAAACCGTCTATAACCGGCAATAAATAAGTACGTCGTTTGTTTCGTAAATAGTACAACAAGCTGTTTATTTCGGGACAATTTATCCGTTAATCACCTTTCCCATGCGCATGGTTAATTACCCGGCCGTCATCACAGAGGCCTGGGCCAATTTTGACAAGACCCGTACGATCCAGCAGATCGAGGATATCAGTGCGAAGGTATCCACCAATCATGTGTTCCGGATCCGGCTGGACACAGAAGAGATGGTTATTGCCAAACTTTCTTATTTCGGGGTGTTTGAACATTTTAAAGAGGATCACCGGATCATCCATGCGCTGGCGACCAATTTGCTGTACCCGTTTGAAAATGTTTTGGCCAAATCACTGGTTAAGAACAACCAGGTGTATACCTACCGCTACAAGAACAGCTTTATCGACACCTGGGTGGTTTTTTACAACCCTATCCGCAGCGCCAACCGTCTTCCCCGTCGCCTTTCCGAAGAAATGATCCGGAAGTTCGGTGCCGAAACCGCCCGTTTTCACAAGGCCTGCTTCCGTGTGGGAAAGGTGGTACCCAAATCCTCCAAGACCCTCCGGACCGACATTCAGGAATTACAGGAAATCCTGGAAACCGATACCGGGCAGTACGAATACCGCGGACATGCCGGCATGCTCCGGGAGCAATGTCAGCTTTTCCTTCAAAACGTCGACTTACTGGACATCAAATCCTTCGACAAACTCCCCGTATTTGTCGACTGGAATATAGGCAATTTTTCGGTTGATGAAGAGATGCATCTATATTCCCGCTGGGACTACGACTGGTTCCGGGTATCCAACCGGATTATGGACTTTTACTTTTTTGCCAGGGTGGTCTCGGACGTCGGCGACCGGACCGTTTTCAGTTACGTGATCGGCCCTTTAATGGAAGAACGTTTTCTTATTTTCCTCAAAGCCTATCACAAAATTTATCCGTTATCGGCAAACGAAGTACTGTTTATGAAAGAAGCTTACCGGTTTTTTATCCTGAATTACGTGATCAAATACGGGCGGTATTTTTTCCACAGGACCTACGCCACCAAGCTCCAGAAAGAGGCTTTTGATCGCTACCTGCCCTCTATAGACACGACATTCGACGCCGGGCGGATTCTCCGGGAACTGGGTATTTAAGAGGCCTTGCCGCCTTTACCAGGATAAGATTAATTGCATACAGTGGAATTATGTGGAAGAATATTCGTGTTTACATTTTGTTGAAGAATTTCTGTAAACAAAAATTATGATCCGACATTACCTCGAACTGCACGAAACCGGGCAGTTCCCTAAATTATTATTGGATTACCTCTCCCAAAACCCGGCACTGGCACCTTTTTATTCGGAATACCCTTCGCTTGAAAACGTCAGGCATGTCATTGAACGCAGGAGTCAGTTTCCGCTAAAAAAAAGAGAGCAGCTCGTTGCAGCACTCGAAAAGCAATACAAAGACCTTCCCGGTCAGCCAGACTTCTCCCTCCTTTTAAAGCCGACTACATTTACGGTTACAACCGGTCACCAGCTCAACATTTTTGCAGGCCCGTTGTACATTATCTATAAGATTATAACGACCATCAACCTGGCGCGGCTCCTGAAAATCACATACCCGGACTATGATTTTGTCCCGGTATACTGGATGGCTTCGGAAGACCACGACTTTGAAGAAATCGCTTCTGTTCATTTGTTCGGCAAGACCTACCGGTGGTCAGGCGCTCATTCTGGAGCAGTGGGACGTCTGAACCCTCGCGAGCTTAGCCAGATACTTGATCAGCTCCCGGAGCCGCTCCCCTTGTTTCAAAGGGCCTACCTTCAGCATACCACCTTGTCGGATGCTGTACGTCATTATATGCACGACTTATTCGGCAATGCCGGCTTAATAAGCCTGGACGCCGATGATCCGGAGCTTAAAAAACTGTTTGCACCGGTTATCACGGACGAATTGCTCCGGCATTCCGCCGCGGGCATTGTACAACAAACGACGACCCGCTTACAGAAAATGGGTTATCATACCCCTGTATATGCGCGTGACATCAATCTTTTTTACCTCTCGGGAAATCTCCGGGAACGCATTGAAAAAAGAAAAAACGAATTTCATATCCTCCGGACCGCCAACACCTGGAACGAGGAAAAGATGCTGGAAGAAGTCACACAGCATCCGGAACGATTCAGTCCGAATGTTGTGCTCCGTCCCCTTTACCAGGAGACCATCCTCCCCAACCTGGCTTATATAGGAGGTCCTTCCGAAATCCCCTACTGGATGCAGCTCAAGGGAGTTTTCGACCATTTCCAGGAATCTTTCCCGTTGCTGATCCCCCGTAATTTTGCATTGTTTGTGACCGCTGCCGAGCGGCGGCGGTTAGGAAAACTGGGCTTTTCCTACCAGGATTTGTTCGGCAACAAAGAACAGCTGCGAAAAGAGCTGATCGCCAGGCACTCCAAAAATGAACTGTACCTGACCGAAGAAAAACAGGCATTTGACTCGGTTTTCGGCGCTATTTTCACAAAGGCCAGCGCCATCGACAAAACCATGGAGGCTGCCGTTCTGGCGGAAAGAACACGCCTGCTCAACTCGCTGAACAAGCTCGAAAAGCGGTTGCAGAAAGCAGAAGAACGTAACCATGCACAGGTCCTTCAGCAATTACAAACAGTCCTTGACAGTTTTTTCCCAGAAGGCGTCCCACAGGAACGCTACCACAACTTTTTGGATTTCCACCTGAAAAACAGTCATTTCATCCCGGAACTATTCCGATGTTTTGATCCGTTCGACTTCCGTTTTCATATCCTCGAAGAAATGTAACTGCAGACAGGCATGACAAAAGAGGAGTTACGCACATACTATCGTCTGAAAAGGAGCCGCCTTTCCGATGAAACGATCCGTTCCGGAAGCCTGGGCATTGCCACCTCCCTTCTCCGATGGCTTTCCGGACACCCTGTTGCTGTTATTCACAGCTTTCTGCCGGCGCCGGAAAAAAAGGAAGTAGATACCTTTCTGATTTTAAAAGCGCTAACAGACAACTTCCCCGGAATCACCTGTGTCGCACCCCGGATGACCGGGCAAAAACGACAGCTTGCACACTACCGGTACACGCCGGGCGCACCCCTCCGACACAACCGGCAGGGCATTCCCGAACCCGCCCCCTCCATTCCGTTCAGCCCATCGCAAATAGACCTGGTGCTGGTCCCCCTCCTGGCCTTTGACCAAACCGGCCATCGTGTAGGGTACGGCGGCGGATTTTACGACATTTTTCTGGCAGAATGCCGATCGGATACGATTAAAGCAGGCTTGTCGTTATTTCCTCCTGTATCCGCCATCGCCGATACCGGTCCGTGGGACATCCGCCTGGATTACTGCTTTATGCCGGACGCTGTGTGGCAACGCTCCTAACCGGGTACGGGCCGGCACTTTCGAGCCGGCAGCCGGTCAACTCCCCGACAGATTCTCCTGTAAACAAGGAAAAAAACTTTACATTTGCCTTTCTATTGAAAGAACAATCAACCGGTTACAAAAAAATTAATCACTGTATTATGGCTTACGGATTACTGAAAGGGAAAAAGGGAATTATTTCGGGTGCATTGGACGAGCATTCAATTGCCTGGAAAGTTGCGTTAAAAGCCAAAGAGGAAGGCGCTGTTTTTACGCTTACCAATGCCCCGGTCGCCATGCGTATGGGCGCAATTAAAGAATTGGCGGCAGCTACAGATGCAGAAATAATCCCGGCCGATGCCACAGTAGTAGCAGATATTGAGCAGCTTTTCAGCAGCTCCACCGAAATACTGGGTGGTAAAATCGATTTTGTGCTGCATTCCATCGGAATGTCTCCGAATGTCCGGAAAGGGAAATCCTATGGCGATCTGAATTACGAATGGTATCAGAAGAGCCTGGACATCTCGGCGCTTTCCCTGCATAAATTTCTCCAGGTGGCCGAAAAACAGGACGCCCTTACGGAATGGGCGTCTGTCGTGGCGCTGTCTTATATTGCCGCTCAGAGAACCTATCCTTTTTATTCCGATATGGCCGACGCCAAGGCTACCCTGGAAAGTATTGCCAGAAGCTACGGCTATCGTTACGGCAAACTGAAAAATGTCCGTATCAATACGATTTCACAATCGCCGACCAAGACAACTGCCGGCAGCGGTATCGACGGGTTCAATTCCTTTTATGATTTTGCCAATAAAATGAGCCCGTTGGGCAATGCATCCGCCGATGATTGTGCCAACTATATTCTGACGTTATTCTCCGACCTGACCCGGTTTGTGACCATGCAGAATTTGTACCACGACGGCGGTTATTCCTCCACCGGTATTTCAGAGGAAATCATTGAATTACTAACCAAGCAGTAACGTCAGCCGCTTCAAAGCGGAACCGCCCTTCTTGGTTCACCACCCTGATGGACAGGAGTAGTTGCTACTCTTGTCCATTTTTATTTAAACCTGGCTTCTGCACCCATGGTCTGTGTCCCCACAGACCATTTTGGATACCAGCCCGGAAGCGCCCGGAAGCGCCGGCAACACCAGCTCACCCCGATTGCAAATCGGGGTGAGCGCTGTTGCAATCTGTGCTGTCGGCTTACCAATGGCGCGCCGCCAGAAAAACAAAAGATACTTTTTGATCAAAATGCCATTATAAAGATATTAAATCTACATAAAAGCATTTTAAATAAATTATTTACCTATTATAATACCATATAACACACAAATAAACTACCTAAAGATTCCTGCCCTATCTTTGTATGGTTCTTTGTAATACCTGTCAATCGGGGTAACGGTTTTACCGGAAGTCTCATTTCCGGCGAACTAAGAAGGAACCGTGTGCAACTCACGGGCAGACGTGCTACTGTAAGTACCGGCCTGAACAGGCATTTTTTACCCGTACAATCCATTGTCCTGCCGGATGAGAAGGAGGGTAAAACTGGTACAAGCCAGGAGACTTGCCGTTACCCTCAATGGGCAACCCCTCACGTTAAAGGGTTGTCTCGCATTGATTTTACTTTTGTATCTACTCCGGAAAGGTTTCTTTTCCGATAAGACGGGTAAGGTGTTCAAAGGGAATCAACCACCTTTAAAACACAATTCTATGTTAACACAGAACCTCGGGTATCCCCGTATTGGCGCCCGCCGCGAGCTAAAAAAAGCCGAAGAAGCGTATTGGGCGGAAAAACAACCCGCTGAAGCACTTTTGGAGACGGCCCGTAAAATCCGTATCCAAAACTGGAAGACCCAACAGCAGGCCGGCATCGACCTCATTCCTTCCAACGATTTCTCCCTCTATGACCAGGTACTTGATACCAGCCTGATGGTGGGAGCTGTCCCCGAACGGTACCGTCCCCTTACAGGAGGACCGGTCCTGGATCTTTATTTTGCAATGGCCAGGGGTGTGCAACGGAAGGGCATCGACATCGGTGCGATGGAAATGACCAAATGGTTTGATACCAATTACCATTATATTGTCCCTGAATTCACCCGGGATCAAGGTTTCTCGGCAAACCCGGACAAGCCCGTACAGGAATTTGCGGAAGCCCTGGCGCTGGGGATTCCTACCAAACCGGTGCTGTTGGGCCCGCTCAGTTATTTAATTCTGGGAAAAGAAAAAGAAAGCGGCTTTGACCGGATCACTTTACTCGAACGGCTGGTGCCGGTTTATGTGACCGTTATCCGTGAACTGGCATCGAAAGGAGCTGAATGGATCCAGCTGGATGAGCCGGCCCTGACGACCGACCTGACCCCGGAGCAGAAAAAAGGCTATGAAAGCGCGTATGCGACAATCCGCGCAGCCGTTCCGGAAGTCCGTTTACTGCTGGCTACCTATTTCGGAGATCTTCTTGAAAACAGCGCACTAGCCGCTTCCTTGCCGGTGGATGCGCTCCATATTGACGTTACAAGGGGGTCGCTTCTTAGCATTCTGGACGATCCCGGGTTCAGAAATTCAACAAAACTCCTTTCAGTCGGGATCGTAGATGGCCGGAATATCTGGAAAAACGACTTGCATCAATCCCTGCTGCTGCTGAAGCAAGCGACAGCAATCCTCGGACCCGACCGGGTACTCGTGGCCCCTTCCTGCTCCCTTCTCCACACCCCGCTGGATCTTGACGCCGAAACGGAAATTCCTGCAATCATCAAAAACTGGCTGGCATTTTCCCGCCAGAAGCTGGACGAAACCGTTATCCTGCGTCAGCTGGCCACGCAGGCGGAGCCCTGGTCGGGTTGCCCCGTTTACCAGGCGAATCAACTCGCTGTCCAAAGCCGCAAGACTTCCCCGCTGATTCACCGCCCCGCTGTTAAGGAACGCCTGACTGCGATCCGTCCGGCAGACTTTAACCGTCAGAATCCGTTCCCGGTACGCAAGCAGCTGCAGCAGGAACACCTGCGCCTGCCGCTGTTCCCTACCACTACGATTGGTTCTTTCCCGCAAACAACTGAAATCCGGCAGCTAAGAGCACAATACAAGAAGGGGGATTTGACAGAAACCGCGTATAATGACCGTATCCGACAGGAGATTGCCGATTCCATCCGGTGGCAGGAGGAGATCGGCATGGATGTACTGGTCCATGGAGAATTCGAGCGCAACGATATGGTTGAATATTTCGGAGAACGTCTTTCCGGATTTATTTTCACCCGGAATGGCTGGGTGCAAAGTTATGGCAGCCGTTGTGTCAAACCTCCGGTGATTTACGGCGATGTGGAACGGCCGCAGCCCATGACTGTTCCGTGGGCATCCGCTGCACAATCCCTTACCTCCAAACCTGTGAAGGGCATGCTGACCGGTCCCGTCACCATTCTTCAGTGGTCTTTTGTACGGGATGATCAACCCCGCAAAGACACCGCCTACCAACTGGCCCTTGCGATCCGGGATGAAGTAACCGACCTGGAAAAGGCCGGGATTGCCATTATCCAGATCGACGAGCCGGCTATACGCGAAGGCCTCCCGCTCCGCCGGTCCGACTGGGACACTTACCTGGACTGGGCCGTTGCTGCTTTCCGGTTGAGCGCTTCGGGAGTAACTGACCAGACCCAGATTCATACCCATATGTGCTATTCCGAATTCAACGATATCATCACCTCCATCAGCGCCATGGATGCCGACGTGATTACGATCGAAACCTCCCGTTCCCAGATGGAACTGCTGCAGGCTTTTGCTGACTTCCGGTATCCCAATGACATCGGCCCCGGGGTTTACGATATTCACTCGCCCCGGATTCCGGAGACCGCGGAAATGGTAGCGTTGCTGCAGAAGGCCCTGCAGGTGATCCCCTCTCAAAACCTGTGGGTCAACCCTGACTGCGGGCTGAAAACGCGGCAGTGGCCCGAAACCAAAGCCGCCCTCGAACGCATGATCGCTGCGGCACAGGCTTTACGGCAATAGGGCTCCTGCATTTTTGGTGATTTACAAAAATATTCTGTAGGTTTAGGCTCCTGTTTCTAAAAATCTTTATGAATCCATTTGTAGCAGCACTCTTCGGAACCGCACTTGTAGTTTATTCTGAACTAAGTGCCCAAAACCGTGTAAATGACACCCCCGAATTTAGCCTGAGTAAAACGGAGGCAGAAGCGCACATGCGTTTTCTGGCTTCAGATGAAATGGAAGGAAGAAGAACCGGTGAACAAAGCAACCGGGTCGCGGCACGTTATATTGCGGAACAGTTCCGAAAACAGGGTGTTGCTCCCGTTCCGGGCCAGTCGGATTACTTTCAGCCTATCTGGTTTGAAAAAACCAATGCAGCAGGAAAGGGGATTCTGATTGCCGGGGCGGATACCCTGATAAGCCCCACACACTGGCTCCTGATGTCGGGAGGTGACCTGGAGGTCAATGCCCCCCTGGTTTATGCAGGCTACGGGCTCGAAGACCCTTCAAAAGAATGGGACGACTACAAAGGTCTTGACGTACGCGGAAAAATCGTCCTCGTTCAAAGCGGCTTTCCGGAATCGCAGTCGCCGCGCGAAAACATGGCCGCCGCCGCCGTAAAGCGGAAACTGGCAGCCGAAAAAGGTGCGGTGGCGCTGGTTGAGTTGTACAATGCTACCACTCCCTGGAATATTATAGGGAACTTTCTTTCGCGGGAACAAATCGGCCTGGCAGAAACAACAGCCGGTACAGACTCCGGACTGCCCCACATTTGGGTAGATGGCAAAGAACCAAGGTTGACGCGGCTGTTGCGGGACAGCCCCTCCTTAACGATTCGTTCGGAGGGGCGCCCCACCCGCCTGTTGCGCAGCTATAACGTTGCCGGTTACATCGAAGGATCCGATCCCGGCTTAAAAAGCGAATACATCCTGCTTACCGCTCATTACGACCACGTAGGGGTAGGGCCGCAGGGCGGGCAGCCGTATACGGAAACCGACAGCATCTTCAACGGGGCGCGTGACAATGCCTTCGGCACCATTGCCGTCCTGTCCGCGGCCGAGGCGCTTGTCCGGCAAAAACCCAGGCGTTCGGTGCTGCTGGTGGCTTTCACCGGTGAAGAGCTCGGTTTGCTGGGTAGCCGCTATTACGCCAACAATCCCCTGCTCCCGTTGAACAAATGTATTTTCAACCTCAATGTCGATGGAGCCGGCTATAACGACACCAGCATCTTGTCCGTGTTGGGCTTCAAACGGACCGGTGCGAGTGCAGAAATCGAAACAGCGGCCCGGCACTTCGGATTAGGGGTGGTCGGTGATCCGGCGCCCGAGCAAAACCTGTTTGATCGTTCCGACAATGTTAATTTCGCCGTCAAAGGGATTCCTGCCCCTACATTTTCGCCGGGTTTCAGGGAATTCGACGCCGAAATCATGAAATACTACCATCAGGCAACAGACAATCCGGAAACCATCGATTTCGATTACCTGCTGAAGTTCTGCAAGGCGTATGTACATGCTGCCCGCTTGATTGCCGATCGCGCGCAGCCGCCCCAATGGGAAGCAGGCGACAAATACGAGCCGGCCGCCAAAGCACTCTATGGTAAGTAATCCGACTTGCCCGGAGGGGAATGACGCTCTTCTCAGTCGGTCAGCACCCGGGACATCATCTCCTCCCAGAGCGGGATACTCTTATCTGCCGAATAGCGGGCAGCAATTTCCTTGCTTTTGGCAGGATCCATGAGACCGGGGTTGTCCATAATCTGCTTCATAAGGACCACCATTTGCCCGGCATTGAGGTCAGCGGTAACATATCCCATCCGCTCTTCTATGAATTCGGAGACCCCGCCTGACGGGAACGCCACAATTGGTTTGCCCAGCGAAGCCGCTTCGATCATTACCAGCGGGAAGGGATCCTGCCTGGAAGTCAGCGCGAAACCGTCTGCCATGTTCAGGTAATAGGGGTAATCTTCTTTCTTTATCCCCAGCAGGTGCACTTTCGTACGGGAAGGCAAATTCGTTATCCGGTTGGCCACCCACTCCACGTACCCGTCGGCAAGCTGTTCTCCGAGCCAGACCAGATGCACATTGGGGAGGTTCAGTTGCAGGGCGATATCAGGAAAGAAATCGAATCCCTTTCGTTCGCTGGTAGTCCCGGACATCATCCAGACAAAATCGCGGGGGCCGATCCCCAGTTGTTCCCTTATTTCCAACGACTTCTGCGGGAGGAGCTGTTGGCCGAACCCGGATATAAATTCGTAAAAAAGACGCACTTTCTCTCCGCCCCCAGCCTCCCGGATCCCGTCACAGGTGGCCCGGGAACATCCAATCAGGAGACGGGATTTATCAATAATAGTGCGGAATTCCTCCTTGTTGCAATAGACATACGAAAGGGGCATTTCATGAAAATGCGTCACGAAAGGAACACCCAGTTCAACCGCCATTCCGGCCGCCTCCGGCAATACAATCGTATTCAGGTACCAGAGATCCGCTTTGAAAGCCTTCTGAATTCTACCCAATGCCGTTTTAATAGGATTGAAACCCAGCTGGTGCGCTATTTTGTCTACCAGCTTGTAGTCACCGGGGACCACGTATACTTTTACATAATGCGGCAACTGCTGCAGCAATTCCCCATTCCGGTAACTGGCTACTGCCATCTCATAGCGGTCCGGATCGAGCCCTTTCAGGACATACCCCAACAACTTTTCAGAGCCGGTAAGCGAGGCTAATGGTGTAATAAATAGTATTCTTTTCTTCCTAGTTACATTCTTTCCGCTCATTGGTAGCAATTAGATCAATATTTTCATGGGGCGCTATCTTATAAAAATACTTTTTACCATACAGTATCCTCCAGGAATATTTCAGCAATACCCCCACTTTTCTTGTATAGGTAAATTGTGTTTTGAAATGTGTAAAAGGCTTCTTCCCTTCCCGGATATTCGCGAAAAAACGCCACAGGAATACAACGGGGACCATCAATAAATAGTGTATGAGCAAAAAAAGAGAAGTCAGGCGCCCGTATTGCTTTTTCAACCAAACCAGGTTCGACACCTGCATCTGCGTGCTGAAGCGATTGATCCAGGAGATGTTCGTGCGCCGGAAGGGGTTCTGGTTTTCCAGGTGGATAAACATGCAGTCATTAAAGTAGCACAGCTTGCCGATTTTACCCAGTCTTCCCGACCATTCCACATCCTCTCCGTACATAAAAAACTCCTCGTCAAACCCCCTGGTGGCAAGCGCCGCTTCCCTCCTGACCATTATAAATGCCCCTACCAGCCAGTCGTATTGGTCCGGGTCCTCATAAACCGGATCCGGGAGGAACCTCTCCAGTAACCCGGAAAAAAAAGGACCGGGAGGCAGAATAAAAAAGGACCTGCGAAAATCGTTAAAACTTTTATAAAACGGCATGGGGCTCCCGTCCGGATAATATTGCATGGCGCCGCAGGCTACGATATCCGGCCGGGCATCCAGGCGTTGCACACAACGGCCGATGACGTTGTCCGTCACGAGCGTATCGGCATTTAACAGCAAAAAATAGCGTCCTGCTGCTATTTTCATTCCTTCGTTGTTCGCGCGTCCGAACCCGCCGTTAGCCGTCATATCCAGCCACCTTATCCCGGGGTACTTTCCGGTGATCACCTTCTGGTCCCCGTTCTGGGGGTCGTTGTCGACTACGACAACCTCCATGGTTACATTTTTTGTGAATTTGTAGACACTGTCCAGGCAATTCAGGATGAGCTGGGAAGTTTTATAATTAACAATAATAACAGATACATCCATCCGGGCTGTAAGACGACTAACGGTGTTTTATGCCCCAAAATTAAGTAAATTATCCTGGCAGAACCCCTAATAAAAGTTATTTTTAGTTTACGGTTCCGCTGTGTTGTCCGGCTCTTGGCCCCGCAAGTGCCGTTCACCCGGGCCCGTGGCCCGCGCCTGACAGCGACCGCCTCCGCCTAAACGCGTCCCCTGCTTTCCTATACCCTAATTTCCTGCCCGGAACTCCTGATTATGACGCATGTCATAATGGCTTTCCTGATAAGAATTGTTATATTTGCAATGTTCTGCGGGTTCAGGCAGGAAATAGATCGTGAAGCAGTACAAAACAGCCATATCACTATTTTTTCTGGCGCTCATGTGTGTAAAAGCATGGGTAATGCCGCTGGTATACCTGGACTATCAACTGCGAAAAGCTTATATTGTTCAGAATTTCTGTGAAAACAAAGACCGTCCCCAGTTGAAGTGTGACGGGAAGTGTTACCTCGCCAAAAGAATAGCCGCCGCACAGGAACAGGATGAAAAAAATGCCGGACAGCGGTTTATTTCTCATTTACTCGAAATCATAACCGACTGCAGGGAATTTCCCTGTTTCACGGTACTGACACCGGCATATCCTGAAAACCTGCGGGCCCGTGTTCCGTATAAAAACCCGTTTATTGCGCAGGGAGTCATCTCCGATTTTTTCCGTCCTCCCCTGGCCCCAGCGCCTTCATTGCCGCAGGCCTAAGTTGCCGTATCCCGGCATTTTCATTTGATTTTTCCTGAAACAATCAAGGATGTGAGCACGTAGTGTTTACAGCATCCCTGTTTTATTAATTTTTCCGGAGCATTTTGTTCCATCTATTTCGTATACCTTATCATGAAACATTATTCATATCTCCTATTCATTGCCCTGGCAACTTTCGGATTATACGGCTGCACAGAAGAAGCCAGAGAACCTCAGCCCGAACCCGGCGGCAGTATCCGTCTTGAATTCGACAATATTGTCGGCGACAAAAACCTGGTGCTGGACGGGGTTACGTATCAAACACCCTCCGGAGAAGACTTCACGGTTTCCACGCTGAATTATTTTGTCTCCAATTTTGTATTTCACCGGGCAGGTGGTGAACGCTACGTCGTCCCACAGGATTCCAGCTATTTTCTGGTTAAAGAAAGCGAGAAAAGTTCCCAGTTCATTACCTTCCGCAACGTGCCGTTGGGCAACTATACAGAAGTCGAGTTTATGGTCGGCGTCGATAGCCTCCGCAGTACGTCACCGATTGACAAACGTACCGGTGTTCTGGATCCCGTAGAAGGACATGGTCCCGATAATATGTACTGGAGCTGGAACTCGGGCTATGTATTTGTAAAACTGGAAGGCGCCTCCAGTAAAGCGGGTACAGCCAACAGTAAATTCTATTATCACATCGGCCTGTATGGGGGCGACGAAAAACCCACGGTAAACAATACCCGGAACGTCCGGATTAAGTTTGACCATCATATGGTTACCGTCGACGGTGTGAAAACTCCTGAAGTACATTTCTTTGCCGACGTGTTGAAATTTTTCAGCGGACCCGGCACCGATCTTAAAATCGCCGAATTTCCAACTATAATGGGGGCGTTGGAATCGGAGTCACAAAAGGTCGCCGACAATTATGCCGGGATGTTCTCGTTTGACCACGTTCATTAATTCAATTCCTCTTGTCATGCATACCGCCGCATCTTCTCTGCTACTGACAACAGCGCTCCTTATCGGGAGCTGTTCCCGAAGCGGGGAAGCCGAACCGCCTGCGCCGCAATCGCCAACGCCCCTGACCTGGCAACAGCCTGCCCACTTCCCGGAGCCCGTATACGACTTCTCACTCAACCCGTTAACCCGGGAAGGGGTGGAATTGGGCCGCCACCTGTTTTATGACGGGCTTCTTTCCCGTACCAACATAATCGGATGCGGCACCTGCCATCAGCAACAGGCGGCCTTTACGCATCACGGGCATGAATTAAGCCACGGGGTAGACGACCGGTTGGGAACGCGGAATGCTCCTGCCGTACAAAATATGGCCTGGCAGCGCAGTTTCTTCTGGGACGGGGGCGTGCATGACCTGGATTTTGTCCCCATTGCTCCGATCGAGAACCCGGTAGAAATGGATGAAAGACTAAGCAACGTACTGGAAAAGCTCCGAAACACTCCGCATCCGGATGCTAAAAAGCCGATCGATTATCCCAGGATGTACCGGGCGGCCTTCGGAGATAGCGAAATCACGACGGCGCGTACGATGAAAGCATTGTCGCAGTTCATGCTTACAATGGTTTCGGCTACCTCACGGTACGATTACTATAAAATGGGAGACGCCAATGCGCTCGGCGCACTGGAAAAGCAGGGGATGGTCCTGTTTCAGCAACATTGTGCTTCCTGTCATACCGGTGAGCTTTTCTCCGATTTCAGCTATCGCAACAATGGGCTTTCCCCGCTGAAAATCCAGGACAAGGGCCGTTTTGAAGTTACCGGTCAGGAGGATGACCAATACAAATTCAAGGTACCCAGCCTCCGGAATGCAGGACTTACCGCGCCCTATATGCACGACGGCAGGTACTATTCGCTGGAAGCGGTTCTTGATCATTACACCGACAATGTCCGGCCATCCGCAACGCTGGACCCGCTGCTGGTCCAGGCTGACGGGACTACCGGCCTCCCCCTGACCGCCGGCGACAAGCAGGCGCTGATTGCCTTTTTACATACACTGTCTGATGAACAGTTTATAAGAGATACAAGGTTGTCGGATCCGGGGATCGGGAATGCTTTGTAGGGCGATCGGAAATCAGCTATCGGCTTTCGGAAATCAGCTGTCGGCTTTCGGAAATTGGAACGAAATACACGATGGGTGGTTGGGTGGTTGGGTGGTTGGGTGAGCAAAGTCGAACCCAGAAGTCGAACCCGGGAGCCGAACCCGGGAGCCGGCGAAAAGGTTGAGGCAATTTTTTAGTTATGTATAGCTGAATAAGCTGTAGTGCAAACACAAAAAACATTTTTTATCCCTATGAAACTCAAACTATTTTCCCTGATAAAAACCGGCGGGATCCTGCTGGTATTGATCACTTTATGCCTCCCCGCTGCGGCCTGCGATATCTGTGGCTGTGCGAATAGCGGCGCCTACTTTGGAATGATGCCCCGGTCCGAGAAATCGGTAGCAGGCCTGCGTTATCAATACCTCCATTTCAACACCCACCCTGAAAGTGCTGTATTAAACACCGAGGAAACGTTCAATGTGGTGGAGGCATTTGCTCGCTTCTTTCCGCTCAAAAGAGTACAGGTGATGGCCTTCGTGCCCTACCGGATGGATAAGCAGGTGACGTCGGCGCTGACCAAACGCAACGACGGACTAGGCGATGTAAGCGTTATGGCTAACTATAACGTACTCAACACCCTGATGGATACGCCCGGCACATCGTCCTGGATCCATACCCTATTGCTCGGCGGCGGCGTGAAAGTGCCCACGGGAAAATTCAAATACGACGAAAATGATTACATCCAGGTCGCCAACGCCAATTTCCAACCCGGAACCGGAAGCGTCGACTTCATGCTGAATGCCTTTTATACGCTCAACTACGGAAAATGGGGACTCGCTACCAACCTTACCCGGAAATTCAACACCACCAATTCACAGGATTACCGTTTCGGAAACCAGTGGTTCGGAACGGCTGAGCTGTTCCGAACCTTCGAAGCCGGTAAATTCACCCTGACGCCCACCATTGGTCTCTACGGAGAATATGCAGCCCACGGTCGGAAAGACGATGTGATCCTGGACATTACCGGAGGGAAAATCCTCAATGGTGCTGCAGGCCTGAATGTATTTACCGGGAAATGGATGCTCGGGGTCAACGCCCAGACACCCGTGTACCAAAAAAGTGCATCGGGCCACGTGTTTGCCAAAGAGCGGTTCCTGATTCAACTGGGCTGGTTGTTTTAACGCCGGAAGGCCTCTTCCGGGTGCTTACACTTTTCCGGGAAAGTAACACGGGTTCGACTACGGGGTTCGACTTAGCTCACCCATCCACCCATCGGTTCCTGTGTCCGCTGCCACCGACAGTCCGATGGCTGATGGCTGATTGCCGAAAGCCGATAGCTGATAGCCGATAGCTGATAGCTGATAGCCGTGGTCTGTGTCTTCACAGACCACACAGACCACTTCCGGGCTGGTATCCAAAATGGTCTGTGGGACACAGACCATGGGATTTAGCCTTATCTAAATTTTTTTTTAAACTATTAAATACATTGTCTATCTTTGTCGCGGCAGGAAGCAAATCCGCGACCTGCCGCGCTCTTATTATTAACCTGTTTAGGCAATGAATCACGTAGACAATCAGTCTATACTGCTTGCATTCGGGCTTACCCTGTTTGCGGGTTTATCCACCGGTATCGGAAGCGGCATCGCATTGATGGCCAAACGCACCAACACCAAGTTCCTGTGTGTTTCGCTGGGATTTTCGGCGGGAGTCATGCTTTATGTTTCCTTCATGGAGCTGCTCCCGCAGTCGTTGCAGGCCCTGGTCCACCGGTGGGGTGTGAAAGAAGGCACCCTTTATTTGCTGATCGCCTTTTTTGCGGGAATCGCCCTGATTGCCCTCATCGATATCCTCATTCCCAAAACGGCCAATCCCCACGAAGTACAGGGGGTGGAGGATATGCACAAAAACGTACGTTTACGAAGAGTCGGCCTGATGGTAGCCTTGTCCATTGCCATTCATAATTTCCCGGAGGGAATTGCAACCTTCACCTCGGCGCTGGGAAGCTTGTCGGTCGCCATTCCCATAACATTTGCCATAGCCATCCACAATATCCCGGAGGGAATCGCGGTCGCTGTACCTATTTACCATGCTACGGGCGATAAAAAGCGGGCATTCTGGTATTCCTTCGCGTCTGGTCTCGCAGAGCCGGTAGGCGCGCTCATTGCGTATCTTTTTCTGATGCCCTACTGGTCCGAAACCTTAAACGGCATTGTACTGGCAGCGGTCGCCGGCATCATGATTTTTATTTCGCTGGACGAATTACTGCCTACCGCCGAAAAATTCGGAGAACACCACACCGCCATCTGGGGAATGATCGCCGGGATGCTGGTTATGGCCTTTAGCTTGTATATGTTCCTGTAATACGGCACAGTATGGTACAGCAGGCTCCGGTTTTTTGTATTATTTCGTGATGTCCCTCTTAATATTCCGGATTCTTTAAAACCAAAAGGTATTTTGCATGGACATTCGTTGACAGATCCTTAATTTTGCAACTATTATTTTAGAACTATCAGAATGTTGACACAAACACTCAGCCCTACGCATTACATTATTGATTTCGACAGTACTTTTACAAAAGTAGAAGGCCTGGATGAATTGGCGGCTATTGCACTTACCGGGCACCCAGATCAGGGAGCTGTTGTCGCACAAATCCGCGATCTGACGGACAAAGGAATGAATGGTGAGATGTCATTCGCCGAAGGGTTACGTCAACGGATTGCCCTGCTTTCAGCCAATCGGACACATATTGACCTCCTGGTCGATTTCCTGCGTACGCAAGTCTCGGATTCATTTCTACGGAACAAGTCATTCCTGGTAGACAATGCCTCCCATATCTATATTATATCCAGCGGTTTCAAAGATTTCATCCTGCCCGTAGTCACGGAGCTGGGAGTACTTCCGGACCATGTGTTCGCCAACGAATTTGTATACGACGAAAACGGTACCATTACCGGGATCAATGAATCCAATGCGCTGGCTTCTGACGGGGGCAAAATAAAGGTGCTTCAGAGCCTGGGACTAAAGGGAGAGGTTTTCGTGCTGGGAGATGGTTATACCGACTACCAGCTACGGGAATCAGGGCTCGCCACGCGCTTTTATGCATTTACCGAAAATGTCAAACGAGCCAATGTCGTGGCAATAGCCGATCACGTTGCGGCGTCACTTGACGAGTTTCTGTACCATAATAAGCTCGATCGCAGCCAATCCTATCCCAAGAGCCTGCTCAAAGTGCTGCTACTGGAAAATGTCCACCCGGGCGCTGTCAGAGCTTTTGAAGAAGAAGGGTTTCAGGTAGAATTTCTGAAAGGCGCCCTGGATGAAGACGAGCTATGTGAAAAAATCAGGGATGTTTCCATTATCGGGATCCGTTCCAAAACCAATCTCACCCATAAGGTGCTGGATAATGCCAACCGGCTGATGGCCGTCGGCGCTTTTTGTATCGGCACCAACCAGATCAACCTGGAGGCCGCTACCGAAAAAGGGATTCCCGTTTTCAATGCCCCTTATTCCAATACCCGTTCGGTGGTCGAGCTGGCGATCGGCCAGATGATCATGCTTGTTCGCAGCACGGTCCCTAAAAGCCACAAGATGCACCTGGGCGAATGGGATAAATCGGCAAAAGGCAGTTACGAAATCCGTGGGAAAAAACTTGGTCTTATCGGGTATGGAAGCATCGGCACGCAGTTGTCTGTCGTTGCCGAAGCGATGGGAATGGAAGTTTACTTCTATGACGCTGTTGAAAAACTCGCGCTCGGGAATGCTAAAAAAGTAAAATCCCTGGACGAGTTGCTGGCCATCTCCGACTTCATCAGTCTCCATGTTGACGGCCGTAAGAGCAACGCCAATATGATCGGGAAGAGAGAGTTTGAGCGCATGAAGGACGGCGTCATCTTCCTCAACCTTTCCCGCGGACATGTAGTGGATATCAGTGCCCTGGCCGAAGCCATTAAAAGCGGTAAAGTAGCCGGTGCGGGCGTAGACGTTTTCCCGCTTGAGCCCAAAACCAACAACGATACCTTTATCAGCGAATTACAGGGATTGCCCAATGTGATCCTTACCCCCCATATCGGCGGCAGCACAGAAGAAGCGCAGGAAAATATCGGACAATTTGTTCCCTCGAAACTGCTGGAATATATCAACAACGGCAGCACCTACGGCAGCGTCAACTTTCCTGAAGTACAGCTACCCAAACTGCAGAATTCGCACCGGCTGCTTCATATCCATGCCAATGTACCAGGCATCCTGGCCCAGCTCAATAATATTTTCGCCCAATACAATATCAACATTACCGGCCAGTACCTGAAAACAAATGAAACCGTCGGGTATGTCATTGTAGATATCGCCAAGGGCTACAGCGACAGTTTCATCCAGGAAGTAAAGGCCATTGAAGGCACCATCCGTTTCAGAATGTTATATTGATGCAGCTTTTTTTTACTCCGGGGCCGGCACAACTGTACCCGACTTTCGAAAAACACCTTAAAACATTTGTCAACCGGCAACTGGGTTCCATTTCCCACCGGAGCCAGGCCTATCGCGACATCCATCGTTTTACAGTGGAGCAACTACGGACCTTGCTCCGGGTTCCGGAATCGCACAGCTTACTTTTTCTGGGTTCCGCGTCTGAAATATGGGAGCGGATTCTGCTCAACTGTGTCCAGCACGAATCATTTCACCTGGTAAACGGGTCGTTTTCCGGCAAATTTTACCAATATGCCCAGGCGGCAGGCAAGTTTGCCAAAAAGCTGGAAAAAGTACCCGGACAAGGATTTTACGCACAGGAAATCCAGGTACCGGAGTATGCGGAATTAATTGGTCTGGCACACAACGAAACCAGTTCAGGGGTACAGATCCGTGTGGCGGATATCCATAAACTAAAACGAGCCTATCCGGATAAACTGCTTGCGGTTGATATGGTATCCTCGGCTCCCTACCCGGATCTGGATTACAGTCTGGTAGACACGGCGTTTTTTTCAGTTCAAAAAGCGTTTGGACTCCCGGCCGGCCTTGGCGTGTGGATCGTCAGTGAACAATGCCTGGCCAAAGCCGAGTATCTGAAAAATGTGGCGCAGCTCAGCATCGGCGCGCACCACGACCTTCCGACCCTCTGGAAAAATGGCCTGCGCTATGAAACACCCGCCACCCCCAATGTGATGCTGATCTACCTGCTTGGAAAAATTGCAGAAGATATGAATGCCGTCGGCGCCGATGTTATCCGGAAGGAAACCGAGCATAAAGCCAAGCTCATTTATCGCTTTGCAGAAAAAAATCCTGGTTTCACGCCGTTCGTTACCGAGGAGAGTCACCGCTCCCAGACAGTCGCCGTACTCAATACAACACTTCCCTCCGGGACGGTTATTTCCAGGTTAAAACAACTGGACCTATTGGTTGGCAGCGGCTATGGCGCCAGCAAGGATCAGCAGATCCGGATTGCCAATTTCCCTGCTGTTTCTATCGCGCAAACGGAGGAACTTTTAACGGAATTAGCCAAAATCTAAAATGCGCCTTCACGCCGTTTCAGCGTACAAATTCAATCCTAAATCGTTACAGATAAGCGCTTTATTTTCTAAGAACTTTCTAAGTTCTTGAAAAAATACAAGTGATATCCTTGCTTTATATCCGCAATAATGTATTAACTTTGTTGCATCAACCTTAAAAAACACCCAGAAAATGAAAAAAGTATTAGCATTAGCGTTTGTTGCCGGAATGGTATCTTTCGCATCTTGCACCAGCAAGCCTACTGAAACAACTGAAGAAGCAACTGAAAGTGCTGTAGAAAGCGTTGAAGCTGCTGCTGACACTGTAGCTATCGATACTATCGAGATTGATACTACTGCCGTTAACTAAGAAGACCATCTTCTTAAAAAAAGAAAGCCCTATGAAAATGGGGCTTTCTTTTTTATATTCGCTGGTGAATGAACCCCTGCCCGTCAGGTATCTTACAACGTTTAGAATTTGCAAAGAACTGCTGTCTTTACTGACTATGTCCCTCCGGCCGCTGTCCCGTACTGTGAACACTTGCTACGCCGGTATGATTTTGAGTTCCGGGTGGTTGCTTCCCGGCGTTCCCGGCTGGGGGACTTCACCTCCCGCCCGTTCGGGCGTCCGCGCATCACGGTCAACAATGATCTCAATCCTTACAGTTTTCTGATAACATACCTGCACGAGGTAGCGCATTGTGTCGTGTACCGTACCTGCAGCTACCGCGTCGCCCCGCATGGCGCCGAGTGGAAAGCCTGTTTCAGCCAATTGCTGCAGCCCGTCCTGGTTCCTGACATCCTCCCGCCTGATCTCCTGGAAACCGTATCCCGGTATGCAGCAAAACCGACGGCGACCACTTCAGGATACGGCCCCTTATTTGCGGTCCTCAAAGCCCACGATACCCCACAGCATTTACTGAATAAAAAACCCCTGCATTATGTTAACGAGGGCGCTTGTTTCGTTTTTCAAGGCAGGGAGTTTGTAAAGGGGACGCTCCGGCGTACCCGCGTACTCTGCACGGACAAACGCTCCCGTCTTCGTTACACCATTCCCGGACATGTGTTGGTTGAAGAATGCTCTTAGAAAAATAACGCGTCGCCATTTACTGGTAGCGGGAGGCTTATTGCTATCCCCGGAAAGCCCCGCCCAGCAGGCTTCCGTACTGGCCACCGGCGACTGGTTTAAGCTGGGGATCGTTTCTACCGGTATTTATAAAATCGATAACGCCTGCCTGGAAACACTCGGGATTGCCACCGACGGGCTGAACCCTCGTCTGCTGCAGCTCTATGGGAACGGCGGGCATGTCCTTCCGCAGGACAATCAGGTCCCCGGACCGGACGATCTGATTCAGAATGCCATTTACGTAGCGGGAGAGCAGGACGGAAAGTGGGACCCATCCGACGCCCTTTATTTTTACGCCGAAGCCCCTGCCCGCATCAAGGCCGACCCGGCCACCGGCTCCCTCTCCCATGAAACCAATCCCTATTCTGATACTACTTTCTATTTTCTTACTGTGGGCCGGACACCCGGACTTCGAATTACGCCGATGGCATCCGGTATTCCTTCCGAACCCGTTGTAAGCGCTTTCGACAGCTACTGGTATCATGAAAGAGAGGCGACTAACCTGCTGCATTCGGGCCGGGAGTGGTGGGGAAATTACTTTAGCGGAGGCAACCAGCCGACTATCGAACCGGGCATCCCCGGTGTACTGCCGCAGTCACAAGCTGTTTTACGGACCAGCGCCATTGTCACGGCACAGGTCAACACCCGGCTGTCGTGGCGCGTCAACGGAACAGCCGTCGGGGAACAGCAAGCCGGGACCGTTTCGACCAACCGCTACGATCTGAAAGCCCAGTACCTTTCCGCCGATTATTCTTTTACCACCGGAAACACTCCCCCGGAGGTATTTGTCATCGGCGCACACTTCGATCAAAACGGACAGCCGGGCGCCTACGGCTACCAGAATTTCGTCGGGCTGCAAACCCGGCGCGAATTAACGCAATATGAATCTTCCACGGTATACCGTTTTTTTTCAACGTCTCCTACCGCTACCACCTATGAATTTACCAGGGTTTTTCCGGAATTCCAGTTATGGCATGTATCGAACCCGCTGCAACCCGAGCGCGTCGCGCTGACCTCCGAGGCGGGTGGTTCCAGGGCACGGTTTAGCGCCGAACATGCCGGCGGATTGCAGACGTACATCGGGTTTCAGGCATCAGAAGCATTGCCGCCCGCCAGCGCCCGGAAAATACGGAATCAAAACCTCCGCGGAAAGCCGGTACCGGACATGCTTCTTATCACTGCCCCCGCCTGGAAAACAGAAGCGGAACGCCTGGCACAATTCCGTTCGGAAAATGATCGTCTCGACGTACTGGTAGCCACCACCGACGAGGTCTACAACGAATTCGCCTCCGGCCAGCCGGACATTTCCGCTATCCGTGATCTTTGCCGGTTTTTCTTCCGGCAGGACAGCGTGAAATTCCGGTACCTTTTGTTATTCGGCGACGCCACCTATGATTTCCGCAACAAAACCCTCACGCAATCTTCCGGGCAACGTGCTTCCTGGGTTCCGACCTATCAAAGCCGGGAATCACTCCACCCCGTATACACCTATTCCTCAGACGATTATTTCGGGTTCCTCTCTGACGGCACAGGCAACTGGGAGGAATCGCCCGCGGGCGACCACCTGCTGGAAATCGGAATAGGACGGCTGCCCGTTAAAAGCATCCAGGAGGCCCGGGTTGTTGTGGACAAGCTGATCCAGTACGCATCCCCTGCCGGCAGGGGCAACTGGCGCAACCGGATTACGCTCGTTGCCGACAATGGCGACGGCAACATTCACCAGGAACATGCCGACTTTCTGGCTACCCTGACGGAGCCGGGATTCGTTCCCGCCAGGGTATTTCTCGACGAATTCCCCCTTGCTCCGGAGGACCCCAAAGTCCCGGAAGTCAATAAAAAAATCAGGGATGCCGTCCGTGACGGGACACTCGTTCTCAATTTCACCGGACATGGAGACGCATCGGGATGGACCTCCGAAAAGGTACTGACGCTATCCGAAATACAAGCGCTCAGAGGCTACAACAACATGCCACTGCTCCTGACCGCCACCTGTGAATTCGGAAGGTACGACGATCCCGCGCTGGTTTCAGGGGCGGAGCTGATGCTGCTCAGTCCGCGAGGGGCTGCTATCGGCGCCATGACCACCACGCGGCCGGTGTATGCCAGCACCAATTTTTCACTCAACAGCGCTTTTTATACCGCATTACTCAGCTGGCCGGGCCGGCTGGGCGATATTATCCGAGTGACTAAAAACAAGAGTCTTTCCGGAAGTTTAAACCGCAACTTTGTTTTGCTGGGGGATCCCTCCATGCGCCTGGCTCTCCCGCAATACCCTGTTCGCTGGCAGGGACTTCCCGATACCCTCAGCGCCCTTCAGCCGGTTACGTTATCCGGCGCCATTATGGATGGCGAGACCATCCTGACCCGCTTCAACGGAAAAGCCCGCGTAACGGTATTCGACCAATCCGTCACCTTTCAGACACTCGGTGCCGAAGGCGCTCCCGCTACCTATTCCGAATTCCGGGACCGGCTGTTCGAAGGGGAAGTGACGGTGACGAACGGCGTGTTTACCGTAACCTTTGTTGTACCCGCTTTCATCAATCCTGCCGCCGGAACTTCCAAAGTCAGTATCTATGCCTGGGAAACCGATGGTGACGGCGATGCTGCCGGGCAATTACTCCTGCAGACCGGAGGAGTACCGTCCGCACCGGTTCAGGACCGGATTCCGCCGGCGATCCACGCCTATCTGAACGACCCGTCTTTTCAGAACGGAGAATCCGTGAATTCTTCCCCGGTTTTGAAAATAGAATTTTCCGATGAAAACGGCATCTCCCTGTCCGGGAGCGGCTGTGCGCCGACCGCTTTGCTCAATGACACCCTCGAGATCGCACTCGGCGCCTATTATACCGCTGTAACGGATGATTACCGGAAAGGGACGGTTTCCCTGCCGCTGGAAGTACTCCCGCAGGGAAGCCATCAGCTGAAAATACAAGTATGCGACGTTGCCGGAAACCGCACCGAAGCGCTGTTGTTATTTACGGTTGGAAAGAGTCTGGGAATTTCGGTGCATACCGCCATCGTTTATCCCAATCCTTTTCAGGACCAGCTCATGTACCGGATCGGGCATTCGCGGGAAGGCGACGATATTGACGTGCAATTCAGGCTCTATGCGCGCACCGGACGACTCCTGCAGGAGACGGACCACCGCTATTACAACAGCCCCGGTTCGATCGAAGAAACCCTTACCATCGCCCCCTTTACCACCACACCTGAACTCCAGATATACTTATTTGAACTTACTGTACGTTCTTTACAGGATCTCACTGAACGGAAAATTTCCGGCAAGCTTGTTCGTAACTAGTCAAACCAATTAAAAACAATTGTAAAAATTTAATAATAACACTAATTTCGCGCAGGCTTATCCGCTAATTAGCTCTGCACTGAATCAGTGCCCAGTCGCAAACCAACTTTATATGAAACGTTTCTTCGTAGTATTATTTTCCGTCACCACCCTCTTCACGGCGAATGCACAAATTGACAACTCCGATCAGCCCAGCGGCCGTATCCCCGGCGGATCAACACTCGCCTTTTTGAATTTTGCCCCTGATGCACGGCATGCAGCCCTGGGCGAGGCGGGGGTTGCCTCTACACCTGATGCGAGCGCAGCCTTCTGGAACGCCGCCAAACTCGCGTTTGTCGAGGAAGATTTCGGAGCTTCGCTCTCCTACACTCCCTGGCTGGGTAACATTACAGATGACATGTTTCTCGGTTATCTCAGTGTTTATAAAAAACTGGAAAAGGGCCAGGCCCTTGCCGGAAGTCTCCAGTATTTCAATAACGGGGAGATTGACCTGCGCGATTCCCAGGGAAATTCTCAGGGGGTTTACACCTCGAAAGAGCTTGCCCTCGCCGGGACCTACAGCCGGCAGTTAAGTCCTAATTTATCCATGGGACTGACCCTGAAGTGGATTTATTCGAACCTTGCCGGCAACAATGTCGGAAGCGGCGCTTCTTCCTCCATCAAACCCGCCAATACAGCGGCCGGTGATATCAGCCTTTACTACAACAAAGGCTTTAAAGACGAAGTAAGCGGCCGGGAATTTTCCTACGGGCTTGGATTGATGATGTCTAACTTTGGGGGTAAAATCACTTACGGAGGCGACAACTACTTCATTCCTACTAATTTAAAACTGGGAGGACGTGTCAGTTTCTCCGGCGACGGACGTCATAAATTCAACGTACTGCTCGATGTAAACAAATTGATGGTCCCCACTCCTCCCCACCAGGAGGCCTATCAGGACAGCAATGGCAACACGCAATACCGGGTAATCAGCGGCCGGGACATCAGCGGCCTGGGCCTTATGCCAGGTGTCTTCGGTTCTTTTTCCGATGCCCCGGACGGGTTCAGTGAAGAGCTGAATGAAGTCGTACTCTCCACTGGTCTGGAATACTGGTACAACAATGTATTCGCTGCCCGGGTCGGTTACCAGGGACAAAGCCAGAATAAAGCAGGACACAGTAACTTTACCGCTGGTCTTGGCGCCCGTTTTCAACAAAAATACAACGTCGATTTCGCCTACCTGATCCCCTTGCGCAACGGCAGCCCCCTTGCACAAACCTGGCGGTTGACCATCGGGATCGCCCTTCAAAAAGCGACCGACATGATTGAAGAGTAACACATTCATTTTTTCTCTGAAAGGCGAATGACGCACGGCCGTCATTCGCCTTTTTGTAAGGCATGCCTCCTATGACACCCGATCGCGCTCTCGCTCCCGAATACCAGCAAATACATTCCGTAACCATTCCTTCCCCGCAACAGGTCCGGCTGGATAACGGGATCCCGCTGCATTTTATCAATGTAGGCGATCAGGAAGTCGTGCGACTTGAATGTTTATTCTACCCGGCAACATGGGATCCCCGGGCGCCGCTTTCCTCATTTTTTGCAGTCAAAATGCTACCCGAAGGGACGCTCCGTCAAACCGCCGGAGCGATCAGTGAGGCGTTTGACAACTATGGCGCCTTTACCGAATGGACCCATACCTCCGATCACCTGGGAGTGGTGATCTACTGCCTGTCCCGTTTTTTACCCGACATTCTGCCGGTTCTGACCGATATTCTTGCGAATGCCTCCTTTCCCGAAAAAGAATGGGAGGATCTCCGTAACATCACCTTGCAGCAGCTGCGGGTAAACCAGGAACAGAATGCCTGGGTAGCGAGCTCCCGCTTAAAGGCGGCTATTTTCGGAAAACAATCTACTTACGGCTATTTTCAGCAGGAGGCTGACCTGGAGGCAATTCAGCGGGAAGACGGACAACAGTATTACCAGCGCCATATCCGGGCTACAGGTTATCATGTGTTTCTCTCCGGAAAGATCACGGATACAGAAATTGCACTGGTCAATAGGCATCTGGGGCAGCAACCCTACACCAACGGAGCTTCCCCTGCAGCTGCGGCAGACACCTCGGTTGTCGGTCAGCCCGTTCACGAGCAAGTGGTCAAACCTGACAGTATCCAGGCATCGATCCGTATCGGCCGGGAAATGTTCTCCCGCCTGCATCCCGATTATTTCCCGATGCTGGTGACGAATGAACTACTGGGCGGTTATTTCGGCTCCCGGCTGATGAAGAACATCCGGGAAGAAAAAGGACTCACCTATGGTATCAGCTCTTACTTGCCGGTGATGCGGCATCAGGGTTATTTTATGATCGGTACGGATGTCAAAAAGGAATTCACGGCTCAGACACTCGATGAAATCTATAAAGAAATCGCCAGGCTCCGGGAAGAACCCGTTTCAGCAACAGAACTGGAATTGGTTAAAAATGTCATGTGCGGTGAATTTGCGGGCTCTCTCAGCACCGCTTTCGAAATAGCCGACCGCCAGCGCGCGGTGGTTCTCAATCAGCTTCCGGCTGATTATTACCAAAATTACATCCGACAGGTCAGGGCGGTACAGCCGGCAGCGATCCTGCAGATGGCACAACGCTATCTGCAGCGGGAAAGTCTGTCGGAAATAATCGTTGGCTGATCCGCTCATCAGGGAAAGTCGCCTGATTAGTCGTCGTTAAGGCAGCGCTCGTCCCCAGCCCATCACAGCAACCATTAACATCCAATATGTCACAAGCCATTTTAACCAAGCTCGAAGAAGACGGCATCCTGCCGCTTTTCTACAGTGCTGATCTGGAAACTGCCAAATCTGTCGTCCGCGCCAGCTATGAAGGCGGCAGCCGTGTTTTTGAATTTACCAACAGAGGGGAAAAAGCGTATGAAGTTTTCGAAGGGCTGATCGCTTTCGTACGGCAGGAATTACCCGGTTTATCACTCGGGATCGGAACCGTGTACGACGTGACCACAGCCGAAAAATTCATTGAAGCCGGCGCCGACTTTATTGTTCAGCCTATTTTTAACGCGGCAGTAGGGGCCTCCTGTAACCGTGCGGGCATTCCCTGGTTCCCGGGAGTTTCCACCCTTACCGAAATCTACAATGCCCGGATTGCCGGAGCTGATGTGGTTAAATTATTCCCGGGCGATGTAGTGGGGTCTAAATTCATCAAAGCTATAAAAGGCCCGATGTCCGATGTCAAAGTAGTGGTAACGGGCGGTGTAAAGCCTACCCGGGAAAGCCTGAGCGAATGGTTCGGCGCCGGAGCATTTGCCGTCGGATTAGGATCCAACCTTTTCCCTTCCGACCTGATCGAGGCCCGGCAATTCGACCAGATCAGCCGTCAGATAAAGGAATGCCTGGAGCTGGTCAAAGCCATCAGAGGGCATTAAAGCTTTTTGACGGAGAGCGAAATTTTATACGCATCCAGTTTCGGTTTGTTCCCGGTCTCGGGATAGGGTAAGATTTCATGGAGCGTCAGGCCATAGGTATTGGCGCCCAACCCAAACCTGGTCTCTTTATCCTTTGTTTTCGAGCCATAGAACACAACCGGCAGTTTAATGGTATTCACGCCGTCCGTTACTTCAAACACCAGGTCAACCCAACCCATTTGAATGCAAACCACATTTTTGGGGCATCTGGAATCATTCAGTTCCGTCAGCTTCAACCGCAGCAGGTTATTGGTCGCCGGAACTTCCGTGGATTGGGAATACCGCGCTTCAAAAGCATTCAAAGGTCCCTGATCCGAAAGGTTATCATTTTTACACCCCATCACCGCAACGGTGAGCAGGCCTGCAAGCAGTATTTTTTTCATGGTGCCGATCAATTAAAAGCATTTTCTCATAAGATACTTTCCGGCGGCGAACCGTTGGAACTACTTCTAAAAAAATCCGGGCGACCTTCCCTCGTTTCTTACTTCCTGATGTTCAGGCGGTTCAAGGCGTTCTGATACAATTGTGCATTCAACAGGTGATCACGGTAGTTGTCTGCAAATGCATGGTAGCCGGAAAAATCGGCTTTTGCACACATATAGGTAAAGTTATGCTGTTCGGGATACAATACCGCATCCAGCGACTGGATATCAGGGACGCGGATCGGGCCCGGCGGCAGGCCGCTGTTCCGATAAGTGTTATAGGGGGAATCGATCAGCAGCTGGTGATGTAAAATCCGCTTGATACTGAAATCGCCGAGGGCAAACTTGATGGTGGGATCCGCCTGTAACGGCATGTCTTCCCGGAGACGGTTCAGGTACAGCCCGGCAACCCGCGGCCGCTCATCGGCTTTTTTTGCCTGCTCTTCTTCTACAATTGACGCCAGAACGGACACCTGCTGAGGCGTAAGACCGATCGTGTCGGCCCGGGCCAGCCGTTCCTCATTCCAGAAACGCTTGTATTCGCTGTGCATCCTGTCCAGGAACTTGACGACATCGGTATCCCAGTAAATATCATACGTATTCGGAATAAACATACTCACAATATTCAGGGTATCAAACCCGTATTTAAGGCACACCGCAGGATTTCCCAGCGCCTCTCCGAGTGCCTCACTCCCAAACTCAAACCGTTGCCCGATGCGGGCTACCAGGTTATCCTTTAGCCGGAGGTTATTGAAAGTAAGCCGGACAGGGTCCTGTTTCCCTTCCAGCAATTTGCTGACTACCTCGTTATTGGTGGCTTCGGCGCGGATCAGGTACCGCCCGGGTTTCACATTTTCCTGGTACTTTTTGATTTTGGCGAGGAATGCAAAAGTAACCGGATCGTTGACGACCCCGTACTTTTTCAGGGTATCTGTCACCGTCTTATACGAAGCCCCTTTGGGGATATACAGTACGAAACTTTCGGTTTTCCCTACCTGAAGGTTGGGTGTCCGGAACATTTGCCAGAAATAAAAGGTAAATGTGACGGTCAGGATGGCCAGTGTGAGAAAAAGTCCTATTTTGAAATTACGCGACATAGTAGTTGAACGACAGGTAGTTTACCCCTTTTAGGATTTATGCCAAAGTTCGTAAAAAAACCAGATTTAACCGGAAACAGGTCCCTGCTTTGAAAAATATACTTATCGGCAGGCGCTTTCAAAAGGCTATGGCAAAGCGTCCGGCCAGCTCCTGCAGCTGCAGTGCAACGGGCGCTATCAGCGGAATCCCCTCCTTCCGCCGGATCGCTTCCGTCTCGCGTTCAGGATCCCCCGGGATCAGCACCTTTTCCCCCGGCACTGCCTGGGCGCTGCGGAACCTGCGGATCCAGTTGTCCATATGCGTCTTGAACTCCGCTGCCGGCCGAAACCCGTCGATACGCATTGCGCCCAGAAAATGTCCGGTCCCGACCCCGACGCCTTCCCCTGCCGCCATAAAACCGGCCGTGGCGAAGGGAGGCACCCAGGGACCGTAGTTGGCTCCTGACAATACTCCCGAAAAAATGTCAACGATGGCGCCAAGGCCATAGCCCTTATGACTGCCATGGGTGCGGTCTGTGCCCAACGGCAATAATCCGCCTCCATTCCTGACGGCATTCGAATCGGTAGTAGGATTTCCGGACGCATCCTGCGCCCATCCCAACGGCGCCGGCAATCCCTTCCGCTGCAAAATTTCGAACTTCCCATAGGCTACCGCAGTAGACGCGAAATCAGCAACAAAGGGCGGTTCCTCATCGGCCGGCACCGCTACCGCCAGCGGGTTGGTCCCGAGCATTTTCTCCATGGAAAACGTCGGGGTCACCAAAGGCGCGGCATGGGTCATGGTCCATCCGATCATATCTTTCTCAAGGGCCATCATGGCATGATGGCCGGCAATTCCAAAATGATTGGAATTACGGACCGCCACCCATCCGGATCCCACTTTCTCCGCTTTTTCCATCGCAATTTCCATCGCGCGGGGCGCAACGACCAATCCTAGGCCCCTGTCCCCGTCAACGACCGCCGTACTCGGCGTTTCGTGCACGACGCGGATGTCAGGACGCGGGTTCAGGCGCCCGTGGTCATACAATCGCACATACCCGGGCAATCGTGCAATCCCATGTGAATCGATCCCTCTCAGATCCGCATTGAGCAGCACTTGTGCGGCCAGCCCGGCGGCGGCCTCCTCACACCCTATCGCTATAAAGACGTTTTGGGTAAAGGCATATAGTTTCTCAAATGAATGTAAAGTCATGCTGGAAGTTTGTAGGTGTTAGGTATTAGGTGTTAGGTAATAGTTCGGACCGGCTTTTGTCGGCTACCGTAATAAATAACTAAATTGGTCGCCCA